>JAWKMJ010000015.1:0-30000 GCA_041392305.1 Crocinitomicaceae bacterium
TCTAGGTGGTCAAGCTGTTTTAGCTTATTCTGATGATGCTCTTATTGTTACTGCTGATGCAGAAGGCAAGGCTATGGATATGATGAAATCAGCTCTAGAAAACAGCAATTCAGAAATGAATTCTTTGCTGAGCAATTCAATTAATACGGCATCGGATATCTCCTTGTTTATGGATATGGGCAATTTTATGTCCGTTTACAGCAAAATGATGGAAAATATGGATCTTCCTACTGGAAAAGTAGATGTATCGAAATATATGGACATGTACAAAGGGGCTTCTACAGTTGTGGATATCAACTTTGAAAACGGAAAATTAACTACTACTATTTTCAACGATATTGCTGAAAAGGCTGGAGACGATTTTGCTGTTTTTGCTGATGCCGGTCTTGGAAAAGATATTCTTGGTAAAGTTGCTAACAATCCAATTGGAATGTTCTCGATGAATATGGATTGGGCAAAAGTTTGGAAATTAGCAAAACCTTTTGTTCAAGAGGAGCAGATGGCTAAACTAAACAGTGATTTGGCAGAAATCGGTTTAACATTTGATGATATTATGGGATTGTTCTCTGGTAAAATGGCTTTCGCATATAACGGTCAAATGAATGAGGGTGAAATGCCTAAGGTTGGTTTCTATCTTGGACTTACAGATGCAGCAAAAGCTGAAGGAATTCTTCCGCAAGACAAAATCCAGAAAGGTGCAGATGGAATTTACTCTAAAGACGGCATGAATATCATGTTTGGTGAAGGTTATGCTTTGATCAACACGGATAAAGAATTTCTTGCTGCTGTTGCGGGAGGAACAAGTGGAATTGTGGAACTTGGGGATCAATCAAATATCTTAAGTTCACCAATCAACTACTACTTGGATTTCAAAGCTCTTGTTTCTAATCCTATGGTTAAAGCTGCAATTGAAGCTGGTTCTCCAGAAGCTGCTGAAATTGTTGGAATGTTTGACAAAGCATACGGTCATGGAAATGCTTCCAAATTTGAATACGTTTTAGAAACCACAGACAAATCTTCAAATATTCTTATCCAAATCATTGATGGAATCACTAAAGCAATGAATGCGATGCAAAATGACATGGCAATGGATATGGAACAAATAGAGAAAGAATTTTAGTCATTTTCATTATAAATAAAAAGCCCCTTCATCTTTTAGGGGCTTTTTTTTATTTAGGTAACTTTTGTTCTTTTTCAAATAAAATTGATGCTCTAAATTCTCTGATGCTTCCAATTGTATAAGAGTAATCTTCGACGATTTTCGAGATCATTTATTCTTAACGTTTTTATGTCTTCCAATCGAAACAAGGTATTTCCTTCGTCTTGCCCTTCCTTATCAATTAAACGAATTACTAGATTTTCGTCGTCGACCCATTCTACAAGTCCACAGTAAGTTTCATCGGATTCCATTATCATTCTGACAATCCTGTTCGGATTTGCAATTTGGTCTGCTAGCACTTCATGATGCCAATTTTCAATATCTTTTATATTAAGTTGAATATCCTCTTGAAGTTCTAATTTTTCTGCATTTTTGATTATGTAGGCCATACATTTCGAGTAATCATCATTGAAGTCTATGGATGCTATATTTTGCATACTTTCAATAATGATTCCATCCGACTTTCCATACTTTGTAAAATGCTTAAAAACAACCATTTCTTCATTGAAATCAACCACGTATCCAGACCAAAAACCATCTTCATCATCATAAGTCCATAGTCCAATGATTTCTTGTTCCTCCTTTGATCTTTCTAAAATATCTGTTAGCATGAAATAATTTATAAAATAGAACTAGAATTAGCTTGTCGATTTTCCCTTTGCACGATCAAAGCCATATACATTTTTATTTTGCAATTTAAGCTCAGTTAAAAACTTATTATTCTAATTACAGCCTCACTCCGATTACACAAACATCATCCACTTGTTCGTATACACCTTTCCAGCGTTCAAAGGTTTCTTCTACCAACTCCCCTTGTTTTTGCATACTCTCTTTTTGAATAGTTAAAAGAAACTTTTTAAAATGTGTAGTTTTAAATTTCTTTCCTCCTGGCTTTTTCTGATCTCCACCAAACTGATCTACATAGCCGTCGCTAAAAACATATATTGTATCTCCCTGAAACAATTCAATTTGATGGGTCTGGTAAGGAACTTGATGATCGAATTTTCCTATTGGTTGTTTATCCGGTTTCACTTCAATCAATGTAAATGCATCTCCTGAATAAAATTGAACCCGATCTTTAGTGCTTTTTGACAAATCCTGTAAAAAAGCTTGTTGATCAAAAGGATTTGCCCTAACAATCCACAATGGGTTGTGCGCTCCTGCATATCGTAGCAAGGATTTCTTCCCTTCCGAATTCGAATCATCTTCCAAAGAAACCAGGGCAATATCCATTCCATCATCAATGGATTCTGAATGACCTTCTTTGCTTAGCTCTGATTTTGCAAATTCTTCAATCACAATCGCCCGCGTTTTATCCAAAATTTTACCAGGATCTGTCAAACCATGTTCGCGCACTGCTCTATTCAATCCATTATTGCAAACTACCGAAACCATTGCCCCGGGTACACCATGCCCCGTACAATCACAAGCAGCAAAAAGTATACTACCCGACTTATATTCCAACCAATAAAAATCTCCAGCTACAATATCTTTTGGTTTGTAAAAAATGAAAGAATCAGCTAAATATTGTCTTACTCTTTGCTGTGGAGGTAATATTGCATACTGAATTCTTTTTGCATAGTTGATCGAATCCAGGATTTCCTTGTTCTTGGTTTCCAATTCTACATAAGCCTCATCCACTTTGAACTTTTGATCTTCAATAATTGCCTTTTGCCGACTCGTCAGTCGAAACCTATTGTAGATGAGTCCTCCTAAAACCAAGGCAAGAGCCAATCCTCCGAATAGAAAGTATTTTTGCTGCTGTTGTTGTTGGTTTTCAACTTCAAGTTTGTCTTTTTCAGCCTTTTCCGCGGCCAATTCCATGTCTTTTATCCGAGATTCTTCAGCTGCTCGAATACTGT
Source organism: Crocinitomicaceae bacterium (assembly GCA_041392305.1). Classification (GTDB taxonomy): domain Bacteria; phylum Bacteroidota; class Bacteroidia; order Flavobacteriales_D; family Crocinitomicaceae; genus JAGQYP01. The sequence continues at coordinate 3,022 of JAWKMJ010000015.1, forward strand.
CTTTTGTAAATTGCTTGTTGTATTGGTATTCATATTCTTGACGTATAATCTCCATTCGATTCTCTTCACTAATTAAGCTGTCTTTAGAATCTGTAAAAAGTTCATGCATTTTAAGTGCTTCATTTGTATTACCTAATTTTTTATGAACTTGCCAGAGTGTTTTAGCTACATCTCGGATCTTTTGTAATGAACCAATTTCCTTAGCTATCGATAAAGATCTTTGTGCAAAACTCAATGCTGTACTGTAATTCCCTTTACTAAGATAGATGTCTGCCAAATTATTTAGAGAAACGGCTATCCCTTTTTGACCTCCAATTTCTTCATGCAATTCTAGCGCATTTTGGTAATATTTCATTGCATTATCATAATCTGCTCTTTCCTTATAGATTCCTCCTATGCCATTCATTGCATCTGCAATTCCTCTTTTGTTTCCAAGCTTTTCATGAATTTCAAGGCTTTGAGACAAAGACTTTAATGCTTTGGCCTTTTCGCCCATTTCCTGATAGATATTCCCCATATTATAAGAACAAACTCCAATCCCACTTTCATCCTTCAATTCTTCATAAATTTTCATACTTCTGGAATAATACTCGATCGCCTTTTCATAGTCTTTTAGATCTCTATATATATTCCCGATGTTATTCAAGGTATTTGCCATCCCAAGCTTTTCACCGTTCGCTTCCTTATATTTCAAACTTTTTATCCAATAATCAATAGCGGGCTTGTAATCTCCTTGATAATAGTGGATATTACCCAAATTATTATTTGAATTGGCAATCCCATCTTGATCATTCATCTTTTCATAAATCTCCAAACTCTTCAGCATGTATTTTTTGCACTCATCATAATTGGCTTGAATTCCGTATACGATTCCGATATTATTGTAAGTGCCTGCGATCAATTTTGGATCCTTCATTTCCTGGTGAATTTTCAATGCCTCATTATAAAATTCTAGAGCTTTAGGATAATCACCTTTTCCTCGGTTCAAATCACCAATGGAACTGAGCGCTGAGGTCTCTGATTTTAGAAAAAATTCTTTCACTTTTCCCGAGGTTACACTGAGCTTCTCTTTTGAAAAATCAATCACTTTTTGATTCAGTTCTTTGGTCTTGTCGGGATTTGATTTCCTATAGATTTTTGCCATGGCCAACCATCCATTCACCTTGGAAGTATCTGAATTAGACTTTCGTATCACTTCCTGAATCGAATCAATTTTTGTTTGATCTTCTTCCGAAATTTGGGCAATACTAGATAAGGGAAATAAGATTAGAATGAGTATTAAATTTTTCATAAGTAAAATTCCTCGACCTAATTGTGATTTTTTTCATGGTTGATTGAGCATTAAAATAACAATTTAATTTCAGTTTGCAGAATTGACCGAAATTCAATTTGATTTTATATAACTATTATTTATTTCTTTTTTGCAATAACGAAACAACTTCCTCCCATGGAAATTGATTTTTCATTTTTGATTCTGGATAATTCCCAATCCCAAATTTTTTGTAACATGTTGTTAACAAATCCAGTTTTGTCTTTATGTTCATTCTGATGCTTCTCTAAATCATTTGAATTCTTATTCAAACCAAGCTTACTAGGGATGGTTCTGAAAATATAAACTGGAAAGGGTAAAATTGAAAAGATGTAGGTTGCAAAAGTAATTTCAAAACCAGATTTAAGGAGTAATTCTTTCATGTCTCCAACTGTATATCTTCTATAGTGACCAGCATCATCGTCTTCATTAGACCAACAAAAATTATAGGCAGGGACTGTGATGTAAACATGACTCCCAGACTTCATGAAAGAATGTATATTTTGCATAAAACTTAGATCGTCTTCGATATGCTCCACGACATCAAATAATCCAACCGAACCTATACTGTTTTCTGAAAACAAAGCATCTTCCAAAGTAGAGCAAAGTACATTTTCAACGCCTCTACTTTTTGCATTAATCGCCCCTGATTCTCCAGGTTCCACCAAAACTACATCAACACCTTCTTCCTGAAGTCTTTTGGAAACAAAACCATTCCCTCCTCCTATATCGAAAAATAGATCTTTCGGACTATACTTCTGAACACATTCTGCTATTAAATTGTTTCGATGTCTAAACCAAAAGCTATTCTCTTCAATTTGCATGAAATCAGAATTACCTTCTTCAGGATAAGAAATTATACTCTTAGATTTAGATTGATAAATCCCATTTTCTCCTTTAACTATTCCTTTTGCTAAATTCTCAATACTCATGCATATTATATTTATGATTGGGATAAAAATATGCTTTTTATAAGGATATATAAAATTACCCAACTAATTTTCAGTAGAGTAAAAATCAATAAAAAAGCCCCTTCCAGAAATGAAGAGGCTTTCATTTTTTTTATATCTATTCTTATTTCAGATTCACTCCAAATGAGAATCTCAAATAACGGTTATTAAATTTTTCATCGAATTTGTAGAGATCACGAACCCCAAATTTATAATCTACCTTAAGTAAAAGATCAACTCCTTTAACTGGAATACGTGCTCCAACTCCTGCAGAAAAACCATAATTGAAATAATTCAAATTGGCATTTTCATTCACAGTGATATCTAAAGGAGCACCCTCGTCTGTTGTCGTTTTGTACACTCCCTTCCGATTTGCTCCTACAGTAAAATCCATAAATCCACCCGCTTCTGTAAATAGCTTTGTTCGCTCTCCAAAACTGCATCTTACCAGAACAGGAATAGAAATATTATGCATTCCATATTTTACGTCGTTGTAGTAGGCATAAGTACTCCCTTCATAAATCTGGTCTTTTTTCATGGAGGAATAATTGTATTCTATTCCATTGACAATATTGACAATTTTATTGTTTCTCCAAATACGATAAATCCCAACTCCTCCACCGATTCCATTGTGTGTATTTCCATCTTGAACCATGGTCATGTTGATGGATGTTGTAAATTCGTTAAAGAAAATATCGATCGCGGGTGCTAAATCTGATTCTTTCTCCTCTTTTTCCTGTGCATTTACTGAAAAAGGCAAAACGATGAACAGTAATACTAGGGCTTTAAATTTTCTCATTATGAACACCTTACATTAAAATTTGGTGCAAAAATACTCATTCGTTCCAGATCTTGGATGCTTTTTTATAAAAGTTTAACAATTTGTTCATATTGAGTATTTTACAGATTCCCCAATATCTTGTTTTACTGGAGACAAACTGACCTATCTACCGATTTCACCCAATATCCCGCCCTTCGATGAATAAATAAAGGTATCTACTGGATTTCTTGGCTTCTTATTCTGATACATTACCTCTTCAAATAAATGAAATACTTCGTTCATTTCTATAATTTGCATACAGACATTTTTTCCTTTACACGGAGGAGTTTCGAAATCATGTACGCATGGTGAACAATACACTGGTTTGTAAATAGTGTAAACTTGGTTAGAAACGCCATACTGTTCTGGTGAACAAGGCCCAAATAGTGCTATGATAGGTGTATTTGTGCAAAAAGCAATGTGCATGGGACCGGTATCATTGGAAATCATCATCTCCGCGTTGGCAATTAAATTTATTAGACCATCAATATTGGTTTTTCCTGCATAGTTTACACATCGTTCACTCTTCACTTCTATTGCAATCTTCTCGGAATATGGAGCTTCCCCTTTTGAACCGATGAGAGCCACAATGATATCTTTATTTTTATCTAAAATCTTTTGAATCAAATGAATATAGTTTTTCGCATCCCATCTCCTCTCCAACCTTAAATCAGATGCATTAGGATTCACAACAATGTACTTTTGATTGATAATTGGCTCACCTAAATCCTCTTTGAGAAAAGGATATAGATTATCATTTTTATCTGAGCAACCAATTAATTTTGAAGCTTGAAGATAAACTTTAGAAATGGGTGCTCTAGAATTAAACAGCATCATATGTGTGTAAATCCCCATTCGGAAACTACTGGACCTTAGATAAAATCCAACTCGATTTACAGACAAAGTAAACAGTGTAAAGAGTGTACTGTAATCTGAATAAATCTCAAGGTCAAAATAAATTTGAGGGCGTATTCGGATAAGTGTAAAAAGTGCTGAAATATTGCTTCCAACAAATTTTAAAAACCCGGAATCATCCACAACTACAATTTGATCTATGACTTTGATTTTTTGTAGAATAGCCAAATTCGACTTTGTACTTACGAAAATGATTTTTGCCTCTGGATACTTTTCTCTGATAGCTAAAAGCATAGGAGTAGCCTGCAAAATGCTTCCCATTCCCTTAAATTTACAAACTGCTATCTTACTAAAATCCCGATCTAGATTATGGTTGATCCTAAGTATTTTCCCTAAAAGACGAACAACAAAATTGAGCATAAAAGAAATACTTTTTGCCACATATTTGTCCAATATTATTTGCGTTCTAACCTTCAAATCTCTTGTCTTTAATAATCTTAACCGATTTAAGCTGCATACGTCCCAGATGTTCTGGCTTGGTAATCAATTCAATTGAATCCACAGTAACGTGATACCAATTATAAAAATTACTAAGTCGGATAATATAACGCTCTCTTTTCTCAAACATTTTGAATTGAGCACTACCAATTATCGTATTTTCATGCATTAATCGTACTTCCCATTCAATATTTTCTTCTGGGTAGATTTCAGAACTTAGATCAAATTCAAAAGAAAGAAACGCAGCTTTGGTTTGTCTCTGCAATTGAGGATCCATTTCCAATATATAGTGGATTCCTTGATCATCGATCTTAGGAACCATTAAATACTCTTCTCCCAGCAAGTCTTCTCTACCATTTAAGAATTCTGACCAAATAGCCGCAGATTTACCATAATTCAAGTGACGAATTGCTTTAAAATCAATTTTATTTCTAAATCTCATATTTTGATTCTCTTTCCAAACCCATTTGTTATCTACAATTGTGTCTGGTTGGTAATTTTGGAAAAAATATTCTGCTAGCAAATAATACCTCAGACTATTATCAACATCATCCGTTCTATCCCAAAAATTAGCGGGTTCATTGGAATAGATAAGCAATGGAACCTTTTCATTTTTTAATTGACCAATCTGCTTTAATTGTAGAAAATCATCGACGGTATTTTGGAGATTCTGACAAAAATAGGATGGTTGTTTTTTTGAAGTAAGAAAATAAAGTAAAGGGGTGTTTGAAAAATCATAAAACGTCTCTTCAGAAACTAACTCTTTCTTCAAATACTCTACAATGTGCTTATATTCTTTTTCAACTTCCTCAGGTATTTCAACACGATTTGAATATTGGCTTTCAACCAAATGTGCCTTAAAACCTAAATGTGAAGGAATACTTACTACCCGCTCTAACATCATCGTTCTTTCACTGACATTAAATTCTTTAAACGAGAGAAAAAGGAAGACATTTCCGATAAAAAATATCCAAATAATCCTACTTTTCTGTTCTTTTCCAAACCAATAAATTAAATAGAAAACAAGACCAACAAAAAAATAAGATGACCAGTAAAAGTCGAGTCCGTCCATAAAGGAATGTCGTACTAATCCCCTTTGAAAGTTCCCTAAAAAGAAAAGGATAAAAAAGATTCCAAACAAATGTGTCATCGATAGCCTATCCCCTCTTCGACTCTTTTTAAATTCTATTATTGAAAGCAGAACCAACAGAACGGCGAATAATGGAATCAAAAAGTAATGGAAATAAAATCCCTGATTAAAACCATGAGCAATACGGCTATAACCATGAGCTTGAGAGGCTTTGATGTAATGAAGAGCCGCTTCCAGATTTCCCAATATATATTCCGGACTTCGAATTAGAAAAGAGAATCCCAGAGCCAAACCGAGGAAAACAAGAACAATCAAAAATGAGACAAGTACTTGTTTAATCTTAAACTCCACTTTTCCAGTCATCCATAAAATTAGGAGTAGAAAAGATGATGCGAAGGTACTTGCTACTCCAACGTCAATTTTCCAAAAGAATAAAAACAATAGCACACCATAAAACCTTAAATAATTTTTTATTGAAGGGTCCTCCATCAATTTCTTAATGAAAAAAACAGGAAGAATTCCAATGAGCAAACCAGAATTAAATAAATCACCCAAAAATGGCAAACAACAAATTGCAATTAAAGCTAGTAGGGATTCATTAAAAATTTCCTTAAGAATAAAATAAAGGATAAGTAGAAAAATAAACTCGTTCAAAAAGAAATACGCCATAAAAGAAAAGTCATTCGAATAACCATGAATCAGATGATATACCCAACCCGTCCATTGTTCATAGAGCATGTGAGAGGACATAAAATCGAACACAGGTAATTCACCAAATTCAAAAATTCTCATTTGGGCATTGGCAATATTTGCGGATTCAAACAATTCCAGTGGATAAACAACTATTGGATGATAAATAGCAAAGATGGAAAGCAAAGAAATAATTCCGAAAGCATAATACTTAGAAATCATACTTTTAATAGACATTTTTTTCACTTTCCTTTTAAATCTCCAAAAGAAAATGATGAACGATAAGATCAAACAAGCAATGAAAATAATTTGATAATCGATTAATGGATTACCACTGTACTTTAGGGCTATAGTGATTTCACTACTTAAAAAGCTGAAAAGAGGAATCCAAACGAGAGGCAAAAAGAATAGGAGGCTCTTTCGAATCCCGTTTGACCTTTGAAAAAAAAGAAACAACAAAGAAATAACAACAAAAAAAAGTAGCAACCAACCATAGGATCCTGAAACCTTTTCCTCATTAATATTCAAAATATAAACGAACCCAGAATATGCCAAAAGAGTATTGAAAATCAACAAGATTTGGACGATAGGTTGACTTAAAACCCTTATCGAACGGAATTTTTGTCGAATTAAATTAAAAAACAGATTGGTTATAAAAAGAATCAAAAAAAGTCCTGTAACGTTCTCCGATTTTGCTCCGAATACATTGCCAATGGCCAAAATACTTCCAAGCCCGGCAAGTCCAAAAGCAAATCTAAGATGGTCTTTTTCTGGATTAAATCGATTGAGTAGAAGGCTCAGAAAACTAAAAAAGATTCCAAATAATCCTGCGAAAACAAATATACCTTGGTAAAAATATCCAATTCTGGAGCTTATACTAATATTTTTTTCTGTTGCTTCACCAAACCAAAAATTTGAGAAATCAGTAATTCTGAAGTCTGGAAACTTAAATAATTGGAGTAATAAATACAGACTTAGAAAAAAAGAAAAGACCAGAATATACCTCTCCCTTCTAAGAAATTCCAATGGTATATTTTTATTGCTTTCTTTCATTAATTAAAACTCATACGAAAAAAAAGCAATTTTGATATAGTAATTTTTGCACAATTATTAAGGCACGAGAAGGAAAAAGTGAATCTAACGAAATTGAATTCAATTAGACGTTGAATCTGAAATGCATTATATCTCCATCTTCTACGACATATTCCTTTCCTTCAACACCCAATTTCCCAGCATCCTTCACAGCTGCCTCTGATCCAAGTTCTGTAAAGTCCTTGTACTTCATTACCTCAGCTCGAATAAAACCTTTCTCAAAATCGGTGTGAATAACGGCAGCCGCTTGAGGAGCTTTAGTTCCTTTTTTAATGGTCCAAGCTCTAACTTCTTTAACTCCTGCAGTGAAATAAGTATCCAAATTCAATAGTTTATATGCTGATCGAATTAATCGATTTACTCCTGGCTCCTCGATTCCAAGGTCTTCCAAGAACATCTGTCTTTCTTCGTACGACTCTAATTCCGCAATATCTGATTCAATCTTTGCACCCAGAACTAAAACTTCTGCATGTTCATCTTTTACGGCTTCCTTAACCGCATCTACATATTGATTACCTGTTCTCAACGAAGCTTCATCTACATTGCATAAATAAAGTACTGGCTTCATCGTAATCAATTGCATTTTTGCTACCAATTTCGCTTCCTCTTCGTCAAACTCAACTGTCCTTGCAGATTTACCAGCTTCCAACGCGACTTTCAATCTTTCAGATAATTCCAATGTTTTCACCGCTTCTTTATCTCCACTCTTCACAACTCTTGCTAAAGATTGAATTTGTTTTTCTACTGTTTCCAGATCTTTCAACTGCAATTCGATATCGATAATTTCCTTGTCTCTGATAGGATCTACGGAACCATCCACATGGACTATGTTGCCATCGTCAAAGCATCTCAACACGTGAATAATGGCATCCGTTTCTCGAATATTTGCTAAGAATTTATTTCCTAAACCTTCTCCTTTGTGTGCTCCTTTTACCAAACCAGCAATATCCACAATCTCGATTGTTGTCGGAACTACTCTTTCCGGATTCACTATTTCTTCAAGCTTTTCTAAACGTGGATCTGGAACCGTAATCGTTCCTAAATTCGGTTCAATTGTACAAAAAGGAAAGTTGGCACTTTGCGCTTTTGCATTCGATAAACAATTGAATAAAGTGGATTTTCCAACATTCGGTAATCCTACAATTCCACATTTTAAAGCCATATTCGAAAAATTTTTCCGCAAAAATAAGCTTTTAGTTGAATATGCTTGCTTTGTAGATGGATCTTTTCTTTCACACAAAAACGAGTCAGGAAGGATTTGGGAATCCTTCGAAGCCGAGACTACAAGATCCGACCTTATAAAATTCAACTTAACAGCTGCGGTGGATTCCCAAATCCTACGCATTACCTCCCTCTGTTGCGATGGATTCTCAAATCCTACGCATAGCCCAATTATAACATTCGGTCACTTAACTCCAATGTTAGTCGAAGGATTTGGGAATCCTTCGAAGCTAGGAATCCTTCGAAGCCAATACTTTCGTATATTTGAAGACGAATCAAAATCACTCTGTAAAAATGTCAATTTCTGGATACTCTCGAATCTTTCTAGTCTTGTTTGCGGTGATCCTATTTAATGCTTCTTGCAAAAAAGGATCGGACAACAACAATAATAACAACAATAACACCGACACCTGTAATGTTGATCTCACGGCAGCCTATCCGGTTGAAGGTTTTAGTATACTTACAAAATTACCAGGAATTTGGAATGGCCCTGTTTATTCCCCTACACCCTTAGGTAGTTTTTCGGAATGGATTGTGGACTTTAGACCAATTTCGGGCGGACAAGTTTCGGCTAAAAATGAATTAGATTCTCTCAACGACATTTTCATGAGTTTTTTCATCGTAAAATACGACTGCGATTATAAAATGGCATTCAGAAATGGAGGAGGTTTTGCGGGAAATGTTAGATCTTCTTATATGATTCTGGATAGTTTGAATGAAGGTGCTTTGGAGTCGTACTACCGATTTGTAGATCCTGTTTCTGGAGGAACTCGAGTATATACTGAAATCACTTTCAAAGATGATTCTTTGATCATGCACACTTACACGAATCAGTACAATACTCTTTCTGAACCAGTAACTCACATGAGATGGACTGCTTCATTGAGAGATACAAATTCTACTCAAAATGCAATCACCACACATAGTTATCCTCAAAAAATGCTTACCAGAGACTTTTCAACCACTTTCGATGGATTGCCAGAAGCTGTATTCTATAACTCAACTTCTGACCCCTATCCGGAGAATGAACAACCCTATTTAGGGGTGGCTACTATCAATGTAAACATTACCAATCCCGCAACTCCAGATCCCAGTAAAAAGATTCTTTATGTGATCACCACACAACCTCTTTTCAATGGTTTTACCTTTATTCCGGCAAATTTGGATTACCGATCTCGCTATGTTTTAGTATCCGCACAAACCAGTACAAGCTTCGATTTCAATTACATGCACCCTGGCGATTATTATCTGAATGCCGTCTACGATGCCAATGGGGATCTGAATTTCAATAGCGGGGATTATATCAATTCCAATTTTGATATACCATTTACATTAACTCCTGAAGGCACAGTAACTGCCAATGCGACGATCAACTTTCAAATACCCTAGTAGGAGTTTAGAGTTTTTTGAGTGTAGAGTGATTCGAGTTTAGAGTGATTCGAGTGAAGAGTAATTCGAGTGTAACGTTTACACTTACCACTTTCACATTTCGCATTTCAAATTCCACATTCCGAATTCCGAATTCCGAATTCAAATCACCCCGTTACTTTATTTTTTTTGTGCATTATTAAAACGAATGTTTTAAAAAATGAGAATGTAAATAAATACCTAAATTTCTTATGTATTTATTTGGAAATGCCTAATTTGTTTATGTATATTTGTCTTAGGTATTATTAATCTTTAAAAACAAAAAATTATGAAAGCAGCAATGAACATCTTAGGATTTATCTCAGTTTTTGCCATTACAACTGGAGTCACTTTTAAAATGATGCACTGGCCAGGGGCAGGAATCAGCATGGTTGGGGGAGTTTTCCTTTTCAATGTCGGATTTTTACCACTTTATTTTATTGATCGATATAAACGATCCATCGAAACCAAAGCAGGATCACAAATTAATTCTTAACTCAAAGCAACAAGTGGGGAGGTTCATATCGAGCTCCCCTTTTTCATTTTACATTCTCAATTAGAAATAAAACACATGTATTCAAAAGATTTAATAAAAGGAACTTTGAAACCTATCATTCTAAAACTATTAGAAGACAATGGCAGAATGTATGGCTATCAAATCACTCAGGAGGTAAAAGTACTTTCGGGAGGGAAAATAGAGATTACAGAAGGAGCTCTTTATCCACTACTTCACAAATTGGAATCAGAAAAAATCGTAAAAGTGGAAAAAGAAGCTATTGGTAAACGTGTTAGGAAATATTATAGTCTGAGCTCCGATGGAAAAGCAGTCTCTCAGGAAAAAGTAGAAGAACTAAACGACTTTATCCAAACCATTGGAAAATTATTAAAAACAAAACCACAATCGATATGATTTTAACTGATGAACAAGTAATTCAAATTGAAAATTCCATTAGACAAAGAGGCGTTATTCTTCAGGATTTGATCGAAAGTATGGTCGATCATATTTGTTGTCAAATAGAGCATTCAAAGCATTTTGACTTTGACAAAGCATTCGGTGAAGCCATGAATGATTTCAATCAAGAAGAAATGAAAGAAGTACAAAAAGACATCAACCTGCAAATGGAGCTTAAGAAATTTAAACGATCGCGTAAACTATATTTCTCCCTTGGCTTTTTAGCGGCATTTTTTATTTCTACTGGTATTTTATTCAAATACATGCATTGGCCTTCCGCAAGTATTTGTATTGTATTCGGAATGTTTGTACTGAATTTTGGATTCTTACCACTCTTTTTTCATGATCGATATAAAAACAGTCTAAATACCTGAAAATATTATTTTTGCAACCAGCTTGAGAAAAACTATGAAGAATTTCCTTTTTTACATTTTCCTGATATTCAGTACTCTTTCTTTTTCCCAATATGCGATTAAGGGACAAATATTCAATACATCGGATAGTCTCGTTCCCTTTTCAAATGTGATTGTCCTGAATCCTTTGGATAGTTCCATTGTGAAAGGAAGTATTTCAAATGATGGAAATTTTACAATCGAAAACTTAGATCTGGAAAGCGGACTTCTAAAAATAACAGCCATTGGATTTGAATCCTTTTTTCAAATCTTTGAAAGACCCAATGGAAAGGAATTGGATCTTGGCAGATTGACTTTAAAAAATTCAGAATTAAAAGGAGTGGATATTGTTGCCACTCGCCCAATTTTTACCTCTAAAGGAGATCGCATTGAAGTGGATGTTGAAAATTCTTCTCTTTCAAATCAAGGGAGCGCCTTTGAGGTTTTGCGCTCCTCACCTAAAATCATGATTGGTTCGAATGATAACATAACAGTAATCGGGAAAGGGACTCCGATGATCTACATCGACAACCAACCCATCAATTCAATTGAAATATTAAAAGCCCTACCCTCAACTGAAATCAGATCCATTGAAATCATTGAAAACCCATCAGCCAAATACGATGCTTCTGGTAGTGCTGTAATCTTAATCAACACCAAAAAACAAAACCTAAATGGATATCAGATAAACCTTTTGAATAATACTAAAATGGGACGAAAAGTGTCCAACTATTCTTCAATCAGCGCAGATTACAAAAAAGGGAAATTTGGGGTTCAAGGCTTCTACGGATTCTTCTTCGGAAGGAACTGGAATAAAAATGATATTGGAAGAAATGTCTATTATCCTTCGGATACCATAACTATGGATAACGATGTGCATACGGTTAAACTTTACAAGGGAAATCATTCTTATAAACTAAGTTTGTTCTATAATCCAGATAGTGTCTCCAATATTAACATCAAATACAACGGATACTACAGAGATGTACATCAAAGTGTAGACAATACCAATATTTTACAAAGCAATAATTTCGGGCAAACTCTGATTTACTCCAGAACAGAGGGAGAATTCAAAAGCTTTGGAAACACAGTTCAATTAAACTATTCAAGAGATCTAGACACAAATGGATCTGTCATTTATACTGGGGTCCAATATTCTCAATACAGAGGAAATAATCAGGATTCCATCTCGGAAAACAATGATTTTCAATTTCCAAACCGACTCAATCTAAACAATTCGGACATCAATTTCGCAAGCGGAAAATTGGATTATGAAAAGAAATGGAACAAAGGTTGGGCTTTAGATTTAGGAACAAAATATACTTATGTCTTCAATAAGGGTGACAGCCGTTTTAGCGATATCGACCAATTAGGAAACCCCATCACAGGTACTGTTTTTGATGACGATTTCAAATATAACGAACACATTTTAGCAGGTTATGTGGAAGGATCAAAAACCTGGGAAAAGGTCTTCTTGCGTCTTGGTGTTCGCACCGAATGGGCTCGTACAAAAGGATCATCTCAGCAATATACTGAAGCTATAGCAGATACAGGATATGTTAACTTTTTCCCTTCTTTTTTAATGACTTGGGATTTTGCCAAAAACTGGAAAATGAACTTGAACTACAACCGGAGAATTAACCGTCCTTCCTTCCAGGACATGACTCCTTATGTAGATTATGTTGACTCCCTTTCTGCATTTGTAGGGAACCCTCACCTCAGACCTTCCTATGCTCACGAAGCTGAATTTTCAATCGTTTATCGCGACTTTGCTTCATTGGAATTGGGTTATACCTACAATCAAAACGCGATCACTTTATTTGTAGAAAAAGATACGGCTACCAATTCATTTAGGGCTCAGGAAAGAAACATCAACAATATGCAATCTTTTAGTTTAGGGCTAAATCTTCCCTACCAATTAAAATGGTGGACTACCTATAATGGTTTTGGAATGAATTATAATCTCTCTGAAATCCAACTCGACAATGGACTATTCAATTCTAAAAAACCAATGTTCTATGTTTACCTTTACAACAAACTCGCCATCCCAAAAGTCTTTGATCTTGAAATCACATATATTTATCATTCCAGTGGATTAGAAGGGATCTTCGAGTTTATTCCATCTCATAATTTAATGGTTTCTTTCTCCCGAAAATTCTTAAACGATCAATTACAAATCAGAATTTCAGGAAGTGATTTACTATGGATTCAAACAGAAGGTGGAACTTCAAGATTGGATGGCTATGATGTTCGATTTCAAGAATTCTGGGACAGCTTCAATTGCAGAATCACCATCAGCTATAAATTCGGAAAACTCCAAAGCAAAAACGACGACTATAAATCTAAATTAGAAGGGGAAGAGAAGAGAATCAAAAATTAATTCGGAATGCGGAATGCGGAATTTGGAATTGTTAATTCTTCATTTTTAATTTTTAATTATAAAAACATCCATCCCTTTAAAAGCAACCGAATACAAGTCATCCACATCTTTGTTTTGAAGTGAAATACATCCCCATGTCCAGTTTTGTTTTTCTAAAATAAGATTGTCCTTGCCCTTTGGAACTCCGTGAATTCCAACTTCACCACCAATTGTTGCATCTTCCGGTATTTCCCCTTTCAATTTCGACTCTTTAAATTTTCTTTGGGAGTCTTTTGTAGGGTAATCAATCCATAGAAATTTGGACCATTTTTTATGTGAATACAAATCTCGAATTTTAAACTGCCCTTCTGGAGTACATCGATCGCCTTCCATTCTTTTATCATCCACAGGATTATCACCAAAAACCACAGGATATTCTTTTAAAACCTGATCCTTATAGCGCAGACTTAGTTTGTACTCTGATTTATTAATTAGAATATTCAAATTGGATTTATCATTTTGAAATTCCGTCGTTAGTTCCTTAGCCGATATACTATAGTTTTTAAAAGAATTTAAATTGATTTGATTTTCTTCCTTTCCACCTTGGCAAGATGAAATCACTAGAATTATAGCGAAATAGAGAAAATGTTTCATATTCAAAATTAGTCCTTTTTGAAATTGAGATTTGTCTATTTTTATTTATTATTTAGAATAAATACCTATTTTTCAATCAAATATCTTAAAATGAAATATTTAGCCCTATACTTTATTACTTTCTTAGCCATCGCTTGTGGGAGTAATAACGAAACAAATGAATCTCCCAGATCGGATTCAAATAAAGAATCAAAAACAGACTCAACAGAAACTCAAACACAACTAATCCCACCAGTTGAAATTAAAGATTACGCATGGATCATCAATATTTCAGCTACACCGGATCAAACTGAAGCCTCTTCAGAAGTTCAAAAATTGATGGGAAAGAATCCAGAAGGGAAATATGGATATTTATGGATTCCAGATTATAAATCTCTTTCTGGAAAGGAATTGTTTGTTGTATTTCAAGGTCCTTATATGAGCATGGATAATGCAATGGAAGAACTTATTGAGATTCAAAAAACGAATCCAAATAGCTATGCTGTAAAAGCAAGTAAAGAAAGTGATACAAGAGAAGCTATTTATGGCAAGTTTGATATTCGAATCAATAATAAAAAGGAAAATATTGTCTTAATCTATGCTACACCAAAAGATGAAGAAGAATATACAGGTGAAGACTGGGGCTGGTTCGTTAATGATGTCTCTGAATACATGCAAAAAGAAGTAGACAACTTGTACATTGGGTCTTTATATAGATCCTGGTTTACCGAAAAGGACATTCAAAAAATAGAAAAAGAATTAAGTCCAGAAGGTTTTGGCTATATATGCATCAAACCCAATGGAGAAAAAATATTTATTGGTCACGACATGCCAGATGGAGTAATTAGTCAGATGTGTTCGTTTTTTGAATATGAATGTAATCGGGAAGAGTAAAGGGAGGTATTCCCCCCCCTTATCTATAACTAGCTTAGAACTTTCCATTTCTGACTAAGCTCATTCATTTTGGATTTTAGATATTCCGCATCAACTGCTTTAAACTTGAGTTCAATAGCTGAATTAGCGGTCCCTTCATAAATCGACAATTGATTTTCACCATTCACTTTTTTTAAAGCCAAAATGATGATTTCTTCATTTCTAGGAATATTTCTAAGATGAGCTGTTGTACCAACAATATTTCCTCTTAGGATAGATTTATAATTCTTGAAAATAACAAATGTCTTCATGTCTGAACCGCTTCCCATAGCCAGGCTTCTTGAGACTAAATTTGATTCCTTTAAAAATCGATCACAATTAATCCAACCCAGATTAGATGTACTTAACAAATATGCTCCGACAGCTTCATTCGACATTTTCTTTGCTACTGTCTTGTCCTCTTCTATCTTTTCTTCAACCTTTATTTTGATTTCTGGATTGTTTGTAGTTCGGCAGCTATTAACAGCTCCAAACAAGCAAAACTTAATTGGAATGGTGAATTGAGTTCTTACTTTCTTCCCTCTTTTCTCTCCTGGCTTCCATTTCGGCATTTTTGCAATCACTTCAACTGCGCAACTATCTACACATGGATCTAATCCTCTTATTGCTTCTACATTTGAAATACTCCCATCTTTCTCTACAACAAATTGAATGTAGGAGGTTCCCGAAATAGACCAGCCCATCATACAACTCGGAATTTTAATACTATCCGAGATATACTTCATCAAAGCTATTTCACCACCAGGAAATTGTGGCATTATTTCAACAAAAATAAAGAGATCCTCTATATGTTCTTCTATTTCAGGCACGTAATCGCAAACACCATTTGGTCTTTCCGGTACACTAATGATATCTCCTATTTTCGGGGTCTCCCACTCTATTACTCCATTTTTCTTTATTCCTTGAAAAATCTCCATTCCCTCTTTCTTCTTCTGATGTGGAAAACCAAGCTCGAGCTCTTTACCTTTTTTCAGTTTTAGTTTTTCTTTGTTTGCAAAAGCCCTTAGATTTACTGTCCCTCCAGTTTCTAAAACTCTATCCCCGCATTTCGTGGTCAAATCAGCCTCCATTATATCCTTCAACTGATAATATTCGGTGGCAACAAATTCAACTTCACCTGAAATAGATTCTCCTTTTTCATTTTCAAAGGCCTCTTTCGGAATTTTAATTGTGGTTCCTTCCAAGCAAGTCAGCATAGTATCTTTATCAGTATTGATCTTGAACACCTGCTTCCTCTTATCTTCTTGCTCCTCACTTTTTGAAATTAGCTTGGGATTTGGTTTAGGATTTTCAAAAAGCAATTCAGGAAATTCAGTCATTTTCTTTTTTACATCGGACTGAATATAAAGCTGATTGCCTTCCCTATTCAATTCTGCTAACTTGTTTTGAGAAATAGACAGTCTTTCGATTTTTTGATCATGCTGACACTGTCCAAAGATCAGCACATAGCCCACCAGGGCGACATAAACTTTCGCATTCATAATTTTTCGGATTTAATAATAACAACATTAAATCCAATTCATCTTTCGTGCCAAAATTGATTATCCGTAGTTTTGGATGGTGTACGATTGATTCTGAATCCCTGAAATTTCATGAGAATCAAATAAAAAATCTACTCGACCTAGATTGATCCCCGCAAATCCTACCTGGTTGACTAAAACGTTCTTTTCTTCCAGGTTTTTGAGCACTTGAGGTTTATCCATAAAAGTATGGGTATGCCCCCCAATGATCAAATCGATTCCTTTTGTTTTCTGAGCGAGGACTTCATCGCTTACTTTATCTGTAGAATAGGAATATCCTAAATGAGACAGGCAAATCACCAAATCACATTGTTTTTCCTCTCTCAAATATTTTACCTGATCCTGAGCAACCGAAATAGGATCGATATACTTAGTTTCTTTATACAAATGATCGGATACGAGTCCTTTCAACTCCACTCCCACTCCAAAAACTCCAATTCGAATTCCATCTTTAATGAAAATAGTATTGGGCTGTGTCTTCCCCTCTAACACCGTATTGGTGAAGTCGTAATTCGCACACAAAAATGGAAATTTGGCTTTATCCTGAACCTTGGCAAAACCTTCAATACTATTGTCAAAATCGTGATTCCCCATGGTGGCAGCGTCGTATCCTAATTGTGTCATGAGTTTTAATTCCAACTCCCCTCCAAAAAAATTGAAATAGGGAGTTCCTTGAAAAATATCCCCCGCATCCAGCAACAAAACATTCTTCTCTTCTTCACGAATCTGATGAATCAAGCTAGCTCTTCTCGCAACCCCACCCATATCCGCATATTTCTTATGATTCGATGGGAATGGATCAATTCGACTATGTGTATCATTGGTATGAAGAATAGTAATCTTCTTATAAGATTTTTTGAATGCAAAGGAATTCAGCGTTGTCAATCCTATCGCACCTAAACTGATATTTTTAGTAAAACTCCTTCGATCCATTAGAAATTCAATCGTTTTTCTGGGAGGTCCTCAACCACCGGATTTCGATAAAAATAATCGATCAAGGCATCCCGAATTTTGTATCCAGTATGAATTACTTTTTTTCCTTTAAAAAAACTCATTTGATCCCCTCCATTGAACAAATAATCAGAAGTAATCACAAAATAATGTTGATCTGAAAGTGGGTGTCCTGCTACTTGAATTTCATTCTTCTCAATAAGCATGTTAGAAACTGGATGACCTCCCTTTTCAATAAGAAAATCCTTGATAATCACTATATCTTCTTGAGTCAGCTCCACAATAACAATCTCATTTTCAAACGGCATGACTTCGAAACAAGTCCCAATCGTGATCATTCCTTTATTGATAGGAGCCCTCAATCCTCCCCAATTCAACAAAGCTATGGTATTATTGTGAGCAATAGAATGAATTCGAGCTCTTTGCATTCCCGCTTTAAAAACAATATCTGCTATCAAATTATTCAGATTCCCATTGGGTTTTCCTCTTTGAAAATCCACTTTCGCTTCTGCCAAAACCGTATTCATGGAATCCTCCAACTCTTTTCTATACTCCGAAATTTCCTTTTCGATTTTAGAATCCTTCTTGATTTGAGGATTTACAGGCATCAATTGGGTTTGGTGCTGCAACGAATTACTCCCACAAGAGAAAAGAAATAAAATTCCAAATAAATAATAGACTACTCGAATCATGGATACAAAAATAAGTAATTCATTTATGCCCTGAGTTACGGCTAAATTAAATCCGTATTTTTGGTCTGATGAAATTTTGGTTAGCCATAATACTTGCCTCTCTGATCTCTTCTTGTAATCTAGTCGAATCCTATCATAAATCAAATCTCAAATCTTTGCATCGAAGTGGAATAGAAGAGGCTACTTACAAAGATGATTCTCTAAATATACATTATTACAAAGGAGGTGATGGTCCCCCTCTCTTATTCTTACATGGATTTGGAGGTGATGCCATGCTTTCTTGGAAAAAGTACCTAAAGAAATTTTCAAAAGAGTATACGGTCATTGCCCCGGATATCTTGTGGTTTGGTGAAAGCTCAGGAAATGTAGAACCCAATTTGGAAAATCAAGCTGCCGCTATGCATAAACTGATGGATCATTTAGAAATTGAAAAAGTGATGGTGGTTGGTCAATCCTATGGTGGATTCATAACTCTTGAAATGAATCGCCAAAAAAGCAAAAGAATCGACTATATGGTTATCGTCAATTCTCCTGGTCCAACATTCGATACAGCATGGATTGATACGTTGCTTCAAAAACAAAATGCAGAGCGAATTGAAGATTTATTTGTTTTCGATGATTACCAAGGCGTAAATAGACTTATGTCATTCACCTATAAACACCCAAAGAAATTACCTAAAAAATTAGCCCAGCAAGCCTTTGAAAAATATTTTAAACCTAATTCCGAACAAAAAAGAAAGCTTTTGCGAACCCTACATCAAAATGCTCCAAAAATGATTGAATTTCATAAATACAGAACTTTCCCAAGCTTCGTAATTTGGTCTGATTCTGATGAAATTTTTCCAGTATCCGAAGGAAAAAGACTAGCCGATTTTTTAAATGCCTATTTTGTTGTATTTAAGAATATCGGTCACATTTCTATTCTCCAAAAGAAAAACAAAGGAATTCGATATTTGAAAAAAATCATATTTGCACATGCAAGGCATTCTTTTTCGGAAGATTAACCTTCCCATCCTGTCGAAAATAAGTTTCTCCCTCCTCTCTGACCACATTTCATCACCCGATTATATGCATCTCCAGCGGCATATTTTATTTCTAAATCGGTAGCATTGATTGCCCACTTTTGAATAATGTCATCAAAAATAAAGGCTCCGGGATACATAAGTCCTGTAGTCATAACCAAAGGAAATGCTCGAGCTTGAAAAAAATACGGTTTAAAATAACTGTTGGAAATGCACCCAATGGCTACAGCGTCTTTTTCTCTATTATCAACCGCGACAACCTTATCAACTGGCACATCCATTAAACCATTGTGCCCATTAAACCCGATTAAATCCGCTTTCGAGTTTAAATAGACTGTTAAACTATCAATTATCAAACTATCGTTTTTTCCTCCTGCCAAAGACCTGAAATAATCCTCAAGACATTCTTTCATTCGATCTCCTCTGTAAGCATCCGTAATCAAATAAACTGTGGAATTACCAATTTTGGATCGAAAGACAGCTCTTTCCAAGATATCATCTGACTCTGGATTATAAATTTTAATTGTTTTCCATTTTGAAGACTTTTGAAAATAGGCTTTCATTCCATGACCGGTAGCCCAATACAAATTGGTTCTCAAATTCAGTCCATCCCCTAAACTTTGTGAAACTTTCACGATGCCTTGGTTGTCATTGTCACACAAAGGAACCAAGCAATGCACATACAAATCCCCTCCTACTTTCTGAATAGAATCAATCCGTTCTCGAATACCTTCTCTTGAAAATTCCTTAAGTGAATCCAGTTGAATAGGATCAGAAAAATAAACTTCTTTCTCTTCCGACAAAGTTCCAGCATTCTTTGACTCATTGAGCGGTGTTTCAAAGGAACAAGAAGATAAAAACAATAAAGCAAAAATAATGAGTTGCATACTCCTAAAATGTCAATTTCCTAAAAAGTAACAATAAACTTTAACATGTTAAAAACCTGTTGATACAAAACCACTCATTTTCCCAATATTTTCTGATTATCTGCTAACTTTGTAAGCCTCGAAAAATCAAGAAAAAAATGAGTGATTACGTAGTATCAGCTAGAAAATATAGACCCCAGACTTTTGATTCTGTTGTTGGACAAAGCTCGATCACCAATACGTTAAAAAACTCTATCAAAACAGGGCATCTGGCCCAGGCGTTTTTATTCTGTGGAACACGAGGTGTAGGGAAAACTACTACTGCCAGAATTTTAGCAAAGACTATCAATTGCATGAATCGAAAAGATAACATCGAGCCATGCGACGAATGTGATTCTTGCAAATCTTTTAATGAAGGACAATCATTAAATATTTATGAACTTGATGCAGCCTCGAATAATTCAGTGGACGATATTCGTGCACTTGTAGATCAAGTTCGCATTGCCCCCCAACTTGGAAATTACAAAGTCTACATTATTGACGAGGTTCACATGCTATCTTCAAATGCATTCAATGCCTTTTTGAAAACACTAGAAGAACCACCTAAACACGCTATTTTCATTTTAGCTACAACAGAAAAGCATAAGATCATACCGACCATTCTATCACGTTGTCAAATTTTTGATTTTCACAGAATCAAAGTGGAAGACATGGTCAAACATCTCGAAGGAATTGCGGAAAATGAAGGTGTATCTGCAGAGCACGATGGTCTCACTCTAATTGCTCAAAAAGCCGAAGGTGGGTTAAGAGATGCACTATCGCTTTTTGACCAAATTGTAAGCTCAACTAATGGGAAATTGACCTATGAAAATGTAATCCTTAACCTTAATATTCTGGATTATGATTATTTTTTTCGAATTGTAGAATTCATGAATAATCAGGATATCCCTGAAGCCATGCTTCTATACAATGAAATATTGGAAAGGGGATTCGATGGCTCTAATTTTCTAATTGGAATAGCTGAACATTTTAGAAATCTAATGATCTGTAAAGACCCTAAAACACATAAAATGCTTGAGCTAGGGGACAAGATCAAACAAAAATATCTAGATCAATCAACTTCATTATCTCTACCTTTTATCATACGGGCTCTTGGAGTCATTTCTCAAGCAGACGTAGATTATAAAACCTCGAAAAACAAAAGGCTTTTGGTTGAAATCTGCCTCATGCAACTATGTTCGATTAAAAGTGAGCAGGAAAAAAAAAATCCTTAACTGACCCTGTTCCTATTCTCCCCTTTCCTGATCAAATTTTAAAAGAAGATAAAAAGATCATCCCAATTAAAAAAAACACTACGGAAATAGCTGGAAATACGGCTGTTGCCACATCTCCTGTAACTGACTCACAACAAAAAAAACAAATTCAGTTAGTAGCCAAAGGTACCCCCAACTTGGTTTCAAAGCATTTATCCATTTCTAAAGTTCTAAATCCCGAAAATCAGGAAGAAGATGATTTCACAAATACAGAGAATAAACCCAGAACACCCTTTAGTTTAGAATTAGCTAAACAACATTTGAAAAAACTAGCTTACCAGCTGCAAAAAGACGGAAGAGATAGTTTAGCAGCAACGCTAACAACATCTGAAATAGAATTAAAAGACCAATTTTTATTAGAGTTCAAAGTATCCAATACCATTCAAAAAAACAGTTTAGACCAATACAGAAATGAAATCGTGTCTTTTTTAAGACGAGAACTAAAAAATTGGGGCACGGACATAGGAAGTGAAGTCATTGAAAAAGATAACTCTGAGGACATTCAATTAATGACTTCTGTAGATAAGTTCAAAAAAATGTCCGAAAAAAATCCCAATTTGTTAGCTCTTCAGAAAAGATTCAAATTAGATATTGACTTCTAAAATGAATTGTTTAATGAATTCATTTAATGGCTTAGGAAACGACAGTAGCGACAGGTCTTGAATATCAAATTTTTTTTCCCAATCCTCTGCATCCAATTCCCAAAAAGAGATATGTAAATTTTGATGAGATAGTTTATGTGGTTTTTGCAATTGATGAATCATTTTCGCTCTATCCACCTTTTGATCAATCCGCTTTCTCAAGTCACTTATAGATAAGTCTTTTGAATCAGATTCAATCAAAGGAAACTGATATAGCCCATTCCAAATTCCCTCTGATCGCCTTTCCAATGCAATTTTAGTATCATCTTTAATTATTAAAAAATGTAGAAAACGATCAGTAATCTTTAACTTCTTTGTCTTAACTGGACGCTCTTCTATTTTTTGTTCCTTTAATGATAAACAACCAAAATTTAAAGGACAACTTCCGCAGTCATAATTTTTTGGAGTACAAATCATAGCTCCAATATCCATAACTGCTTGATTGAAATCCCCTGGATTATCACCTTCTATGAGTTCTGTCATTAGATTTTCAAAGTATTTTCTAGTGCTATTTAAGGAAATATCTTTTTCTATATCAAAAAAACGAGAAAGTACTCGAAATGCATTTCCGTCTACGGCTGCCACTTTTTCATTATTTGCGATGGAACTTATAGCCGCAGAAGTATAGGGGCCAATTCCTTTTAACTTTCTCAATTCAGATGCACTCACTGGAAATTGCCCACTATATTCTTGCACAATTCGCTTTGCAGTGGCCAATAAATTTCTCCCTCTTGAATAATACCCCAAACCTTCCCATAACTTCAAAACATCATCTTCAGATGCTTTTGCCAAATCAAAAATTGAAGGAAATCGTTTAACAAATTTTTCATAATAAGCCAACCCTTGTTCCACTCTAGTTTGTTGCAATATGATTTCTGAAAGCCAAATTCTATAAGGATCCTTAGTTAATCTCCATGGAAGATCCCTTTTATTTTGTGAGTACCACATTAATATTTCTGCATGAAAAGAATTCAAATCCTAGTTCTTTATTTTAATGTGAACAACAAAATCTTTACTCAAGGTGAATTGATCGTATTGTTCCAGTTTATAGTAATTAATCATAGAAATAATTTTCTTAACATATCTTTCTCCTAATACCGAATAATTCATTAGTGTTGATGCTAATTTTTTTCCGGAAATTGGTATTCCTAATTCTCGCATTTCAGATCTTACATCTCTCATTTTACGGTAACTTCCATGACGATTTAAATTTATTATATACTCTCTAACACATTCACGAATTGTCCGATAGTCCTTTGCTCTTGGTCTTGTATCGCCTGTATTGATTACTATTCTTTCACTCCCATACATTCCGAACAAATTATTTCCTTCAATGGCATATTTGGAAGTGGCCCAGCCTGATTCTATTATTCCTTGGACTATAATCAAAGAAGGAGGTATTATGTCAATCTTATTAATTAATTCGCTGTAGTTTTGTCTTTTTACTCTGTAAACATCCGATAAGCTATCTAACCATATTGAATCCCCATAACTTAGAGTTTTCTTATTCAATTTTTTATATAATTGAATTCTAGTTTGATTAATCTCTTCATTTTCTAACAAAGTATGAGCTAAAATAATTCGAATAAAATTATCTTTTTTCTCCTTTTTGTCTAGATCGCTGATACTAGGTGTAATTTGATCAACATAAATTTGAGGAACTTTTTTGTAAATATTTATAGAATCCAGTTCAAAACCCAGGCTATTAAATAGACTATCAAGTTTTGCATAGTTATCAATTTGGTATTCAATCTTAGGAATTGGAAAACTTAATGAAAGTTCATTTTTTTCTTGATTACATGAATTCAGAAGATAAACAAAACAAAAAAACACACCTATTTTCTTTTTGCATCTATTTATCTTTTCTCTCATACACCCTTTAAAGTATAGAATCTATTCGAGAAATTATAAATTTTACCTTCAAAAAAGATTTAATTTGAAGTAGAATTAAGGTTTCTTACCAATAATAATAATTTCTTCCGCAAGATGTGGATAAAACTTAATAATCATGTTTTTCTTCCAATGCGGATAGTTGTTTCGATAAAAAGAAGAATGTATTTCAAAACCAGATTTCTGAAACATTTCCTCAAGCTCGGGCTTTGTATACTCTTTAACATGCATCCAATCATCCCAAATTTGCCTTTGATCCGTTCTATTGAAATCAACAACAACTTCCTTAAATCCTGGATCTAAATCTTTTGTCACTTTTTGAACAATATTCTGTCCCCGAAATAATTGAAGAACTCTTTCGAAAGAACATCCATTCACTGTAGACAAATAGAAATACCCTCCACTTGGTAGTTTATTGTAAATCTTTTCTAATAATATATAAGGCGAGAATCTAAAATGCGCTATAGCATGTGCCAAAATAAAGCAGTCCACATCTTCTGTAATTTGACTAAAATCTCCTGTAAAAAATTCAATAAAGTGAATAGGAACATTGTTTACTTTAGCCCAGCTTTTATTTTCTTCTCTTGCCCAAGGCGCTTCAACAGCAACTACCTGTTTACCTTTATTTTTTAATCCAACAGACAAAATGCCTTCACCGGGTCCCAAATCACAATATGTGTTTTTTCCTAAACTTACTAAATCTTCGATTGATCTATCTATTCGATTCATTTGCCAATTATAAATGTAAAGCATCAAAAATAGTATTTTTTTGTGCAAAGAATATGGTCAAACGGATAAATAAAATTCGAAAGTAAATGTTGCATTTTTCTATATGACAAAATACAAAGATCTACAGAAGTATGAATGGTGTTTTTTATATTTTATAATTGTCCAAATAACTCTATAGGGACTTTTGATTTGTAATGTATTCTAAGTTGTGCTGATAAAAAAAATGGCATCGAAGCATGGGGTAAAATGACCGTACCATCTAAGTTTTGTCCAAAAAAAAAGCCACGTAAAAAACGTGGCTTTAAAAAAAGTGGCATCGACATACTCTCCCATCCGTCGGCTGACGGACAGCACCATCTAAGTTTTTCAAAAAAAAAGCCACGTAAAAAACGTGGCTTTTAAAAAAGTGGCATCGACATACTCTCCCATCCGTCAGCTGACGGACATTACCATCTGAGTTTTTTTCAAAAAAAAAGCCACGTAAAAAACGTGGCTTTTAAAAAAGTGGCATCGACATACTCTCCCACCCTCAAAAGGGCAGTACCATCTGCGCAAATGAGCTTAACTTCTCTGTTCGGAATGGTAAGAGGTGGACCTCATTGCAATAGACACCTAAAATCGTGTGTTCTAATGAACAATATCATAATTATTGGAACTGGTCGGAACAGCAAGTAAAGTCAAGGGACTTAAGTCTACGGGTAATTAGTACTACTCGGCTTTGATGTTACCATCTTTACACCTGTAGCCTATCAACGTCATCGTCTTTAACGACCCTTAAAAGATATCTCATCTTGAGGCGAGTTTCGTGCTTAGATGCTTTCAGCGCTTATCTCATCCCGACATAGCTACCCTGCAATGCAGCTGGCGCCACAACAGGTACACTAGAGGTCAGTCCTCCCCGGTCCTCTCGTACTAGAGGAAGGTCCTCTCAAATATCTAACGCCCACAACAGATAGGGACCGAACTGTCTCACGACGTTCTGAACCCAGCTCGCGTGCCACTTTAATGGGCGAACAGCCCAACCCTTGGGACCTTCTCCAGCCCCAGGATGTGACGAGCCGACATCGAGGTGCCAAACCTCCCCGTCGATGTGAGCTCTTGGGGGAGATCAGCCTGTTATCCCCGGAGTACCTTTTATCCTTTGAGCGATGGCCCTTCCATGCGGAACCACCGGATCACTATGCTCTACTTTCGTACCTGATCGACTTGTCTGTCTCCCAGTCAAGCACCCTTATGCCATTACACTCTACGCACGGTTACCAAGCGTGCTGAGGGTACCTTTAGAAGCCTCCGTTACTCTTTTGGAGGCGACCACCCCAGTCAAACTACCCACCACACAATGTCTCCGTCAGCTGACGGATTAGATACCAGATAAGCAAAGGGTGGTATTTCAAGGACGACTCCACGACACCTGGCGACGCCGCTTCGAAGTCTCCCACCTATCCTACACATCACTTACCCAATACCAATGTGAAGCTATAGTAAAGGTTCACGGGGTCTTTCCGTCCCGTTGCGGGTAATCGGCATCTTCACCGATACTACAATTTCACCGAGCTCGTGGCTGAGACAGTGCCCAGATCGTTACACCATTCGTGCAGGTCGGAACTTACCCGACAAGGAATTTCGCTACCTTAGGACCGTTATAGTTACGGCCGCCGTTTACCGGGGCTTCAATTCAATGCTTCTCCGAAGATAACATCTCCTCTTAACCTTCCGGCACCGGGCAGGTGTCAGGCCTTATACTTCATCTTTCGATTTTGCAAAGCCATGTGTTTTTGATAAACAGTCGCCTGGGCCTATTCACTGCGGCCAACCGAAGTTGGCGTCTCTTCTCCCGAAGTTACGAGACCATTTTGCCTAGTTCCTTAGCCACGGATCACTCGAGCACCTTAGGATTCTCTCCCCAACTACCTGTGTCGGTTTACGGTACGGGCACTTATAATCTGAAGCTTAGAGAGTTTTCTCGGAAGTCTGATTAGCGCTACTATCCAATTGGCCGAAAGCCGCTTGGTACTATCAGGTTCATCAAGCCGTGCGCATTTTACTACACAGCCTATAACTACACCCTTTAACGTACTATTCCGTCAGTACGCGAGCGTTTCACTACTTCGTCATCCCATCGCAATTATAAGTGGTATCAGAATATTAACTGAT
>JAWKMJ010000015.1:35000-109145 GCA_041392305.1 Crocinitomicaceae bacterium
AGAGTGAATTGAATTACGAGTTTAGATTGATTTTAGGAAATCGATATGCTTTTGTGCTACTATTGGCCAAGAGAATTTTTCATCTAACTTCTCCAAAGACTTCTGCTTTTTTACATGTATCTGATCTTCACTAGATGATAATAAATCGTTTAAGGTTGATTTTAGTATTTCTATATTCATCTCAGACATTAACCATCCATTCATTTCATCTACTAGTAGTCTTGTTGCACCTACATCCGTAGCAAGAATGGCTAACCCTTGACTCATGGCTTCCATGATCACATTAGGCATGCCCTCAGAATAACTAGGTGTAATCAAAATATCGTGTTCACTGTAAACTTTTTTAATCTCTTCTACAGATTGTATGGTCCCTAAATAATTGATTTTGGGATTATGAATCTGTTTATCTTCAGGAATAGGTCCAACAAAATCCATTTGAAAATCATATTGATTCAACAGCTCTGGAAGGACCTCATTTAATTCCTCAATACCCTTTCTTCTTTCAAATCTTCCAACAAATAGGAGTCTTTTAGATTTTTCGGATTTCAATAAACTAGATTGATCAAACCATACAGCATCCACAGCCCCATTGATGGAAACTATTCTATTAGATGCTATTCCAATTTGCATCAAAAGATCTGTAATGCCTCCTCCGTAGGAAAAAATAAAATCTGATGGATCCAAATTCTTTTGAACTGGAGGGATCAAAATTTGATTCTTCAATTTTGTTTTGAAATCGGGAGATACTTGAAACATTTCGTAGCCGTGAAAATTGACCCCCATCTTAGGTTTGAAATGCTTTTTTTGCTCCAATAATTTCCAGCCGGAAAATCCTTTGATGTACACAAAATCAAAATCATTGACCTCATCCTTTACCTTTTCATACACTCTTTTGGAATAACGATAGGATCTGCGGATATAGTGTCCGGGTACTTTTCCTGGTTTGGGAAACTCAATTAATTCTGAAGCGAACCCTTCTTTTTCATTTGATCCAAAGATCATTCGACAAACTTCTTCATTGGATTTTTTTTCTTCCCCTTCATGATAACAATGAATAAGTTTAATTTCAATTCCCAACTCCACTAAATACTTGGTAAGGTTCAATGTGTGCCTCTGCATCCCCCCCATTACGAATGGCGGAATTCCGTCTGAAAGAATAAGAACTCTCATTTTTATTTATCCGAATATCTTTTTCGTATGATTTTAGCTGGGTTTCCGTAGGCAACAACATTTTCAGGTAAAGTTTTTGTCACAACTGCTCCCATTCCTATTTGACTATCATCTCCAACATCTATAGCGTTATTCACAACGACATTTACCCCAATAAATACATTATTTCCAATTTTAGATGACCCAGAAGTAACAATATTGCAAGTTAGAATACAATTCTCGCCTATATCGCAGTTATGACCAATATTTACCAAAGACCCAATCTTTGTTCCCTTTCGAACAATGGTATCTTTCAACGCTCCTCTTCTAACTGTAGAAGTAGGTCCAATTTCCACATGATCTTCAAAAATCACCTTTCCAAGTTGAGGGAATTTCTCCAACAAATCATTTTCCGGGTTCAATTCTAATCCCAGTCCTTCAGTCCCAATTGAAACATGACTTTTAAGAACGCAATTCCTACCAATAACTGAATTCGCCTCTATAACTACATTTGGAAATATTACAGTTCCATCTCCAATCGTTACATTTTGACCAATAAAAACATTGTCTGAAATTTTCAATGCTGGATTCTTCCTATGTTTACTTACCTCATTAACAAGGAAATAATCTTCTTTTGGTTCAAAAAATTCCTGAAGAATTTTTGAGAAAGTTAATTTGACATTAGTCTTTGAAAGTAGATAAACCACATTTGATTTTGGGCTATTCATTATTGATTCAGAAACAACCACTACTCCGCTTGAAACCATTGATAGATATTTTTCTGACTTAACCCAAGTTATTAAATCATCTTTTTGATTATCAAGAGAAGTTGCTCCTGTTATGATCCTATTTGCATCACCAACAATTTGTAATTTATATTTATTTGCTATTTCGTAAACTGCAATTTCCATAATCTAAATAGATAAATCATGTATGAAACTCATGGTCTGATTTATAATTAATTCTTGATTATTATCATCTAATTCATAAAACAACGGTAGCCTTACTAGTCTTTGCGTATAATAATCCGAAAGAGGCAACTCTCTCCCATCGTGCTTATCCAAATAAAATGAGCTTTTATGAAGACTTAAATAATGAAATACGGTAAGTATTCCCTTTGATTTCATATGAGCTATATAAGCATCTCTAATTTCTTCATTTGCCCAAACCAAATAAAACATGTGGGCATTATTTGTGGCATATTCTGGGATCTTTGGCATTTCTGCAATACTGCTATCAATATTCTTAAAGGCTTCCGAATACTTATTCCAAATTGAGATTCTCTTGGATTGTATTTTATCCAAATTTTCCAATTGAGCAAAGAGAAAAGCAGCGACAATTTCAGAAGGTAAAAAGGATGAACCAATATCAACCCAACCATACTTATCAACTTCCCCTTTAAAAAAAGCTGATCTATTTGTCCCTTTTTCCCATATCACCTCAGATCTAGAGGCAAAATCAGAATTATTTATTACAAGCAAGCCTCCTTCGCCGGAAATAATATTTTTTGTCTCGTGAAAAGAAAACGTTGCTAAATCCCCAAAACTACCCAGCGGTTTACCTTTATAATAACTATCTATAGCCTGAGCAGCATCTTCGATCAATAGAATTTTATTATCGTTACAAATGACTTTAATTCTGTCCATATCACAGGCAATACCCGCATAATGAACTACAACGATTGCTTTGGTATTCTTATTTACCAGTCTTTCGATTGTATTGACATCTATATTTGGATTCTCTCGTGAACTATCTGCAAAAATCACTTTTGCTCCTCTTAACAAGAATGGATTGGCTGTACTAACAAAAGTATAGGAAGGAATAATAACTTCATCTCCGGGACCTACATTAGCTAATATGGCTGCCATCTCAAGTGCATCTGTGCAAGAAGTTGTAAGCAAAACTTTCTTGAATCCCCATTTTTCCTGAAAAAATTCTTGGCATTTTTTGGTATAAATTCCATTGCCAGAGATTTTACCTGAATTTACAGCATCTTCAATGTAGACCGTTTCTTTTCCGGTCAAAAATGGTTTATTAAATGGAATTTTTATCATATCGATCTATGTGATAAATATAGGTTAAAGAATCTTTTTTAAATCCAACTTTTGTATAAAAATCGCAAGCAGGCTTATTATCTAGTTGTGTTGGTACCTTAATTGTCGATATCCCTTCTTTAGTTAAATAATGTTCCGCGCTGGCAATTAGTTTAGACCCAATTCCTTTTCCTCTCATCGATTGATCAACAGCAATTAATCCAATTTCAGCAAAATCAGATCTTTTCTTAACCGTTACAAAACCTTTGATTTTGTCTGTTTCTTTATAAACAAATACCTTATCGGCAAGATCACCATTAATAGATTTTTGAATCCACATGGAATACATTTCTTCAAATTTTGAGGATAGGCGTTTATCTTTTTTAAATCTTGAATAAATTCCTGATTCAAAAACTAAGCTTAACAAATCTGTGGTCAAAGGACCGGAATAAAAATTGATACCATCGATACTTTTGTGACAATCAACAGTTTTCGAGAAAACGACTTTTTGATCTACAAGTTTTGAAGTTAAAAAGGGAAGTTTCAAGTCAGAAAAGATGTAATAAAATGCATTTTCTGAAAGCTTTTCATCTAACTCCTTGCTAGAAACTATTTGTTTTAGGATTAATCTATAAATCGGAAAATCAAAAAATTCTGAATCCCATTCAAGTTTTTCAGCTTTTTGCATTTAATTTTTCTTTAACAATAAAAACAGGTCTTCTTTTTGTTTGATCAAATAATTTTCCGAGATAGGATCCTATCAATCCTAAGAAAGTAATAACAACCCCTCCAACAAACCAAATAGATATAATTAAACTCGCATAACCCGTAACTTCTATTTTTTCCATGAAATAAAGTATCGCGTACAAAATGGCTAGCAAAAATGAACCTACAGATATAAAAAGGCCAATATTTACCATTAGCCTTAAGGGTTTGTCTGAAAACGTAATTACTACATTAATACCTAATCTGATTAAACCTCTTAAATTGTATGAAGATTTTCCGACACTTCTAGCGTCATGTTGGACCTCAACCGATGTTGCTTTAAATCCAACCCATTTTACCATTGTAGGTAAATATCTAACATAATCTCCCATCGAAAGAATAGCTTGTATCACTTCGATTCGGTAGGCACCGTAATTAGCTATTGTATGATCCATTTTAATACCAGTCAAATAACTCAGTATTTTATAAAACCATTTTGAAAATAAACGTTTGAAAAAAGAATCATTTCTTTCAACTCTACGAGCAAAAACTACATCAAAACCTTCCTCAATTTTTGAAATCAACTTGGGAATCTCTTCAGGAACATCTTGTAAATCGCAGTCCATGACTATCACAATTTCACCTTTTGCTTCTGAAAGTCCCGCTGTAATAGCCGCATGCTGTCCAAAATTCCTACTCAAATTTACACCTATTACTTCCTCTGTATTATTTGCTAAATTTTGAATGATTTCCCATGAATCATCAGGAGATTGATCATTCACTAAAATGATTTCGAAAGTACACTTTTGCGACAATAGCGCATTTTTAACTCGTTCATAAAGATCAACCAGAAAAGGCTCTCCTCGATAAACTGGAACCACAATAGATATAAGCTTATTTTCTTTCAAGATTAAATTTCTTTACTAATTGAACAATAGAGTATATGCCTATGGAAGCATAAATAATCATAAAAGGGTAAACAGGACCTAAATATCTTTGTTCCGTCCAACCAAGATAGAAAGTTAAGAAAGAAATGATTCCTCCTGAAATTAAAAGAAGAGGAATTGAAAAATATTTTCGATTAAACATCCCAATTAGACCGAAAAAATGGACAAACCAAAGTAATAGTATATAAAACACCTTTATTCCTTTTTCAATTAGATTCATTTCATTTTTAGGTGGAAGAGGCAATTTGTCAAGGTATTTCGGAAACAAGAATTTTTTAAATAGCACTACTCTATTTATCAACCAATAATTTAACGGATAATTTTCTTTATAGGATTGCACATAAAGTGATGCCTTTTCTGAAACAATTTGTGCTAAAGAATCTCTTTCCGACTGTGGTCTTTCCTTGTCAAATGTTGCGAAATGAGTTTGTCTAAGTAATTCTAGAGAATCCAAGTTATATTCTTCGGTGAAAACATTATTGAAAGGAAAATCTTTCTTTTTCATTTTTGGGTTGATAAACCATTCTGCTTCTCCATTCCAAGGTGTTGAAATCCCACCCCAAGCAACAGGAAGCTTGTTTAATTCGAAATGGTGTTCTGGATAACTTGAATAACACTCAGAAATTGGTTTTACAAGTGGAATAAATCGATTGTTGACTTGTTTGTTATAAAAAGTCCAAATTCCTAGGCCTACAATTAAAGGAAAGCCAAAAAATGCTAACCTTTTAAGTTTAGGAATGAACTCTTTATTTTTTATATATTTCACAGTTAGATAGAAACCGATTAACCCATATGCTACTATTGCTATTTGGCGGAAGAATACCGACCATGTAAAAAAGACTCCACTAGCTAGAATCCATTTTAAATCATCATTTTCTTCAAATTTGAAATAACAATACACCCCTATGATTAGGGTTGAAATACTCAAACTATCTGCGATGCCAAATAGATCATATTGAGAAGTAAAGGTGGATATCGCATAGATTAGAATTGAAAGTTTAGCTATCCACTGATTCTTAGTTAATTTTAATGCAATTAAACCCAGAATATAAACTGACAGTATACTAAGAATAAACTGGCAAAAGATTATGAAATTATTCGCAACAGATTCTCCAAAAATATAATAGGGTATTGCGTATAATGGAACAAAAGCAGGCATTCTGCAGGCATCCAGACTTCCTTGACCATCAAGAAAACTCTTCATTGGCTCATAATAGGAAAATGTGTCACCAGTCTTAACAAATAATCCATCATGCTCCTCATATCCCAAAGTGAATACTTCATAGTACAGAAACACAGCCAACAAAAGTTTAATCCCAATGATCAATGAGAACCAAAATTTTTTATTCTGTATTTCAGGTATCCTACTCCACATTGTTTTCTGAGTATTTGATTTTTTTGGAAGCTTTTTGCGAGGGCTTTTCTATAAACCAATACATAATAAATGCTGAAACTATAGCGACCACAACTCCCGTAATAACTACCAATGATTTTTCTAAAAAGGTTTCCGCATTATGACTTAAATGATTGACCACCGCTGCTCCAAAAATTGGATGAATCAAATAAAGAGAATATGATATTTTACCTAAAAAAAGAGTCGGTTTTGACTTCCATTGCGGGAAATAATAAATAAGTACTAATGGTATAAGTCCTGCAACTGCTTCTCTGGTACCGAGGTAAAAATTTGTAAAAACAGTTGCTCCCAGTAGAATAATCAAGAATTCGAGTTTGGATATTTTTTCTTTAATATAAAGGCTCAGGACCATTCCCATCAGAAACAAACTAGCGTAATGAAAAAAGAATCTGTGGGAATCGATGAAGAAGGGCATTGCAAACATGAACAGATAAAAAACCGACCGTTTCCATAATTTATCTGACAAAAGAAACGGATATAATATCATTACTAATAAATAGTATTGAAATTCAATTGCCAAAGTCCAAAACACCTCATTTACCCATCTCATATCATCAAAAAATGGGACCAAGTATCCTAGATGTGCTAAAATTTTACCCCAACTTGGAAAATCAATGTGATGATCAGGAGATAAAAATTGATTTTTAAAAAGAATAAATAATAAGGCGATAATTAAGGTAGCCAAGTAGGGAGGTTCAATTCTGACCACTCTTTTCAAAAGAAACTTACCTGCAAATTTGTATTTAAAATTACCATTAATCAGTGACAAAGGAATTACAACCCCTGAGATAACAAAAAAAATGTGCACCCCTAATCCTCCAAATTGAAAAAAATTTCGGGCAGATTCAGATTCTATGAAATTGAGTGTAGTATATGTAAAATGAAATATAGCAACCGATAAAGCTGCAAATCCCCTTAGAGAATCTATTACAATGATATGTTTAAACTTCTCCACTATAATTCAGAAATCACTTTTAAAATTCGATCAGTTGCTTTACCATCCCAATATTTCGGGATTGTTCCTTTCTTGTATGACCCGGATCTAATTTCGTTAATGTATTTCTTCAATACAGGAATCTCAAAAGGAACTAATGTGTTTGTTCCTTCATCTATGGTAACAGGTCTTTCGGTATTTTCCCTAAGTGTTAAGCATGGAATTTGTCTGAAGGTGGTCTCTTCCTGAATTCCTCCACTATCAGTTAAAACGAAAGCTGAATTCAATACCAAATTCTGAAAATCAAAATAAGACATCGGCTCTGTGTAAATCAATTCCTTTATTTCATCAAACTGTTTATTGAGACCAAATGAATCAATTTTAGACCTAGTTCTTGGGTGTATTGGGAAAACTATTTTAAAATCATGCTTTAATTCATTTAGCAATTCCAATAATTTAAGTAGCCCTTCTTTTGAATCTACATTTGAAGGTCTATGAATGGTCATCAGAACAAATTTTCCATGTTCAAGGTTGAGCTCATTTGCAATCGTACTCTCTGAAATTTGTCGGTTAAATTCAACAATCGTATCAATCATTGTATTTCCAACATAATGAATCACACCTCTCTTTTTCTCTTCTTCCAGAGCCTTTAATCCAGAGGGCTCTGTAACAAAATAATGATCTGCAATCTCATCCGTTAGAATGCGATTCCACTCTTCTGGCATTTGATAATCATAACTCCTTAATCCACTTTCTAAATGGGCCAAAAGAATATTTTTCTTGTTCGCCACCACCGAAGCAGCGAAGGTAGAATTAACATCTCCAGGAACAATCATTAAATCCGGACAAAATGTATGATCGATTAATTTCTCCAATTCGACCATGATATCTGCCATTTGAATCAAAGGGGAGTCATTTCGAATAGAGAGAAAAAAATCAGGTTTGAGACCAAATTGCTCGAAGAAAATATTGGACATTTTTTGGTCATAATGCTGACCTGTGTGCACAATTTTTAATTCAATATCAGAAAAC
Organism: Crocinitomicaceae bacterium; assembly: GCA_041392305.1. GTDB lineage: Bacteria > Bacteroidota > Bacteroidia > Flavobacteriales_D > Crocinitomicaceae > JAGQYP01. The sequence continues at coordinate 43,215 of JAWKMJ010000015.1, forward strand.
TGTTGAGCAGCAACTTTTTTAAATCTGGTTACCTTAATGAAATTGGGTCGTGTACCAACAATTATCAGTATTTTTTTTACCATTCCTTCGCTCTAAAATTAGCTCAAATATAGAGTTTAAAGATCAGCAAGCTTCAAATAAGAATCCTTAATCGCAGGAGATGATTTCAAAAAATGTTCCTTGCCAAATTGAATCAATCTTTGCTTTTCCTCTGAACTTACTTTCTCCAATTTTATACTCTTGTTCTCTGGTGATACGACAATACCCAAGTCATGGGTTACAGAAAGTCCTGAAAAATCTCCTAATTCAGGAGAGATTAACACTTTTAAGCCAGAAGCTAGATACTCGGCAAATTTGACAGGAGACGCAACTTTATTTGTCACGCTTTTCTCTCTGATTAACAACCCGTAATCTGCTTGCGTCAAGTAGGAAGAAACTTCATTTACAGGAACGAAATAACGGTAAACTCTGCCAGGATATTGATTTTGGAGTTCCTTAACGATTTCATTTTCCTTTGCTAAAAACATGATTTTCACTCGATCATCGTTTAACAAAGACATTAAAAAAGACTTTAAATAACTTAAAGACTGCCACCCTCCAAGAGAACCAGCATAAGCAATTAAAATATTTTCTTTACTGAGGCCTTCAATTTCAGGCAAAGCTTGCACTTCTTCGAAATCTGCATTCAAGGAACACGGAATTACAATGTGATCATTTTTTTGATAATGGTACTTTTCTCTCCAGTGCTTAATCAACTCATTGGTGACCGAAATTCTAAAATCCGTTTCAAGAATGGCTTTCCTTTCAATTTCTTCAACTTGATCATCAATTCCAGCTCCAGCGTACACATGATATTCTTCATTTTCAGCTAAAATGGCTCCTCGCCCATCATAAACAATTGTGTACTGAGATCTATCAAATGCCATTAATGCCAAGTTTGTAGGCATAATTCCTCTACATATAAGGATCGATCCCTTTTTTATTCGAGCCATTTTCAAGTAAAGCGTATTCTTCTTCCAGTTTTTCAGTTTTGGAACAGATGGATACACTTTTGCATCAGGAACATATTGCTTTACCCAAGCTTTATTTTTTTTAAATCCTTTGGCTGAAAAGATTGTAACAAGCGTACAATCAACTCCGTTTTTTTTGTACAGATTTACAACATCAATAACCTGACTTTTGTAGATCGCATCAGGAATATCATCAAACGTGAGATAGTATATTTTTTTTGGCATTCTTTTTATTTCGAGGCAACTTTAAATATGTCGTCTCGAAGATAAAATTTCTGTGGCACATTAATCTCCTGAATATGGAAAACTTCCTCTATCTTTTCATCATTAAGTATACGCTGCAGTACTTTTTTCATGTATTCTGGCATGGTTGGTTGCTTTATTACTTCTTCTATCATTTTCTTATCCACCAACTCTGCATTTTGAATAAAAAACCCAATCATATTCATCGAATACTCATCCACTTTTGGTCCTTTGGCTGCCTTAGAAGGAGCAAAATACTCTTCCTCCAAAATAGCCTGAAACCCTCTTCCTTTTGGATCCGGATACCATTGGTAAGTTTTATTTTCAGCTATACCCAATTTATTTGTCATGCCAAGTTTATGAATTATAGCTCTAAGAGGCTTTTTAATGGGTTTTAAGATTGGGTTTTGTCTAAGTTTATCGGTCTTTCTTTTTTCATCAGGTGTCCAGAGTACAAGAGTAGCAGACAGAGAATCAGGCACGAACACAATGTGAGGCTCCCAGCTATCAACAACTGATGGATTCCAATCTTTTTGATGAAAATGGTTGGTTATCCCCATTTTTGAAATCAGTTCGTTGTCAACCCCTGGTCTTTTATCAAACAACATGGACTCGTATCCTGAACCAAAAAAGGCGTAAGAACTTAAAATGTAGTTATTATGATGATGTATGGCATGAGCAGCTAATCCATCTATTTTCTCTTTATTTCTTGGGAAAATATGCAGTTTTAGGACAAAATGATCGGTTTCGTAAATGTAGAAAAATGGAATATTGAATTCTGACCATTCATGTTGCTGATATCCCTTATCTATAAAATTTCGCTTTAATACCAGTTTTAAGAACTCTTTGTCCTGCCCCATTTTTGCCATCAGCGAATGACTGTTTTTATGAAATTCATGTCTATCTACAGATTCTGCTTCAATTTTTAGAAGTTCTTTTATGTAGGGATGATCCTTGAGAATATCTTGCATAACCCAATTTTTGGTTAAATTTTACTTCCAAAAGTATAAAAATTGGTCATTTGAAGACTGAGAAATGCTTGAAATAATTATGACTTTTACTAGTCTAATTCTGCTCTATTCGAATGAGGATGGTTTTCAAATTTCAACAGCCGTGCAAATTCTGGAAAATTAATCTCTGCGTTAAAATTCGAATTCCAAAAAGATTGGATTTTTTCTGAATCGAACTCATTCCTTTCAAAATCTTGAATTAATTGAGCTAAAATTGATACATCAAAATCTTTTGGAAGAAGTTTTCCGGTAAGAGGATTTACAATTTCTGATGTACCCCCAACATCGGTTGCAAGAATTGGGATTCCATAGCTTATTGCTTCCATCATACTAACAGGCAATCCTTCACTTTCACTAACATTTACAAATACATCAATCCAGTTATTGTCAAGAAATGTTCTTAAATCACTATTGCTAACGACTCCTTTCCAATCCATTAATACATTATCAGGGAGCTCTTTGACTTTACTTTGAATATTTTGATCCATCTCCTCATTTCCAAAATGTATCCAATGGACTTTCCTTTTTACCAATTTTAAAGAATCCATAAGTAGATGTACTCTTTTTACAGGATGTAAGCTGGAAACAGATAAAACCACAAGGAACTCATTGTTTTTTACTCTAGATTTTATGTTTGGCTCCTTTGTTCCTAAGTATGAACGATGAATTTTTCCGATTGAATTCGGAAACCTAGATTTTAAATATTTCGATCCCGACTCTGAAATTGTAAAAACCTTTGAAACATATTTCATTTGAAAAGACCGAAATGGAATCGAATAAAGATGACGATCATCATAAACATCATAACCATGAGCTCGAGAAGAAAAACTCGCCAATTTATGTTCTCTTTTCAAAATACTTAAAATAGATGCCCAATGGTCAAACCAGTAGGAATAAAAGGTGATATGAGACCCCTTCTGCTCATCCATTTCTATAAAGTTTTTCAACTGGTCTTTTATACTCAGGTAATTAGCTATTTCATGAAGCAAATTTTTCTTTTCTTTTATTGGCCTTTCTTTCCAACAACCTTTGATCATGGAAAAGACCAAGCTGTTATTTTGCAGAAGACGTAGCTTATTTCCTTTGGCTTTTTCAAAATTTCGTATTTCACAGTTTTGCGGTATTCTCCTTGGAGTTGAATCCAATTGAAAATAAGCATAAGGGAAAATAACAACCTTATCAAATTCCAGCGACAGTTTTTCTAACTCAGGTTCAATAAAAGTTTCTGCATTACCGAAAGGATATTCAGCTGTAAATAGATATAAGATTGATTTCTCCATTATTGATTCCCTTCTAGACTCTCACAGCTTTGAATCAAAAGATCTGTCACCTTAGAATATTCAAATCTTGACACATCGAAGATCCCTTTATTGAATGGAACAGTACCATCTAAATATTTTGGAAATTCCTTTTCAATATCCTTTGGCAGAATGTGAACACCTAACTGATTTTCTCTTATGAACTTCCCTACCGCACCTTCCTCAACTACTATAATGATAGGCGTTTCAAGGTAGATGATCTCAAAGAATTTTGTCGAAATCAAATCTTTATCCGACTCAGGAAAAAATGCCAAATAGGCTGAAGAGTTCTTTATTTTTCGAAATAGTTCCTGCTCATCAATGAGTCCATTATGGTGTACATTACCACCCTTAAAAATATTATTTACAGCAGTTTCCGGAGCACCAGTATAAATTTCCCATTTGAAATTCTTGTGGGAATGAATCACTTTTTCCAATTTTTCCAAATAGGACTCAATTCCAGGATATAGAGATCCACCATAGATAAATCCTTTTCGGATATGATCACCTTTAATTCCACTTATCTTTTCCTCATCGTATGCATGTGGAATAACTTTAAACCTATTTTGATAATTCGGATAAATCTTCAACAAGTCTTCTCCCATCTCCTGTGTAGGGTAACAAACTAAATCACTCTTTTCTATAGTCTGCCTTTCCATAAACTGTTGGAAGGACTTTTTTTTCCCTTTAAGTTCATTCAAACCATAGTAAAACCCCCATGTCCATGGATCCCGAAAATCACTTATTAATTTAACTTTTGGATGTTTTGATTTAAACAAGGTTCCGAAATAAAGCAAAGAAAATGGGGCACCTGTAACAATTAAATAATCAATTTCTTTTTTTGAATGAACAGAAGAAAGTTCTTTCAGAAGCTGCTTTTCCCATCTAAAAGCTTTGTCAAATAGATTATGCTTAAAAAAGCTATTTAAAAACTTGATATAAATGCGGTATTTTAACTTTTCAAAAAATCCTTTTGGAGCCTCGAGCCAATTGGGATATTTTGCATCTAAAAAATGAAAAGAAATGTTTTCAAAATGTTGGAGATACCAATTTTGATTTTCATTCATGTCGGTGGTTATGACTGAAACATCATGGCCTTTTTTTGCTAATTGTTGGCAAAACTTTGCCCACCTTCTCCCCCCAATTGCTTTTGAAGGTGGAAAAGTATAACATACAATGGTAAAGTGCTTTTTCTTTTTGGTCATTTCCTTTTAAATTCCAAAGGAACCTATTCATTTTTATTTGATGATCAATTCTTCAGGATACAGTTTTTCAATATCATTTACAATTTTTATTACTTGCTCAAAGTCCAAACCTAATGTATCCAGGTACCAACGTATATTTTGATATCTAGGTCTATTTTCTTCTTCGACCAATTTTAATGCTTGTTCTCTTGTAATTTGTCCTTCCCTAATCTGGTTGCTTCTAAATGTATCATGTTCAGTAAATCCGGCTACCGTGTAATACACATAATTGTAAAATGCAGCCGTCCCATCACCGATACGCCATGTTGTGGGTGTATCTACAGCCGTTTCCCATCCATATTCATTGATCAGAGTATCATCTACCTGTTTTTCATCCCACCTCCAATAGTCAAAAATATGGTAGTAGTCTTTTTTCTCAGTAAAACTTCTGTAATATTCTCCAGATAGTGTGTCCCACAAAGAAGAATTAAAATAGCCCATACTATGCAACATTGCAGCAAATCTTTTTCTATGATACCTCAATTGTTTAGAAAAGCCATTACTATACACACGTGTTTCTTCAAAATCTGGTTTAATCCCAAGAAATCCAGTTTTAAAATGAGTCACTTCCAATGGATTAATACCCCAGAGATTTAAGTTTAGACCAGTTTGTTTCTTCACTTCTTCAACATATCTAAAAAAGTGCTTATCTCCGGCTGTAAGCATCGCCATCATTCCGAGGTGAGGTGATTTTAGCCAAGCCTCCAAGTTCATTCTAATATTCCTCCTCTTTTTGGATATATCTGCCGCTATAATTATATTTTCGACACCCAATTCGGAGCACATTCTGCTTATATTTCTTCTGCCCAAATCGGTCACCATTCCCCAGTCATAAGTATAGGTAACCGGTCTTAAATCGAGTTCTTTAATAATCAAATGTAAACCATAGCAACTATCTCGCCCACCTGAAAATGGTACAATACATTCCAAACCTTTTTCTTTCCTGTAAGGTTCAACCAGCTGCAAAAGCTCCTCCTTTGGTTTTGGTTTATTTCTGATTTTATAATTTTTACAATAATTGCAGACTCCTTCATCATCAAAATAGATGAACGGCATAGTTTCAGGCAAAATACATTTGCTGCATCTTTTTAAGGCGTGCTTTTCGTATTTCAGGAGTTTACTTTGGGTCTCATCAAAAATGAATTCTGGGATTAGATCAACTTTTCTGGTATTGTAATCCTTAAGGTCGATTTCGGAAATATTAAATTTTTCAGATTCAACAATTTCATAAGTCCCATTGATTTGTCTAATTCCCTTACATTGTAGTTGATCCAATGGAAATCTTTCAGAAGCAAAATAGATATTACTTTGTTTCTCACCGACATATAAGCTTCCATTGTTTGAAAACAGTACGAGCTTTCCGTGTTTAGGTAAAAATAAGGCACAAGATATTACTCCTATGCATTTGCTTAATATGTAATCCGATAACTCTTCGATTGGTTTCCCAGAATTCAAATGCTCTAATGTCAAGCCAATGATTATTTCAGAATCAATAGAAAACTTCCTGTCTACATTGATAGTATTCCACAGTTCACTATCATTTACGATTATTCCGTTATGAAGAACAAATATGTCGTCTCGAACAACAGGTTGATTATCACTTAACCCATTGGTAATCAATCTCGAATGTCCAAGAATAAAAGGAGAATTATAGGGCGACACTTTTCTAAGAAGCTGATCGATACTGAAATCTGCTCTACGGATTTGAAACTTGCTATTGTTTCGAAAAATCAATCCACTTGAGTCCTTTCCTCTTTGTTTTGCATGATTGGCTAATAATTTGATTTCAGATTTCTCAACTTTAGATTCCGATATGATTCCGAATATACCGCACATTTGCTATCTCAGATATTTATTTTGTAAATTTTGAAAGCTGAAATTTTGAGCTATTTAATTTTTTTAGCCGGTATTCCAACGTAAACTCCCTTTTCACTTAAATTTTTATTGACGTAGGATTGGGCTCCGGTTACAACATTATCTTCTATTTGAATGGCCCCGGCAATTTTTGTTCCCGCTCCGATATAGCTGTTTTTGCCAATTACCGTCCCATGTATAGTAATTCTCTCATGTGTTGAACCTAGGGTAATTACATTAGGACCTAAAAATGCATTTTCTTTAAGAAGAACATTAGCCGTTAAAATTGTTCCATATTTGATAGTAACATTATCCTCTATTGTACAGGCATCACCAGTTCGATTTCTTCCTTGAATAATGCAGTTCTTTCCAACTTTCAACCCAATTCCTAATTCACAAAAAGAACCAATAACCGTTCCTTCACCATAAACCGATTTTTCATGTAAAATACTATGAGCTCCAACCGAAGTGTTATTTTTCAAATCCACACCTTCCTCAATGATTGTTTGCGAGCCAATAATAACATCGTTTCCAATTTTGACCTCAGATCGAAATTCTGAAAAATTCCCTACTTTCACGTTGTCTCCGATATGGACATTTTCGGAAATAACTACAAAATTTCCCAATACACAATTGTCTCCAATTTGAGCTCCTTCTTCAATCACACAATCTCTCCCCATTTTGAGATTCTTTCCAATTGATGCAAGTTTAGATATCATAATCTTTTAATCTATTTCAGTATTAATCTAATAATTTCAAAAGCTTCAGCATAGTGGGTATTAATCTGCACTCCTCTCGTTCTTGCCAAAGATCTGATAAATTCTTCATTAGAATAAGGTCTGTGCCCTTGAGAAACGTATTCTTTCAAAGCCTTAATTTTTAACTCCAGATATTTCTCCTCTAAAAATACAAATGAAGATGTCTTGAAAATCATATTATTCCAGGGCATTTCATATCCCATGATCGAGGTAAATTTAAATGCTCTAACACCTTCATCATGAATTGTGGCATGATCCTGATGAATATCAGAACCTGCAGGAAGTAAAACTAAATCTGGATTGATTAACTTTCTTAAGCCAATTAAATCCTGAAGAATATCTTGCCTATGAGCCTTAAAAATTCTCACATCGTATCTAAATAGATGAATATTTTTTTCAGGAACACCTAAAACTGTTGTTGCATTTTTAAGTTCTTTGATCAATATATCTTCAGGATAATTTTTTGGGACGGATTTCTCACAGGCAGAAAATGCCGCAACATGTACTTCTTTGCCCTCCTCTATAAATCTTGCTATTGTACCCCCACAACCGAATTCTGCATCATCGGTATGAGGAGCAAGTACCAAAACCCTATTGAAATTTGATATCATTTTTATACGACTGAAATTGATCTAAAAATTCTTTAATCTGTGTCACAATTTTTTGCGAAGCATCTCCATTCCCAAAAATTTTTGGAATCTCAAAGTCATCACTCCCATTCAGGAAATTGCTAAAAGCATCTTCAATTTTACTTGGGTCAGATCCCGTTTCTTCTAAAATTCCAGATCTCACAAGTTCTTTCCAAGGAGTGGTTTCCAACAAAACAACACAAGGTTTCTTACAAAAGGCAGCCTCTTTCTGTACCCCACCTGAATCCGTAAAAACCATTTTGCAATATTTCTGCAATACCATCATCTCAATAAAGGATACGGGATTTATTATGATAATGTTCTTGTTTTCAATTAGTCTTTCATGAAGGTCTTTCAAATAATCATCATCCAAGCATTTTCGTGTTCTTGGGTGAATTGGAAAAAGAAAAGGAATTTGATAATCATTTGCTAATTTTTCTACGGTTGAAAGAATATCCAATAGTTTGTCAAGATTATCCGTATTTAAAGGCCGATGAATAGTTAAAAGAATGTAGTTTCCTTTTTGAACACCGTATTCTTCCAAAATACTCAATCTCTGATCTATAGATCCCGACAGTTGAAGGAAATTATCATACATTACATCTCCTACATTTTGAATAATGGGATTATTATTACTAATTTGTTCATTCGCAACCTCTCTGATTCCTTCTTCCTTTAAAGATTGCTCCCCCTCGAAGGTAGGAGGAAATAAAATTGTAGAGACATGATCCGTCACAATCCTGTTAATTTCTTCAGGTCTATTCTTTCTTTTTGATCTGATTCCGGCCTCAACATGGGCTACAGGAATGTGTTTCTTAGCCCCAACTAAAGCTGCAGCCAAAGTTGAATTGGTATCACCATACAGAAGAATACAATCTGGTTGTTCCTGATCAAAAATTTCCTCCATTTTGATCATCATATTTGCAGTCATTATTGTTTGACTGGAAGAACCTACTTTCAAATTATAGTTTTCCCTTGGAATGCCTAATTCATCGAAGAATACCTGAGACATATTTTGATCATAGTGCTGTCCCGTATGTATTAAAATTTCTTCAAAAAAAGGACTTTTTAAAAATTCTTTTGATACTGGAGCCGCTTTGATGAACTGTGGTCTCGCCCCAATAATAGTTGCAACTTTATACATAGGGTTTTCTTAATTCTTCGGCTAAATTCAGCATTTTCTTGTCCATTGCCAAATATTTCTCCGCGATTTCCCTCATCTTTTCAGGGTGATCGGGGGACTCTACAATCTTTCCAAAAAAAGAAATAACATTTTTAATATCTACAGGAGACGATTCATTGCTCACTTTAAGGGCAAAATCATGACTTTCAGGGATCTTCATCAAGTCTGTATCATCATATCCATATAAAAATGGAATGCCTCTTCCGAAGTATTCTCTTGTCTTCAATGAAGATATTTCTTTGATCCCGGATCTGTAGGTTGCCAAACTGCTGATTGCAATATCGCATTCTGAAACAATTTGCCCCATTTGGTTCCTATCCAGATAACCGACAAATTTCACTCTCGATTCGATACCCAAATTTTTAACCAATACTTTTTCATCGTCAAAATGCTTACCTGCGCAAACTAACTCCACTTGCCCTTCACTTCCATCATATTGTGCAAGTCCGTTAAGCACTCTATCCAGGCCTAAATAATCTGCTTTAATCTCCGCACCCTTCAAAATGAGCATCTTAAAAACTTCATTTGTTTTAGAAAATTCTCTAACAGGAATGGACTCTAAATTAATCCCATTACCAACAACAAAAAAGCGATCCTTTTTAATTTGATAGAAAGATTTAAAGAGCTGATAAAGCTCTCCAGAAGTACTACTAATTCGACAATGGTTAAATATTTTAGTTCCATATACCCGCTCATTTCTAAGAGGTAAGTAGTAAAATGCCAGATTATGTAGAAAATCGGAAACACTTGTTAATTTCTTTTTATCTTTTGGAATAGTTGCTGGCAAATTTCCATTGATTTCTATTGTTAGATTTAATTTAAGCTGAACAATCTTCCATAGATTTTTACTAGAGGAATTATGCCGAAGATAGAAATGAGTGTATTCGTTTTTGTGAGTTTGGAGAAATTCTAGGATGATTTTATAATTGAGTTCATTTTGTCTAAGATGATTAAAGTACTTCTTATCAGATTTGGGAACTTGAATTTGTTTTATGAACCCTTCATCTTCATTTTTTTCATAAAAACATGAAAAAAACAATCCAGTGCATTCCACTCCCTCTAATCCATTCAAGAATTTTATTTGACCGGTCACCTTCTTAGATACAGAAGTCTCAATTGGCCCAAGACTAATAAAAATGTAACCAATCTTTATTGAATCAGCTTCTTGCTCACTTCCTTCCATACTTCAACTGAAATTTTACGATCCACTATTCCTTTCACCCTAGATTTAGCTAGTGCAGTTTTTAATTCTTCGTTTTCCAAATGATCCATCGCCCAAATTCCGACATCTTTTTCGAGCCATTTATAAAAAGGCGATCCAATTCCGACTTTAAAAGTTCTAGTTCGTACGCTTTCATCCATTTTATCTCTCATAGATTCGCGTAGAATTAGCTTTGTAAATCCGTTTGCTACCTTACTTTCTACAGGAAGTGAAAAACAATATTCAACTAATCGATAATCCATAAAAGGCATTCTAATTTCAATACCATTTATCATTCCAGCTCGATCAAAATTCCTTAACAAAGTGGGCAAAGTAGCAACAAAAAACTCATATTTCAACAAGTCACTTTCAAAATCAGAACTCCCATTGAGTGGCTTATCCGATAATTTTTCCCTAGTCGGAAGCAAATCGAAATCAATTAAATCCTCCGAGTTTTTTCTTAACAACGACTTTAGTTTTCCTTTTAAAGAACTATTAATATTTTTCTGATCAAAGATTAAGTTTTCATACTTTTTTTGTACCTCAGTCAGCTGATTTTCATAAAACATTTTCACTAGTACATTCTTGTAATTTTCAGCTTTCCGAATATCTGTTTTCAGTGCATTAAAGAATAATTTAGAAATCATGTCCCGGTAGCCAAACAACATTTCATCCACTCCATGACCATCCATTGAAACACGGATTCCCTCATCTCGCATACCCCTATAAACAGAAGATATAGAAGTTATTGGAGCCGTAGTGATAAAATCCGACAATTGAGTGTCGTTTTCCAGCCTTGAAATCAACTGATCTTCAGGTGTTTCGATTAAATAGATATCACCATCCACAAATGCGGCTGCTTTTTCTGCATATTCTTGCTCATCAACTTCCAGTCCAGGAAAAACAGCTGTGAAAGCTTTTTGAGAATTTGGATTGTACCTTTTAGAAGATGAATCCTCACTCATAATTTCCTTAACCATCGAATAGACTGATGAACTGTCTAAGCCACCACTTAAGGCAGTAGCAACTGGAACATCACTGATAAGCCTTATCCTACAAGCGTCAGTGAACAAATCTAGAAATCGCTTTTTTTGCTCCTCAAATGTATCCGGAACTTTTTGTTTTTTATCCCGAATATCGTACCATCTATATTGCTTTACTTTCGTTTGACTGAGTGATAATTTAGCATAATGACCAGGTAGGAGTTGGTGAATTTTTTTGAACAATGTGTACCCACTTCCTTCTAATGCGAAAACGTTTTTATTGTTCACCTCCACCAATTCATCATCAAATTCCCTGTAAAAACCTTCTAAATGCTTGAATGCATAAGTTTCAGATGCAAATGCGAATCTCCCATTTTGTTCTAAATAGTAGAGAGGTTTGATCCCATATCGATCTCTTGAAAGAAACAGTTCCTTTTTCTCTTGATCCCAAATTGCAAAGGCCCACATTCCATTAAACTTATCTTGGCATTCTACTCCCCATTCATGGTAAGCCTTTAAGACCACTTCCGTATCGGTATCCGAAATAAACGAATAACCTTTGGATATCAGTTCTTCTCTTATTTCCTGAAAATTAAAAACCTCTCCATTAAAGACAATCCAGTAGCGATCATTTTCAGTCTTCATCGGCTGATTTCCTTTTTCGGAAAGATCTAAAATTGATAATCTGCGATGACCAAGTCCAACTTGACCCGACTCCAAAATTTGATATCCTGCAGCATCTGGGCCTCGATGTTTGATCGAGTCTGTAAATTTCTGGAGTTCCTCTTTTTGAATGCCTCTTTGATCAATAATCCCGGTTATTCCACACATACTACAAATGGGTTTTTATTAGATCCTCATATTTATGTTCCTTTTTGAACCTTCCTTTTTCCAATTCTAAAATTCGATCGCAGTATTTCAAAGTAGTGATACGATGTGCAATTATAATCATAGTTAAATTCTCAGTGTGTAACTTATGGATACTATCCGTAACCTCTTTTTCAGTTTCATTATCCAAGGCAGAAGTGGCTTCATCAAACACCAAAATTTCTGCCCCCGAATAAAGTGCTCTTGCAATTCCAATTCTTTGTCTTTGACCGCCACTAAGTAATGCTCCTCTTTCACCGATTTTAGTTTCTACACCAAGAGGTAATTGATCTACAACTTCTTTCAAACTTGCTCTTTCTATTACCTTTATCAAAAGCTCTTGATCAATCTCTTCCGGCTTCTCTCCAAACGCTATATTTTCGGCTAAAGTTCCGTCTATCAAATAAACTTCTTGCTGAACGTATCCTATGAGTTTTAACCATTCTTTCTGCTCATGAATAGAAATTTCCTTCTCATCAACTAGTATTTTTCCTGAATTAGGTTCTAAAAATGTTAGCAAGATATTTGCTAAAGTACTTTTTCCTGAACCTGATTTTCCTACAAGTCCTATCGTTTCACCTCTTTTAAGTTCGAAGGTAAGTCCATTCAAAACATTTTCAGTATCCTCCTTGTATCGGAAAACGACCTGATCAATTTTGATTGACTTCTTAAATAGAATGGGAGATTCACTTTGTTTTTCTTCATCAAATTCCCATTCAATTCTATCGATTACATCAAACGAATATTCGTAGGCTCGAAGGTTAATTACGGCTATCATCAACCTATTAATTGATGGTAAAATTCGATAGGCAGCCAATGCAAATACCCCGAGAATTGTCGACAATTTACTGAGATCACTATATACAAATACTCCTACTGAAATGATGGTCACTATACCTAAAATCATCGCCGACTCTATAACTTTTGTGGGTGCCAACTTGAATACGTTGCTTAAAGTATTGATTCGAGTAGCTTTTTTCAAAAGTTCATCGTATTGGTTGTAAAACTGCTTCAAGGATCCCGTTACTTTTACATCAACATAGCCAAAAATACTCTCAAACATTGTTTTAGAAATGACAGGTGAAATCTCATGTAGTTCTTCCGTTATCTCTTTAATTTTCTTCTTTGTAAGAGAATAGAAAAGCCAAAATGCTGGTAAAACAATCGCCAAAACCAAGGCTACAATAATTGGGTTATAAAGTACTAAAGCTGTAATGATAAATAACAGAACCACAATTTCAGAAATCATGCTAAACGAAGCAGCTACCACATTCACAGCAAATGCCATAGGTACACTATGTATGTCTCTTACAAGATCATTTGAATTCGTTTCTTTAAAAAATAAAAAACCTCGGGCATGATATTTTTTGAAAAGTTGTAATGAAAATTCTTTTTGCAAGTGAAACGCAAAACCCGTTTGAAATCTAAGTAAGAGTAAACTCATTAAATTTTTGAACACAACGAAAAGAAAAATCAGCGCACACAAAACCAAAATCATATACCTTTCATCCTGAAAACCGAATAAATCAAAAAACCAACCCAGATATTGTGAATTCTGGAGGCCGTTATTGTCAAGAATAAGAAAAAATAAAGGCAACAGGGCAGCTAATCCTAAAATATCAAAAAGGGAATTGAGAAGAATACTAAGAACAACGATCAATGATTTTCTTCGATAGTTTCCTGGTAAAACTCGATATAAATTTTTTAGGGTTCTAACTAATAATTTAACCATTTAAAAAGCAGCAAATTCAAACTATTCCTATGATCTGTCGATGTCAGAAATTATGCAAATTTACATCATCTTGGTGACATTCAATTTTCAAACCTTCTCAATTGAATCATATACTTCAAGATAAGCAGGAAGGTTACATTTTTTTTTATATCTTTGTTTTATTAGCTAATAAACTTACGATTATGAAACGTGCAACTCTACTGAATTCATTTTTCTTCATTGCATCCACTTTTTTTATTTCTTCCCAAATAACAGCCCAAACTGGCCCTGGAGGGATTAAAAGTGCTTCTGAAGTTCAAATATGGTTGGATGCCAGCGATATTACAGGAACATCTAGTGGTTCAAATTTCTCAAATTGGCCGGATAGATCAGGTAATGGACATAATTTCACACAAGGAACAACTGCTTATCAGCCTACATTTCGTTCAGGTGGAATTAATGGTAAACCTTATGTAGACTTCTTTGGAGACTATATGGACTCACCTTCCATACCTGCATTAGATGTTCAAGATATGACTTGGCTAATAGTAGGAGCGTTCAACAACCAATCTACTGTTTATGAAGTTGCAATTAATCATAATTATGATAACGAAGCTTATCAGAATCTTACATTGTTAAAGCCTTTGTCAAATGTAATTCAGCAGATGACCTACGCTTACAACGGCAAATACGTTCAAGCAGCTTCAAGTACAACTGAGAAAATATTTTTGGGAATGCGCAGTGGTAAGAAAATCATTGCTATGGAAGATAATTTCGAAGAGGATGCCAGAAAAGATTGTAATCTAACAGCCACTCCTACCGGACATAATTATTGCCGAATCGGTATGAGAGCTGGAACACAACTCACTTGGCCTTTCAGAGGAGACATGTATGAAGCAGTTGTAATCAGCTCTGCTTTGAATTATGCGGAATTGAATATTCTACACAATTACCTTGGAGCAAAATATGGCATAACTATTTCTCAAGATTACTATGACTATGAGGCTACTCATGGTAGTAATTTAATTGGAATTGGACAAGAGGTTGGTGAAGGAAATTATACTGCCACAGGTAAAGGAATTGTAACCATATCCGGAGCAACTGACCTACAAGATGGTGAATACCTTTTCTTGGGAGATGACAATGTGGATTTAGGAAATATTAGCTCCAACGTACCAGCATCTCTTCCAGGTCATGAAAGGTTTTCTAGAATTTGGAGAGTTGATGAAGTTGGAAGTGTTGGTGATGTAACGATTACTCTAGATTTAAATATTTATGCTCCAGGTCCAGCGGGAGCATCTACAGTGATGCTAGTAGGAAGCAGTACAGATATGTCTACAGCTACTCCTATAGCAGGTGTATATGATGGTGGTGCCAACACGATTTCGTTTACTTATACTCCTAACGCAGGGGATTTCATTTCATTTTCAGCTGAAAACCAAGATATTTTTTCCGTCACTACAGGAAGCTGGGCAACACCGGGTACATGGTCTTGCGGGTGTATTCCAACTGCTAATGACTCGGTAACGGTAAGTTCAGGAGATATTGTTACTGTTAACACAACTAGAGCGGCAAGAACCGTATTGGTTCAAGGTGGTGGAGCTTTAGATATTGATGGTGGTTTTCTCACCATCTCTGAAGATTTAGATGTTCTAGGAGATTTTGATGTAACTTCAGGAACAATTATGTTTGATGGGACCACAGGTCAATCCATGAATCTAAGCCAAGATGCGGACATTGACAATATTGATGTTTCTTGTGGAGGAACCTTCACCATTACAGGAGGAACAAACGTCACAATTAATGGTACTCTAGACATAAGTGCCAATATAAATAACACCAACACCAATCTAATTATTAACTCATCAGCAGCAGGAGATGGTAGAATTGGTTCCAATACTGGTTTCACCTTTACCAATTCTGTTACAATCAGAAGATACTTACCTCCAGGAAATGCAGAATATAGAGAAGTAACTCCTTTAACATTCAATTTTCAATTTCAACAATGGGATGACGAAATGGTAATTTCTGGAAGTGGTTTTCCTGACGGCTGTGCTACACAAGGAGGAGTTTGCTATTATTCTGTCAAATATTACGATGGCACCAATTGGCAAGACGTTACTTCATTATCAACAAATTACGCAGGATTTAAAGGCTATCGCATGTGGTCAGGCGACGATTTAGTTTCTTGGTCTGGGGCTACTTTGGAATCAACCGGAAATATCAAAACTGGATCTATAATTGGTGTCGGATTCAATCAGTGGAATTTGATTGGAAATTCCTATCCTTCAGCAATCGACTTTGAATTGTTAAAAGCAGCTAGTACCAATATGGACTACTACTTTTATATTTACAACCCCAACACCGCCTCTTACGAGTGGTATGATGCCGGGGCTACCGGAGTTCTTGATCAATATATTGCTATGGGACAAGGATTTTGGGTGAAAAGTTCCAATGGAAGTCCGGTAGTATTTAGTTTGAATGAATCACACAAAACGAGTCAAACTGCCACTTTCAAAAGACCGGATCAGCTTGCAGGTTTGATTTTGAAAATCTCTTCGCCTAGAAACAGTTTTTCTAGCAAAGTTGCTTTCAACACAGTAGATACCGCTTCTGTTTTTGAGGATCGAAGAGATATTGAATATTTACCAACTTTAGACAATGTGGCGCCGCATTTAACTGTATTGAATGAGTATGGAAAGGAAATGACTGTAAATTATTTTAATCCAGACGCACCTTCAGCACACTTCAGTTTATTGGCTGAAGTTCCTTCTCCGGGGTATTACCGAATCGGAGTAGAAAACCTAAGTAATTTTGATCAGTATAAATGCATTCATCTAATTGATATCAAGACAAATCAGGTCGTTAATTTAAGAGATGAAGAAGAGTATATTTTTTACGCAGATGAGTTGAAATCTAGCGAACCTCGATTCATTATAAGTTTTGCCAATGATGGATGTGAACCTTCCTCAGAGACCACTTTGGCTACCTTAGAAGAACAATCGCAAAACGGAGACGACATCAAGGTATCTAATGTTTTTGGAAACGTTCAAATTAAATTTGATTTCGAAACCACAAAGGAAGTAGACATCAATGTAGTAAATAGCTTAGGTCAAACAATTTACAATGTTCAAGGCATGAACTTTAGCAGTGGAGTTCATACTTTTGGATTAAATACGACAGGAATTGTATTCGTAAATTGCTTTTATGATGGGCAAGTGGTTACCAAGAAAGTATTTGTTGGAAACTAAAAGAAAATAGAAGTATGAAAAAAAGCAGCCATAAGGCTGCTTTTTTTCATTTCTTGAATCTTACGTTTTCTCAATTTTATATTAAACCAAACATTATTGCTCTGAAACCAATAAATCACCTAATATTTTAATCACCAAGAGAATATCATTGAATCTGTTCTTTCAATTCATTTGTAAAGATCGAAGCTCCATATTCATTCAGATGGCCTGAATCTGCAAAACATGAATCCGGTATATCTAGATTAGCAAAATCGAGGAAATTTATATTTCTGATTCTTAACTCTTCGATATAATATTGAAAAAGTTGCTCATTAATCCTACCAGGATATGTTCTATGCTGAGGCGATCGAAACACGATTATTTCAATGTTGTTTTCTAAACAAAAGTCTAAAATTCTAAAAAAATCATTTATCGACCGACTTGAAGGAATAAGATATAATTGGCTCTTCCAGCTTTCCCACTTTCTCTGTATATGAAGTTTTTGATCTAACTTTAAATACCCTCCCCAATCAAAAAAATCGAATGCGGGTTTATCCGATTCTAAGAATTTGAATTGTTCTTGGATGGATAAAGATAAAAGTGACAAATAAGAGCCTTCTCCATAAAATAGAATTTCCAAATTACCTCTTACCCCTATTAAATTTGAATATTTTGGATACCTGTAATTCAGATATTTGTAACTCCATAACCCAGATTCTGATTCAAGAGAAATTTGATTATTAGAAAATTCCAATAACACCCTTTTTATGTTTGGATTTTCATCTAACAATTTTTTTAACTTGAGATAACTGTAGAAATAAACTTCTCCTGATTGCGCTAAATTCATAGTCCCCGACATCAACTGATCATTGACTCCACACTCCGCATGAGAATGCCCTAATATGATTGTGGATATCTCAGAATCTAGCTTATAATATTTGCTATTGTTTACTAAAATTCTCAGAGAAAAAATGACTATCAGAATTATTCCAAAATAAAGAATAGTGAAAGTCCCGATATTTTTGAGAAAATTTCTCACCTAAAACTGGAAATAAATAAACTCCTGTTCCTGTCCGGCAAAAATAAAACAAACAAGAGCTAAAAATAAATAAAAGGACCACCTTAAACTACGATGCCATTTCAATCCCATTCCTGCAATGGCAAATTGCTCTCCCCTTCCAAGCCATTCGATAAAAATGAAAAAAGCTAAAAATGCAAACACCAACATTGGGCGGACTTCAGGCAACATAAATGGATTTCGAGTAAATCCACTAAAATATTCTAGGGCATGCTGGATATTTTCAGCTCTAAAAAAGACCCAAGCCATAGTCACCAGAAAAAAAGTAATCCCAATACCGATCAAGTCTCTAAATTTTGGAAATAAGTGGTCCATAGCTACAATTTCCAAATGCTTTCTATTTCGATTCAGCAACAATAACGGGACAAAAAACAGTGCATGTACCAACCCCCAAGCAATAAAAGTCCAATTTGCACCATGCCAAAAACCACTTACTAAAAAGATAATGAAAGTATTTCTTAGTTGCATCCATTTACTTCCTTTCGAACCTCCTAAGGGGATATATAGGTAGTCTCTAAACCATGTGGATAGTGAGATATGCCATCGTCTCCAAAACTCTGCTATGTCTCTTGAAAAATAAGGGAAGGCAAAATTTCTTTTCAAATCAAATCCAAAAAGGCGTGAGGTTCCTATGGCAATATCTGAGTATCCTGAAAAGTCTCCATAAATCTGAAATGCAAAAAAGATAGCACCCAAAATCAAAGTACTTCCCGAATAATCCTGATGATTATTAAAAATCATATCCGAATATTGAGCACAATTATCCGCAATTACCACTTTTTTGAACAAGCCCCAAAGAATTTGCCGCATCCCGTCCACAGCCTTTGTATAGTCAAAGATGCGAGATTTATAAAATTGGGGCAATAAATTTGTAGCTCTTTCAATTGGACCTGCCACAAGCTGTGGGAAAAAGCTTACATAAGCAGTAAAGCCAATAAAATCTCTAGTGGGTTCCAACTTCTTTTTATACACATCAATAGTATAGCTTAAAGTTTGAAAGGTATAGAAGCTAATTCCTACAGGTAAAACAATCTCTAGGCTCCCGGCTCTAAATTCAGATCCAAACAAGCGAAACACTTGTTGAAAATTATCCAAAAAGAAATTGTAATATTTAAAGAACCCTAAAAAACCAAGGTTTACAAGGATACTCGTCCAAAGTAGAATTTGTCTTTTTCGTTTTTCATCAGTCTTGCTTAACCCAATTCCAACAGTGAAGTCCACAAGGGTACTAAAAAGAATCAGTGATAAAAACCGCCAATCCCACCAGCCATAAAAAACATAACTCGCTACAACAATTAGGCTATTTTGCTGCTTTAAATTTTTCTGAAAAACAAACCAATAAAGCAAAAATACTAAAGGTAAAAAAATGGCAAAATCAATCGAGTTAAAAAGCATAGTCTAGTGGTGATTCAAAAATTCGTCAATAGTTAAATTATGAGTTCTAATGGCCTGTTCTATTAGCTCATTTAAATATACGGAAACCTTTTTCGCTCCATAAATATTCATGTGCTGGGGATCCGCAAAATCCTCATCCACAACAGGAAAATCCTTTAAATCAATGAAAGGAACTTCTGGAAATTCCTGATTTAAAATTTCCTGAAATGTACTTTCCATTGGAAGGTGTTCGTATTTTGATACTGGGGCTCTTAAGAAATAAAGTTGGATTCCATTTTTCTTGCAAAGATTTGCGATCTGGGCTAGATAAAACAAATTCATTTCAGAGACGGAATAACTGTTCGTAATTATTCCGGATTTTGAAGCATCATTTTGAACCGTCTTCATCTTCTTTTGAACATCCTGCATTACATGATCCGAAATATGATCATTGCTCCAAAATGCTTGAACATAGTCCCCTGAACCCTCTACCATAAATTCTAAGTTCATTTGTAATGCGACAGGGAGATTTTTGGCCACTCCAATCGGGTTTTTCAGTCCAAGCTTAATTAAAGCTCTGGGCTCAATGAAGGCTAACATTTTCGGAAACTGGTTTCCAATATATTCACCAAATATCCTATCATCCGCGTATTTTGTAATTTGATTATTAGCATATTCTACAAAAACGAATTTCAACTTATTGTACCTTAAAATCTGCTTCAATTTAAAGTAGGAATAATAATAGCCCTCCATTGGCTCAGCGAGGTTGACAACTCCCTTAATCAAGGTGTCATTATATGCACAAGAAGCATGACTGTGCCCAAGAATTACAGCATCCGTTCCATGAGGTAGTTTAAAATTGTTTCCACGAGATAAAATAAAACTCTGAACTGAGATCAGAAATACAACTCCAAACGCAAAAACCGAAGAAAAAGCAATTATATTTTTAAAAAATTTGATCAAACTTATATGTCTTGAAACATGAAATCGATCGAAGCGAAATCAAAAGTAATTGGCATCATGATTCTTCTTTATTGTCTCCATAGTGTTGACCATAGCCGTAGCCATAATTATTCCCATAACCATACCCGTAGCCATAGCCATAGCCATATTTATAAGAATACTTGCTATAGTAATATCTCCATTTCTTTTGTCTTACCATATTCATGATAATTCCGCACTCATTAACTCCGTCTTCTTCGGAAATTTGCTCAAGTAATTCAATTCCTCTTTTTCTGCAGATTCGTGCACTTGTGACAAATATGTTCAAATCTGAATATTTCATTAAAATTCTAGCATCTGAAATCAATCCAATTGGGGGTGTGTCAATAATTACATAGTCATACGATTTTTTCAACTCCTCAATTATTTCGTCGATACGGATAGAGTGAATCATTTCAGAAGGATTAGGAGGTATGGGTCCTGCATTGATTACATCCAAGTTTTCAAACCCCTCTACTTTCACAATTAAATCCTTCTTCTCCACTTTACCAAGAATATATTGGGACAAACCAGAGGTATTTGGAAGATTAAATCTCTGGTGTACTCTGGGTTTATGCATATCAAAATCAACAATGATCACCTTTTTATGTGCTCTTTCGATAAATGTGGCCAAATTCGTTGAACAAAATGTTTTTCCTTCTCCGGGATGCAAAGAGGTAATTAATAATGTTTTCGCTTTCCCCTTCTCAACAGAGCGACTCCCCATGAATTCAATATTTGTACGAACTCCTCGAAAGGCTTCTGAAATATTGGATTTAGCGGAATCGTTAATTACAATTTGGGATTTGATTTCACCATTTACCATATTAACAGAACCTAAAATGGGTAGCGAAGATATTTCCTTAAGTTCTTTTGGATTTTGAATTTTGCTAAAAAATTGAACTCGAAAATAGGATGTGATCAATGCAGCTACAAAACCAACTAAGAGGAATAGCAATCTCATCTGAGCCTTATTCGGAGCTACTAATCCAGCTGATTGTGGTTTTTCAATTACTTTAAATTTTGGCGAAATCCCCAATTTGGTTATCTCTGTATTTACTTTTTTCTCCAATAGATAATTGTACATCTTTTCATTCACCAATCTCTCCCTTTCAATACTCATCAAATCTCTTTGGTGCTGAGGCATGCCTTGAATTTTGTTTCGATAAAAATCTCTTTCATCTTTCAGTTTGTCCCTTCTTTGAGTTAGGGCTGTTTTGTTATTACTGATTAGACCAAGGATATCTGATTTGAGCAATTGAATCGTATTCTCTAATCGTTTAACCCCCTGATTTTTCTCAGTTGCACTGGATAAAACGGAACTCAATATTATTTGCTTTTCATAAAGATTGTCAATCAATTTTTTTAGAAAGTTGTCCTCTTCCAACATATAATAGGCAGGAGGCAATACTTTTTCTCCCCCTTTGAGTTCTAGAATATAATTTTCAAGATCATTCAAGTTTTCAATCTTCATATTTTCCATTCGCAACAAAGCTTCGAACTCATTCAACTTATCAAAAGCCAACATTTCCTCTTTAGTGATGTCCAAGATTTGCTTTGATTCCTTATACTGATCAATATCATTTTCAAGTTTTCGTAGAATTTTTGAAATGGTATCCAATTGCTTATCAATATAAAACATGGTACGCTCATTCACTTTATATTCCGAATCCATTGAATATTCCCTGTAGACAACATTTAGGGTATCCAAAAACATAATGGCTCTTTTTACCAAGGGATCATTTAAAAGAACTTCCAGGATCGTGGTATTCTCAATGTTTTTAACTGTCATTGAGGATTTAAATTTATGAATCAACTGATCTCTGCTCGAAACCTGGAAAAAATATTTTACTTCCGAAAGTTGGGCCAATGCTTCTTCGGTTATTTTTCTATTTTTATTGACCTTTAGTCGGAAATCATTGGTCTCATTGGTTATCTCTTGATCAAAACGGCCGGGTAACTCATATTCTACGTTCCCCATTGTATAAGTAATCAAATATTCGTCATTCGAAACGAACTTAAAATAGATAGGCACTTGATAAAATGCTTGATTAATCACCTTTATATCCACATAAAACGGAACATTATCAAAGTGTTCAGTGGTTTTTACCCTTCCTTCTATAAAGTAAGAAACATCAAGATCCAATCGATCCAAAACATTTCCAATAAGATCTCTGGAAGTTAAGACTCTTTGCTGATTCGTAAGATCGGCCCACATACTATAATAACCTATCCCTGAATAAATCTGATTCTGGTAATTATAGGTCTCTGTATTTTCAAGTAAAATCTGAGTTTTGGCCGCATAAACATCTACCATTCGATAGGAATATACATAGCCGACAACATAGAATAAGATGGGCAAGCTGAAAATGACTATCCAATTCTTAAAAAAAAGCTTTTTAAAAAAATTAAGATCCTTTTTGCTGATTAAATTCCCCGTTTCCAAACTTCTCTATTCCTATCTTTTCTGATTATATACCTCAAATTTACTCTAATTAAATGAATACGGAAAATTCAAAAAATAGTTCCATTTTCTTTTAGAGATAAATGAGTTTCCCCTCCACATTCTTACTACCCATAGCATTCAAAATACGAACATACTGATCAATTTGCTTTTGGTCTTTGGGTCTTGGCTCTCCTGATTTGAAATCGACGACTACAACTCGATCTGATTTTATCAATACGCGATCTGGTCTTAGCATTTTCCCTGTTTCGGTTATTAAGTCGTGTTCGGATAGTACTTCAATATTGTCTTCGAATAGGAGTTTTTTCATTTCTGGATTGCTGAACAAACTATTGGCCGCATGTTTCAATGCCAATTTAGTTTCTGGATCGATCTCCTCATGCTTCAAAAAATGCTCAATTTTCTCTAAATCTTCATGTTTTTCGATTTTGGCCATGAGCTTGTGCAAACGTATTCCAAAGTCTATGTTATGCTGAATATTTTCATTCGGGTAAATAGGTTTAAAACTAAATGTCACACCTTGTTTTCCTGATATTTCTCCATCCAATCCAATCTCTGTATCTGAAATTTTCAAAGACTTGTCGTAATATTCTTCACTTCCTGATTCGAAAATCAAGTTTTCATCAAGAGCGGAAAAAATGGCCGAGCTAATTTTATCTTCTTTCAACTTCTTCTCTTTCCCTACTTTGACAATTTCTCCAAAAACATAGAGTCGCTCAACAGGTCTGGTAAAAGCAACGTAAAGATTATTGGTTTCATCTAGAATCATCTGATCTTTTTCATGTTGCAAAATCACTTTTAATTCTGCATCCAGTTCTTTTTCTGGAGAAGAAGTTTCAATGCAAAAAGTATCTAGCACCCCCGTCTCTCTATTAACCCAAAGTGTGTCTTTTTTCCCGCTCTGACCTATATCTCCAAATCCCCAATCAGCAAAAGGAACAATTACTACTGGGAATTGCAATCCTTTGGATTTATGCACCGTCATGATCTTAATGGCATTCGTTGACTCGGGAATGGTAATTGCTTCTTCTTCACCAGAATCTTTCCACCAATCCAAAAATCCCTTTAAATAAGCTGAATTCTGAATTTCATATTTGTAAATCTGTTCAAAAAACAACTCCAAGTAGGGATTGTTTTCATATTGCAATTGAAGCTCTTGTTTGATTCTGTAAATTAATTCGACAAGGGAATCATAACTCAAAAACCGCTTTAAATCTGGTATTTCATGATCCACCAAGAATTCTGTCAGCTTAAAATAATTTACCTTTTCTACTTTGTATTGATAGTGAATTAATCGGTTCGTATCTAACTTTTTAGCCTCTAAATACCTTTCAGCAAACAAGCTCTGTACTTCGTAATTTTCTGGATCCTCAATCAAATTCAGAAAAGTAAAGGCAAGTTGCACTTCAATCTCAGCTCCTACGTACAGTGATTCATCCGAAATGACTGGAATATTTGCTTTTTCTAGGGAAGTGGCTAAGTCCACCCCTTCTTTTTTTCTTCGAATGATCAAACAAATATCTTTCGGTTCAAAACCTTGTGACATGCATCTTTTGATTACTTCCAGAGTTTCATCCAATTTTTCCTCCAATTCAAATTCTTCCCGAAACTCGAGTTTTACATATCCTCCTTGACCTTTTACAGGATGCTGTTCAAAATCCTTTTGATAAATTTCTTGGTACTCCTCTGCTAAATTCCGGGCAAACTTTGTAAAAAACTGATTATTGAATTCGACAATTTCACTTCTAGAACGATAGTTTTCTTTCAAGGAATCCTGAATCCCCATCGACCTGAAAAAAGGACGTTTGGATTCAATGGTATCGGAATGCTTCGGATTGTACAAATCTGGAAGTTTGATAAATTGCTCCACTTCCCCATTTCTAAATCGGTAAATCGATTGTTTGGCGTCTCCAACGATTAAAGAATGATGGTTGGCACTAATTCCATTTTCGACTAATGGAACTAAATTCTGCCACTGCATCACCGAGGTATCTTGAAATTCATCTAGCAAAAAATGTCGGTAGCGCTCCCCTATTCTTTCGTATATAAATGGAACGGATTCAGATAGAATGATCTGGGAAATTTCCTTGTTTAAGTCGGCAATTTCTTTGATGTTTTTGTTTTCTTTCAATTGATCTATGGTCGATTGAATGTTCCGGATCAATCGAATATTGTAAAACTTCTTTTGGATACCTTTCAGTGTAGAATATCTGCCTCCTTGACCTAACAAAAATTTATCGTGTTCATCAATGTATTCACAAATTTTTGCGGATTGAGCCGTTACAGAAGATGCGCCTGCCCCCTTTCCTCCAAAATCACAATTATCGTAGTATTTTTTTAACGTTGCTCCTTCTAAAATTGGGAGGCAATCGGAAGGACGCTTTCCTTTTCTTCTTAAAATATTTCCATAGATACCATTACCCACATTTCCGTAATCCTGTACATCATTGGAAACCGATTCTAAAAATTCAATAAATCTTTCCACTTGGGCTTCAAATGACTTTTCCAATTTGGCTACTTCCGCATCCAACTCCTTCCTGATTCTATCAAAATCTTCATCACTAAGTGCTTTAAGATTATTCAATTCCAAGTCATATTTTTCGCTATCCAGAGACTTAGAAAATTTCAAGATGTTTTGAGCTACATTCCAAACACTTCCTTCTTCTATATTTGACCGAGAATAACTATACAGAATATTAGATAATTTAGGATCTTTCCCATAAGAATCAATGATTTCAGCGATCACTTCTTTTCTTAATTCATCTGTATTCAACTCAATTCCAAAATCACTTTCCAATTCTAAATCTCTCGCAAAAGCACGAACAATTTTATGCGAAAACTTATCGATCGTCATGATAGATAAATTCCCGTAGTTATGGATCATTTCGTTCAGACAAGATTTCGATTTTTCTCGGATATGGTCTGGACCTAATCCCAAAGCATTGACCTTATCGGTAAGAAAATCCGAGTCAAATCCCGGTTCATCGGGGTTCTTAGATAACACCTCTAATGCAGAGATGATCCTTTCCTTCATCTCTTTAGCTGCCTTATTAGTGAATGTCAGCGCTAATACTGACTGATAATACGTATCGTTTTCTTGATTCAGAATGATTTTTAAAAATTCTTCAACCAATCGATAGGTTTTCCCACTACCTGCAGAGGCTTTTAAGATCAGTAAAGGTTTGATTTCAGTATCGGACATTAATTTTTATTGAATCGGTGCAATGTATTGCATGTTTTTATCGTCTTTTAAAAATAATAATATTATTGATTTCCGGTTAATTTAATATCTTTATCCGCTCGATTTTGCAAGGAAAAATAGACATACAGGAACTTTCTAAATTCGGAAATCTCGAATTCTTGGCCAAACAAGTTGTAGAGGGCTTTATCACAGGTTTACATAAGTCACCCTTTCATGGGTTTTCGGTTGAATTTGCTGAACATAGACTCTATAACAAAGGAGAATCTACCAGACACATTGACTGGAAATTGTACGCTAGAACTGGTAAGCTTTTTACCAAGCGTTACGAAGAAGAAACAAATTTGCGTTGTCAGTTTGTTTTAGACGCCTCTTCTTCCATGTATTTCCCTAAAGATTCAGAAATGAACAAGATGCGTTTTAGTGTTTATGCTATCGCCTCTTTAATTGAACTGATGAAAAAGCAGAGAGATGCCGTGGGATTGAGTGTTTTTTCTGAAGGCCTGGACATGCATACAAAAGTAGGTTTGGCTCAGAGTCATCTACAAAGAATTTACGCAGAACTGGAAAGTAAATTAAAATACAATGAGGTAGATTTGAACGTAACCACAAATACGGTTGAATCGCTTCATGAAATCTCTGAATTGTGTCACCGAAGATCGGTTGTTTTGATTTTTTCTGACATGCTAGACTCTTCTGCAGATCAAGAAAGAATTTTCAATGCACTGCAACACTTGAAGCATAATAAACATGAGGTAATTTTATTTCATGTGGTGGATAAAAAACATGAAGTAGACTTGGAATTTGAAAACAGACCTTATACTTTCATAGACATGGAAACTGGAGAAAAGATCAAGCTGAATCCCAATCAGGTGAAAGCGTATTTTTCCAGTAAATCCGAAGAATTTAAAAATGAATTGAAATTGAAATGCGGCGACTACCATATCGATTTTGTAGAAGCCGATATCAATGAAGGATTTCACAATATATTACTCAAATATCTTATTAAAAGATCCAAATTAGTTTAACTATGATCAAACTTGGAATTATCAGAGAAGGAAAAGTGCCACCAGATATGCGTGTGCCATTATCACCTCAGCAATGTGTTCAGGTTCAGGAGAAATATCCACATGTAAAAATCAAGGTTCAAACTAGTCCAATCAGAGCTTTTAAGGATGAAGAGTACACCAATTTAGGAATTGAAGTGGTGGAGGATATTTCAGATTGTGATATCATCATGGGGGTTAAGGAAGTGAATTTGGATGATCTAATTCCAAGTAAAAAATTCCTTTTCTTTTCACATACTTTTAAGTTGCAACCCTATAATAGAAAATTGCTTCAAGAGATCATTAAACAAAAGATTCAATTGATTGATTATGAGGTGATGACTACTCCGAAAGGCAGAAGATTAATAGGGTTTGGAAGATATGCAGGAATCGTTGGTTGTTATAATGGATTTTTGACTTACGGAAAAAAGACGGGTAAATATGACCTAAAACCAGCCAATCAGTGCGCAGATCGAAAGGAAATGGAGGGAGAATTGAAAAAAATTCAACTGGAGCCCAATGCAAAAATCCTATTGACTGGTCATGGAAGAGTTGGCAAAGGAGCAAGAGAAATTATCGATCAGCTAGATATTAAAGAAGTGAGTGCGGAAGACTATTTGAGCAAAGAATATGATCATCCTGTATTCGCGCATATCGATGTCCATTATTACAACGTAAGAAAATCTGACGGAGGATTTGACAAAAAGGAATTTTACAATGATCCATCTGGATACGAATCAACATTCCCGAAATTCCTAGCCAAAACTGACATGTACGTTGCTTGTCATTATTGGGATTCGGATGCTCCATTTTTGTTTACCCGAGAGGATGCCAAAGAACTAAAAAGAACCAAAGTGGTTGCTGATATTTCTTGTGATATTGATGGTCCGATTGCAAGTACGATACGTCCCTCAAAAATTGCAGATCCAATCTATGGCTACGATCCACAAACAGAATCAGAAGCAGATTTCAAAAAAGAAGGAGTAATAGCCGTAATGGCCGTTGACAATTTACCCTGTGAACTCCCAAAAGATGCATCCATTGATTTTGGAAACGAGTTATTGGCAAATATTTTTGATAGCCTTTTTGTAGAAGACAAAGACGAGGTAATCTACAGAGCCAGCGAAACTACACTGGAAGGGAAATTGAACGAACCTTACGAGTATCTTCAAGATTATCTTGATGGGAAAGAATGATTTTGAATAATGAATAATGAATAATGAATAATGAATAATGAATAATGAAATTTGTTTCGAAATGGTAAATCCTACACCAGTGAATAATTATATCTCAATTCTTAATTTTTCATTGTTAATTTTTAATTCTTAATTCTTAATTATCTCCCTATCGGTCGATGAGCTCGCTATTGCTCAGTACTTAATTCTAAACTAATTCTTTATTTCTTCTGAACGAGTCCGGACTGAATAAGCTGTTGAGCATGTTCAACTAAGGTCTCTTCAAATGGTCTAAATTGAATACCAAGATCTTCCTTTATATACGAATTATCAAAATTCAAGCGATAGCCAATATTTTTTCGCAGAAATTTCCAACCTATTCCCATCATTGGTCCCATGATATAAAGCAACCATTTCGGAGCAACCTTAGTAGGTAATTTGTATTTTGGAAAGTGTTTTTTTAAGATCAAGCCAAATTCCAAAAAAGTCTTGTGATCTGAAACACAGATATGTCTTCCTGATGCCCTATAATTCTCAGCAGCCAATATATGGGCTTTTGCTACATCTCTGACATCCACAACTGCAAAATGCAAGTCAGGTACACCCGATTTCAATTTACCATCTAGCAGTTGAATCATATAACTGACAGAAGTGCCATCTGTACGATCACTCAGAGAAGGACCCATTACAAATCCAGGATTAATTGTTGTTAATGTCCATTTACCTGAATTCTTTTGCATCTCCCATGCAGTTTTTTCGGCTATGGTTTTAGAGTAACTGTAAGGATTGTGGGATAATGAGGAACTGGTATTCCAGATTTTTTCATTAAAAACTCCTCCTTCAACCATTTCTACATCAATATTATCGCCATAAATTGCCGCACATGAAGAAGTTAAAACGACACGTTCCACTGTTCCGGATCTCTCAACCGATTCCAATACATTTTTTGTTCCCTGCTGTGCCGGTTCTATCAGCTGTTTTTGTGCGTCCTTTATTTTTGTAATAAAAAAAGGAGAAGCAGTGTGAATGACTATTTGGGCACCTTTTACGGCTTGGTCAAAACTTCCTTCCTGCATCAAATCGGCCTCAAAAAGTTCTAATTTACCCGGAAATGTTTCCTGAAGCTTAACCAAATGTGCAATCTTAGCGAAAGCTTTGGTGGATCTAACTGTGCCTCTTACAAGATATCCATCTTCTAATAAAAATTTTACGATCCAAGACGCAATATAGCCCGAGGCTCCGGTTACAACAATTGGTAGTGATTTATCTGCAGCCATAACAATTACTTTGATTTCGAATTTACAGATTTTTATCAAGTTGGAATAAAACTTGCATCTTTTTTAAGTTAAAACTCGTATAGAAAGTAGGAACATCATGTTTAGAAATCTGTTTACACAAAATTGAAAAAATGAAAATCCCTCTCCTTTTATTGTTCTTAGTATTCATCTTAACAGCTTCGAATTTGGTACTACCGCCAAAAGAATTGAAAAAAGATGTCAAGGAAGTATGCTCTTGCTATAAGGAATTCGTTGAACTACAAAAAAAAGATTTCCCAAAAACTTCCCCTTATTATCAAGAAGCAAGAGCCAAAGCAACTACCAGTATCGTTCAAGTAGAGAAGCACATTCAAGAGGGGAAATACAATCAGGAAGAGTTCAATAATTACATTCAGAAAAAATGTCCGGACGTCATTAAAGCCATTCGAGACATTACTTCAGGTGCTGCACAAAACTAAGTGCTTCGTAATTAAACGAACCTGATTTCGCATCCCACTGTCTTTTAATCTCCCCATTTTCTACATAAAGAATTTGAGGGACAGAGCCTCCAGTAACCTCAATAAAGGTTTTACCATTTACAACACTGTGAGGAATATCTGGTGCGTTTGCATATTCCCTGAAAAGTGCAATGTTCTTATCAGCAAAGAGTACAAGTCTCACATCTAACTCTGGATTTTTCCTTTTGATAGCAGCCATTTTCTTCGTTGCATTCAAACAGTGAGAACAACTTAGAGACACGAACATCAATACTACCTTGTCCTTTTCTGGAATCAGCTCATATCCTTCTTTAATGTGCTCGTTTATTTCTAGAATTCCTATGGAAGAATTATGGGCAGATTCAGCGTAAGTAAGGTCTCTAGGTAGAAACGCATTGTAAATAAAAGTATATGAAAATGCCCCAACCAAATAAACAAATTTGATCCATTTCCATTTAAAATCTGTTGCTTTTCCTTTTTTAAGGTCATAAATAACATAAGCAACCATTATCAGTGCAAGAATTAATTTAAAATAGGCAAATTTTTCACCAAATATCTTGTAGAAAGGCCAAATTTCGATATACAAATGGTTTTCATTAAAAAAGGAGTCCCAAATTGCATCATACAGAACAAAGGAAGAAATAACCATTAAAATATAAGTGTGAACTTTTTTGGGATTGACATTTAAAATCAAACTTAATCCTAAATACATTTCGAGTCCAGACCAAATTCTACCGAGAACAGGAAAAATCAGCCAATCAAATCCTAACAATTCATACATCCTAATCTCAAATATCTGCATAGATAATTGATGGAAAACTCCTGAGGCGATCAACCCCAAACCTATAACAATTTGAAAAATATATTTCATAAATTTGAACTCGTTTGATCCCGCAAAGATAGTACAATATTGGTACGGGGTTTGTACACTAATCTATAAAAAAGACTGTATGAAGAATTTGTTTTTTATCCTGATTGTATTCTTGTTTAGTCTGAATGCCTGTAATATTGGACAAAGAGACTACACCTCTCCCCTTCCCGGAATGTGGTATATTGAAAATGCACATGGTCCCCATGCGGATGACATCGTGGGTGGTTATATTGAATTCACTGAAGATGGTAGATTCATCTGGAACACAACAAGATCCGTTATTGAAGGCCAATATGAGGATATGGAAGAATATTTTGTGGTTCAATACTCAGGTCACGAAGACAAGAAAAAATTTGACTTCAAACTTTCTAAAGAACAACTTATTATCATCCCTGAAAACTCAGGACAGAAATTTTTCTTAAAGAAAGTGAAGTGAGGTTTTTGAATGAAAAATGCAAAGTGCAAAATGAAAAGTGCAAAATGAAAAATGAAAAATGAAAAATTGGTTTAGTGCAAAGACTTACTAGGAGGATTTCAATCCTCGAACGAAATCAGCTTAAGCTCTGAGCCAGAATCCGTTATGCCTATCTAAAGCTTTGTGGCTTTATCGAATTTAAAAAATCGCTGTTCTAGATCGAACACCTAATTTGTAACCCCGCGACTTCAGTCCGGGGTGGAAAAGGGGTTTAATGTGAAATGCAAAGTTCAAAATGAAAAATGCAAAATTGATTTTGGTCAGTGACTTTCTGGGAGGATTTCAATCCTCAAACGAAATAAGTTTGAAGTTCTAAGCCAGAATCCGTTTTGTTTATCTAAAACTTTGTGGCTTTATCGTAATAAACAAATCCTAGTTCTAGATCGAACACGAAATTTGTAACCCCGTGACTTCAGTCCGGGGTGGAAAGGGAGGGAATTCAAAATGCAAAGTGCAAAATGCAAAATGAAAAATTGGTTTAGTGCAAAGACTTACTGGGAGGATTTCAATCCTCGAACGAAATAAGTTTGAAGTTCTGAGCCAGAATCCGTTATGCCTACCTAAAGCTTTGTGGCTTTATCGAATTTAAAAAATCGCTGTTCTAGATCGCACACCTAATTTGTAACCCCGCGACTTCAGTCCGGGGTGGAAAATGCACAACCTAAATTTCTGGAAGTCTTGAATCTAAAAATCTGAAAATCTCATTTTACAACCCTATGACTTCAGTCTGGCGTGAAAAAGGGAAGAAATTCAAAATGCAAAGTTCAAAATTTTATTTCTAAACCCACATTTTGCACTTTGAACTTTTAACTTTGAATTATCTATACAATGCTTCTCTCTGCTCTGCGATTTTTTCGTCAGCTAAGAAATCATCAAATGGCATCATTTTATCTAAATATCCATTCGGACCTATTTCCAGAATTCTATTTGCCACTGTAGAAACAAATTCGTGGTCATGGCTAGCAAAAATCACGTTTCCGTTGAAATCTTTTAGGCTATTATTGAAAGCTGTAATCGACTCCAGATCCAAGTGATTTGTGGGTTCGTCTAACATCAAAATATTCCCTCTCTTCATCATCATTCTGGAAATCATGCATCTTACTTTTTCACCTCCTGAAAGTACTTTTGCAGATTTCAAAGATTCCTCACCAGAGAACAACATTTTACCCAAGAATCCTCTTAAATAAACTTCTTCCTTCTCTTCATCTGTTTGTGCAAATTGTCTTAACCAGTCAATTAAAGAAAGATCTTGCTTGAAAAATTCTGAATTCTCATTTGGCAAATAAGCTGGAGTTATGGTTGTTCCAAATCTGTATTCTCCTGAATCTGCTTCTACTTCTCCATTCAAAATTTTGAAGAAATTAGTAACCGCCAAACTGTTTCTCGACATGACAGCCACTTTATCTTCTGACCCTAAATTCAAGTTCACTCCTTTGAATAGGATTTCACCGTCCAATGATTTGGTTAGGTTTTCCAATTCCAGAATCTGGTTTCCTGCATCTCTTTCTTTTTCAAAAATGATGGCAGGGTATTTTCTAGAGGAAGGCTTAATCTCATCCAAATCCAATTTCTCCAATAATTTTCTTCTACTTGTGGCTTGCTTGGATTTAGAGGCATTTGCTGAGAAACGAGAGATAAATTCTTGCAATTCCTTCTTCTTATCTTCCATCTTCTTGTTCTTGTCTGCTCTTTGTCTCAAAGCCAATTGAGAAGACTGATACCAGAAAGAATAGTTTCCAGTAAACAAGTTGATCTTTCCAAAATCAATATCACAAATATGTGTACAAACTGTATCCAAAAAGTGACGGTCGTGAGAGACAACAATCACTGTATTTTTAAAATCCAAAAGGAAATCTTCCAACCATCCGATGGTTCTAAAATCCAAGTCGTTGGTAGGTTCGTCAAGTACAAGAACATCCGGATTTCCAAAAAGTGCCTGAGCCAATAAAACTCTTACTTTTAATTCTCCCGGAATATCTTTCATCAACGTGTAATGTAGATCTTCTTTTATTCCCAAATTTGAAAGCAATCCAGCTGCATCGGTTTCGGCATTCCACCCGTCCATATCTGCAAACTCCGCTTCCAATTCCGAAGCTCTCATTCCATCTGCATCACTAAAATCTGGTTTTGCATAAATAGCATCTTTCTCCGACATGATCTCATAAAGCTTTTTGTGCCCCATGATCACGGTTTTCAATACTTCATATTCATCAAATGCAAAGTGATCCTGAGAAAGTACTGCCATCCTTTTTCCCGGCTCCAAAGAAACATTTCCTGAATTTGGATCCTGATCTCCTTGAAGGATCTTTAAAAAAGTAGATTTCCCAGCACCGTTGGCACCGATTACTCCGTAGCAGTTCCCCTGAACAAATTTGATATTTACATCATCAAAAAGAACTCTTTTCCCAAATTGAAGGGAAATATTGTTTACACTAAGCATTCTCGTTTTGTTTTTTTAATTTATAGAAGACACTGTAATATGCACTGATAAAAGCCAGTGATAATACAATATTCAGTATGACATAATTTTGGAAGAATCCATCAATTTCTCGGTAAATGAAATAGCGGTTGGAAATTTCCATCAAGGAATAAAAAGCATAAAGCCCCACTCCTTTGATATTTAATTGATACATCAACATTAAGGAAATCAGCCCTACGGTAAAAATAAAAAGAAAAGTACCATGATTTCTAGTGTAATTTGGCTGTCTAATTTTCTCATTTCTACCTCTATCTCTTTCATTTCAATGACCATTGCATTCCTCACTATCCGAGCTATCTAATTTTTCAATAGCCTCTTCTTGATGATCAAAATATTCTGAACCCGTGAAATAATCTTTCTTGGTCAAATAAACCATCTCCTGATATATATTGAAAAATATGAAAATGGCCGACAAAACCGACAAGACAATTAATAATGGAGGTCGTTTTGTTTTCATTTAAAATTCATATTTATTTAGAAAGTCTACTGTTGCCATCATTTTTGGATGCAGGTATTCATCCTCTTTTGTGAAAGCGACTTTTGAGCGATAATCCGCAACAAATTTTTCAATGATGGGTGAACTCTTTTTTGGTCTTCGGAATTCAAGAGCCTGAGCTGCGTTCATCAATTCAATTGCCAGAATTTTCTCTAGGTTGTTCACGATTTGATAACACTTTGTAGCGGCATTGGCTCCCATGGACACATGATCTTCTTGCCCATTTGAGGATTCAATAGAATCAATTGAGGCTGGAGTAGCCAATTGCTTATTCTGACTAACAATCGAAGCAGCAGTATATTGTGGAATCATGTATCCTGAATTAATCCCTGGTTCTGCAACTAGGAAGACTGGAAGATCGCGATTCCCACCAATCAATTGATAGGTTCTTCTTTCCGATATATTTCCTAATTCTGCCAAAGCAATCCCCAACAAATCCAAAGAAACAGCCAAAGGTTGACCATGGAAATTACCTGCACTCACTACTAAATCTTCATCTGGGAAAATGGTCGGATTATCTGTTACCGCGTTCATTTCTCTTTCAAAAACTACTTTAGCATGGTTGATCGCATCTTTGGAAGCACCGTGAACTTGAGGAACACATCTAAAAGAATAAGGATCCTGAACACTTTTTTTCTCTCCTTGCATGATTTCAGAACCTTCCAAATACGTACGAATGACTCTCGCCGTTTCGATTTGACCTTCTTGGTTTCTGATTTCATTTACCTCTTTCGTAAACGGAGAAAGATGCCCTTCAAACGCATCAACGGATAAAGCTGCAATTAAGTCAGCTAGTTTAGATAGCTTTTGAGCTTTAATGAGGATCCAGGCTCCATACGAACTCATGAATTGTGTTCCATTTAATAGAGCCAATCCTTCCTTCGCACGGAGTACAATAGGTTCAATATTGTAATCTGATTCCATGTCTTCGGAGTTTTTTTTCACTCCATTCACATAAACCTTTCCTTTATGAATCAGTGGTAAAGACATATGTGCCAATGGAGCTAAATCTCCCGAAGCTCCTAACGAACCTTGTTGAAATACAACCGGTAAAATTTCGTTGTTGTAGAAGAAAAGTAATCGGTCAATTGTGGCTTTTTGGACTCCAGAATGACCCTTCGACAAACCAATGGCTTTCAGCAAGAGCATGATCTTCACAATGTCTCTTGGTACTTCATCTCCCATCCCACAAGCGTGAGACATGACTAAGTTTTCCTGTAGTTTTTCCAGGTCTTCATTTGGAATGATGGTATTGCACAAAGATCCAAATCCAGTGTTGATTCCATAAATCACTCTGTTTCCTTGAGCGAGAACCTGATCCAAATAATTTCTGCACTTCTCAACCTTTTCTATGGATTCTGCAGACAATTCGACATTGGCTTCAGAACCTAGAATTTCACTCAATTCCTCAATTGAGATCTGTTGATTTGATATACTGTAATTCTTCATTAATTTCTTATTTCAAAAGGGCCTTCATTCCCTCATAATCTACTTCCGTTTGCTCTCCTGAAACCATGTTTTTCATCTGGAATTTTCCTGCTTTGATTTCGTCAGCACCAATTAAAGCTGTATATCGAACTCCCCTTTTATCTGCATAACTAAATTGTTTTTTCAACTTGCTACTTTCAGGGTAAACTTCCACTTTGAAGCCTTCTTTCCTAAGTTGGGTTGCCAATTTGAAACAATGAGCAAATTCGTTTTCACCAAAATTGATGAACAATACATCGAGGTCTGTTTTCAAACTATCAGGGAACAGATTCAACTCTTCCAAGACATCATAAATACGATCAGCTCCAAAGGAAATTCCTACTCCACTTAAATCATTCAAACCAAACAAACCAGTCAGGTCATCATATCTTCCTCCTCCGCAAATACTTCCTATCGAAACATTGTTTGCTTTTACTTCAAAAATGGCTCCTGTATAGTAGTTGAGACCTCTAGCCAAAGTCACATCCAATTCCAATTTTGCAGATTGCAATCCAACCAAATCAATTTGATTCAAAATAAACTCCATTTCTTCAATACCTTTCTGACCCTCAACTGAGTTTTCAAGCAAATTCTTAAGAGCCTTTATTTTATCCTGATTAGATCCTTCAAAATGGAATAATGGATCGATGGTTTTAATATTTTCTTTGGAGAAACCTTTGGATTCTAGTTCCTTGATCACGCCATCTTTCCCGATCTTATCTAATTTATCAATGGCCACTGTCAAGTCCACAATCTGATCTTCCTTATTGATTAATTGTGCAATTCCAGTAAGAATTTTTCTGTTGTTGATCTTGATCGTAAAATCTGGAATTTGAAGAGAAGAAAGTACCTCATCAAAAATCTGAATAAATTCTACCTCAAAAATCAAAGAATCACTTCCAACTACATCTGCATCACACTGATAAAACTCCTGATATCTACCTTTTTGAGGTCGATCTCCCCTCCAAACCGGCTGAATTTGAAATCTTTTGAAAGGAAAGGCTAATTCATTCTGATGTTGCACAACAAATCTGGCAAATGGAACAGTTAAATCATACCTCATGGCTCTCTCAGACAAAGACAAAGCAAATCGTTTCAAATTTCCGGAATTGTACGCTTCCATATCTGCTTTCCCAACTTTCTCTCCCTGGTTCATCACCTTAAAAATAAGGTTATCCCCTTCTTCACCATACTTCCCCATCAGTGTAGAAGTCTTCTCCATCGAAGGAGTTTCAATTTGCTGATAGCCAAACTTTTGAAACACATTTTTAATCGTATCAAAAATGTAATTTCGTTTAAGCATATCCTGCGGAAGGATGTCTCGGGTTCCTTTTAAATTTGTTACTTTTTCTGCCATTTGTTGGTTGAAATATCCGGCAAAATTAAGATTAAAAGGCTATTTTTCATAATTAAGCCAAGGGAATCCGAAAAATTCAAAAAACATCCTTCCTAATCCTCAATAAATATGTATTTTGGACGTTGAAGGACCACTCAAACTATGGAAAAGTACATTAACATACTCATATTCGATCAAAATCATAATGACCTCGAAAACCTATATAGTATTCTCAGAGGTCGTGGTCACAACATTTTTAAGACTGATCATGTTTCCGATTTCATGGAGAAATTTGAAAATTATGAAATTGGAATTGTCATTATCAATTTGGAATCCCCAGAGCTTTTGGAATATGACATAACCGAATTTCTTAACCGACAGCTTCAAAATAAACAAACCTTTCTCTTAGTTTTAGCAGATGACGTTGAATCCGTTGACTTAGTTAAAGGATATAATTTGGGGGCCGTGGATTACCTAAAAAAACCGTTTAATGACAAATTAGTCAAAACCAAAATTGAGGTCTTCAAAAAGCTTTATTTTAAGGAAAAACGAATCATTCAATTACTTGAAAATATTCTTCCTAAAAAAACTTTAGAGGAATTCTATAATAAAGGAATCTCTAGTCCAAAAAAGATCGACAATGGTTCTGTTCTATTTACCGATTTTAAAGATTTCTCCAAAATTGCCTCGGAAACAAAACCGATCCAATTGATTAAGCAACTCGATTATTATTTTTCGAAATATGATGAAATAGTTGAAATGTTTCACCTCGAAAAGATAAAAACTATAGGGGATGCATATATGGCCGTTGGAGGAGTTACCGAATCGAATCCTAATCCTTCAATCCGCACGGCTTTAGCAGCCATTCGCATTCGAGACATAATGGAAACGGAAATCCAAACCGCCAAAGCTTTCGGACGCGATTTTTGGGAAGTTCGAATAGGAATGCATACCGGAGAATTGATTGCTGGGGTTATTGGTAAGCATAAGTTCACCTTTGATGTATGGGGACATACGGTGAATGTTGCTTCTAGATGCGAAAAAAACAGTGAATCACAAAAAATCACCGTTTCCAAACACGTCTATGAAGAATTAAAAGATCATTTTGAATTCACGGAAAGAGGAACCATAGATGTAAAAAACATCGGACAATTGGATTTGTATTTTCTTGATGGGATAAAGGAAGAGTACTCATTATACAGAGAAGGTAAAATTGCGAATCAAAAGCTTAGACAATTATGCGGATTGCCTATCATGGATTTCAATGGAACGAAGACCAGTATCATCAATACATTAAAATCTGAACTCTCAGGCAAATTAATCTACCACAATGTTCATCACACCTTAAACGTAGAAAAAGCAGCCATTCGATTAGCAACTTTAGAGGGAATTGATGAAGAAGGAATTATTCTCTTGAGAACAGCTGTATTGTTTCATGATGCAGGATTTATTTATCAATATAATCATAACGAAGAATTAGCTGCCAGACTTGCGGAACAAACACTTCCTTATTATGGATATACAGCTGAACACATTGAAATCATAAAAAACATTATCTTATCGACTGCCTCAAAGGCTCAACCCAATACGAAATTAGAAATGATTATGAGAGATGCCGATCATGATTATCTGGGAAGACCCGATTACAATAAAATCGCAAAAGACCTACGTGAAGAATTGCGTTTAAACGGGAAAGAATTTTCGGATTATGAATGGTATCATTTTCAATTGAACTATCTAAAAGAAAAACATCAATATTATACCACTACTGCCTATAATTTAAGGCAAAGTGGAAAGGAGAATAAAATTCTGGAAATCGAAAAAACTTTGAAAACTTTAACCTAAAGCGTATTTTTAACGTTTGAATTAGTAAAAATGATGAAGCCCTTTCTAATCATAAGTTTATTTGCGGCACTCTTGTTTTCATGTACAAAACTGACCGAAAAGAATATTCGTGGAAATTGGAAAATCACTAGCCAAACGCTACTTGGTCAGGATGTGACAGTTTCTCAATATTCTGCTGTTTGGACATTTAATGAAGCTCCAAATTGCCTATATACTTTAGATTGGAAGGTTTCAGATTCTTTGTTTTATAGTTATAATCTTGATAAAAAAAATCAAAAACTAACGATTACTAATTTTATAGTACGTGTTGATATCGATACTTTAGGAGTCACATTAAACTACATACCATCTGTGACTTTTGATGTGGAAAAAAATGGCAAGAAAATGATCTTAAGAAGTCCTGGTGACACCATAGTTTGCCATCTAGAATTACTTTATCCCGACTATTGATTCATAGTCCAAATCCGATAGGCTCTCTCGGCCTGATGTATGAGCATCTGATATCCATTTTGAATAGAAGCCCCATGTATTGCTGCTTGCTTCAAAAACTTGGTCTTTTCCGGATTATAGATAAGATCAACCACATGATGTTTAGTAGAAAGGAAATGAAAAGGAAAAGCCGGCCCCTCCTCAACATTTGGGTGGGTTCCTAAGGGTGTTGCATTCACAATTAACCCCATCGAACTAACCATGATTTCATTGATATCATCATAAGAATACTGACGTTCTCCTTCGGGATTCCTTGAAATAAAAAAACAATCGATTCCAAGATTATTTAGAACATAAGCAACTGCTTTTGACGCTCCTCCCGTTCCCAAAATCAAAGCACGATGACAATCTCCCCTCAAAAAGGGTTTGATGGATTGATGAAAACCAAAAGCATCGGTATTGAAGCCTATAAGTTTTTCTCCTTCAATTTTAATGGTATTTACTGCCCCTATTGCCCGAGCTTCTTCGGATAGTTCATCCAAAAAAGGGATAATGGATTCTTTATAAGGAATAGTCACATTGAGTCCACACAGATCTCTACGCGAAGCAATTAATTCTGGGAATAGTTGAATATTCTCAAGTTCAAAATTCTCATAGGTTTCACTTGATCCTTGAGCTTTAAATTTTTGAGAGAAATACTTCTGGGAAAAAGAATGCCCCAGAGTTTTACCGATTAATCCGTATGTTTTATTTCTTTTTGGCAAGAAGTTGAGGAAGAGATTCAAGCACTAGAATGAGTCCTACACCCACAAACATCAAGGCAACTGCCAATAAAAACATGGAATCTCCATGATAATCCCCTGGCAATACGTTTTCTTGAATAAAGGGAACCTGTTCTCCTTTGGAGTCAATTCTGAACTTGATTGTTTCTTTCCAGGGCCAGATTTTGTTGAGAGAACCAATCAGAAATCCTGTCAACACCGCCAATGTCACCTCCTTAAATCGCTTAAAAAGAAAATCAAGTAGTCTGGAAAAAGCAAGAAGTCCAACCAAGCATCCCAAAGCAAAAATTCCAAGAATAACAAAATCCTTATCATGTACTGCATTTAATACTGCATAATACGATCCCAAAAGAAGGAGAATAAAGCTTCCAGATATACCAGGAAGAATCATAGCACAAATAGCAATCATTCCTGAAACAAAAAAGAATGCTTTGCTTCCAATTTGAGCTTCAGACCCAATAGTTGTAATCCAGAATGCCACCACGGTTCCAATTACCAATCCAGTAACCGTTTTAGCATCCCATTTTTTAATTTGTTTTCCTACAAAATAGACAGATGCAATAATCAATCCGAAGAAAAAAGACCAAACAGCAACAGGTTCATTTTCTAGTAAGTACTTAATAATTTTAGTTAAAGTAAAAATGGATAAAAAGATTCCGGAAAAAACAGCTGCCAAGAAATTTCCATTGATACTCTTCCAGGCCGCTTTTATCCCTTGCTTTCTCAAAATTTTGAAAGTATTCAGACTAATTGATTTGATTGAACCAATCAATTCTTCATAAATTCCCGAAATAAATGCAATTGTTCCACCTGACACTCCGGGAACCACATCGGCAGCACCCATTCCCATTCCTTTGAAAACAAGAATTAGATAATCCACAAAACTTCTGGTCATGATAGCTATTTTAAAGCAGAAAGCTTATTGTTGACGTAATTTTTCCTCCACTTCATCAGGCAAGAATTCAAAGAAAGTATCACCTCTTAATCCCAAGCGAAGGCATTCCAATGGAATAATTTCATTCGGAGCAATATTTCCAAGGTTCACGTTAGCCCCAAATAATCTTACAAACCATACTTGCTGGTTTTTCTGGGGTGCCTCCCAAAGAATATCCTCAGGTTTAACTTTTGCAATGATCTTGTTAATCAGCAAGGTATGTGCAGTCCCATTTGGTCTAAAAATTCCTACCGTTCCGCTTTCACGACCTTCAGCAATTACTTTCCATGACCCCGCTTCCAATTCTGTAGACATCATTTTGATCCATTTATTAGGGCTGATTAATATCCCTTCTTCTTTGGAACCCACTTCAGACATTACAGTCCTGTTTTTCGCTAAATCACTAATGATTTCACATTTCTGATCATGAGGAATTACGATAGAACCATCAGAAACTTCACAAAGGTCTAGGTCATACTTATCGATCAACTTCTTAAAATCATTGTATTGATTTCTTGCGTAAAATACTTCAAAAAGAGTTCCTCCAAAATAAGGTCGAATCCCTGCCTCTCTGTATAGACGAATCTTTAGTTCTAAATTTTGGATAACGTAAGCGGTACCAAATCCAAACTTTACAATGTCGGTGAATTTACCGCAAGAATCGATAAAATTCTCAACTTCTCGGACGCTGAGACCTTTATCCATCATCATGGTAACCCCCTCATTTCTGGTTTTTTCAGTTCTTTCTGGTATATGAGATAATTCGAAATTCATTCAATTTTTTCTATTTTAATACCCATCCACACATTTGCGAAATTCAGGTATGTCTTTTGCTTCTGGAAAGTGCAAAAATAATGATTTGATTGAATTAGGATTCGTTCGTATCAAATCTCTGAAGCAAAACATTGCATCTGTTCTGAAACCTAATTCCCAATATAATTTAACTAAATATGCTTTGGATTCATCGTTGATATTGTAAATAGTTACGATCGTTTCCAAAAAATCCAGAGCATCTTGTTTATTGTATTCTTCTTTAATTTTAGTAAAATCAATCAGTGCTTCCGAGTTCGATGGATCTGCTGAAATTGATTTCACATAAGCTTCCTCAGCCTCGTTAAATTGTCTCATTTTATAATAACACAAGCCCAGAAACTGCCAATACTCAGAATTATTTTCTTCAATATCCAATGACTTTAATATATAGGAAATTGCTTCATCAAATACTCCCAAGTTCACCTTTACCATACCAATCCCAAACCATGCAGCGGCAAGCTGATCATCTAGCTCAATTCCTTTAACATAGTACTCAATGGCTTTATTGTAATCTTCCTTCTTCTCGTATAATTCTCCTAGATAACCATAGGTCTGAGCATCTTCAGTATCAACACGTATACATTCTTTGAGACAATCAATAGCGGGATCGGTCTTATCTTGTTCATTATAACATGTCGCCATATTAAAATAGGCAGGGGCAAA
This sequence comes from Crocinitomicaceae bacterium, assembly GCA_041392305.1. GTDB lineage: Bacteria > Bacteroidota > Bacteroidia > Flavobacteriales_D > Crocinitomicaceae > JAGQYP01. The sequence continues at coordinate 86,096 of JAWKMJ010000015.1, forward strand.
ATCATCATTGATAGAAGTACAGAATTTATAAGCATCAATAGCTTTGACAAAATCACCCATTTTCGAATACGCATTCCCAAGATTGAACCAAGCCGTAAACGAATAAGGATTGTCTTCCAAATAAAATTTATAGAATTGAATACTATCTTCTAAGTTATTCACCTGATCGTAACAGTAAGCCAATTCATATAAGACAGTTTCATTTTGTGGATTCAGCATCAAAGCCTTTTTCAAAGCATCAATTGCCTTATACATTTCACCTATATGCTGATATTCAATTGCCAAATCCAAAAGCACGTCATCAAGTGTATCATCACCTTCCGCAATCTCTAAAACCTTTTCAAAATTTTTAATTGCGCGTTCATGATCTTTTAACTGACTGTAGCAGCTCGCTTTTGTAAGATAAACCTCTTCATTATTTGGATCAAGCAACTCGACTTTTGTCAACAATTCCAAACTCAATTTCACATCGCCAAGTGAGGAAAGTATTTGCGCCTTTCTCAATTGAAAAGTCATATAATGTGGGTGTTGATCCATGCAAAAATCCACACATCTTAGAGCTTTATCAAAGTCGGACTTGAAAATATAGTAGTCGATGATCCCTTCGAGTAATTCAGGATCAAAATACTTATTTGTATTTGTGTTGATTACTTCTTCAAAATCCAGCACAGCCGCCATTATGCGGTCCTGTTCGTCGTGTTCATGATCATTTAACATGTGCTGCAAGTTTTTGATTCCTAACAAATTTAAAAAAGTGGCCCTGCGTTTTCGGGCCAGTCAGAAATCTTTATTAACAAGGATATTAACAAGTGGTTAAGACCCTAGTTTTTACCTGCTCTTTTTCGATCATTTTCTGTTAAAAGAATCTTACGAAGTCTTAAAGAAACTGGAGTCACTTCAACGTATTCGTCTGATCCAATGTATTCTAGAGCTTCTTCCAAAGAGAATTTAATAGGCGGAGCTAACTTAACTTTATCATCTGCTCCAGCCGATCTCATGTTGGTTAATTTCTTGGTTTTCGTCACGTTCACAACTAAGTCTCCAGCTCTTGAATTTTCGCCAATTACTTGCCCTTCGTAAATCTCTTCATTAGGAGCCACAAAGAATTTCCCTCTTTCCTGAAGGTTGTTCAAAGAATAAGGAATACTTGTTCCTTTTTCCATCGAAATCAACGACCCATTTTGACGCCCTGGAATATCTCCTTTATAAGGTTGGTAAGCAATAAATCTATGTGTCATGATCGCCTCTCCTGCGGTTTGTGTAATTAAGTAGTTTCTTAATCCGATCAAACCTCTTGAAGGAATTTGGAAAGTGATGATCATTCTGTTTCCTTTCGGCTCCATGTTCAGCATCTCCCCTTTTCTTTGAGAAACGGCTTCAACTGCTGTACCCGAATTTTCTTCTGGCAAATCAATTGTCAATTCCTCAATTGGTTCACATTTCACTCCGTCAATCTCTTTTATGATTACCTGCGGTTGCCCTACCTGTAATTCATACCCTTCTCTTCTCATGGTTTCGATCAATACTGATAAATGCAGTACTCCTCTTCCAAATACCATCCATTTATCTGCCGAACCAGTTTGTTGTACTCGCAGTGCTAAATTCTTCTCTAATTCTTTGTCTAATCTGTCGTTAATATGTCTGGATGTCACAAACTTCCCATCTTTCCCAAAAAATGGAGAGTCATTAATAGTGAACAACATACTCATAGTTGGCTCATCAATAGAAATCGTCTCTAATGGCTGAGGATTTTCAGCATCACAAATACAATCTCCAATTTCGAATCCTTCAATCCCCGTAATGGCACAGATGTCTCCGGGAGCTACAGTATCTACTTTTCTTTTCTCCAATCCTTCAAAGACAAACACTTCCTTAATTCTGTGTTTTTCGTGCTTCCCATCTCTTTTCACCATGGTGATCGGCATATTTGCCTTCAATTCACCTCTTTTCAATCTTCCGATAGCAATTCTTCCAAGGAATGAAGAATAATCAAGGGAAGTGATCAACATTTGTGTATTTCCTTCTTCAATTTCAGCAGGCTTGAAATATTCAAGGATTTTATCCAATAAATCTTCAATATTGTCTTTTGGTTGTTTCCAATCCGTGCTCATCCAACCGTTCTTTGCCGAACCATAAATAGTAGGGAAATCTAGTTGTTCTTCTGTAGCATCCAATTCAAACATCAACTCAAAAACCTTCTCATGAACTTCTTCAGGTGTACAGTTTTCTTTGTCTACTTTATTGATCACTACCAAAGGATTCAACCCTAATTCTAGTGCTTTCCCTAATACAAATCGAGTCTGTGGCATAGGTCCTTCAAAGGCATCGACCAACAGACAAACCCCATCTGCCATATTCAATACACGTTCAACCTCTCCCCCAAAGTCGGCGTGACCCGGAGTATCAATAATGTTGATTTTTGTTCCTTTATAGTTTAAGGCAACGTTTTTTGAGACGATCGTAATTCCTCTTTCTTTTTCGAGGTCGTTGTTGTCCATGATCAAATCACCAGTTTTCTTTCTGTCTTCGAATACTTTTCCAGCTTCGATCATTCTATCTACCAAAGTTGTTTTACCGTGGTCTACGTGCGCAATGATGGCAATATTTCTGATTTCCATTCTAAATAAATGTTTGTAGGATAATTATTTATTTCGTCTGACCCTTCTTCTGTCTTTACTTGACGGTTTTCCTTTACTTTTAGTGTCTTTTCTTCTACTTGATTTTTTATCAGATTTTTCTGAACTAAAGCCACTTTTCTTCTTTTCACTCAACTCCACTTTTAGAGAATAAGTGTCGAATTTTGAATTGTTCAGTTTATCAAGTACCAAGTCTTTGTTTTCTTTTGAAGTTTCGAAAAAGGCAAATTTGTCAAGGATTTCAATCTCACCAACATCTCCTTTACCAAGGCCTGTTTCGTTACAGATCACTCTTAATAACCCACCAGGATTCAAATTTTGTTTCTTTCCGATGTTTACAAAGAATCGAGCTGCATCCGGATCTGATTTTTTTCTTCTCTCACCTCTATCTCGGTCTCTTCCTCGATCTCTGTCACGATCTCTGTCTTTTCCACGACCTTCCTTTTCTCCTTTTCTTGATTTTCCAGATCTTGGATCAGCGTCTAAATCTTCCGCTTTTCTATAATAATCCAACAAATGGTTTACTTCGGCAGCAACAAATCTTTCAATGATCTGTTCTTTGGTGAAGTTTTCGAATTCTTTGTGAATTTTAGTTACAAACGGAGCCAAACCTTCCACATTCACTTCTTGATTCACCATTTCTTCAATTCGGTGAAACATTTGTTTTTCAGTGATTTCCTTTGGTTTTGGCAATTGTTTTTGCTCAAAATCCTTATTGATTACTTTTTCAATTTGTCTAATCTTATACTCTTCAGAAGTATTGATAATGGTAATCGACAAACCAGATTTCCCAGCTCTTCCAGTTCTTCCAGATCGGTGAGTGTAATTCTCAACGTCATCTGGCAAATTGTAATTCAAAACATGAGTGATGTCGTTTACATCAATCCCTCTCGCAGCAACATCCGTCGCCACTAAAATTTGAATTTCACGATTTCTGAATTTGCTCATCACACGGTCTCTTTGAGCCTGGGACATATCCCCATGTAAAGCATCCGAATTGTAGCCATCTTTCATTAACTGATCGGCTACTTTTTGAGTTTCTCTTCTTGTTCTGCAGAAGATCAATCCGAAAATATCAGGATAAAAATCAATGACTCTTTTTAGAGCCAAATAGCGATCTCTTTCTCGAACACAGTAATAAAGGTGGTCGACATTCTTCGAACCTTCATTTTTATTTCCAATGGTGATCTCGTAAGGATCTTCCATGTAATTGGTTGCAATCTTTGCTACCTCTTTAGGCATTGTTGCAGAGAATAACCAGACATTTTTGTACTCCGGAGTTTGTTCCAAGATCATGTCAATATCTTCTTTGAACCCCATGTTGAGCATCTCATCTGCTTCATCTAAAACAACAACTTCCACTTCTGAAAAGTCAACTGCTTTTCTCTTGATAATATCTACTAATCTTCCAGGAGTTGCCACAACAATGTCAACACCTTTTTTAATTCTTTTCATTTGTGCAACAATATCGGATCCACCGTATACCGCTACAACACCGCGCATTTTCTTGTACTTAGAAAAATTTTCCAGATCTGAAGTGATCTGCAGACATAACTCCCGTGTAGGACAAATCACTAGTCCTGAGACACGATCATTACCTTCTTCAATTCTTTGCAACAAAGGCAAACCGAAAGCTGCGGTTTTACCTGTTCCAGTCTGTGCCAAGGCAATCAGATCGGAATCTTTTGATGTTAGATACGGGACTGTTTTCTCCTGAATTGGGGTAGCATTTTCAAACCCTAATTCTTCTACTCCTCTAGCCAAATCGGCACTCAGCCCTAACTCTTTAAAATTCATACTATTAAAATAAGGGCGCAAAGGTACTACATTCAAATGAATAAACACCTACTTTTTATTTATTATTGATCGACTTGAATCCCTTGAAAATTTTGATTTTTACAGATTGGTATTAAATTTGAACTAAATACCCCAAACAATAAAAGAAAACTATCATTTATGAGACGATTACTATTTGCTTCATTTGTCATTACCTCGATCTACAATTACGCACAACAATATTGTGCCGCACCTTATAAAGCCACCGACATCGCAGTAACCGGAAATCATGTTTGGATGATTGGTGAATCGGATGAAAAAGGAGCAGGTATTTTTTACAACCAAGGAAATACTTGGAAATACTATACTGGAGTTACCGGAGACAAAATCTTCGTCGGGAAAGATAATAAACCTATCGTAATTAATGCTCAAGGACTCGCATACCAGCTCAACGGAGGAAACTGGCAAATGCTAAGTGGGCAGATGTCAGAAGTTGCTGTAGCCCCAAACAACGGAATCATTTGGTGTGTTCAAAACGGAAATATCTACAGTTATTTGAATGGACAATGGACTCCTTTTAATGGAGCTCAAATTGCTTCGGCTCACATTGAATTTGACCCTTCCGGTACGATTTATTCAATTAATACTTCGGGTTATGTTTTCAAACAAAATGGAATGAATTGGACCCTTCTTGGAACAAAACAAGCGAAAGATCTATCAATTGATGAATCTGGTAAAATTTGGATAGTTTCTAAAGAATGGGAAGGAACAGGGTATAAAATTTATTATTGGAATGGAAGTTCTTGGTCTGAACAATCTGGAGGAGCTGTAAAATTAGATGCAGGATCAAGTTCAGAATTATGGAAAATAGATCAGACTGGTTCAGTTTACAAAAAACAAGGCAATACATGGACAAAAAAATCATTGAACCCACTCAATGCAAATCCATCAGCAAACATCAATACGGGGCCGATTAATTATGGAGACAATGTTGCTCAGGTAGATCAATATGGTGAAACTAGCTTATTTAAGGCCGTAAGAAATAATGATATACCCGGAATCTACACCCTTCTGGGAAAAGGGTCTAATATCAACCACCTCAATCACAAGCAACAAAATGCACTTTTTACAGCATGCCAACTAGGTCATGATCGAGTGGTACAATTACTTGTGAGTCAGAAGATAAATGTCAATCAAAAAGACACTTTGAACTTAACTCCATTATTGCTTTCTATTCAAAAAGGAGATTCTATTTCTGTTGGATTTTTATTAGAATCCGGAGCCCAGGCAAATCAAGGAAATGTAGTAAATGCTGTACTAGATTATAATCAAACAAATAGTAAAGATGCCGGCTTGATTATGAGAATGGTAGTTGAAAAAGGAGCACTTGTTAATCCAACTCACTTTAACCGAGCTGCTCTGCAAAATAATACCGAATCTTTTGATGCTTTATCGGTTCATGCAGATAAGTATCTGAAGGAAAATGAAATTATGGAAATTGCAATCACAAAAAAGAATCCGATAATTGCCAACATCTGCGTTGAGAATGGAGCCTCAGCAGAAAAAGGATTGGATTTAGGAATTGCAACCTCAAATACTCAATTGATTACAACTTCCCTTTCCAAAGGTGCAGACGCGAAAAAAGCTATCAAATTTGCTGTTGATTCCAAGAATACTTCTCTACTCGATCTTTGCTTGACTCTGAAAAAAGACACGAAGGACTATGCGATGGAATACTCAGCGGAAAAAAAGGATTCAGTTGCTATGGATGTGTGTTTGAAATATGGTGGAAACATCAATGCCGTATTCCCGAAACTTGTAGAGAGTAATGATATAAACATCATACGATATGGATTGAATAAGAATGCGGATGCAAGCTTAGGGTTAGAAATGGCCGTTAAGAAAAATAACATGCCCATAGTGCAAATGCTATTTTCAAAAGGAGCTCAAATAAAGACCTCCGGCGTTATAGCTGCTGCTTGCGAAAATCAGAATAAGGAAATGGTTCAGTTACTTATCTCAAGAGGAGCTGCGCCTGGAGATGGACTAGTTGCCGCATTGAGTAAAAACAATAAAGAAATTGTAGAATTATTGCTCGCTAGTGGAGCAAGCGGAAATGCTCCTACCGTAGTCGAAACGGCCGCAAAATTCAGTAGCCCAGAGATTCTCCAAATGATTTTGAACCAAGGAGGTATTGCTCAAAACGGATTAATGCCAGCTATCGAGTCTCAAAAAAATGAAAATGTAAAAACACTTCTGGAAGGAGGGGCTTCGCCAACGGAATCTAAATACATTGAAAAAGCAATAGAAATTGGGAACTTAGAGATTACTAAGCAGCTGATAAATTTTGGAGCTGATCCCAATTCAGGAATCAAACTTGCTGTCGACAAATTTCAAAATGAAATCCTAAAGTATTTGATAAGCAAAGGTGGATCTGTAAGCAATGGTGAATTATTTGTAAATCCAATCAACATGAATCAGATTGAAACGGTAAAAATTCTTATCAATAACGGATGTAATGTAATGTACACAGATTTAAAGCAGAACAATTTGTTGCACATGGCAGGAACGAAAGAAAGAGTTGACATTTCGAGACTTCTAATTGCGACTAAAAAAATAAATATTAATGCTAAAAATGATGTAGGTGACTCTCCTTTACATTTAGTCGTGGATACAAAAAACCTTGAGCTCACACAAATATATGTGGAAGCAGGTGCGGATATCAATGCCAGAAATTCAATGGGTGATGTTGTTTACAAAACCGCAAGAGGTGCAAAGGTGAAAAAGTATCTTAAGTCCAAAGGCGCAAAAAAGAAATAGTCAGAATCGTTAATTTAACCTAAGGAGTAAAGGATTGGGGGTTTTAACATAAATTCCCAAACTCCATGTGAAAAAAACTTTAAATTTGTCCAAAATAAAAACGGATGCGAATAATTCTGATTTTCACCTTGGTTCTTGTTACTCGTGTAATTGGTCAAACTTATTTGATCAATGAAGACTTTCAAACAGGTTTACCAGGAAGTTTTCAAAACATTAAAAACGATACAGGAACCGTCCACCCCAATGTGTCTGAATTCACCGAAGCTTGGATTATAAAAGAAAATCCCGACTCAATCGGAGACTCAGTTATTGCTTCAACTTCATGGTATCAATATGGCGGAATTGCGTCGAGATGGTTGATCACACAACAATTACAACTTGGTGCTTATGGGAATTTTATTGAATGGGATGTAAAATCTCATGACCCCTCCTTTTCCGATGGATACACAGTATTAGTCTCTACGACAAATGATTCTTTGCATAATTTTACAGACACTCTTTTTTATACTGACTTCGAACTTCCCACTTGGACAACACGTGAAATTCAATTAGCTGACAGTACTTATGGCGGTCAGCAAATCTACCTAGCTTTTGTGCATGATTCAGAAGATCAATACATTTTGTATTTGGACAATATCAAGGTCCGCACTGAAGACCCCCTTTCTGTTGATGAGTTTCCCGGGCAATCCAAGATATCGAGTGTTTACCCTAATCCTTTCACCAAAGAAATTAGAGTTCAAACAGACTTTGAAATCACGAACATGTATCTACTTAATTTCAATGGACAGGTAGTTCGAGAATTAAATGGAGAACATTACAGCCTCACATCTCTCGACGAACTTGAATTCGGGATTTATTTTCTTCATATAAGATACAAGAATGGACTGGAAGAAAGAAAGAAACTGATCAAAGGTAAATCATAGATCTGTTGAATATTTTCCCAAATTAACCGTTTAAGCTTTTATAAATCCGATATTTGACCGATTATTGCACGAATGAAGAGACATTTCCTCATATTTCTTATTGTTTTTTTCGTAAGTAATGTTGCTTATAATCAGGCACATGTTCTTGCATTTGGACTTCAATACAAACCTATTATCCCCACTAACATATTTGGCGCAGGTAAATTTGATGTAACTTCAGATAATGGGAAATTCAATGTCCTCACTAAGCAAAAATTTGGAAATGTTTTTGGGGGAGTTGTTCGAGTTGGACTCAACAAGTGGGTTTCTATAGAAACGGGAATCAACTATGTAATGAGAAGCTACTCTACTACTTACACTGTTCCCGATTCCAACATAACCGCAGTTAACGATTTCAGGGTCGTGTCGTATCAAATTCCGATTTCCTGTTTGGTGTATGTACGTCTTTCCGACATGTTCCACATGAATGTAGCATTAGGAGTCTCAGGGGCTATTTTCCCTTCAAATATCTCTACGTTAACAGAAACAGGTGACAACACGAAAATGAGTTTCTTAATGGAAGGATTGAGAAAAAGTTGGTTTCAAGGTACATTTGATGCTAACGTTGGGTTTGAATTACGCACTAAAAAAATAGGTTATTTCTACTTAGGAGCTTCCTATCAGCTTCCCTTTACAAATATTATGGATCTTGCTTACGAATACAAATACGGTAATGGAAGCGAAGAATTAGTCTACACAAAATTAAATGGATCCTATCTTACTGCAGATGTTCGCTATTTCTTCCCAGAGAATCCTGAAAAGAAACGAAAATGGGAAGAACAAAAGGAAAAATACCGACAAGAACAAGAAAGACGTAGACGCATCCGTCAAGCCAAGAAAGAAGCGCGTAAAAAGCTAAAAGAGATTAATAATCAGTAGGATTAGTGCTAGGTGCTAAGTGCTAGTTAAAATAATATTTCAGGAATCTTTCGGATATGAATCAAGAATACATTTTGAGCCTTTCGATAATCGTTCATGACATCTCACAAAACAAAGTACGTAAAACTTAGAACCTAGAACTTGGAACCTAGAACTAAGTTAAACTTCATCTTTCTGACATTGCTCATCTGGCCGAGCACCGCACAAACCACAAGTAGCTCCTTCCTCTTTTAAAAGTGGATTATTACTTGCACAGGTTCCTGCAAATTTACCGTCTTTCTTTGCCCAGATCTTGATTGCGATTCCAGCAAAGCCAATTCCTAATAAGACAACAGTAATTAATATTAATTCCATAGATGCAAATTTACGAAATTTTAATTTTTGAAGAAAGGTAGTTTGAAGTTTATACAAACAAAAAAAGCATCCTGACGATGAATGTCAGGACGCTCTTTTAAAATATCTTGAGAAAATAGAGACCTTATTTAAGGTACCCCTTTTCCTTTGCTTCTTTAACACAAGCAGTGATTCCTTTCTTGTTGATTGTTCTCAACGCAGAAGTAGAAATCTTTAGCGTAATGTATTCTTTTTCCTCAGGAAGGAAAAATTTCTTAGTGATCAAATTTGGATAAAATTTTCTCTTCGTCTTTCTATTCGAGTGAGAAACATTGTTCCCAACCATCACTTTCTTTCCTGTTAATTGACAAACTCTTGACATCTCTGTTCTATTTATTCCGTGTGTACTTACGTTTTAAGAGGACGCAAAGATACATTAAATAATTGAAAATCCTTAAGAAAATGTGAAATTTTCATTAATTATACCCAAAAATGTGATTTCGTAGAAAGTTCAAAGCGCTTAAACAGGTCATTTCCACGTTTCTAGAGCGGTCTGTACCAAAGATAAATTTTTTCGCAACAGTGCCTTTTGGACTTGAAATTGCCACCCAAACTGTCCCGACAGGTTTGTCCTTTGTTCCGCCATCCGGACCCGCAATTCCAGTAGTTGAAATACAATAATCTACATCCAGTTTTTTTCTACCTCCTTCTGCCATTTCTTTGGCCGTTTGCTCACTTACTGCTCCATAGTTTAATAGCGTCTCTTTCAACACGCCTACTTGCTTCATTTTTTCTTCGTAAGAATAAGTGATCATACTTCCCATATAGTATTCCGAAGCACCAGGTACAGACGTAATCATGGAAGACAATGCCCCAGCCGTACAACTTTCAACAGTTCCTACCGTGGAAGAACTGTATTTCAGAATCTCCCCTACTACTTTTGCAATACTGAAGGTGTTTAATGAGTATACCAATTTAGGGAAATTCTGCTTGAGATCACGACACAATTCATCTACCAAAATTTTATCTCCTTCCAATGAAGTAATTCGCAATTTCACTAATCCAGGACTCGGTAAATAAGCCAATTTCAATCCGGCTTCTTCAATTCTTTTCTCCCATGGAGCAATGAGTTCAGCCAATTTCGATTCTCCCATCCCTTGTGTATAAACCATCCCATAATACAACTTGGAATTTTCATCTTTCAACTGGGGAAGGATGCTTTCCTGCATCATAGCTTTCATTTCGTAGGGAACTCCAGGCATAGAAATAGCTATCTTTCCATCTTTTTCAAACCACATTCCTGAGGCAGTCCCCACCTCATTTGGTATAATCTTGGCGGCCTTCGGAAGTAATGCCTGATCTTTATTTACTTGTAAAACTTCCCTTCCTCTAGATTCGAAATAGTCGACAATATTTTGCAATACTGTTTCATCCATTTCAAGAGTTGTGTGAAAATACTCAGCTAAACATTTCTTTGTAATATCGTCTTTTGTTGGACCTAATCCTCCTGTAATCAATACTACATCTGCTCTTTCTAAAGCTGCTTCTAAAGATTCTATAATATGTCTTTCATCATCAGCAATTGTAGTAACTTGTAGGGTATTGATGCCGATCAAAGCTAGTTGTTCCGAGATCCAAGAAGCGTTGGTGTTAATAGTCTGACCTAAAAGTAATTCGTCCCCGATACTGATAATTTCAGCCTGCATGTGATTGTCTGTTTATTTTTACTAATTTCGGTAAAATATTTGATGTAGGTTATCCCGTAACAAAAAAATAAAGAACATGAACAAGATTTATCTATTACTATTCGCAGTTGTGATGACAGTACTTTCCTGCGACACAATCAAAGAAGCAGAAAGCTCAGTAAACAATGTCCTAAATGGAGGGAATTCAGGAAACTCAGGTGGTGGATTAACCAATGATGAAGTTATTTCCGGCTTAAAATCTGCTTTGCAAGTGGGTATAAATAATGCAACAGACTTGACTTCCAAACTGGATGGGTTCAACAAAAATATGGAAATTCGAGTTCCTTGGCCACAAGATGCTCAAGATGCAAGACAAAAATTGATTGACTTGGGAATGAAATCGCAAGTTGAGAAGTTTGAAGAAACTCTTAACAGAGCAGCTGAAGAAGCATCCAAAGGGGCCGTTGATATCTTTATTACGGCTATAACAAGTATGACCATAAATGATGCCATGGGAATCTTAAGAGGCGAAGATAATGCCGCAACAGAATATCTAAAAAGAACTACTACGGCTGCTTTGAAGGAGAAATTCAGACCAGTAGTTAAAAATGCAATCGATAAAGTAGAGTTAACCAAGTACTGGAATCCTTTGATGACTGCATACAATAAAACAACCCTTTTAACTGGAAAAAAGCAAATCAATCCAGATTTAGAAGAATTTGTAACCGACAAAGCAATTAGTGGATTATTCATTATGGTGGCCAAAGAGGAGAAAAAGATTAGAAAAGATCCGATCGCTCGCGTTAATGACATTTTGAAGAAAGTATTTGGTTCTTTAGACAAATAAGAAAAAAAAGAAATTGTTTTAAGAGCTGCTCAATTTGGGTGGCTCTTTTTTTTGATGAAAAATTAAAAATGAATAATGAAAAATTAAGTTTTCCGCTTGTGAGAGCGTCACGCTCGTAACTATACTTCCGGTTTCCTGGGCTCGCGCTCGGACACCTAAGGTTAATAAAAAAGGCCTTCGAGCGCGCTTGTCCAGACTACTCGTCAGGGAGTCGAGAAGACCGACAACCGAAGTCCAAATCAAAAAAAACATTCTAACTTAACATCTCATACCTCTCTGGTACAAGAGAAAGGATGCGATCTAAAAACCAAATCACCCAATAAACTCATAACACTTCGACTACTTCTCGACTCCACTACGTTGCGCTCGAAGTTGCTCAGCGACCGCAAATTAAAACTAAACAAAGGCCGCAATCACCTAGAGATAAAACACTTCTGCCCGTCAATGCGGCCAACCCTCTCCTTCCAGCCAACGGTCGCTGAGCCGACCGAGTGAAATGAAGCCAAAGCGGAATGAAATCGAGGTCCAGTCGAAGCGTTTTGGGGTGATTCCTATTTCTCAGTTATGCTACAACCAAAGTCCAAACCAAAATATTCACTATCTTAGATTTAAATCGACCTTCTATGAGATTTCAAAGAAGTTTTAGCATAAACTTACTCTTGACCCGATACGATCGTGACGCTCGCACCAGTATTAGGTTTATTGTCAAACGTTTACAACGGAAATAAAATGATATTTGCTAGAATTGAAATCTATGTTTATTATTTTTTCAGGAAGATGTATGGACGACCTTATACTAAAAATGGGGACAATGTTGCGGTTGTAATAATTGGATTATGTGCAATTTGGTCAATAGTTTTGTTAAATCTTTCTGACAGAGTGTTTGGAACTAGGGTATTGACTTATTTAGAACAAAGTGGCATTCCTTTGATTTTATTTAGTTTGCCTGTTCTATTGTCATATTTAATATTGTATTTCCTATTAAGGAGAAAGTTGTCATATAATAAAAAGAGAAAATTAGTAGAAAAGTTCCCCAATTGGTTTAAAAAGATGGGGAATGAGATACCAATTGCTATTCTTCTATTTTCTTTCGGTTGTTTTTTTTATTCTATGTTTTTTTTATCGGAGTAAAGATAATATCCCCCCGCTACCGCACGAACCGACGAAGGAGCTCTGCGAAGCAAATCCCTTCGTGTGGTAATCCGACAACCGAAGACGGCAAAAAGGTGGCGAAAAAGAGTGCCGACCCTCCCAAAAAACAATAAACAAGACTAATACTTTTTGATAATCCCTCCTAAATCATGAATCATTTAGTCATACATCAATAAATCATAAATCAACCCAACATACATCCGAATTCCTTACATTTGAAACATGATACCAGAATCAGAATTAATATTAAATGCCAAAGGGAATGTATATCATCTAGATCTTGCTCCTGAACAGATTGCGGATGATGTAATTATCGTTGGTGATCCGGATCGAGTGAAAATGGTTTCTTCTTTTTTTGATTCCGTGGAATTTGAAAATCACAATCGGGAATTCTTCTCTACTACTGGTCTTTTCAATGGCAAACGGATCACGGTTATTTCTTCTGGGATTGGGACCGACAATATTGATATTTTGCTGAATGAACTAGATGCATTGAGAAATATCGATCTAAAAACTAGAGAGATCAAAAGTGAGTTATCTAGTTTAAATATTGTTCGAATTGGGACAAGTGGCTCGTTGAGAAGTAATATTCAGCCTGGAGATGTAGTGGTTTCGTCTTTTGCTATTGGAATAGACGGACTCCTTAATTTTTATGATCTCGATAAAAATGATGAACCCAATCAGCATCTAAAAGAAAATCTGGAATGGCATCCTGAATTTAACAAACCTTATATGGTGCAGGGAAGTCAAAAATTGATCGATCAATTAAGTCAGGGTTATCATCAAGGAATCACTGTTACAGCCAATGGTTTTTATGCTCCTCAGGGTAGAGAAATCAGACTAAAAAACAGAAAGTCTAACTTTTTGGATGCTTTGAAGTCGTATTCTTACCAGCAAATACCTGTGACCAACCTGGAAATGGAAACTTCAGGATTATATGGTTTGTCCAAATTATTGGGTCACGAAGCCTGCACAGTTTGTTTGATTTTAGCTGGGCGAACTTCCCATAAATTCCAAGTGGATTACCACGGTAAAATGAAAGATTTGATTCAGGAGATTCTTATCAGATTAACATCCGGGTATTGAAAAACTTTCCTTAGCCCTTATTTTTCCGTATTTAATAGAAATATCTTTGTACAGATGAACGAGGATTCTAAAATAGATGCACTGATTCGATTGCTAGATGATCCGGATGAGACTATCTACACTCAGATCAAAGATGAACTGATTTCTTTTGGAGGGAAGATCATTCCAAGACTTGAAATATTCTGGGAAGAGCACCAATATGAGCTCAATTTGCAAGAACGAGTTGAAGAAATCATTCATAAAATTCAGTTTGATACCGTAGTTGACAATATCAGAGAGTGGCTTGAAGACCCTTCAAAAGACCTGATTGATGGCGCAATAGCTGTAGCTAAAATTCAGTATCCAGATTTGGATCCGGATAAAGTTCGTGATCAAATCAACCGGATTCGAAATGCGGTTTGGCTGGAATTGGCGGATGATCAAACTTCCTACGAGAAAGTGAACATCCTGAATCGTGTGCTTTATGATGAATTTGGATTTAGAGGGAACAAGAAGAATTTCCATTCCCCTCAGAATTCATTTATCAACGATGTGCTTGACACGAAAAAGGGAAATCCTTTGAGTTTAAGTCTGATTTACAGCTACATAGCGCAAAGTCTGGATGTTCCTATTTATGGAGTAAATCTTCCGAATCACTTTATACTGGCTTATGTCGATACGGAAAACATCATTGAATTGATGGATCATGTTGACAAAGACGATGAAGTTTTGTTTTACATCAATGTATTTTCTAGAGGAACCATCTTTTCGAAGTCAGAAATTGATAAGTTTTTGAAGCAATTGGACATCGAAAAGGATGAAAAATATTATACACCTTGCACGAATACGGAAATAATTAAACGTATGATTGTGAACCTGCATAACTCCTACGCTAAATTAGGTTTTGCTGATAAAGTTGAAGAACTTGATCGAATTCTTAAGCTGTTTCCAGATCATTTATGATCAGTTTCCCAAATGCAAAAATCAATATTGGCCTACAGGTTCTTGGAAAAAGAAAGGATGGCTACCATTCAATTTCATCATTGGTTTACCCTATTCCTCTGAAGGATGTATTAGAGATCATTCCATCGGTAGAATACAGTTTTCACCAATATGGAAAAATTCGAGTCAATCCGAAAGACAATCTTATTGAGAAGGCTTTTCAAATTGTTAAGAAAGAATTTGGTATTCCCAATATTGAGATTCACCTTATTAAAAATATTCCTTTGGGATCAGGTTTAGGCGGAGGCAGTTCAAATGCGGTCTTCACGCTTAAAATGCTCAACACTTTATTTGAATTAAATATTTCGCCAGAAAAATTGCGAAGCATGGCTCTTAAATTAGGTTCTGATTGTCCTTTTTTCATCGAAAATACTCCTCAAATTATTGAAGGAAGAGGTGAAATTTGCTCCCACAGTCCCTCCTATCTAGAAGGAAAATGGCTATTACTTGCACTTCCGGATATTCAAATAGCAACAGAAACAGCATATTCAAATATTCAATTCTCTAAAGAAAAAGAGAAATTAAAATGGGATGATTCGATAGAAAATTGGAAAACTACTGTTGTCAATGATTTTCAGGAATTTCAATTTCAAAATCACCCTTTCTTATTTCAGATTTATGAAGAAATTGACTTACTATCAGAATATACTTCTTTAACTGGCACAGGTTCCTCTATATATGGAATCTTTAATCAAAAAATTCCTGTCAATCTTCATTGTGAATCAATTTGGCTTAGACTATGACAATAGAATATGTCTCACTTCATTAAAAATCAAAGCCGTTGCACCCCAAATTGTTTGATCCTGAATTGCAAAAAATGGAACTTCCTTTAAAATGAATCCCCCTGAAGTTCGAATACTGGTTTTCTGGATATTTACATCCTTAAGAATTTCTGCGATCGGAATTTCTATCACTTGGCTTACTTCCCTAGGGTCTGGAATAAAAATAGGATCATTTTGATTAAGAACAGAAACAAAAGGATTCACAATGAAATGACTTACAGGAATAAAAACCGTGGATAGCCGACGTATCTCACCAACTACATCAGGCTGCACGCCAATTTCTTCATTTGCTTCACGCAAGGCTGTTTGGAAAATAGTCTCATCAAAATCTTCAATTTTTCCACCTGGCAAACCAATTTGTCCAGAATGAACACCATCGTATGTATTTCTTTCAATAACCACTGTGTGTGGTTCTCCCCCCTTCTCGTATAAAAAAAACATCACTGAACTTTCACGGTAATCTCTTGTGTCGATTTCGTTATAAGACAAAGGACGATTCATCGGACTCACTTCTTGATGCGCCCGAATACCGGGTAGTTCAGCTAAAGATTGAAACTTATGAATGATAAAATCCAAGTCCATTCAGCAAATTTATGACATCGAGCTAAATTATGTTTATTTTTGACCCTGCATTTTAAAGCTTTATGGAAGATAAGTGGAAAAAATTGAAAAATAGTCTTGAAATGGAAGAATATCCATTACTATATTATTTCAAATTTATTATCCCCAATGAAGAGGATAAATTGGAACAATTAAAAGGTAAGTTTAGCTCTGAAGGTGCTGATATTTCTTTGAATTACTCCAAATCCAAAAAGTACGTAAGTGTTCGGATTAAAGAGGTAATGATGTCGGCCCAACAAATCATAGATGCCTATATTCGGGTTGGTGAAATTGAAGGTGTAATATCGTTATAGAATGAGTGGAAATTGGTTTTTAGAAGGGATTTTAGGTGTTTTATATCTTACTTTGGGATTGATTGTCGTCCTCATTGGTTACCGGTTCTATATGAAATGGTCTGGAAAAGGTCGGAAATCAGAGGCAATATATTTCAAACCAGATCCGTTAAAGAATCGACTTATCATTGGAAATTTTGAATCTTATATTGAGTTGGATGAGCCTGCAAAAGTAAAAGTCTATTTAGCAGATTTAAACGGGGAAGAAAAATTTGTGATCTGGGAAAAGAATTTAAAAAAAGGATTGACTCCTATCGCATTTGATTCCACACAATATCCAGATGGGGAATATTTCTATACCTTAATTTCTGATGACATGAAGTCTGAAAAAAAGATTAAATTGCAGAATCAGAAATAACCAATAAATGCGTATATTTTTAATCCTAATATTTTCATTTTCAGTTATATGTAGCTTTTCTCAAGGAAAAGACTTTGAACCTAAAGGGGCATTAAAATTTGATCTTCAACTTCCAATCGTGGTCGGCAATAAACCGATGAAAAGCATTATGAAAGGAATGGTGAAAGGATCACTTTACTATCAACATAATGTATTTAAAGGGCTCAATGTAGGAATTGGAGGTCATTATATTTTATACACGATTGATGAATTTGCCTTGTATCAAGAAATTACTGGTGCAATGCATGAAGTAGGAGGATTTGGTAAAATCTCTTACCAAAAATTCTTTGGGGAAAAATTCGGATTTGAATTTGGCTTAAAAGCAGGGTATGCACATTATTTCTGTGTAAATGACTCAAGTAGAGCTGTTTTGGGTAAAGCTTATGAAGAAGGCACCTATTTTGTTGAGCCTGTATTAAATTTTGAATTAAAAGTTCACGATGCACTAGGGATAAACTTGGCTTTTGGATGGGCCATTTATGGAACTTATTTTGATGAACGTTTTCTAAGCATTAGTGAACTCCCGGATGGCAATACTTATAAAAAATCAAACACCAACATGGTCAATTTAGGCTTCGGAATAAGTTATTATTTTGGATATAAAAACAATCTGAATTCTCAATAATCTTCAAACAATAATGAGTACAATTAAATTTGGAACAGATGGATGGCGTGCAATTATCGCCGAGGACTATACAGTAAATAACGTTGCAAGGGTCTCTGTTGCTACTGCAAAATGGGTAAAACAAAATTATGAGAACCCAAAAATTGTGATCGGATACGATTGCAGATTTGCAGGCAAACTTTTTGCGGAAACAGCTGCCAAGATTTTTGTAAAAGAAGGCATTCAAGTGATTTTTTCAAGTGGATTTGTATCTACCCCAATGGTTTCATTAGGAGTTGTGAAAGAAAAAGCCTCACTTGGAGTTGTCATTACTGCAAGTCACAATCCGCCATCCTACAACGGTTTTAAGTTGAAAGGTGATTTTGGAGGACCTCTTTTACCAGAACATGTTGCGGAAGTGGAAGCCATGATTCCAAATGAAAACAATTTAAATCTAGAGGCGCTTTCATTAGATTCAGAGTTGTTTCAGCTGATGGATTTGGAGACGCTTTATGTAGAACATGCACAAGCCAATTTTGACATGGATTTAATCCAAAAGTCGGGATTGAATCTAGCCTACGATGCCATGTTTGGCGCTGGACAAAATGCAGTTAGAAGATTATTACCCAATGCGACTTTATTGCATTGTGAGCAAAATCCAGGGTTTAATGGACAGGCTCCGGAACCGATTGATAAAAATCTACAAGAATTCTCTAATTTGATTAAAAATTCAGGGAACATTGATTCGGGATTGGCGACAGATGGTGATGCTGACCGTATTGGATTGTACAATGCCAAAGGAGAATTCATCGACTCACATCATATCATTTTATTATTGATCCATTATTTGGTGAAATACAAAGGGATGACAGGTAAAGTGGTAACTGCATTTTCTTGTACTCCAAAAATTGCAAAGCTTTGTGAACACTACGGTTTAGAACATCAAACTGTAAAAATTGGATTCAAATATGTTGCTGGAATCATGATTTCGGAAGATTGTTTGCTTGGAGGTGAGGAATCTGGAGGAATCGCAACTGCCGGGCACATTCCAGAAAGAGATGGAATTTGGATGGGATTGATTATTTGGGAATTCATGGCGAAGTCTAGGAAGTCATTGGATGATTTGATTCAAGAAGTGTACGATATTGTTGGACCGTTTGCTTTCGAAAGAGACGATTTACATATAAGTGAAGATTTGAAACAATCTATTATTTCCAATTGCAAAGGAGACAAATACAGTGCATTTGGAGATTATTCGGTAGAACACGTTGAAACGATTGATGGCTTCAAATACTTTTTTGATGAAGATAGATGGTATATGATCCGTCCTTCAGGAACAGAACCTGTTTTAAGAACTTATTGTCAGGCTCCAACTTTGGATGAAGTAAGACAAATTCTTAAAATCGGTAAAGACACATTAACGAATTAATATGAAATTCTGGAAGAAACTTGAACTGCACTGGAAGATCATCATTGCTTTAGGACTCGGTATTATCTGGAGTTTTATTGCCACTGGATTTTTTGGTGGAATTGAAAAAACAGAAGAGTTCGAATTAGGCACTGACAAAGCAAAAGTCATTCAATCGGATTCTGTTTTTACTCAAGTTGTCTTTCGATTTTCAAAAATTGGAGCTGAAAAGGAAAAGATCAAAGGTCGACTTACAGGAACCGGTGAAAAAATTATCATTGAAAAAATAGAGGAAGAAGAATCGGAACTGCTTGTCTACGCCCTCATCCCAAATGATAAAATCGAATCTAAAGTTCAGTTTTATGCCAAAAGTTCGTCCTTGGTTTCTTTGTCTGAATTTACTTCTGATTGGGTGGCGCCGTGGGGAGATATCTTCATCCGCTTATTGAAATTGATCGCCATTCCATTGGTGTTGTTTTCTATTATTTCTGGGATTGTAGGCCTTACGGACACCTCTAAATTGGGAAGATTAGGAGGAAAAACCATTGGGCTCTATGTAGCAACTACATTTACTTCTGTGATTGTTGGATTACTGCTTGTCAATCTTTTTGCTCCGGGGTTCCAGTCTGATGAGGAAACTAGACTAAAGAACAGAGTCAAATACGAATTATGGGCCAAAGAATCTGGAACAGAAATTAAAGACGGCAAAAATGTTTTGGAGGATCCTCAATACCAAAATGACATTGCGAAAATTAGTCGCACATTAAAAGCTGAAGAAGAAATAGCTGCTAAATCAGATGATCAAAAGAAGCTGGACAAACTAAAAGAGAATACCAAATCAACAAAAGACAGTGGACCTTTACAATTTATGGTGGACATGGTTCCGACAAATATTGTAATGGCCTTAGGAGATGGAAAACTAATGCTACAAGTCATCTTTTTTGCCATTTTCTTTGGAATTGCATTGTTATTCATTGATAAAAAAAGAGGTCAGCCAGTCATTGACCTAATGAATGGATTATCCGATGCATTCGTTAAAATGGTGGAACTTGTGATGAAAGCCGCTCCATTTTTTGTTTTCTGTTTGATGGCCGGAGTAATGTCCAAAATGGCCAATACCTCGACGGAATTATTGTCCATCTTCCAGCTACTTGCGAAATATAGCTTGGTCGTAATCCTTGGACTGGTCTTGATGGCTTTTGTCCTCTACCCGACACTCATTCGGATGATTACAAAAATCAAATACACAGATTTTTTCAGAAAGATTGCACCAGCTCAGTTTTTGGCATTTTCAACTTCATCCAGTGCAGCTACATTACCTGTGACTATTGAATGTGTCGAAGAAAATGTTGGGGTTTCCAGAAATGTCTCCAGTTTCGTTTTACCAATTGGGGCAACAATCAATATGGACGGAACTTCTCTTTATCAGGCGGTTGCCGTGATCTTTTTAGCTCAATTTCACGACGTAGATCTTTCTTTTGCTGATCAAATTACGATTGTTTTAACAGCTACTTTGGCTTCAATTGGAGCTGCTGCTGTACCTAGTGCAGGATTGGTTATGTTGATGATTGTATTAGAATCGGTAGGTTTGAATCCGGCTTGGATTGTGATCATTTTCCCAATTGACCGACTCCTTGATATGTGCAGAACGGTTGTCAATGTTACTGGAGATGCTACTGTCGCCACGATTGTCGCTCATACTGAAGGTGAATTAAATCCAAAACCATGACAACGGACGAAAAGTTCATGAGTCGATGCATTGAACTTGCGCAAAGAGGTTTAGGTCACACCTACCCCAATCCATTAGTTGGTTCTGTTATTGTACATGAAGGTAAAATAATTGGTGAGGGGTACCATCAAAAATATGGGGGTCCACATGCCGAAGTCAACGCTGTAAATTCAGTTGAAAATCAAGAATTACTTAAAGAATCCACAATTTACGTGACTTTGGAGCCTTGCGCACACTTTGGAAAAACACCTCCTTGTGCAGATTTAATCATCGAAAAGCAAATCCCAAAAGTAGTTGTAGGAATAGTTGATCCCTTTGCTCAGGTATGTGGTGAAGGCATCAATAAAATGCGTGAAAAAGGAATTGAAGTGACGGTTGATGTACTGGAAGAAGAATGCACCGATCTAAACAAACGATTTCTATGGAATGTCAAAACGGATTTACCCTACATCATTCTAAAATGGGCTGAAACTAAAGATGGTTTCATGGATCGTGATAGAGATTCTAATGAACAAAAAATCAATTGGATCAGCTCGCCTTCAACCAAAGCCATTACGCATACTTGGCGAAGAGAAGAAGCAGGAATTTTGGTTGGAATCAACACTTTACTAAATGACGATCCGATGCTAACTGTTAGAGAGGTCGTTGGGTTGAATCCTGCTCGAATTATTGTTGATTCCAAATTAAAAATGAAAAGTGAAAAATTAAAAATTAAAGAGGCTGAAGGTCAGAATTTGGTATACAATCAATTGGAAAGCTTTACCGAAGGAAATACGGAATATATTCAGCTTAAGGACTTCAGTTTAAAAGCTATACTTCTAGATTTAAAGCAAAGAAACATCTCTTCCATTCTTGTGGAAGGTGGAGCCTATACATTAAATCAATTTATTCAGGAAAATCTTTGGAATGAGGCAAGAGTGTATCAGTCGAATAATGTTGAATTTGGTTCTGGATTGGCTGCTCCTACTCTACCCCAAGAATTTATTGAATCTCGAATTACTTTGGAAAAGGAGGATTTGATTCTATTTGTAAACACCACTCCCGGGCTTCTCGACTACCGCTCGAAGACCTAATTTTTCCAAAAACTAAATAACGAAAAAACTGAACAACCTAAGAACCTATCATGGCGCTGGATTCGGAATCACTTTATGAACTTCCTCAATGGCTTCAATAATCGAATCCTCTAATTCAATCTGAATGCTTCCAATGTTTTCTTTGAGTTGATCCATATTTGTTGCTCCAATGATATTGCTTGTAACAAATGGTCTGGAACTCACCCAGGCTAGTGACATCTCTGCTAAACTCATCCCGCTAGCCTCGGCTATTTTCATGTACGCTTCAGTGGCTTTCCAGGAATTTTCACTGCTATAACGAGCCATTTGTTTGAACTGATTGAGTCGGTCATTCGGTGTATCCTTTTTCTTATGAAATTTCCCAGATAATAAACCAAATCCCATCGGTGAATAGGCCAACAAGCCACATTTTTCTCTAATGGCCATTTCTGATAATCCCACTTCAAATGTTCTATTCAATAGATTGTATGGGTTCTGAATACTTACCATTCGAGGTAAATCATGCATTTCGGATAAATGCAAATAGCGACTCATCCCCCATGGATTTTCATTGGAAATTCCAATATTTCTGACTTTACCCGCTTTAATCAAAGTATCTAATCCCTCCAGTATTTCCTGGAAATTATCTTCCCATTGGTGGTCAATATCCGTAACTCCACGAACCGAAAACATGTTCATCTTTCGCATGGGCCAGTGCAGTTGGTACAAATCCACATAATCCGTTTGCAATCTTTTCAGACTATTGTCGATTGTGGTTGTAAAAACATCTTTGTTATACCCTTTTCCATCTCGAATCCAAGTCATGGCAGATGGTCCAGTCACTTTGGTTGCAATTACCAATTGATCTCTGTCTTTACGATCTTTCAACCAGGTTCCGATGTATTTTTCGGTCAGACCTTGAGTTTCTTCTCTACCAGGCACGGCATACATTTCGGCCGTATCGATAA
>JAWKMJ010000016.1:0-91045 GCA_041392305.1 Crocinitomicaceae bacterium
TCCAATTTTATTGATGAGTCCCATTTTGTCTTCCTGGGTCGCAATAGCAAAGTCTCCGTTGAAATTTAAAGCCATCTGGTATTGATAATCAATTTTGCGATTTGCTTTTCCATCGCAGTAGCCCCAAAGCTCTCCCTTTGAAATTGGAATGAGATCATCAAAAAACCCAATACCAAAAAACAGAGTTGGAATCACTCTTTTACCCTTTTCGTCTATCAAACCAAAACGATCGCCACTTTTAACCAATGCATGTCCATTTTTAAAATAACATAAATGCTTGTCATCTGCAAATACTGTAAATTCTGCTTCAATCGCTATTCTGCCATTTCCGTTTAAAAAACCAAATTCACCATCTAATTCAAAATAAGCAAACCCCTCATGAACTGGCTCAATCAAATCCATTTCAAAATCCAAAATGGTATCTTGTTCCAGGGTAATGATTCCCCAGCCATCTTCCGTTTCTGCAGCAAAATATTGCTCGTTAAAACGAATCAAATTATCATATCGAAAAGGTAAAACTGTAATACCAAAAGGATCAATAATTCCAAACATCCCTTCTTTGGAGACAATGGCCAAACCTTCTTCGAAATTTTGTACCTCTTCATAAACCGCTTCTATCTTTTCAAAACCGTTGCGATCATAAAAACCAAATTTACCTTCCTTTTCTGCAATAGCGAGTCCATTTTGCATCTCCGAAACATCATCGTATTCCAGTTTGAGAACTTCTTCTCCTGCAATATTTACCATACCATAAAAATCACCGAGTGCACAAACCGCAGTACCCTCGTTAAAATCATAGAGTTCGTCGTATTTTAACGGAATAATAAGATCGCCTTTTTTGTTGATTGCTCCATACTTTTCTTGATTGGATACAACAGCCAATCCTTCTTTGAATCTTTCTACCGTTTCATATTTGGGAGGTATTCTCACAAATCCAACAGTATCAATAAATCCCCATTGATCATACTTTTTATAGGGTAAATATTCGATTTTTGATAATTTAAACTCCACCTCTAAGTCACCCATAAAAGGATAGTCTGGATAATTCTCCTTAAAACTTAAATACCTTTCTTCTGACAAATCTGTCATGAACTCTAAATATAGTCTTCTCCAAGCATCATATAGGTTTCGATTTCGGGGATACGAACGAATGAAATATTCTAAACTGGTTAATGAATGATCGGAAGTCATCAAATGATAAATTTCATCCTCAGCTTGATCTACATGTGGGTTTTCAGGGAAATTTTCGATGAATAAATCATAAGAATTTACTGTTTGTCTTTCTGTTTGTTCTTCATATAAACGCTTCTGATATCTTTTTAATGCTTCCTTATAAAAAACAGATTTAGGATAAAACCCTAAGAACTTTCTCCAAGCTTCGGCATCGTCATTCTCAAGGGCTAAATTAAAATTGACCTCATCCAATAGAAAAACTGCAGTATCGTATTCATTTGCCCATTTAAATCGCCGTAAAAAAGGAGTATACGATTCTCTTTCTGCAGCTTCCTTAAAATAATATGCACTGATGCCGTTTTTCAGAGTGTCTATTGTTTCAGGACGAATGCCCAATTTACCTAAATAGCCTATTTGCTTTTCATCTGCTTGTCCAAAGTTTCTCCAAAAGATTTCAAAATACTCCAGAGCTATTTCTTTGTTTGAAAAAGGATTATCTGTTCTGAAATGAATGACCGCCAACCCATAAGAACAGGCTAAAGAGTCCTTTTTTAGATTTTTCTCAAACTGATTCTTTGCCTCAAAGTAATTGTAAATTTCCAGAGCCTCGTACCCTTTCTCTATTCCGTTGGTAAACGAAAATGAAGAAAGAATTATCGAATATGTAAACAGTAAAAAACGCATTAGAATCCAAAAATACTTCCAAAATAGAAATGTGCCAAGAGGACTATAATTATAACGGAAATAATATTTAAAATTATACCAAATCGCACCATATCTCCTACTTTGATCTTATCGGTTGCAAATACCAGTGCATTAGGAGGCGTTGCCATAGGTAGCATAAACGCACAACTTGCTGCTAAAGTAACAGGGATGGAAAAATACAGTGGATTCATTTGCATGTCAACTGCAATTTCAGCAACTACAGGAACAAAAACAACAACCATAGCAACGTTCGACATGATTTCAGTTATGAATAAAGCAATCAAAGTAAAACCAAATAAAATGATGAGTGGATTGTCTATTCCTAAATCAATAAATCCATTTGCAAGGTCCTGTAGAATTCCTACTTTTTTCATTGCTAGCGCCAAGGACAATCCTCCTCCAAAGAGTATAAGAATTCCCCACGGTAAATTTTTCATGTCCTCCCATTCTAGAATTCGTTCATCTTTCCTTTTGGATGGAATGAGAAAGAAAGAAATCCCTGCAATCATTGCAATGATGGTGTCAGACAATTCAAACGGGAGCACTTCATTAAGTAAGCTTTTGAAAGTCCATAATACTGCTGTAAAGATAAAAATGACGAGGACAACAATTTCCTGATAACTAATTTTTCCAGAAGTCTCCAATTCAAATTCATGAACATTATTTTTAGATTGTGTCATTCCCTTTGGCATAAAAAACCGGAACATTAAAAAAGTTAATCCTAAGAGTAAAATTGAGAAGGGTATTCCAATTAACAACCAGGTGGAAAATTCAATTTTTTCTTTGAATTGAGTTTCCATAATACCTGCAAGTTGAACATTTGGAGGTGTCCCTACCAAAGTAGCTGTACCTCCTATATTTGCTGAATAAGCTACGGCAATAAGAAGAATAACCGAATAGGCTTTGATTTGTTGGTCTGTAAATTTCAATCGATCATGTAAGATCATTAAAACTTTTCCCACAATCGGAATCATCATCACAGTCGTTGCGGTGTTGCTGATCCACATACTCAGCAAAGCAGTTGCAATCATGAATCCTAGCAGTACCCTTATAGGTGAAATCCCAATGGTATTAATAATTTTCAAGGCAATTCTTTTGTGTAGTTCCCATTTTTCCATTGCAAGTGCTATGATAAACCCTCCCATGAAAAGAAATACGATATTTGAACCATACATCCCTGCCAATTCTTTGGAATCCAAAACGCCCATCAATGGGAAGAATATGAGAGGCAACAAAGCCGTTACAGCAAGATGAACTGTTTCGGTGATCCACCAAATAATCATTAAGAGCGCAACCCCAACAACTTTAAAAGTTGCTTCTTGAGGCGTTCCCGAACCGATCAACAACATGGATATGAAAGCCACAGGTCCGGCAAACAAGCCTATTTTTTTGAATAATTTCATCGAATTCAATTACTTACGAAAAATCCTTCAAATTGTTCTTTTAAGTCCATATCTCTGATTTCAACTCCGAGAAACGATTTCAAAAAGCTTCGCAATCTCTTTTTTACTATTGAAACTGTGTAGGGATACTCTCAATCTTTCTCTACCTTCAGGAACAGTTGGTGATAAAATCGCCTTCGACCATATTTTGTCCTGAATTAAATTTCTCTCAATCGCTTTTACTTCTTCGATTCCCGGAAAGATCAGTGTTTGAATTGGAGAGTGCGAATCAATCTTATACCAAGGAGAATCTTCAAATAGTGATCTGAAAAAATGAATATTAATAAATAACTTATGAATTTCTTCCTCCATATATTTCACATTCTGAACCACCTCAAAAATCCTTTCTACAGCTGTATTTGGTAATGCCGTTGAATAAATAAAAGGACGAGCAAAATTGATCAAAAAATCTCTCAAATCTTTACTACCAAGTACCACAGCACCATGTGAGCCATAAGCTTTTCCAAACGTGATCAGTCGTGCAAAAACTTTATCCTGCAGAATTTCTTTTGCCACAAGACCTCTACCTCCTGGACCAAAAACTCCTGCTGAATGGGCTTCGTCGACGACTAATTTTGCTCCATATTTTTGACAGATTTCAGAAATTGGTTCTAATTTACCAAAATCTCCATCCATCGAATACACCCCTTCGATAGCTACATAGACATCTCCTACTGCACGCATCAGTTTTTTCTCAAGATCAGGGATCGAATTGTGTTCAAACTTAAAACTATTGGCATATCCCATTCGAATTCCATCACGAACAGAGGCATGAATTAATTCATCATAAATTACTGTATCACCTTTTTGGGGTACGGAGCTAAAAAAACCTAGATTGGCATCATATCCGGAGTTAAAAATTAATGCTGATTCGGACTCAAAGAATTCAGCCAAAAACAATTCTGTATGCCTATACATAGAATAATTACCTGAAATTAATCTGGAACCCGTTGCGCCCTGAAAATCTAATTCTGATTCATAGGATACAGAAGCTAATCCTAGGTAATTATTTGAACAAAAATCTACATATTCGTCCAAAGAAAAAGAGGAAAGCTCACGAAACAATCCGTTCGCTCTTCTTTCCTCTAATTTTTTAATATAGTTGTCCAATGTTATTCTTGAATCGAATCGACTTCACTGAATTTTCTGGGCTTGAAATCTTCTCCTGCCTTGTTGAATTGAATCGATTTCGCCGCCAAACGCTCTTCTTTTTCAGCATTTTTTTGCTTCATTTCTGTTACTCCCTGATCTTCTCCAACTACAGGCTTGTCTCCTTTATGAAACGGCTTGGTTGGCTTCAAACCTAACAAACTAAACAACTCCATATCATCATTATATTCAGGATTAGGAGTGGTAAGTAATTTGTCCCCGGCAAAAATGGAGGATGCTCCTGCCATAAAACATAAGGCTTGTCCCTCTTTACTCATTTGTGTTCTTCCGGCTGATAGACGTACAATCGAAGTGGGGAAGAGAATTCTGGTGGTTGCAATCATTCGAATCATATCCCAAATTGGAACGGGTTCTTGCTCCTCTAAAGGCGTACCTTCCACAGCAACAAGCGCATTTATTGGAATCGAATCCGGTGGGGTATCCATCATCTGATAGGTTTGTAACATCCCAATCCTATCTTCAATACTCTCTCCCATACCTAAAATCCCACCAGAACAAACCGAAATACCAGCTTTTTTGGCATTGTCGATGGTCTCCAATCTTTCATCATACTCTCTTGTAGATATGATGTCCTTGTAGAATTCTCTGGAGGAATCTAAATTATGATTGTAGGCATATAATCCTGCATTTTTTAATCTCTTGGCCTGATCTTCACTCATCATTCCCAATGTACAACAAACTTCCATGTCCAAATTGGTCACTTCTTGCACCATTTGTACTACTTTGTCAAAATCCCGGTTGTCTCGGATATTCTTCCAGGCTGCCCCCATACACAATCTTGAAGCGCCATTTGCTTTAGCATTTTTGGCTTGTTCTACCACATCACATACCTCCATCATTTTATGGGGTTCTACTTCTGTATTGTATTTCGCAGATTGCGGACAATAACCACAATCTTCCGGGCAGCCACCTGTTTTAATTGAAATCAATGAACTCAGCTGAACTTCGCTTGGATCATGATTTTCTCTATGCACGGTAGCCGCCTTATAAATCAACTCTAACAATGGAGAGTTGTACAATTCCAGAATCGCTTCCTTTGATTGGTAATTTTTATTTTCCATAATCGCAAATATAACTTTTTCCGCTTTCAAATTCATTCAGTCTAGCGCAAAGTCATTGCTTTTGTTGGTCTCAAATAATAAGAATACTAGGGAAATCAATTATCTTTGCGGAAAATTGAATTTTATGCTTCGAAAATTTCTTTTGACTCCAATTTTTGTGTTTTTAATGCTGATTTCTTGCAAAAAGGAATCGGGCTTTCCTGTTGGAAATAGAGGTGACGTAGTGAATGCCGAAAAAACCATGGAATTGTCTATAAACGACATTGATGCAAATGCAACCGATTTCCCTGTTGATACATTAAGCGAATATGGAGTTGTACTTTATACTTTGACCTACACTTCTGAATATTTGGGGGAATTGAAAAACACCAAAGGCGTTCTTATTGTTCCAATGGGTCTGGATTCTGTTGATTTAATTGGGTATTTTCATGGAACTCATGTACCCTTGGCAATATCCGGTGTTAACAAAAGTACACCTAGTCTCTATGATGGCGGAGATCATGATTTTCTGGAGATGCGATCGGTTGCGATCCCAATGGCTTCGAATGGATACGCTGTTTTTGTTCCGGATTATTTTGGCTACAATCTAACTAAAGATCTGGAGCACCCCTTTGTTTATTATCCAGAGCTTTTCAAAGCAAATATAGATGGATTACTCGCTGCAAAGTCTCATTTAAATTCACTAGGGTATGTTTTCACAAATGATCTTTTTCTAACAGGTTGGTCGCAAGGTGGTGGTGCAGCTCTTTCGGCACATAAATTTATTCAAGAAGGCTTCTTAGGAACTTTTGATCTGAAAGCGACTTCAGGTTTGGCAGGACCCTATGATTTTTATGCATTTCTTCAGGATGTTTTTGATAGGAGATCAGAATCAATTAGCCGTCTAAACCTTTATTCATGGGCTTTATATGCGGTAAATCGCTTTTCAAGTATCCAGAGACCGACAGATCAGTTGTGGAACTATGAAGTTTTTGATCAAACCGCCGCCTTCACTCCTCCTTCCAATGTTCCGAACAATAGTTTCAATACGTATTTCTTGAGTAAAATGATTGATGAGACGGACACACTTATGATTAACGAATTAGTGAAGAATACTTTCAGTAAGAATTGGACTCCAATAGGAAAAGTCTTTTTACATCATGGAGATGCTGACGATGTGGTTCCCTACTTTAATTCAGTCAATGCTTTTTCGAATTTGGGAAATGCCGGAGGAGACCTTAAAATGTATACTTATCAGGGAGGCGACCATTTTACACCTCTTGAAAATTTTGTCAAACGTACTTTAAAAGATTTCAATGAACTTTAAGCGCATTTTCACGATTTCAATTTTTATTTGGGCTTTTTCTTTGATTCAGGCCCAGGACATTATTCCGGTAAAGTATTATTACAACAATTTGAATTATTATAATCCGGCAGCTGGACTAAAAGACAGTGCTACACATCATAAAGTCCAAGTATACGGAAGCTACAAGTTCATTAAAAACCCACCTGTTTGGAAGTCTTACCCTGTGCTTATGGCTAATTACGAGGGTAAATTTGGAAACGATCATTCGTTAGTAAATGCCTATTATGTTTTTGACAATTATTCTTTTTATTCCAGACACCAGATTTCCTTGGGATATGGGTACAATTTTACATTTAAAGGCAAACATCAATTACGATTGGGTATTCGAGCAAATCTGAATTTATTTTCGCTTAGAAAAGAAGAAATCAGCCATATTCCTACCGATAATTTGCAAAACATGTATATCGCTCCGGATTTCGACTTTGGAATTCAATATTATTGGAAGGGATTATTTACAGGATTAAGTGGTAAAAATCTTATTGGCTATAAGGTAAAAGTTGAAGGGGAAGATTTTTTGGGGAATCAGCGAGGAATCTATTTTAATTTTGGATATGATTTCACTGTAAAAGAAAACTATCAACTTACACCCTACACATTAGTTTCTATAGAAAAAGACTTTCAATTTGATTTGGGATTTATGGCCAAATTCTTCAAGCTTGTAGAGCTGGGGTACCAATTCGGGTTGCTGGAAATGAGAAACACCTATTTGCTTTCCGGATATATTGCGAAAAAGGTGAGAATTGGTGCAAGTTTTGATCATTCGTTTATTCGTTCTGATATGAATTTGAACTTCCTAGTTGGAGTCAATTTTTAAATCTTTTTGAACCATTCTAAGTTGTTGTTGTACGGAAAGAAAAACAACAACAAAATGAAATCAATAGTCTTCTCAATTCTTAGCTTATTCATTGGTTATTCCGCCTATAGCCAATTGTATCTTAATTCCAACGAAATTTCCAGCTCTACAAATGTTATTGGAAATTCCTACGATGTTCACAAAATCAGAATCAGTGCGGTGATAGAAAATAGTATCGCTCGAACTACAGTAACACAAACTATCAAAAACACTACCGATCACGACTTGGAAGTTGAGTTTTTCTTTCCTCTCCCATCCAATACTGTGATTCAGGACTTTACTATGATGGTCAATGGACAGGAAATTCCTGGAAAACTGCTCAAAAAGGAAGAGGCTAAAAGCATCTACGAATCTATTGTTCGTCAACATCGTGATCCGGCACTAATGGAATTTGTAGGCTACAATTTATTTAAAACCAGTGTTTTCCCGATTCGTGTTGGTGAAGAACGCAATATCACCATTAACTATTCAGAAGTAATAGAAAAAAAGAGTGGCTCCTACAGATATACCTACCCTTTAGGTACACAAAAATTTTCTCAACGCAACCTAAGCAAAGTAGAAGTAGATGTAAGAATTAAATCCAAAGAAGGCTTAAAAGCTGTCTTTAGCCCCACATACGATGTAGAAATTGATAGAAAATCGGATAAAGAAATTAGAGTGACAAAGACTTTGGAGAACACCATTCCATCACAAGACTTTAAACTACAATGGAATAGCAATAATGATGATATTGGTACTCAGTTAATTTCCTACTATCCTAAAGATTCTGATCACGGGTACTTTCTTTTGATTGCAAGTCCAAGCATGAACCAACGTGTTGAAGTTACAAATAAAAATATCGTATTTGTCCTGGATAAATCTGGTTCCATGTCGGGTCAGAAATTGGCACAGTCAAAGAATGCGTTGAAGTATGTCCTTAACCATCTTAATGAAGGGGATAAATTCAATATTGTAGTGTATTCAGATTACTATGATATTTATTCCAACGGTCTAATCTCATACACGGAAGAAAACAAAAGAAAAGCAATTGAATATGTTGAATCTATAAAAGATGACGGTGGAACCAACATCAATTTAGCGCTCAAAGAAGGCTTACAATTGTTCGGAAAAAAAGATAGTGAATCAAGTGCTTTTGAAGTAATCAACCCGAATCCAAACTATATTCTTTTTCTAACAGATGGTCTCCCTACTGTTGGAGAGAAGAATGAGGCTAAAATCGCTGCAAATGTTAAGGAAGCCAACAAATACAACGCGCATATCTTTTGCTTTGGTGTTGGTAACGATGTAAACTCAAGATTGCTGGATCGAATTTCTTCCGAGAATGGAGCGCTCACGGAATATGTTAAGCCAAATGAAGATATTGAGACGGTTGTAAGTTCACTGTATAGCCAGATTTCAAGCCCGGTTCTAACGGACATCAGCCTTCAATTTAGTTCTATGAAAATTCAACAAGATTATCCCAAGCCCATTCCTGACTTATTTAAAGGAGGACAATTAATGCTTGCCGGACAATATAAAGTAACGGGAAAAACAACATTAAATATTTCGGGCAAAGTATCGGGGAAAGAACAAGTTTTTGAATTTCCAGTTGAATTTCTTGATGCAGAACACAGTCTTGGAAATGAATATGTAGAAACATTTTGGGCATCTAAAAGAATTGGGTATCTCATCAATCAGATTGACCTTTATGGTAGAAGTGAAGAACTTGTGAATGAATTGGTTGCATTGAGTACAAAACATGGAATCCTAACCCCTTACACTGCATTTCTGGCTAAAGAAGATGTTGACTTTAGAAACTCACAACTCAATATCCGTTCTGCTACTTCTGAGCTCGACAATCTTAATAATTTGCAAGGAGGTGCTGCAAATGCCACCAGGTCTTACAAAAATAAACTAATGAATGGTCAAACTTTTGAAGCTGATGAATTTGAAGAGTTGAAAAAAGACCAGGACTACGATGGACTTGGAGCAAAAGGAAGCTTGGATAATTTGGACAAAAAAGAGGAAAATAGACGAATTTTGAATCTATCAGGTAAAACTTTCTACAAAGAGAAAAACACTTGGATTGAGTCCAATATCACAAAAGTTCAACAACAAAATGCAACTGTGATTAAAAAATATACCACTCCCTATTTTGAGATTAGCAAACAAAATGATGCGAGCATGAACAAAATTCTAAGTCTGAAAGGAAATGTGATAGTGAATTTAAATGGCAATATCTACAATTTCGTAGAAGAATAAGACCAAGGTTAGGGCGCCTCGCATCAGTCCTTCGGCAGTGAGACTAGCCATGCGAGTGCGTCCTCTTTTGATTTAAATGCTTTCGTTTGAACATGTGGTGGAACTATCCTAAAATAAAAATTATACAACATTCTTTTAGCTTGAGTATCCACAAGTACCGCATTTGCCAAGGTAAATTCACCTGATTCAGGAGACTTAGAATACGCGACAGCCTCTTTATCTACACCAAGAAAATCTTTACTATTGAAGAAAAATGGGAGTTTTTTACCCATACCTAGATACTTCATACCCTCTTTGATCTCTTTTAAATGTTCAATTTTAACCTCGTAAAAATCTTCAGCAAAATTGATTTCCACCACTCCATTCAAATAGAGATCCATTTTGAATTCACCCTCAATTTCGTAGGTATTGATAACCTGATTTTCTTCTAATAGAACCAAGTGTAAAGTAGTTGATAAGCGCAGAATCTACAAATTAGTTTACTGAAAACCAAATATTTAATTCTAATTTCAGTATTCTATTGAATCTTTTGAAACTTCATGAAGTTGGTTGACTTTGCGTTTTTCCATCTCCAAAAGCTTGTTTTTATGATAAATCGCCCCTTTACATGCTTGGTATTCATCTTCAAGATGTTGAATCTGATTTTCTTTCGATTTGACTTCTGATTCCAGCTTTGTAATTTTATTTTTTTGCTGCGAATAAATCCAGAGAAAAACAAAAATCAATCCCGTCAATCCAAAGGTAAAAATGTATCTGACTTTCTTCGACATATTAGAATCGTACTCCAATTACACAAATATCATCCACTTGATCTTCTCTACCCTTCCAATCTTCAATTGTTTGATCTAAAACTTTTTCTTTTTTGTTCCGACATAGGTAAGCTATTGATTGATTAACAATTCTCTAAAACTTTGGTATTTTGAATTTTTTACCTTCTGGCCCACCAAACTGTCTGCATAACCATCAGAAAAAATATAAATGTGGTCATTAGGTTTAGTTGAATTTCGTGATTTGTAAAATCTTTTATTTTTCTTCTTTTAACAGAGCCCACAGAATATTTATCTCCTTTATAAGTCGTCAATTTCCCATCTCGAATGTGATACAAAGGATTAAAGGCACCTGCAAATTCAAGAACCTGTGTTTTTTTATTCAGGCAACATATCGAAATATCCATCCCGTCATTAACCGATTCACTTTCTTCAGTTTGACGAAGAATGTTCAAAACCTGGAGATTTAATAAATTCAAAATTTCAGAAGGTTTGGTAACCCCGTTCTCTTTTACTATTTGATAAAGTCCATTATACCCAATAATACTCATAAATGCTCCTGGAACTCCATGTCCTGTGCAATCAACAACAGCGAAAATGATTTTTTCCTCTTGCTCCTCCATCCAATAAAAATCCCCTGAAACAATATCCTTAGGCTTGTATAGTACAAACGATGTTTTTTCATATTTGGCAACGGCTTTTAAAGGTGGCAAAATAGCTTCTTGAAGTCTTTTAGCATATTTAATACTATCGGTGATGCTCTTGTTTTTCTCTTCAATAATTTCCTTTTGCTTTCTTACCTCTAGCGTTCGGAACTCAACTATCCTCTCCATTTTCTCATAACTTTTAGCATTCTCCAATGCTATAAGAAAATAAGTAGAAATCGATTTCAAAATATTGTATTCATAGGGCGAATATGCGCCCTTATCAAATGACTGTGTAGTAAGTACTCCTAAAATTTCTCCATTTTTGATCAAGGGAATAAAAATGCAGCACTCTGGTTTTCCTCCTCGGATAACTTTGGCAATTTTCTTTTTCCCAATAATCTTAGGCGTGTCTAAATCCAGGTTTTCAATAAATAAATCTTGATTATTTTTCAAACTCCAAACAGACAAATTCGCCTCATCATCCATCTGAAACTCAATCGGTGGTTGTCTTTCGCTATTCTCAATACTATAAACGCAATCCAGCGTATTCTTTTCTGCATTGTAAATGTTCAAACCGAAATAGTCCGCTTTCATTAATCGGTTCATCATCTCGTATACTTCCATAATTACTTCGTCCAAATTGAAAGTAGAGATTAATTTCTGTCCAAGCTCCCCGATTAGCTTTGTATTACTGTATGCCTTTTCTACTTTTTCTTTTGCCAAAGCAATTTCTTTCGTTCTTTCCTTTACTTGTTCTTCAACATTGTGAAAAGAAACTGCATTTTTTAAAGCAATAGCGGCATAAACACTTAAGTTTCTCAAAAGATCAATATCATAGTTGCTATAGGCATTTCGATCAAAACTTTGAACCGAGATTAAGCCTAACAGCCTTTCTTGGTACATAATCGGCATATAAATGATGGATTCAGGCATCTCTCCTGCCAATACTCCAGGATTGACTCCCTCAAGCAACTTAATATCTTCCTGATAATTATTGATCACAACCTCCTTTCGGTTGTGTACCACATAAGAAGCCAAGCGACCATCATTTTCCTCTAGTTGAATGCGCACATCTGGCATTCTTACATCTTTTTCAACGCAAAATTCAAACGATAAAACATTGGTTTCCTCAGTATAGAGAGCAATCAAGAAGACACTGGCATCCATTACACTATTTACCTGATTATATACCTTCTCAAGAATTTCATCAAAATTGAGTGTGCTTGTTAGCTCTTTACCAATTTCAGAAAGGATGCGAATATCATTGGAATATTTCTTCAGCTCATCATTTTTTTTAGCGAGTAAAATTCGCTCTGAATCTACTTGCTCCATCTGAGAGATCAACTCCCGTGTTTTGTATTTTTTCTGAATGTGTTGTCTAAGAAACTGTTCTTTGGTTTCATGGTATTGTTTGTAGAAAACACTAAAGCTCTTGAGATCCTGCTGAATTTCATACAAATCAGCCAAATA
The DNA here is from genome assembly GCA_041392305.1 of Crocinitomicaceae bacterium. Lineage (GTDB taxonomy): Bacteria > Bacteroidota > Bacteroidia > Flavobacteriales_D > Crocinitomicaceae > JAGQYP01. Next base: position 12,875 of record JAWKMJ010000016.1, read on the forward strand.
GTGATATGCCTTGTATTGAATTTTTAAAGAACCGATATTTTTCCCTAACTCCAGTGCTGCTTTGTAAAACTTTTCTGCAGTAACCAGATCTCCTAAATTCTTTTTTAGCAAACCAATATGCAAATAAGAATTGGCCTCACCGGCAACAAATCCGATTTCTTGTCGGATCATTAAAGCTTCCTCAAAATTGGCCAAGGCATCTATTAAGTTTCCACGCTTCATCTGAATCATTCCAATCCCATCCAATGCAAATGCGACTGTTCCCATTGACTTTAGCGATCTAACAATTTCCAGACATTCCGATTTACATTTAAATGCCTGATCATAATCTCCAATATTATAAAGCGCCTGACCTAAACCGTCCAGGAGTTTTGCCTTAATTTCAATATCATCTGATCCTTTTGCAAAATCTAAACCTTGCTGAATCAGATTTACTGCTTCTTCATTACGACTATCCGTATACAAAACACACGCCTTGGCATTTACACCCATTGCCATTCCATGCTTGTAATGAATCTTTTCACTCAGATCAAAGCATTTTTGAGCATACTTCAAAGCGTTATCTAAATCGTCTATGAGAAAATAGGTAATAGAAATATTGTATAATACTTCAACTGTGTCATGGGCTAAACCTTCTTCTTGTAATAAAACAAGTGCTTTGAGTGAAAATGTAAGTGCATTGTCGTATTCTGAAAGCCAAATTGAACTTGCACCCAAGGCGTAATATCCTCTTGCCCAACCCTCGTGGTAATTCAATTCTTCAGAAAGTTCCAGTGCTTTTTGTGCTTTCCGCTTTCCTTCGGCAGGATCTGTACGATGCACATTTAATGAACTATGAATCAATTCATTAATTTCACGAACCTTCCTTTCATTGTCCGATATGTTCAAGTTAAACTTCAGCTTCTTGTCTTTTATTCGCTATGCGTGAATACAAAATCTTTAAGATAATTAAAATTGAGGAGAATAACAATATAAACTATTCATTGAAGACTTTTTTCAAGAAAGGATTCTGATCATTATTCTTCCAAATGTATGCATCCAAGATATAGTGGGTGACCTGAGGAACGGATAAAAGACCGATCAAAAAGGCTTTGAAATGCCTGCTTTCATTACTCCATTCCACATAGTATAAAAATCGGGAATACAGTTCCTTTTTATCCTGATTCACAAGTAAATCCCATAAGTACTCTTCTGTAATTCCTAAGAGTAAACATAGTCCAATTACAATAAATATAACTCGGGAATAATTCCTTTTTCTCTGAGAAATCAATTCCTCCTTTTTTCTTTTATAAAAAATAATCAATACGAGATATGGAATCCCGTGAGCGACGACATTTGTTGCTGTGAAAGCCAAATCAGAATTGAAATAAACAATCCCCAAATACCAATTTCCCGCAGTTGTCAAAATCCATAGGATCATTGGAAATTGCTGTAACAGCTCTTTTCTCGGAAGTCTTAACTTCAAAATCAACCATATACTTATTATAATCCAGTACACCAGGTTACACAAGACAAAAACAATTTCAGGTATTTGAATCCATTTATTCAAAATGAAGTCCTCTGCAACGAACCAACTGAAATTCAGATTTGAATGCAAATGCCAATAAAGAACTGGATACAACATGGCGAAAAAGATCAAGTATTTATCTCGCTGAAATCCATGCTTTTTCCGCGAACCATTTTTCACAGCATAAAGAGCCATAAATCCAAATTGTTGTTTTACAAAATGAAATAAAGCTAAATATGCCATCAACCTCCAAAAAAAATCAATAGATGAAAACGAAACGGCGAAGCAAAAAAAGAAGACTAAAAAGGGCAAGACCTTCAACAAATACTGATGATTTATACGATCATGAGGATCCAAATAGGTCCTAAAAAGTGAGCTCCATACATGGGATACATCAATCCCTACAACAAGTAAAAACCATACCCAGATTGGAATTTCAGCATGTAAAATGGCCTCGGGTAGACAAAACAAAATCACCCACACCGTCCATACCGGAGTCAGTAAAAAAAGCCAATCGATTCGCTTGCTAAACAGATACATTCTCGATTCTAAGGTGATATTCGAATTTGCCGGAAGTTTGAAATGCCGATCTACCCTCCAATTGTTCGCCTAATGAATTGATTAAAAACAATCCCAACGATTCCAGTGAAACTTCGGTTCGATCATAGCCTTTTCCATTATCAAGATAGATCAATTCAATTTCATCTCTAAACTGCACAATAGTTACAGATATTTCTGGATTGATTACCCCATTGAACGCATGCTTGATCGAATTGGTGATTAATTCATTTATGATTTGCCCTAGAGGAATAGCTTTTGAGACATCTAGTCTTACAGGATCAACCTTAAGAACAAGATGAATCTCTTTTTCAATACCAGTAGAATACCGAATTTCTTTTACCAGTTGCTCTATGTATTCTTTAAAATCTATTTCCCCTACCTCGGTGTTCTTGTACAAATGATTATGTACCCAAGCCATTGAGTGCACGCGTAAGGCCGATTGATTGATTGCATTAATTGCTTCTTTGGATTTGAGTGAATCTTTCTGAAGCTTCAGAAGTGAGGAAATAACATTTAAATTATTTCTTACACGATGATTGACTTCGGATAACAAAACTTCCTTTTCTTTGATTTTATTCTCCACCTCTTTCCTTGAGCTCAATAGCAATTTCAAAAAATAGATCTGAATGATAAAAACGATTAAAACGCCTGAAACAATATTGTAGGTGAATAAATTTCTAATCGACTCTTCCGAAACACTTGCCTGATCAACAACAAAGGGTCCATAAACTGACATCAAAAAACTAACTATACTGATCATCAAGTCTACCACAAGATCCCATGAATGACTATTATAAAAGAAAAAGGACGCAGCCAAAACAAATGCCACATAGAAAATATAATTCCCGGACCCCATTCCATAATAGATATTGTAATAATACATCTGTGTTCCAGCTATTAAAAAACCAATATGGATAAGCCATCTGACGGTTTTCTTGCTTCGAATAAAAACAAGTGTAAAAAGCATAAAGCCCGAGATCAAATGAAAAATTGCTATCACCAAATGCTCTGAAAAAACTGTAAACAAGCCTTCAGAAAAAATGAGCGCTCCTCCAATTAAAAAGAAAACACCTGACAAATAATACAATCTATCCAGATCCGCTTCTCCAAATTTAGATGGATTTAGGTCAAATATTTTTACAAGGGTTTTCATTAAAAATAATAACTCCAATTACCTTCTGCATAATACCTGTATAGAATAGGATTATGTATCATATTAATTTCAATTTCATTTTCCTCAACCGGAACCAAATCTGCCCCAAATGAAGTAATCAAATATCCCGCATCATTCCTCCAAAACTTAAGTTGAAAACCACTTAGATCTACTTTTCTGATCTTCTCCTTCATAAATTCCGAAGCATATTTCCTGCTACCTATAACCCATCCCCATTCACCAAAGGTATACACATGGTTATGGATTGGCAAAGTTTCAAAGCCTGCTGCAGCTATTGTTTTTTCAATCGTTCTGAATGCTTTAGTTGTATAATAAGGACTGGATGCTTGGGTAATGAAAGCCCCTTCTTTGGAAAGTCGATTCAAACATAACTTATAAAACTCCAAGGAATACAATTTATTGAGTTCGATTGTTCGTGGATCCGGAAAATCCGCTATAATGACATCAAACATTTCTGTATTGTTTTTCAAATACTGGAAAGCATCTTCATTAACAATTCTCACTTTTCGCGAATGAAATGCATCCTGATTGATCTTTCTGAAAATGGGGTGGTTCTTTCCAATATTTGTCATTTCTGGGTCTAAATCACAGACAACAACCTCTACGACATCATCATATCTTAACAATTCTCTCACTGCACATCCATCACCAGCGCCCATAACCAAAATCCTTTTATGTGATTCAGCTACTGTCATCACTGAATGCACAAGAGGTTCATGATAAAACCACTCATCAAATGTACTTAACTGCTTCCCTTTGTTCAAATACAACCAATAATGCTCTAACATCTGAGTCACAGTAATTTGCTGATATTTAGTTTGCTTAGAATAAATAACCTTCCCCTCATACAAACTCTGATTTCCCCATAAAATAACTGGTTGAATAAATACTATTCCAGCAATGATGGACAAAGTCACGACCACTGCAACACCAAATAAAACAAGACTTTTTTTGATAACTTTCCGAAACTTAATCAACACAATAATGGCTACTAAAAAGTTGATTCCTCCAACAACAAAAGGTGTGTAAGTCAATCCTAAAAATGGAATTCCAACAAAAGCGAAGAATATTCCACCAAAAAGAGAACCATAGTAGTCCTTCTCCATGACGTTGGAAATATTGACTTTCAAATTTTCATATTCAGCATTGATTCTGGTTACCAGTGGAATCTCCATCCCGATAAGTAGACCGATGATAATCGAAAGTGTATAAATAATGAAAATCAAACTATCCGTATAAGGCATTATAGCATAGGTAAAAAAGGCTGAGAACGAAGCTAGTACTGAGAGTAAAAACTCAATAGCAATAAAGGAAAAAAGGAGATTTTTTTCGAAAAGTTTAGACAATCTTGACCCCAAACCCATGGCAAAGAGCATAAGCGACAAAACCATGGTCCATTGAAAAACAGAGTCTCCAATAAAATAGGTGGCCATGGTTGCCAGGACATATTCGGATACAATCCCACTTATACCTGTGGCAAATAAAGCCAACATGAGTACACCTGAATTGGATCTTAATTTCTTCAGCATATCACTTTCGGTTTCTAATTCCCGACCAATTTATAAAAAAAAAGACCCGTAATCGACGGGCCTTAATCTTTATCTATTGATTTTCATTTTAGTCCTTCAAAATTGCTCTGGAAATCACAATTTTTTGAATTTCAGAAGTACCTTCGTAGATCTCAGTAATTTTGGCATCTCTCATTAATCTTTCTACATGATACTCTCGAACGTATCCGTATCCACCATGAATCTGAACTGCCTCGCGAGCCGCATCATTAGCTATCTTAGAAGCATATAATTTTGCCATAGAGCCACTAAGATCATAATTTCCACCATTATCTTTATCCCATGCAGCTTTCAAACACATGTGTCTAGCAGCTTCTATTTCAGTTGCCATATCGGCTATTTTAAAAGCGATAGCTTGATGCTGATAAATGGGCTTACCAAAGGTCTCTCTTTCTTTAGAATACGCCATTGCAAATTCCAACGAACCTGCTGCAATACCTAATGCTTGAGCTGCAATACCGATTCTACCTCCAGAAAGAATCTTCATGGCAAACTTGAACCCAAATCCATCTTCACCAATTCTATTTTCTTTAGGTACTTTCACATCGTTAAAGATCAAAGTATGGGTGTCGGATGCTCTGATTCCCATTTTGTCTTCCTTCTCTCCAACAATAAATCCTTCCATGCCTCTTTCTACAATAAAAGCATTGATTCCTTTATGTCCTTTATCTCTGTCGGTTTGTGCAATGACAATATAATAAGTTGCTGATTTACCATTGGTGATCCAGTTTTTCGTACCATTCAACAAATAGTAATCACCTTTGTCTTCTGCCGTAGTTCTTTGAGAAGTTGCATCTGATCCTGCTTCTGGTTCAGACAAACAAAAAGCTCCGATTTTTTCTCCTTTTGCAAGTGGAACCAAATACTTTTGCTTTTGCTCTTCTGTTCCGTACATTTCCAATCCCCAACATACGAGAGAATTATTTACAGACATCACTACCGCACAAGAAGCGTCGATTTTAGCGATTTCTTCCATGGCAAGAACATAAGAAATGGTATCCATTCCTCCTCCTCCATATTCTGGAGAAACCATCATTCCCATGAATCCAAGCTCACCAAGCTGTTTGATCTCCTCCTCAGGAAAACGTACATCAATATCCCTTTGGATCACCCCTGGCTTTAATACGTTCTGGGCAAAATCTCTGGCAGCATCTTTCACTGCTTTGTGCTCTTCTGATAATTCGAAATTCATATCTTGGTTTGTTTTTTTCTGTAAATATTCCGACAAATTTAATTTTTTCAGCCATTTTTACCAATGAATTGAACACAATTAGACGTCACTCAATGTTCTAGACCATGATTATCAAAAATTTAGCCCCAGAAAAGAATGACTTTCATGTGATCGGCATGATGTCAGGCACAAGTCTAGACGGAATGGATTTGTGTTATACCCATTTTAAGCTAAATAACAATCGTTGGTCCTTTGAAATCAAACATTCTACAACCATTCACTACGCACCTGAGTGGGAAGAAAAACTTAAAAATTGCAGATTTCTTTCTGGTGAAGAATTAACTGCGCTCGATATAGAGTTCGGGCATTTAACAGGTAAATTTATTCTTGAGTTTATTCAAGAGCATCAAATTGATCAAGTTGACCTTATTGCTTCTCATGGTCACACCGTATTTCATCAGCCAGAAAATAAATTCACACTTCAAATTGGGAATGGAGAAGCTATTGCTTGTAGTACAAATTTACCCGTGGTCAACGATTTCAGACAAAAAGATGTTCAATTAGGAGGACAAGGAGCGCCTTTAGTTCCAATTGGAGACCTCTATTTATTTCCAGATTATCAGGCCTGTTTGAATCTTGGAGGAATTGCCAACATTTCAATTAAGAATGGAGACAAAATTGAAGCTTTCGATATATGCCCAATGAACTTAAGTCTGAACAAGATTGCGGAAAAAATCCAGTTAAAATACGATCCCAGTGGTCAGAATGCTGCTCAAGGAAAATGTATCCCGGAGCTATTGGAGCAGTTAAATCATCTTCCTTTCTATACCATTGATGGTCCAAAATCTCTTGGCATTGAATGGTTAGATAATAATATTTTCAACCTAATCGAGAGTTCAAATGCCCATCCAAATGATTTACTCCGAACCTTTTGTGAACACCAAACCACTCAAATTGCCAAAGTGGTAAATGAACGAAGTATCGGTAAAACCCTCATTACGGGAGGAGGAGCATGGAATACGTTTTTCATAGAAACCCTTAGATCGAAATGCCAGTCTGATATTCTCTTACCTTCCAAAGAAATCATTGAATTTAAAGAAGCCTTGATTTTTGGTTTCTTAGGAGTGCTGCATCTCAAAGGAATTCCCAATGTTCTTTCCATGGTCACAGGAAGCTCAAGAAATTCAGTATCAGGGGTGTTACACCTTCCCTATTAACATCCTTAGTTGAAAACTTTACATTTATGGTATTTGAGCATTAAAATATCTTATTACATTTGCTCATTTGACGCTTATTTGAAGTACTAGAAATGAAAGAACTTTTAGACAAATTCGAAAACAAAAGACCAGAGATCGTATTCGAATGGAAAGACGCTGAAACAGAAGCAGAAGGATGGGTAGTAATCAATTCACTTAGAGGCGGAGCAGCCGGTGGAGGAACCCGAATGAGAGTTGGATTGGACAAGAGAGAAGTTGAATCACTTGCCAAAACCATGGAAGTGAAGTTTACAGTTGCTGGTCCACCCATTGGAGGCGCAAAATCAGGAATCAATTTCGACCCAAAAGATCCAAGAAAAGATGGTGTTTTAAGAAGATGGTATGCTGCGGTAACCCCTTTGTTAAAACATTATTATGGAACTGGTGGGGATTTAAATGTTGATGAGATTCATGAAGTAATTCCTATTACTGAAGATTGTGGAGTTTGGCACCCTCAAGAAGGTGTATTCAACGGTCACTTTCAACCCAGAGAGGCTCAAAAGATCCATAGAATTGGTCAACTAAGACAAGGAGTTCTTAAAGTAATTGAAGATACTTCTTATTCTCCAGATGTCACTAGAAAATATGTTGTAGCAGACATGATCACAGGATACGGGGTCGCTGAGTCGGTAAAGCATTTCTACGAAATATATGGTGGAAACCTCAAAGGAAAACGGGTAATCGTTCAAGGTTGGGGAAATGTAGGTTCTGCCGGAGCTTATTATTTGGCTCAAGAAGGAGCAAAAGTAGTGGGGATCATTGACCGTGTTGGTGGACTCATTAAAGAAGAAGGATTTTCATTGGAAGAAATTAGAGAATTGTTTCTTACTAAAAACGGAAATGAGTTGAATGCACCAAACATGCTTTCTTTTGATGAAGTAAATGAAAAGATTTGGGATGTTCCTGCCGAAGTTTTTATTCCATGTGCGGCTTCCAGATTGATTACACGTCAGCAAGTTGAAAGAATGATCAAAGGAGGCGTGGAAGTGATTTCTGCGGGTGCAAACGTACCTTATGCAGATCCAGAAATCTTCTTTGGATCGATTGCAGATTATGCAGATGAAAACCTTTCCATTATTCCGGATTTCATTTCCAATTGCGGAATGGCCAGGGTTTTCGCTTATTTAATGAGCAGCGACTTACCAAAACTGGAGGACAAAGCAATTTTTGAAGACACATCAAACATTATAAAAAATGCACTCAAAGCAAGTCACGCAAAGAATAGTTCCAAAACTAAAATCGCAAAAACTTCTTTTGAAATCGCATTGAATCAATTAGTATAAATTTTAAATCAAACTAAAAAAACAAAATCATGAATTGGGAATTAGTAATGGTGATCATTTTTGTGTTGGGGTATATTGCAATTGCTCTCGAACACAATATTCACATCGATAAAGCAGCAAGTTCTCTTTTAATTGGTATGCTTTGTTGGGCAGTCTATGCGCTTTACCCGGCAGACCTCCTACAAATTGATGAATCTAAATCAGTAACCGAACTCGTCCAGGACCACGAAATGTGGAAACGGAACGAAAATCTAGGGAACCGAATGGAAGTCTTTATTGACGAACATCATGAAAAACATGTAGCCAAAAAAATCGAAGAAAGTGGAGATTCATTGTACCAAGATGGAAGAATACATCAGTTAGAACACCCAGGAGAACATCTTGATATTCCTGCTGAGGAAACCCCTCACTTTGTACATGAATATGTAGAGCATGGATTAATGCACCACTTATATGAAATTGCCTCTATCTTATTCTTTCTTTTAGGAGCAATGACAATTGTGGAATTGGTAGATGCGCATGAAGGATTCTCAGTTATTACGGATAGAATAAAGACCACAAATAAGGTCAAGCTTCTTTGGGTAATTGCCATATTAACCTTCTTTTTCTCAGCCGCCTTAGATAACTTGACAACTTCTATTGTAATGATCAGTTTACTCAGGAAACTAATTAAAGATCAAACCACCCGATGGTTCTTTGCAGGTTTCGTAATCATTGCTGCCAATGCAGGTGGTGCTTGGTCCCCAATCGGAGACGTTACTACAACTATGTTATGGATTAAAGGGCAGTTACCTGACACGGTGACGATTGTTCAGGATCTATTCCTTCCATCTCTAATTTCCGTACTTGTACCATTGATCGTCATTAGCTTTACAATGAAAGGAGAAGCGGAAAGACCTGTTCAACAGCATGGGGCAGAACATTATTTGAATCCAACCACCTCTTTTGAGAGAAATTTCATCTTCTTCTTGGGTGTTGCCGGATTGCTTTTTGTTCCGGTTTTCAAAACCGTGACACATCTTCCTCCGTTCATGGGAATGATGCTTTCTTTAGGTGTGATATGGACAGCTACTGAAATTATGCACCGATCTAAAAACAAAGAAGACAGAAAGAGTTTGTCTGTCATCAGTGTACTTTCTAAGATTGATACCGCTTCTGTTCTTTTCTTCTTAGGGATCTTACTTGCAGTGGCTTCCTTACAAGAAATTGGAACTTTAATCAGAGTGGCAGGTTTCTTAGACTCTAGCTTTGGCGGAAACATTTATGCCATCGACGTATCGATTGGTTTGTTATCAGCAGTTGTAGATAACGTACCATTAGTTGCTGCAGCTCAAGGGATGTATCCAATTGCAGAAGCAGGAACTGCAGCTTTTGATTCAGGATTTGGACCTAGTGGACTATTCTGGTTATTCCTTGCGTATTGCGCTGGTACTGGAGGTTCAGCCTTAATTATTGGTTCAGCAGCCGGAGTAGCAGTAATGGGTCTGGAAAAAATTAGCTTCGGATGGTATTTAAAGAAGATAAGCCTTTTGGCGATAGCAGGTTACTTAGCTGGTGCCGCGACCTACTATGTAATGTTTGGTTTATAATAAATTAGCAAAAGACACGTATATAAAATAAAAGCCATTATGAATATCTTATTTCTATTACAAGAAGCTTCTGCCGCTGCTGGCGATGCCGGAGGAGATGCTAAAGAAGGAATTGAAGAAGTAACCAGAGACATTCCTATTTGGGAATTAGTAGCCCAGGGTGGTTGGTACATCATGATTCCTTTGGGGATCTTGTCTTTGCTTACGGTATACATTTTTGTAGAAAGATTCCTACAGATTCGAAAAGCTACTCAAGGTGAGAAAGACTTCATGAATAGAATTAAAGATTATTTGCATGATGGAAAGATCGATGCAGCTAGAGATTTGTGTGCACAGACCGATAATCCAGCGGCAAGAATGATCGAAAAAGGAATTTCGAGAATTGGAAAACCAGTAAAAGACATTGCAGCCGGAATTGAAAATGTTGGAAAGTTGGAAGTATACAAACTAGAGAGAAAACTTTCTTTTTTAGCTACGGCTTCTGGAGCAGCGCCGATGCTAGGGTTCCTTGGGACAACCATTGGTATGGTGCAAGTATTCCATGAAATGAAATTTCAAACGACCATTCAGTTGAGTGTAATTGCTCCGGGAATTATGCAGGCCATGGTGACCACAGTTGCTGGTTTGATCGTTGGGATTATGGCTTATGTGGCTTACAACTATTTAGTAGCGAAAGTGGGTAAAGTAATTTACCAAATGGAGAATGCAAGTATTGAATTTTTAGATTTATTGCACGAACCAGGAAAGTAATCATGGATATTAAAAGAAATAACAATATCAAGATTGAAGGGGGAATGTCTTCCATGACCGACCTCGTGTTTTTGATGCTGATCTTTTTCATTATCATGAGTACGATGAGTAGACAAACCCTACCTGTAGATCTTCCGAGTGCAAAACCTCCTGTAAAACCATCAAATGCAAATTCACCTGTAGAGATTGGAATAACAGTAGATGGTCAATACTTCTTTGATGCGGATAGAACTAAATTCTATTCTTATGAGCAGTTGGAACCTATTTTAAATGCCAAAATGGAAGAACAAAAAGAGAAAAATCTGAAAATTTCAGGTGATCGAAATACCAATTACGAATCCGTTCTTCAAGTTATTGCTTTGGCTAAATCGAAAGAATGGAAGCCGGTACTTACTTATAAACAGGATTAGTGAACTTTGTACCTGTGTAGTTGTACAAATAGTTAGAACCATTAAACTTGAAACATAGTTGGGTTCAAAACGTAAAAACGACAACCATGGAAAAGACCATTTTTCAAGACAGACGTAGAGCATTTATTGCAGCATTCTTATTCTTGCTGTTGTTGCTCCTATTTTTCTTTTTAGTAAGCTTGAAAGAACCAGATCCCCCATTGGTAGAAAAAGAGGTTGAAGTAGAATTAGAAATCCCTCAGGGAGGTTCCTCTGGTGGAAGCAGTAGTGCTAAAACCAACGTGAACAAACAACATCAATCTGCCGAAAATTTAGCAGTTCAAAATGAAAGTGATGTTCAGGTGGTTAAAGGAGATGGTAACGACAAAGTCAACAACCAAAACAACAACAATTCTGAAAATGACTGGATGAATATGGATGGCCAAAACGGTGGTCAGAATGGTGGTCAAGATGGAGGAGATCAATTTGGTGCTAACGGTGGTCCAGGTAATAATATTGGTCCTGGCGGTGGCAACAATAGTGCAAGACTTAGATATGGATCCCCTCAAGACTGTATCGGTGATTTCAACGAAGAAGGCAAAGTTTATTTGATTCTTTGGGTTAATGCTGAAGGAAAGATTATTCGAGCTCAAAATAATGCAGCCAAATCAACTACTGGTTCGCAAAACTTGATTTCCATGGCTATAGACGCAGTAAAAAATTGTGTGCATTTCGAAAAACGTCCAGGTACACCAGATCAGAAGATTGTATTAAGCACACCCATTACCTTTCAGAAGCGATAAAATAAATCCCTTTTTTTTGGCGTTGTAACTTTTGAAACCCATAGTCATTATGACTATGAAAGACTTACATTGATGCGCATAATTTTAAGTATTCTTCTCCTTTTCATTTTTTCGTTTTCTCTGAAAGCTCAGGATACGACACAACACTATACACTGCAGTTTTCTAGCTCCAACATCAAAATACTTTCAGATGCATATTTGCACTATGGAAGTAATTTCAACGATATCTATTCCATGTTTCGATACGACTCGACCTTATTTAATGAACGGTATAACGATACCTGTTATATTAAAACAACTTTAAGAAGGGAATTTTTAAGTACTTCTCGTAAAGGAGAACTTGGCGATTATTATTATAGCATGGAATATGGTCTCCTTCCAGCTAAAATCATCCGAGTAAAGCTCAAAAATGAGAAGTTCTGGGCATTAGATATTGGATTTCGCAAATTCAAAGAAGATGAGGAGGTTTACCAATTTGATGAATTTACAAGTCGAATTTTTGATGTTTTAATCTTCCCTAATATGCAAGACAAAAAAGAACTCAAGGAATTTTTGGACAAATATGAAATTGCAGATCACAGAATTTATTATGATGCCTTGACGAATAGTTTTGAATTGGAATTAAAAACGAAAGACAATTTTATCAGAAAAACATTTTTTCCTTTTTATCCAAAAATGGAAGACATGAATGACGTAGAAATTGCAGATATGAACTATGAGAAATTCAAAGAATATGCCATTGAATTAAGTCGAAAAGAGGATAAATTTAACCGAGATCACATCAAAAATCTTGCACGCGTAAAAAGAGATCAACAGAAAATCTACGACAGAAGGTGGAAGAACTTTCAGAAACTTTATATGTCAGATGAAGAAAGGAGAATGTCTCAAGAAGATTGGATGGCCTATTATCATTTGATTATAGAGGATGAATTCCGGGCGGTCATGAACAGTGAACCTAAGAAAGGATTATTCGACAGATATTTACATGAAATGGGGTACCGACTTAGTGAAATGGATCTTGTCAACCCCAATACTAATTTGTCGTTAAAATCAGAAAAAGGATTTGGACTTATTGATGAGCTGATTTTGATTAATTTAAGCAAAATGTATTATGCTTATGCGCTCAATGCAGTTGCAAATAATTATCAGTTAAATTTTACCTCAGGTGACCGATACGCCCTTTTAATCAAAACAAAAACTGGGGAATACGGAGTCATTACTACATCAATTCCTGAAAATAAAGAACTTGTAGAATTAGAATTCAAAGCAATATCTAAGGATCTTGTTTCTATAGAAATGATAAGCAAAAAAGCGGGATTGTAACTTTTTAAATGCTCGTGTATTTAGAGTATAAAAAGTAATAGTTTTGATAGCATCCTTAAATAGAACTTACAGCAAAACTGATAACTTGGTAGAACAAGAGGCTATAGAAATTGATCTTGCAAAAAAAGATCCTGCCAAATTCGCTCCTTTGTATGAAAGATATTTCCTGCAAATATTTAAATACATTTTCAAAAGGGTTGAATCTGAAGATCTGGCAAATGATATCTGTCAACAAACATTTATCAATGCTTTAACAAAAATCAAATCCTACAAGCATCAAGGACTTCCATTTTCTTCATGGCTCTATCGAATTGCACAAAATGAGATCAATCAGTTTTACAGAACACAGAAGCGGGCAAGAGTCGTGGAAGTGAACGATTCTGAATTACCCGAATTATTTGAAGAAATCGAGGTAGATACAAATGAAGAGCGTCGAATGATCCTGATTCGAACAATGGAACAGCTTAGTTCCGACGAAATAAGTCTGATCGAAATGAAGTATTTCGAGAAAAGAAGTGGCCAGGAAATCGCTGAAATTTTAGATCTCAGTTTGGCCAATGTAAAAGTAAAACTTCACAGAACAGTGAAGAAAATCAAACAATTAATATCCGAATCATGACCAATATAAAATTTGAACGAAATAGAAAAATGCCTTCAGATCAGGAATTGCTGAAGCATAAGAATTTTGACACGGTCCTTAAAGGATATCAAGCTGGAAGTGCACCAACAAAATGGTTTAATTCTGCCAAATTGTGGGGAGGAATTGTAGCCACCGCATGTATTGCTGGAGTGGGGCTCTATCTCTGGACAAGTTCTAGTTCGAATGACTCCAAATCTGAGCAAACATCAATAGAAGAAAATTCGACAACAGAGATGTTGAACCAGGATCTAAGTGAAATTTATCAATCTCATACTGAACAATTTGACATTGACCCATCAAAAGACACGATTCTCATCACTGCAAATGGTAGTATCATCAACATTCCTGCCCATGGATTTGACACAGAATGTAAGTCGGTAAAAATCAAAGTAAATGAGATCGATGACCCAATCAAAATGTTCCAATCCAAAATTGATATGGGCTACGATTCTGCTGGAACAAAATACCATTTCGAATCAGCAGGAATGATAGAAATCCGGGCATTCGGAGAGGGCGAAGAGATTCAATTGGCTCAAGGAAAAGAGGTGAATATTGCTTTAGTAACCAATACAGTTGAACCATCATACAATCTTTATCATAAAACTGAGGATAATTGGGACTACCTTGGCGATGCCAACACAATTTTTCATCCAGAAACTATAGTTGAAACGAATCAAAACACCGAAAACACAGTTCAAAGCGAAAATATTGTTGATTCAAAAAAGGAAATAGTGAAAGTTGGTAAATTGAACCCCCACTACCCGACCTTTGATGTAGATGTGACTAGTCATAGTGAGTTAAGTACTTTTAAAGGACTTGTTTTTCAGGTAGACCCAAGTGAGCAGGACTTTCAAGAAGACTTCTATTTGGTTTCTTGGGACAAGATTACTCTTGACAAAACAGAGAACAATTATTACATCAACCTGGCTCGAGGAGGAACTAAATACCGCTTCAAAGTGAAACCTGTGTTGAATCAGAAAGATTATCAAAACTATTTGGCAAAAAATAAAAATTCTCAAACCTTTTATGATCAAATGTCCAACAGACAAAAGCAATATAAACAAGAATTCAAACAGCAAAATTTCGTTTTCGACTACGATAAAAAAGCACAGTCCTACATGGTTTCCAATGCAGTCAATCAGGAAGTAAAATATATGGTTGCGGCTAAATCACGAAGGCTATTTGGAGTGCAAACTCTAGGAGTGATAAATTGTGATCATGTTTTACCGGAAGCCATCAAAGATCAAGTTGAATTGGCTCAGTTTTTCTATAAAAAAGGAAATGAATCGATGACACCGGAAGTGACTTATGTTATTATTCCGGGTATAAACACCCTTTTTACTTTTGAAGGAAATGGAATGAAGTATTATGCTAAAGAAGGGAAGACGAAAGTCTGGGTCATTATCGATGGAAAAATTGGGATAGTAAATGAATCCCAAAAACAAAACTTTGAAACAGTTGCTTTGTACGACGCCAAACAAGGTATCTCAAAAATTGAAGAGTATTGTTCTAACTAAGACAATGTGAAATCCCGGTTCAATGATCGAATCGGGATTCTTTTTTAGAGAGAATTAAGGTCGCTACTTATTCGAACACTGATAAACAAAAGCGGGAGGCAAATTGATGGCAGTGAAACTGATCTTCATGTTTCTAAAATGTTTTTTCAGTAGCTTCTTAGCGTTCAAGGAATACTGAAACTGAACATAAATCCCTTGATCTGATAATAGCTTCTCAGAAACCCTCATGACTTCTTTTTTAATTGGCTTGGGTATTACGGCCAAAGGGAGACTACTTAGCACAACATCCGCGTGGTGGTAATTATCAAGATTTAAAAATTCCTCTGCTTTTGAGGCGGAATCGTGAAATATTTTGACCCTTGGATCCTTTATTCTGGCAGCTAATGCATCATAAAAAACCTCATTCAGTTCAAAAACATATAAAACGGAATTTGAGTTCATTCTTTTGATAATCTCATCTGTAAAAACGCCAGTCCCCGGACCGTATTCCACAATCACAAGATCTTGATCAAAGTCGATCCCAGACAACATCTTATTGCATAAAAACCTAGAACTAGGAGCCACAGCACCCACTACTTTCTTCTCACTTAAATACTCCTTGAAAAATTTTTTACTTGATGCTTTTGACATTTTTATTTTTGCAGTGATAATACTCCTTTATTGATCAATCCGATGGCTTTACCTTTAAGTTTTTGCCCCAATAAAGGTGAATTCTGTGATAAACTAATATTTGATTCTTTTGTGTATTCCCATTCCAAGTCTGGAACGAAAAAAGTTAAGTTGGCATCCACACCTTCTTTGATTTCTGGTGCTTCCATTCCTAAAACTCTCCTTGGATTCTTCGTAAAGGTATCGATGATTTTGTCCAACTGATCTACTCCAAACACATCTAAAACAGAGGAAAAGAATGTCTGAATCCCTATGATTCCAAATTCCGCCAAATCAAATTCCAAATCCTTAGACTCTTTATCCTGAGGATTGTGATCCGAGCAAATACAATCAATAGAACCATCTAAAACACCTTTTTTAAGGGCATCCTGATCTTTTTTTCCTCGAAGTGGAGGAAATATTTTCAGATTGGAATCAAATCCTTCAACATCCGTATCAGTGAACTGTAAATGATGAATGCTTGTATCTGAAGTCAAATTGGATTTTCCTTTTTTGTAATCCTTGATCTCCTGAACCGAATCAGCACAAGAAACTGAGGTTAAATGCAATTGACCATTTGTGTATTTCAGTAAATCAATATCTCTTTTTACTCGAATGATCTCAGAAATGTCCGGAATTCCTTTTAGTCCGGTGAGCACACTTGATTTCCCTTCATTTATCTGTCCTTTTCCAGCCAAAGAAGAATCACTTGCTAAATCAAAAATGACAGAATCGAAGTTATTGGCGTATAAAAGGGCTCTGTATAATATTCCTGAATTCAGAGGTTTATCATCACAAAATGCTCGAGCACCTGCTTGCGACATGTCATACATCTCTGCTAATTGCTCTCCGCCTGCATTATCGGTTACCGATCCAATTGGAACGAGTTCAACAGGTGATAAATTCGACTTGCCAATCAAATATTCTACTTGTCCCTTTGAAGAAATTGGTGGATAGGTGTTTGAAACAATTCCTACACCTGTGAATCCCCCGAATTCGGCCGCAGACAAACCTGAATCAATGGATTCTTTATGTTCCAAGCCAGGATCACAAAAACGAGCTCTCAAATCAAACCAACCTATGGAAACGTGTAAGTTTGGGTGTTCAACTACCTCATCTGCGTCTTCGGAAATTTTATCTTGAATAGAAATGATTTTTCCATTTTCAATAAGAATATCTTTTATCCGACCTTTGTATTCCGATTCGTTATCGACAATTTTGGCTTGTCTAACTAAGATTTTCATGTACGCGTTTTCAAAAATTTAATCAGAAGGATCTCAATAAGAATAAAGATCAGTCCCAAAATTAACAGAATTCTCCAGTATTCCTTTGATTTATTTAATTCAATTTTGAAATTATCTGAACTTTCTTTGACATCGATAAAATCCTTTATCCCAATTCCTTTTTCTTTCAGTGCCTTTTCAATTTCATCCTTAGAATAAAACTCCAGAATAGACTCATCTCGATTAAAATTCAAAGCAATTTTCCCTAGCATTTCATCCGCCTTGATTACATTGAAATATCCCTGAACCAATTCTGTTGTTGCCTCCCCTTGTCCCAAGTAGATCATTTCTTCATTCCAGCGCTTCTGAGACATTGGAATAATATCAATCCCTTCTTTTTGATTAACCAAATGAGCAGGATCCTGACTACCACTATTGCAAGGAAAACGATATTGCTCTTGATCTCCAATAAAGGCAAAAAGAGGGTTACTTCTCACACTCATTTCTCCTATTCTTAGAAAGATTCCAATAAAAATCGAATGCTTAGGAAAATTGGAAAAAGACTCTTCCAAAGGAACGGAAGAGAGATATATTCGTCCTGGACCTGACATTTTTCTTACAAAAAAAGGTTTCCCATTGGAGAAATCTATCAAAGAAACAAAATCAGAAGCTGAGTTAGTATTGATCTCGTAATGCCTAGTTACTTCAGGTAAATTCAAGTTTCTAGGAATTCGCTTAAAAACCCCATTAAATAGAGCATCTTCTGCATTTAATTTTGATAATCGGGATGTCGAGGAATCTCTTTTAGCCAAAATGGGCATTTCAAGTACTTGCAGTAGTTCGTTTATCGAATTAAATTGTGGGTTTTTGCCTGGAATTAATGCAATACTTCCTCCATTATTATAAAATTCCTGAAGGTTTTTGATGAGACCTGAGGAAACAGATTCTATGTTATTCAAAATAACCAAATCATTCTTGAATAATTCGTCTTGACTCACCGTCTGGATATTCTCTGAAGTTACTTTGTAGTAAGTATCTAATCCATAAAGCTTTTCTAGATATTTTGGAGCAGAAACATTTCCATTAAGAATCAGAACTTTTACATTTTCAAGAATTTCATAAGTAAAATAGAGTTCGTCATCATAGAAAATTTGAGAATCTTCCACCTTTACTTTTCCGGTTCGAACGCCTATACCCTTAGCATCTGTAAAACCAAATGTCTCAACAACGAATGAATTGGCAAGAATGTCCACATTTGTTTCGCGGCTGTTGTCTTCCGTTTCCAAACTCACTTGAACCGAAGTTAAATCTTCATTTGACGAATTTTGGACTCTAAATTTCAGTTCCAATTGCGTTCTTCCTTTGCTCAAAGGAGTTTCAAACCAAACCGAATCGACAAAGACATTGGCCTTTTGCATAGCATTCAATTTCAGAACACTTACATTACCTTCCTCTCGAATCTCCTCAAAATCAGAAGAAGTTTTCTGAAAATCTGAAATCCAATAAAAATGAAGATTGGCCTCTCCTTCTACTCTCTCCTTTTTTAAAGCTTCATTCTGAAAACTATAGACAGAGGAAAGCGTTCTATACACTGGACTAGACTGAATTTTATAAACCTCGTCGATCGCCTCTTGCTTAGACAAAATACGCCTCTGCTCCCCAGCCAAGTTATTCGATATTATCTGAAAACGATCATTATTGGTATACGAATTAATAATACTCTCCGCATATTCTTTCCCCATATTCAAAAGGTCTCCACTTTCCCCAATGGCATTCATGGAAAAAGAATTATCAACGTAAATAGAAACGATATTGGTGAGTTGAATATCTTCTTTTGCATCCTCCGGAATATAAGGCTTGGCAAATGCTAAGATCAGAAAAGACCAGGCTAGAAGTCTGGCAAACAAAATCAATAAATGCTTTAGTTTTGATCTGGATTTTGTTTCTTCTTTCACCTCCTTTAGAAAGGAAATGTTGGAAAAATAAACCGTCTTAAATTTCCTGAAATTGAAAAGATGAATAAGGATCGGAATGATCAGAATGAAAAAGGTCCATAAAAATTCCGGATATGCAAATTTCATTGATGAATGCTACAGTTTTCGGTTTACCGTTCGAATATAAAACTTTTTATCAGTTGATAGAACTAATAATTGTTAAAGGCTAAAAAGAAAACGCAAAAATTAGAAAACTGGTATACGCTACTTGATCGGATATTTTTTGATCACTTCGCCATTGTCGCAATGCTCTATAGAAATACCATCAAACTCCGGCGTTACGGATTGTCCCATTAAGTTATAGCGTCCTATCAATTTGGGCAGACCCGCAGACTTATTATTAATGGAAATCACATCGGAATATTCCTCGACTCCATCAAAATCCACCGATTTTAAACGGTAATAATTAATAGTATTTGGCTCAAATTCCAGATCTTCTACCTGGTAATCAAGTTGAAAGGAAGAGTTACCTGCCCCATTTACCAAAGTCAATGTTGCATAATCAAAACCATTGGTAGTTCTTTCTAAAATAAAATAATCGTTGTTGATTTCTGTTTCCGTTGACCAGTAAAGAATGTTTTTGTCATCTATATTTTCTCCGGAAAATGACTTTAATCGAATACTCAAGGAAGTTACAACTGGAGGAACTGTTCCAAAAGTGGTTCCAGATTGATCTCCATCTCCTGCTTTCCATTCTTGAGAACCACAAATCTCGAGAAAGTTAGAATTTCCATTTGTTCCATTTGCAGTCATTAACCCACCTGAAGAAATTGCCACTCCTGAACCACAAGGAAGCCTTAATTTTGGTCCAGTACCAGGAAAAGAGAGTGTACCATGAATAATTACAAAAATTGGTGAGCCGCAAATCCTGTAATCCGCTTGTCCAGTAATTTCTACTATGTCACCACCCAGAATAATAATCGTATCACCACATCCGGGAACACCTTGTGGATTCCAAGTTGTTCCAATTTGCCAATCACCTCCACCTGTACCATTTGAATAAACGATACCAGCATTCAATTCACTCCCAATAATTAAGTAAACAGTTACTAGTAAAAGGTGTAATAAATTCTTCATCCCAGAATTTTAAACGCATTAAATATACAAAAGGTTGCTATTTGTACTTTTTTGACTACCTAAAGATAGGGTGAAAATTATTTACTGAAATCTTTTTGTTGTAGATCCATCAGATTTGTAGTCAATGACGATGCCTTTATAAAGTTCATTTACAGGCTGACCAAGAAGATTCACGGTCCTTAAAACATGAATTTCTGTTTCTTTATTGTCAACTGAAATTAGATCAAATGTCTCTTTTTTGCCATCAAAATCAATTTGGGTAAGACGATAATAATTAATAACTCCTCTTTCATAATCCTGATCTAGAACGTTATAATGTAATTCCTGAGACGAATTGCCTATTCCTTCCACAACTTTGACCATCTGAAAACTTGTCCCGTCACTAGTTCTTTCCAAATTAAAATGTGAATTATTAATCTCAGAGGCTGTTGTCCAACTAATTAAATTTTGTCCTTCTTTTTTTTCAGCCTTGAATTCAGTAAGTTCAATAGGAAGCACCACATTACAGTCCACAGTGAAGTTTGTAAGTTTGAATCCTGAATAAACCACACTATAATCGGATTGGAAATTGAACATAAAATAAACTGTTGTTCCAGTTGTAATTGCTGGGTACGACCATGTAACTCCAGCACCTGCATTTCCAGTCAACCCCACTCCAGCTCCAAGAATATTAATCCAGTTCACTCCATCGTATGAGTAATACAGATACAAAAAATCGTAGCCATATTCAGATTCTCCGGCTATATCAATAGTCGGAATAACAGTACTTGCGTTGCTGCAAGTAAGATCAATTGGGCCAGAAGTATAATAACTATCTGTGAAGCTACTGTAACTATTATTGCAATTCGTAGTGACAGCTGAGCACCCCCCTCTCCATCTTAATACATTATCACTAGAAGTCCATCCAGGATTCACTCCAGGAGTCCAACTGTAAACATTCTGGCCATAGCTAAGAATGGAAAAGCTTCCTATTATAGCCAAAAATAAAATCCTTAATAGTTTCATCACTCCTCCTCTTTATAGATTAATATCTTTAATCCGTCCTCAAATTCTAAAATAAAATCTTCCGTTTTCTTACGATAAAAAGAGATCTTTTGTCTGATTTTAAGATCATTATACACATCCACATGATTAGGATTCTCTAGAATCGCAAAGGATGATGTATCTGCAGGGTTCGTAACGACCTTTTTCATTGGGGCTATTTCCTGCCCATAACCAGTTACAACTCCTGCTGTAACTAGCAAAACACTCAACACAATCTTCTTCATAGCCAACTAAATAAAAACAAAAAGTAGAATCAAATTTATCCAACTAATTGCAAGTACAAAGATAGTAAAAACTCCTGTAAAATCCAACTATCCCCTTTGATATCAGTGAATTGAAATGAATTGTTAACAACTTATTACTTTGATCTGACTTTTTAGAAAGAAAGACTTTAATTTTGATAAAAATGAAGCTTTAAAAATGAGTCCAACACTAATATTATCAGTATTTATAGCCTATTTCTTTGTACTGATCGGTATCAGTTATCTTACCTCCAAAGGAGCCAATAATGAAACTTTTTTCGTTGGGAATCGAAACTCTAAGTGGTATTTGGTTGCTTTCGGGATGATTGGCGCGTCTTTGTCAGGTGTTACTTTTATTTCAATTCCAGGAACCATTTTAGGTTCCAAATTTACTTACATGCAGATGGCAATTGGCTATATAATTGGTTATGCCATCATTGCTTTCGTATTACTTCCTCTCTATTATCGAATGAATTTGACCTCCATTTATACCTATCTCAAAAGTAGATTTGGAGATTTTACTTACAAGACGGGAGCTACATTTTTTCTTGTAAGTAGAATTATTGGTGCGAGTTTGAGACTCTTTTTGGTGGCTGATATTCTACAAGTTTTTGTGTTTGATGCTTGGAATGTGCCTTTTTGGATAACCGTTAGCTTTTCCATTTTAATGATATGGCTCTACACTTTTAGAGGCGGAATTAAAACCATTATTTGGACGGACTCCCTACAAACGCTGTTTATGCTTGCTTCCTTGATGTTTACCATCTATCTCATCTGCAGTAATTTGAACATCAGCATTGGATCTATTTTTACTGAAATTGAAAATGCGAATCTAGGTTCCTGGTTTCAAACCGACAACCCGGATGCGGGTAATTATTGGTGGAAAGGGATTTTAGGAGGAATGTTCATTACCATTGGGATGACTGGTCTAGACCAAGACATGATGCAAAAGAATTTATCCTGCAAGAATATTGGGGAAGCTAAGAAAAACATGATGACTTTCAGCTTTGTATTGTTCTTCGTGAATTTGGCTTTCCTGATCATGGGTGCTTTGCTCTATTTGTACTTCTTTGAACATCCGGATTCGGTATGGAGTTGGGCTCAAAATGGTGCTAAAACAGATCGCTTGTTCGCTACGTTTGCCTTGGATGAAGGCTTGGGAATGGGAATTGGAATCATCTTTCTTTTAGGTTTGACCGCAGCAGTTTATTCCAGTGCAGATTCTGCATTGACTTCACTCACCACCTCATTTTGCATTGACATTTTGGATATCGAAAAGAAAAATGAAGAAGAGCAAAAGAAAACCAGATTACGTGTTCATGTTTTGATGAGTTTGATTCTTTTAGTAACCATCATGATCTTTTCTGCCACTGCTGATCAGAGCATCATATGGAAATTGTTTGGATGGGCGAATTTGACCTATGGGCCTCTACTCGGATTGTTTTTCTTCGGAATCTTGACCAAAAGAAGAGTCTATGATCAAGCTGTACCCTTTTTATGTATCCTATCTCCGGTAATTATCTATTTCTTGAATGAAAATTCAAAAGAGTGGTTTGATGGGTATCAGTTTGGGTTTGAACTTTTAGGGATAAATGGACTGTTAACATTTTTCTTTCTATGGATCTTGTCTTTTATCAAACCTATGCAAGGGAATCCGGTTTAGAAGTTTAGGATTGAATATTATTTCGCAAAGTTGCACTAAGGAGTCGCTGAGTTGCGCAAAGAAAATTTATAGTAACAAAAAACCCTGACCAAAATGATCAGGGTTCCAATGTCTTTTCAAAGCCTTCTTATTTTTTAAGGTGCTTCGCGTATCTTGATTTAAACTTATCAATTCTACCTGCAGTATCCACAAACTGTTGCACACCTGTAAAGAATGGGTGCGACATGTGTGAGATATCCAATTTGATCAATGGGTATTCAGTTCCTTCAAACTCAATAGTCTCTTCACTTGGAGCACATGATCTAGTTACAAACATATAATCGTTCCCCATGTCTTTGAATACAACCTCTCTGTAATTGTCTGGATGAATATCTTTCTTCATTATTTCTGCTTTTTCTAAAATTCGAGGTGCAAATTTAAGGTATTTTTTTTTATGTACAAACGGATACAAGAAAATTTACCTTTATTTTTAATTATTTCTCAATTATCGATCAATTACATCCCAATTCCTACCTGCAAAACGCAAAGTTTAGCAGTTGACATTCAATCCCGTCATGTGGATTTCAATCCTCCGTTGTCTATTGATCCGGAGAATTCAATTAAATGTAGTTTTTCTGATACCTTGAGTTTCTAACAAAAACCAAAAATAGTCAATTTATTCGATGCCAGTTTATCCGTAACCTTGTGACTTCAGTCCAAGGTACGGAAATGAAAACCTGATTTATCCCTTTTTTAGTTTCGAAAGCATTAACACTAAAAATCAAAAAACCACGTTTTAAAACCAAATTACTTATTTTTGCAAAAAATTTATTGATGTTCAGATCCCTTTTTATTGTTGCTTTATTTGTGGTTTTAGGTTTGTCGACTTCCAATTGTAAAAAGAATAGCACTTCTTCTGGCAATTTAGAATTTTCTAATGACACGATTCTCTTTGATACCGTATTCACAACCTTAGGAAATGCAACTCGAAATATTCGAGTTTATAATCCAGACAAAAACCGTGTCATCATAGAAGAAATTGAACTGATGGGAGGTACAAGTTCTCCGTTCTCCATAAATGTAGACGGTGTTTCAGCAAATTTTATAGAAAATATTCACATTAACGGTGAAGACAGTCTCTTCGTTTTTGCTCAGGTGATCTTAGATGTCAATAACCAAAACCTACCTATGATTGTAGAAGACTCTATTCGCTTTCGGACGAATGGAGTAGATCAATACGTGCATTTAGTGGTATGGGGTCAGGATGCTTATTTTCATGTAAATGAAGTCGTGAGTGGGGTTTGGAATAACGACAAACCGCACATCATCTACGGAACTGCCGCAGTAGGTTACCCAGGAATCGATTCCAATTTGAATTTGACCATTAATTCGGGTACACAAGTGCATTTTTATAATGAATCCTCTTTAATTGTCTATAAATCTACCCTGAATATTGCCGGATCCCCTTGTGGTGGAGAAGTAGTCTTTCAGGGCACACGTTTGGAATCCTTTTACGACAATCTTCCTGGTCAATACTATGGTTTAGGTATCATTCAGGGAATTGACTGTACGATTGACGGATTAATCATGAAAAACAGTGCTTATGGAATTACAGTTGACAGCACGAATTCCACAGGTTATGCGCTTACATTGACCAATTCCATTGTCCAGCAAAGTGAATTTTACAATTTAAGAGGACAGCGCAGTGGTACCATGGATGTCAACAATTGCATCTTCTCGAATGCCGGAATTTACTCTGTTTGGTTAGGTTCAGGGAGAGATTATCGTTTTCAAAATGTAACTGTCGCCAATCATTGGTCAGGGACTAGACAAACGCCCGGATTTGTATTACAGAATTGGGAATACACTTCTTCCGCGATTTACATCTATCCTTTGGATAATGCAGAATTTTACAATTGTTCTTTTACTGGGAATATTGACAATGAATTTATCATTGACACCTTAAATGGAGGAACGGTCAATTACGGTTTCTTTAATTGTCTGTTGAAAAACGAAACAC
Organism: Crocinitomicaceae bacterium; assembly: GCA_041392305.1. Lineage (GTDB taxonomy): Bacteria > Bacteroidota > Bacteroidia > Flavobacteriales_D > Crocinitomicaceae > JAGQYP01. The sequence continues at coordinate 38,296 of JAWKMJ010000016.1, forward strand.
CCTATGGTTCAGGATTTACAAGTTGCTTATGGAATATGGATCCACTTTTTAACGATCCGTCTACTTACGATTTCAAATATCCAGTCAATTCTCCTTTAAGTGGTAACGGAACCATCTTTGCTCCCAACCTATTTGCTATTGATTTAGATTGCAAAGCAAGAACCAACCCCATTGACATAGGAGCTTATGACGATCCACAGTAGTTGGATTTTTGGATTTCTGGATTTCTGGATTTTTCACCCCTCAGTCCCCTAAAGGGGAAGCAATTGAGTGTAAAAAACATGGTTAAGGAACGAAAAGTCCCCTTTAGGGGATTTAGGGGTAAAGAAAATATTTGTTACTTCTAAAATTGAGACTACCACGCTTAGTGACTCATTCTTGATTGGGTTTCTTCTTAATAGCTCTTTATACTAATTCAATCAATAAAATCCTTAATCCTAAAACAAAAAAAGCCCCTCCAAACTGGAGAGGCTCAATTTCTTTACCGAGATGAAAATTATCTTTTCGCAACTTTCTCACAAGAAACAGAAAGCTTCTTTCTACCTTTTTTTCTTCTCGCAGCTAATACTTTTCTACCCGCTTTGGTAGCCATTCTAGATCTAAAACCATGTTTGTTTTTTCTCTTTCTTTTCGACGGTTGAAACGTTCTTTTCATCTCTCAAATATTATAATTCTGTTCTCTTTCTTCAAAAATTCGGACTGCAAAGATAGAACATTTTTTCTATACGCAAAAGAATTTTTACTGCTTTCCAAATATTTTGCAAATATGTATGCTTTTTTCGAGGATTCCAAGTAAATTCGCAGCCCCATCAAAGGGGACCAAACTGAATGGCAAGAAGAGATAATACAGAAAAGATTAAGCTTTCAACAGAGTCGTATAAAAAGGCCCGAAAATTCTTTACTTTCCTCAAACCTTACAGATCCCAATTCATCATTGGATGGTTGTTTTTGGTACTTTCTAGTTTGACCACCATGGCTTTCCCCTATTTAATGGGAAAACTTTTTGGCGCATCCAACATCACTTCGAACGAAACCAATGTTGCAGACCAAATCAAAGACCTAGATAGTCTAAGTTCGGTAGTCATTGCTCTTTTTCTCATTTTCGGATTTCAGTCGATCTTTTCATTTTTTCGCATCTATTTGTTCTCTAAAGTAACAGAAGGTGCGCTGAGAGACATGCGAAATGCAACTTTTACGAAATTGATCAATTTACCCACGGATTTCTTTAATAAAAACAAAACGGGTGAACTAAGTTCTAGAATTGCAACGGATATCAACTTGGTAAGGGAAACCTTGAATACAACCATTTCAGAGTTTTTCAGACAAGTCATTACAATTTCAATTACGGTCGTCTTACTCTGGTTCATATCTTGGAAATTAGCTTTACTCATGCTTTCCACTGTACCGGTGATGGCCATTATTGCGGTGTTTTTCGGAAGATATATTAAGAAGTTATCGAAGAATGCTCAGGACGAATCAGCTAAGTCCAATGCCATCGTGGAAGAATCATTAAGCTCAATTGTGAATGTGAAGTCCTTTACCAATGAAGTTTTTGAATTGGGTCGCTACAAAAAAGCAGTGGAAACCATTCGCATATTAAATGTAAAGTCGGGAACCTGGAGAGGCTTATTTGTGTCCTTTATCTTCATGGCCATGTTTGGAGCCATTATCTTCGTTCTGTGGCAAGGAATGATCATGAAAATGAATGGAGAAATTCCTTACGACATGTTCATTACTTTCCTATTCTTTACGGTCATGATGGGGGCTTCATTTGGTGCATTACCTGATTTGTATGCTAAAATTCAAAGAGCTATCGGTGCAACGGAATCTTTGATGACTATTTTGGATGAAGATGATGAGTCGGTTGTCTTTTCAGGAAAAGAAACTCCAAAAATTACTGGAAACATTGAGTTTGACCATGTGAAATTTGCCTATCCTCAAAGAAAAGAGATTGAAGTGATTCGGGATTTGAGTTTTTCGGTCAAACAAGGAGAATTATTCGCCATTGTGGGTGAATCTGGAGCAGGAAAATCAACCATCACACAGCTTTTATTGAAATTTTACAATATAGATGGAGGCGCTATTAAATTTGATGGCGTGGATCAAAAAGAGATTGCCACTGAACATTTGAGAGATCATATTGGATTGGTTCCACAGGAAGTCTTATTGTTTAGTGGAACTATCAGAGAAAACATTGCTTACGGAAAAATCAATGCCTCAGAAGAGGAAATCCACAATGCGGCTAAACAAGCAAATGCCTTAGAATTTATCAATGAGTTTCCCGATGGATTTGAGACAGAAGTTGGAAACAGAGGAATTCAATTATCCGGCGGACAAAAACAAAGAATTGCTATCGCAAGAGCTCTGTTAAAGGACCCTGAAATTCTAATTTTGGATGAAGCCACATCAGCTTTAGATTCTCAATCTGAGCGATTGGTACAAGACGCACTAGACAACCTTATGAAAGGCAGAACATCCATTGTCATTGCACATAGATTGTCAACCATTAAAAATGCGGATAAGATCATTGTAATGGAGAAAGGACAAATCATCCAAACAGGAAATCATGAAGAACTCATGGCAAGCAACAACGGCAAATATTTTGAGCTGAATCAGTTGCAGAGAATGGTGGATTGATTTTTGGTGTGCTGGTGTGCTGGTGTGCTGGTGTGCTGGTGTGCTGGTGTGCTGGTTAAAAGTAATTCATTTCACATTTCACATTCTTAATTGATAATTGATAATTGAATTTTAACCACTTATCATCTAAATCAGAGAACTTAGCACATAGTACTAAGAACTTAGTATGAATTCTACTATATTTAAGACCCGAAAAACAGAATATTATGAGACTACAAGCATTATTTATTGGATTCATCTTTTTAGCAAGTACTCTGCATGCTCAGGAAAAATTGACGGTAGAGAAAATTTGGAAGCAATGGGAATTTTCAGGAGATCGTGTTCAATCCTTTAGTAGCATGAGTGACGGGAATTTCTTTACCCGTTTGGAAGGCTCGAAAATTAATAAGTATGCTTTCAAAAAGGCTGATAAAATAGTAGAGACCATTTTTGATGGAAGCACAACTACTTTCGATGGAAAAAACATCAAAGTGGAAGATTATTTCTTCAACGCGGATGAAACGAAATTGTTATTGGCTACTAATATTCAGTCTATTTATAGAAGAAGCTTTACCGCGAAATATTATATCTACGATACCAAAACCAAAAAACTTGATGAGCTTTCAGGAAATCCAAATCCAGAACAATTGGCTGAATTTTCACCTGATGGAACGAAAGTGGCCTTTGTTCGAGACAACAACCTTTTCTATAAAGATCTTGCATCAGGAAAAGAACTCATTGTAACCAAAGACGGTAGAAAAAATGCCATCATCAACGGAACCACAGATTGGGTTTACGAAGAAGAATTTGCCATCACAAAAGGATTTTACTGGTCTTCAGATTCGAAAAAGATCGCCTATTATAGATTTGACGAATCTTTGGTAAAGGAATTTACCATGTTCTATTATCAAGATCTTTATCCGGAAAACTACACCTTCAAATACCCAAAAGCAGGTGAACGAAATTCAAAAGTGCAAATCTTCATTTTTGACTGTAATACGGGGTACAAGCATAGTTCAGAATTGAAAGATTACGAATACATTCCGAGAATCAAGTGGGCAAAAGACCCGAATAAATTGATTGTTTTGACCATGAACAGACATCAATCCAAATTAGATTACAATTTGATAGAAATGTTCCCTGAGAAAAACAATGTGATTAAGGTCAACCAGATTTATTCTGAATCTTCTAAAACTTATGTGGAGATTGATGACAATTTGATCTTTTTGGAAGATGGAAGTGGGTTTATCCGAACTTCAGAAATGAATGGATACAATCATATCTACAAAATTGGTTTTGATGGAAATGCCACTCAAATCACGAATGGAACTTGGGATGTGATTGAATTTAAAGGTTTAGACCAAAAAAATGGAATCATCTATTATACTTCTGCTGAAGAAGGCGCGATGTATTCGGCCTTGTATTCAATCAAACTTGACGGAAGTGGTAAAAACAAGCTTTCAACTCAAAAAGGTAACAATGACGCACAATTCTCAAATGGAATGCGCTATTATGTGAATTACTATTCTAACATCAATACACCTTCTACGATCACTTTGCATGATTCTAAAGGTAAGTTGATCAGTACCTTGGTAGACAATTCCTCTTTAAATGCTAGACTTGCAAAGTATGACTTAGGTAAAAAGGAATTCGTTCAATTTGATGGAGCGGAAGGAAAATTAAATGGCTGGATTCTGAAACCAAAAAATTTCGATCCGAATAAGAAATACCCCATTTACTTTAATGTTTATTGCGGTCCAGGTCACAATACGGTTGTAGATCAATGGGAAGGAGCCAATCACATGTTTCACCATCTTTTGGCACAGGAAGGCTATGTAGTGGTTTCTGTGGATCCAAGAGGAACAATGTACAGAGGGGCGGATTTCAAAAAATCAACTTATCTGCAACTAGGTAAATTAGAGACAGAAGATGTGATTGCGGTGGCAAAAAACCTTCAAAAAGAGTCCTGGGTAGATGGGGACCGAATTGGAATCATGGGTTGGAGTTATGGAGGATACATGTCTTCTCTAGCCATCACAAAAGGAGCTGATGTATTTAAAATGGCTATTGCTGTTGCTCCGGTTACCAACTGGAAATATTACGACAATATTTACACAGAAAGATTCATGAGAACTCCCCAGGAAAACAATGGTGGGTATGAAGACAATTCACCAATTAATCACGTTGATAAATTGAAAGGAAAATACTTATTGGTTCACGGTGATTTTGATGACAACGTTCACGTTCAAAATACAATGGAAATGGTGAACAGATTGGTTGCAAAAGGAAAAGACTTTGATTTGTTCATTTATCCAAATAGAAATCACTCTATTTATGGAGGAGGAGCCAGAGCACATCTTTTTAACAAAATTTTAACGTTCATTAAAAGCAACCTCTAAGGATTTATTGGGTTTATATAATGAAAGGAGAGCTTTGGTTTCTCGTTTCTTCTATTAAAAGCAATACGTTATGATGGGACTTTTGAATTCATTTTTGATCTTTACCTTTATTAATTTTAATGTAGCTACTTCTGAACCTCCTGCTGGTGAAGTAGATTGGATGACGTTTGAACAAGCCATTCAAAAAAACCAATCGAATAAGCGTTACATTTTTATTGATTTATACACAGATTGGTGCGGTTGGTGTAAGAGAATGGATGCCACTACTTTTAAAGAAAGTGAAGTAGTAACTTTCATGAATGAGCACTTTTACAGCGTGAAATTTGATGCAGAGCAAAAGGAAGATGTCAAGTACAAAGATCAAACTTTCAAATTTGTCGCGGCGGGTAAAAATGGTATTCATCAATTGGCCTATACTTTATTAGACGGACAACTCTCCTACCCTTCTTTTGTGGTATTGGATAAACAAGAGAAAAGAGTTACCGTTTTAAAGGGATATATGGATAAAGCCTCCTTGTTAGCCAAATTGAAAGTCATTGTGAAATAATGGATTCGAATCATTCCTCCAAACAATCACCGTCAGAACCTAAATGGAAAGAAGATTTCATGAGGTATTGGAATTTTTCCTTTCGCCCGATTGGTAACCATGCTCCAAATCAAGAAAATAAGTATATTTTTTACGCGCTACTTTTATTGATTCTGGGACCACTTTTATACCTGATTTTCAAGTTTTATATATTCTAATGAAATCCCTTTAAACAGGGTGATTTAAGAAAGTTTTTGTTGGAACGAGAATTATTCCAAACGATAATTTTTTTTTGTGTGAAAATTTTCTATTTTTAGGCTCCGTATAAAAAATCTAAACATAAATTCAAAAATGAGTGAGACTGCAAAACTTGAGCTCGACGGCAAATCATACGAACTACCCGTCGTTACTGGTTCTGAAAATGAGAAAGGAATTGACATAACTAAACTAAGAGCTATGTCTGGGTACATCACCTTGGATTCCGGCTACAAAAACACAGGTGCTACCGAAAGTGCCATTACGTTTTTGGATGGTGAAAAAGGAATTTTAAGATATAGAGGGTATCCAATTGAACAACTAGCTGAAAAAGCTACATTTTTAGAAGTTTCATTCTTGTTGATTTATGGTAAACTACCAACAAGAGACGAACTAACAAAATTTAAGGAGAGCATTAAAAAGCACACATTGGTTCATGAAGACATGAAACAATTTTTTACTGCTTATCCAGCAAAAGCGCATCCAATGGGAATCTTATCTTCATTGGTTTGTACACTATCTACATTCTATCCTGAGTCTTTAAATCCAAACAGACCACAAGAAGCTGTGGATTTGACGATTCACAGACTTTTAGCGAAGTTACCTACTTTGGCTGCAATGTCATACAAGAACGCCATGCGTCATCCGACAATGTATCCAAACAATGATTTAGATTATATCGAGAACTTCCTATTCATGATGTTTGCCATGCCAACTGAAGAGTTCGAAGTGGATCCAGTTGTTGCCAATGCATTGAACGTATTATTGATTCTTCACGCAGATCACGAGCAAAACTGTTCTACATCTACTGTAAGAATTGTAGGATCATCTCAAGCTAACTTATATACTTCAATCGCGGCAGGTATTTCTGCACTTTGGGGACCACTTCACGGTGGAGCAAACCAAGCGGTAATTGAGATGTTGGAGACGATCAAACAAGATGGAGGAGATCTTGAAAAATGGATTCAAAAAGCAAAAGATAAAGATGATCCTTTCAGATTGATGGGATTCGGACACAGAGTTTACAAAAATTTCGATCCAAGAGCTAAAATCATCAAGAAAGCTTGTGATGACGTACTAGGAAAATTGGGAATCCAGGATCCAGTATTGGATATTGCTAAGAAACTAGAAGAAGTTGCTCTAAGTGATCCGTACTTCATTGAAAGAGGATTGTATCCAAACGTAGATTTCTATTCAGGAATCATTTACAAAGCGTTAGGAATTCCAACTGAAATGTTTACTGTAATGTTTGCATTAGGTAGACTTCCAGGATGGATTGCTCAATGGAAAGAAATGATCGAAAACGGTGAGCCAATTGGTAGACCAAGACAGATTTACGTTGGAGCAAACGAAAGAAATTACGTACCAATCGATGCTAGATAATAGCATCGATTGTTTTAAAAAATAAATCAATATGAAATCACTATTAGTTGTTTTAGGGATTACAATCGGTTCCATGGCATTTAGCCAAAAGGTGTTTACGGTTGATTACAAATCGGACGCGGATGTAAAAGTATTCGTAGTTGATTATAAATCCGATGCAGATTTAGTTGTCTACAAAGCAAGCTACAAATCAGATGCTGGAAACAATGATGGTGTGTGGTTTTTTGTTGATTACAAATCAGATGCAGACAAAAAGATCTATTTTGTAGATTACAAGTCTGACGCTGATGTGAAGATCTTTTTCTCAACTTACAAATCAGACGCAGGTTGGAAAAATTCTTCCAAGAAACATTATTTCTACTAGACATTTGGCTTTAAGCTTTCGTTACGCCCCCCGTACGATTGTTTTTAGCCAATACAATATTTGAGGAGACTTCGGTCTCCTTTTTTTGTTATTAGGAGTTAGGATTAAGTGGTAAGGAAATAGTGAAAAATGCAAAGTTGACTGGTTGATTTTTGATTATTAAGTACATTTAGGCAACATTCAATTTTTATGAAAAATCTATTTTACCTTTTATCTTTTGTCATCCTTTTTTCATCATGTCAATCTGATAAAAACACTTCGATTAATCCTGAATCTAGTTTTTCATAAAATGATTCGACTGAATTTGGTTTTGACCCTGAAGTTTAGGAAGAACCAATACTCTTTGCGAATATTTCAGATTCAATAATAACAATTCAAAGTAGATTAATAATTACAGGTTGCCCATTTTTGCCTGAAAATGAGACTTTTTTTTCTAGTGTAGAGTTTTTCGAGTGACGAGTTATTCGAGTGACGAGTTATTCGAGTGACGAGTTATTCGAGTGACGAGTTATTCGAGTTTAGAGTTTAGTGAATGGGAGCATACCAAAGCTCTTGCTCTTGCTCAATCCTCTTGCTCCCTATTCCACATACGGGTGTAATCCTCTCAATCCCATGTCTACGACAGTTTCGCCTGCTGCGGGTTCGAATTTCCCGTCGGCGGTGTTGTCTTGCCATTCGAATGAATTGTTGATTGAGAAGGCCAGAACTATTTTTACATTTCCTGTTTCGTTTCCGGTGATTACCAATGGTTGAGCGAGTTTTCCTGTAATGACACAAGAACCATTTGGAACTGGACTAGAGGTAAAGATTGGGTTCACGACTGTTACCCCTGCCCCATCTCCTTCATCTACTGAACCATAAACGAATCCAGCATAATCCACAGAAGTTTCAAATGCCCAGTAACCCTGAACTTTATTCGCATTTACTGTTACAACTGAATCCTGAACGGTGTGTGTTGTAATGTAATTGTTATAACCTACAAATGAAGCCAATGTCCCTGTAAAATCTTGATTATTGATATAAGGTGGATAATTGAATCGGTATTGGATATCGTATTTTTGGTAAGTAACCGACACTCGAATCCAATTGTACGTCCCAGGTGCCAATTGAGATAAATTCATTGATAAAAATGTTTCTCCGTTTGTCGCTTTGATGGCCTGATCAAAATTCACGGCATTTGCTCCACCCGCAGTTGTTTCTGTTCCCATGTAAACGATTTCCCCACCTCCTAGAGCGGTTAGAGAATCAGAAGCCAACTCAATATAGTGAATACTTGTTTGTCTCATGGTTGGTGTCTGCGCTGCATTCCCTGCCGGAACGGTCGCTGGATTACCAAAATTATCCAACCTGGGTAAAGTACCGTCAAAAACCACCTTGAATTGCAGTTGAGGAGTTGTTGGATTGTTATTGTTGTTGTCTTTTTTACAAGATGCAAACACCAAAGCGAGAGCCATGGTAGAAAGTAGAATATTTTTCATTAGAAGATGTAATTAATTTGATTCGAGCTCCAAATTAAGGAAAAATATTGGCTTTTATTGCTTAATTACTGAATCTACTGTTATCAGTAATTCCGATCGAAACATGGCATCTGGCGAAATTACTTTTTCATGCAATGGAAGATCTTCGCCATATCTTTCTTTCATGATTTTCTGAACTATTGGAGCTGACAAATCGAATTCTTGTAATTCCTGTAATTCACCAATTTCAATTCCCAATCCTTCTTTATAGATTTTCCAAACGAGTTCTGAACAGTACATTCGATCATCCGACCATTCAAAATATTTATCATAGTGCTTAGTTGAGTATTTTTCTCCAGCCTTGCGTAGTTTCTTGATATTTTCCTCCGTGAGAATTTCATCAGCATTTTTTAGACGCTTTATGACATAATGCCCCTTGACTCCCTTTTCAGTCCAATCACTAAAAAGATCTAGTCTTACTGTTATTCCGGCTTCATATACAAACACATTGCCATGAGTAACTTCAATTATTCCCATGTGACTGTAGGGTGAATTTGTTGCTAGTTGAATGGCTTTACTTTGATTGGATTTGGAAGTATGAAATATTAAGTCACCAGTTCGTGGTCTTTTGTCTATAATTACAACTTGTTCCTTCTTTCCAGTCTCTGCTTGATTTTTAGATTTCCTAGGTTTTTCAGAATTGGTGCATGCAATAATTCCAGTGATAAATAATAGAAAAATGTACTTCATATCCAGATAAGTTCAAAGTTTTGAAAAGATACTGATTTTCGACAAAACCCCATTGTAAACCTTGAAGGTTATGCCCATGATGTATTAGAGACCTTCTAGGTTAGATACGATCAAAAAGAGCCACACTTTCAATATGTCCCGTATGAGGGAATTGGTCCACTAAAGAAAATTTCTTTAACTGATATCCGTTTTCCTGAAGATCCTTTGTGTCACGAGCCTGAGTAGCAGGATTACAAGAAATATAGACGATCCTTTTTGCATTCAAGCGCATCACTTTTCTTAAAGTTTTAGGAGCAATTCCAGCTCTGGGGGGATCCAAAATAATGGTTCCAATTTTACCTTCGTATTCAGGATATTCGAAGAGGAATTTCCCTACGTCTGCGGCGAAAAAATCTATACCGGAAATACCATTTCTTTCTGCATTTTTCTTAGCATCATCAATCGCTTCAGGAACGATGTCTACACCAATGATTTTGGCATTCTTTGTTTTGGAAGCTACCACTTGACCAATGGTTCCTGTTCCACAAAACAAGTCCATGATTACTTGACCATCTAATTCGTTGGACTCAAAAGCATAATCGATTGCCTTCGAGTAGAGTTTCTCGGCACATTTTGGGTTGGTTTGAAAAAAGGATTCCATGGAAATCTCGAAATTCAGACCTAAAATCTGCTCAATCACCAAAGGTTCTCCGAAGATCAATTCGGTATAGCCATTTTCAATTTTTGCTCGGTCTGCCACATCATCGTTGACGGTTAACTGAATTCCAGCAATTCGATCACCCAATAATCCCTTGACAAATTCTCCGAAAGCTTGAGTATTGAAATCGTGAATATTTTCAGAAGAAGTAACCAGATTGATCAAAAGTTTATCTTCATGAAATGATTTTCGGACTACAATATATCTAAAAAAGCCCACTTTCTTTGGAGGATGCCAGGCAGGAAACCCTGTTGCTTTCAGGTATTCTCGAATTTGAATCAGTTTATTTTCAAAATCAGCATCGAACAAACCCGATTCCTTATTCAAATTCTCAACTTTCCACCAAGTACCGCGGTGTTTGAATCCTAAGGCAAAGGCATCATCAATATCCTCTCCGGTTTCCATATCGTGTTCGATGGAAGAGAAAGAATACTCCATTTTATTTCTGTAATTCCAGATTTCAGGAGATTCGATGTAGGCATCAAACAAATCATCTACATTCCGGACTTCACCGATTCTTCTAAAAAGCTCGATAGTCGATTTGAATTTGTATTCTTTTTGTTTTTCAATGGGCAAGGAAATGTAGGGTGATCCAGAAATGGGTTGGTAAGGAATGCTTACCTCATCTGGAGAAGGAACAAGAACTTTCACCAAGTTGCACTCTGCATATTTGCTTTTCTTCTTTACGATTTTAGCTAGAACTTTCTGACCCGGAAAGGTATTTCCAACAAAAACCGTCATTCTTCGTCCGTCTTCAAAAGTCAGACGTGCAATTCCTTTCCCTCCAAAAGCAAAATCTGTAATATCTAATTCTATTAAATCTCCTCTTTTCAATTTCTGAATTTTGGGCAAAAATAGTGTATTTGGAGGAAGTTTTGATTTTTGAATCTTTGAAATAATGATTTAGGACTTATTGATTCATGACTTATTGATTTATGATTTATGAATTTTGGTATTGACGCTTTTGTATTAATTAGAAAAATCAGAAATCACGCGATCCTATTTTGAATGGAAGGTATATTTAAAATTCAATGCTACATTCACATTCCAGTTATGGAAAAATGTCTTACTATTATCGGGGGTGTAAATAGCAATTCTAGCATAGGGAGCTATACCCAAACCAAAATTATCAGAAAATCGATATGTGAAATTAACTCCTAGTTTCGCATCCAAGAAATAAATAAATCCACTGACTGGATATGTCTCCCATTCTATTTTGTTTGTCTCTCCAAAGAAATTTGTAATAGTTGATGAAGAACCAAATGCAACTCCAAAAGAATTAACTAATCCAAATTCTCCGCCAATTCTAAAGTTACTGAAGTTTTTACCTATTGCATACACTAATGGAATGGCTATCATATAATTTTGACCTGGTCTTTCGGAATGATAAACTTGATTAGAATCTCCGTTTGGTGGAAAAAAAAACTCTAGTTTATAAACCGAGCTTATTGTCTGCAAATCTAAGCCAGTTATTAAAGCGTGTTTTTCATTAAATTGTCTTTCATAATTCAGTCCAACTGCGAATCCAAACCAAGGTTTATGCCCCGATTTGGCAGTATTTGCTGAAAAATTAATCAATATATTCCCCACACCTGGATCCATATGGATAATTAAATTATTCTTAGGAAAGTCTTGTTGTGAAAATGTGTTGAAGGCGAAAATAAAAAAAGGAAAGATCAGAAGGTATTTCATAGGAATTGCTTTTAGGTTAAGACAAATATAACCAATGATAAGTTACACACAATAACAAATTCTTAACATCCTAAATTCTTTTTCGGCATGATTTTGGCTTATCTTTATGTAAACGAACAAAAACTTAAAGACATGAAAAATCTAGTTAAAAAATCATTTGGATCCCTAGCCATCGTTTTAGTTGCATTAGGAACCATGTCGATGACAATGATCGATGGAGTTGGAAGTGGTCGAATCAAAGTATATCTTCAAAATAAATGTTCTTCTGATGTAAAAGTAAAAGTAGAATCTCCGGGTTCTTCCACACATTACACGGTAGAAGATGGTTACAAAAAACCATTCTCTTTCATGGAAGGGACAAAAATCTACGATCACAACGGAAAATTAGTACATACCATTTCATCCTCCTCAGAAGGAAAAGTGGTTGTGGTGTGCGAATAAGTGATATTTGATTTTAGATTTTAGATTTTAGATTTTAGATATTAGATTAATTTTAAAAATATTGAGGCTTTCGGGCCTCTTTTTTTGTTCTAGGTTCTAGGTTCTAGGTTCTAGGTTCTAGGTTCTAAGTAAATTAGTTCATTTTTCATTCTTAATTTTTCATTCTTAATTCTTAATTATTTCCCTATCGGTCAATGAGCTCGTTATCGCTCGGTTCTTAATTATTCATTGTTAATTGTTAATTGTTAATTCATAATTTAATTATCCCCCTATCTATTTGATCGTTGATAATTGATAATTGATAATTCCTATTTACATTTGGTCATGCTTTGGTGGGAAGTAGCCATATCAGTTATTGCAGCGATTGCGCTTTTTGTGCATAGTTTGGATCATTTTTCCAATAAGCTTCAAAAGCGTGCGGATGGCAAACTGAAAATCGTTATCGCAAAAATTTCCAACAACAAATACAAGGCCTTTTTATTGGGATTTGTTGCAACTGCAATTATTCAATCTAGTTCGGCGGTGATTTCGATTACTATTTCTTTTGTCGACAGCGGACTCATTACCTTTGCGAATTCCTTGCCCATGATTTTGGGGAGCAATTTGGGTACCACTTTTACAGCTTGGCTGGTTTCTTTGGATGTTTCTTTTCTCGGATCCATATTGGTAGTAATCGGCTTTATCATTGGATATTTCCCTGAAAGGATTCGTCTTTTTTCCAAGCCTTTTTTCTATTTGGGGTTGATTCTATTCAGTTTGAATTTGATAAGTGCCAACCTTGCTCCAATCAAGGAAAGTGAGGAGATTGTGCGTTTTTTAAGCTATGCTTCCAATCCATTTTTTGGGATTTTCCTTGGAATGATTTTAACTGTAATTACTCAAGCTAGTTCGGTAACCATTGGTCTTTCTATCATTCTATGTGGCCAAGGAGTGCTTGGTTTGGACAGTGCTATTGGAATCATTGTAGGATCGAATTTGGGAACCACAAGCACTGCTTTTCTCGCTTCTTTGAAATTGGGAACGATTGCCAAAAGAACCGCTTTTGTAAATTTGCTTTTCAACCTTTTCGGCACCTTAATTTACTTGCCTTTCTACAGCACTTTTGACGACCTCGTTGGAAAGATTAATGCTCCAATAGCCATGCAAGCAGCCTTTGCGCACTTATTTTTCAACTTGGCAATTTCTATCATGCTGATGCCATTCATCAAACAGATTGTGCGTGGATTGAACATTTATTGGGACAGAAGAGCTGCTAGAAGAAAAGAGATCGCTTAGAAAACTACCTTGTGCAAACACAATCCAGAACCGGGTGCAATCCATCTCACTTGATCTCCTTCGGGGTTCTGGAAGTATTCCAAATATTCTGTCTCGTTGATTTCACCAGATCCCAAAGCAAACAAAGTCCCCATGAGCATGCGAATTTGATAGCGTAAAAATCCTTTGCTTTTGATTCGAAGCATGTAAACTTCCTTCGGAAAAATATTGCCTTGAAACTTATTTGAAGGAAGGACTTCAGCAACCATGATTTCACGTTCCAACTGAGTTTCTTCTCCAGGCTTGCTGGTAAATCTTCTAAAGTTGTGTGTCCCTTGGATGACTCTCGCCCCCTTTTGCATTCTTTCCAGATTCAAATTCTGCTTTACATTTACGATGAAAGGAGCACTCAGCGGATTCGCTTTTTCACCAAAACAAAAATGATAATGGTATTCTTTTACTTTCTGATTCTGAAGAATGTTGAAATCCGAATTCGTTGCTTCTATGCTTAAAGCTTTAATATCTGAAGGAAAGCATTGATTCAATCGTTCAAGGAAGTCACTTTCCAGTTCCTGCATACAAAACAGCTCAAAGGCGTAATCATCTGCGGAAACTTTGGCATCTGTCCGACCACATCCTAAAGTCTTGAAATTTGTATGCTGAAGGACAAACTCAACCGTTTTATCAACCATTAGATGGACCGTTCGCACCCCTGGTTGTTTTTGCCAACCCGAATACCGAAAGCCCAAAAATTCAATTCGAATCAGATAAAAATGCGTCCAATTTGCCATTGCTTAGGCCATAGCTTCAGCCATCTGTTTGAATTTACCTTTTGACTTTCTAATTCTGCATGCGACAACTTTGTATTCTGGACACATGGCCTCCGTACAGTGCTCATCCGAAGTGATATTATTCAGCATGATCTCTGGAAAATGGAAAGTAGAACTTAAAATTCCAGGCTTTACTTCATCTGTTACTTTGGCTTTGATATCCACTTTTCCTCTAGGCGATTCCACACACACAAACTCACCATCTTGAATGCCTTCTTTAGCCGCATCTTCAGGGTGAATCATCAAGACATCCTCTGTAAGTATTTCCACGTTTCCAGTTCTACGAGTCATCGCTCCACAATTGTAGTGTTCCAATTCTCTGTTTGTAGTAATGATATAGGGGAAATCTTTACCGTGTTTCTCAATCTCCTGCGATTCAACCCAATCAAAATAAGTGAAAGCACCTTTTCCTCTTTTGAATGATTCAACGTGTAGTAATTGTGTATCGGTTCCATCTGGAGCTACCGGCCATTGTTTTCCATTGTCGCCCAATTCTTCCCATTTCACTCCGGCAAAGAAAGGTACGATTTGCGAAATTTCCGCTAACACGCCAGCTGCAGTATAATCGTCTTGCTTGTAGCCCATTTTATTCATCATATCCACTACTTGCTGACCATCCGGCTTGGTTCCTTCAATAGGTTCCACTACTTTTTGTACTCGCTGAATTCTTCTTTCTCCGTTAGTAAAAGTTCCTTCTTTCTCAAGGAATGAAGAAGACGGAAGTAAAACTGTAGCCAATTTTGCTGTTTCCGTCATGAATAATTCAGAAACAACTAACATCTCTAAATTGGAAAGCGCTTTGATTACCTTTTGAGTATTGGGATCTGTCTGCACCACATCTTCTCCAATAATCCACAATGCTTTCAAGTTTCCGTTGATTGCTTCATTGAACATTTCCGGAATTTTGTATCCAATATGACTTGGCACCTCTCTTCCGTAGAAAGTATTGTATTTCTGATTTACAGCTGGGTCGGTCACATCTAAATAACCCGCCCCCTGATGCGGTTGTGCACCCATGTCTGCAGCACCTTGAACGTTATTCTGACCTCTCAATGGATTCACGCCAGCTCCTGGTTTCCCTACATTTCCGGTAATCATGGCCAAATCAGAAATCAACTGAACTGTAAATGTTCCTTGTGTATGCTCTGTTACTCCTAAACCATGGAATTCCATTGCAGCATTCGCTTTGGCATAAGCCATGGAAGCTTGTCGAACTAATTCTTTATCAACTCCTGTAATTTCAGCTAATTCGTCAATATTAAGTCCTAAAATATGATTTTTAAAATCTTCATATCCTTCAGTTCTATTTTCTACAAAATGCTGATCTACCAAGTTTTCAGTAATGATATAATACAGCATCATGTTCAATAAAGCCACATTGGTACCAGGTCTCAATTGAAGATGGTAAGTAGCATACCTCGCCAGTTCTGTTCTCCTTGGATCCACTACAATGGAAGTAATGGAACTTTGCATGAATTTCTGTTTGATTCGTGCTCCAGTTACGGGATGTGCATCTGTTGGATTGGCACCAATAACGAAAATGCAATCTGTCAATTCTAAATCCTTAATGGAATTTGTTGCCGCTCCCGTTCCAAAGGCTCTTTGCATTCCTAAAGCCGTTGGAGAGTGACAAACTCTGGCGCAACAATCGATATTATTGGTTCCGATGACAGCTCTAATAAATTTCTGCATCAGATAGTTTTCTTCGTTTGGAGTTCTTGCGGAAGAGATTCCTGCAATGGCATCTGGTCCGGCAGTTTCCTTTATCGAAGTAAATTTCTCGGCCATGAAATCATAAGCTTCATCCCAACTTACAGGCACCAATTCTCCATTTTTTCGAATCATTGGTGATCTCAATCTATCCTTATGGTTGTAGAATTTGAACGCATATCTTCCTTTCAAACAAGTGTGTCCTAAATTGGCTTCCGCTTCGTAAGGTGCTTGAATACTTAAAATTTCTCCATTTCTGGTAGATACTTCCAAGTTACAACCCACACCACAGTAAGTACAAACCGTTCTCGTTTTCTCTTCAGCTAAAATCGCTTTTGATTGGAATACGTCTGAAATTGCGGAAGTTGGACAAGCCTGCGAACATGCTCCACAGCTCACACAATCCGATTCCATAAAGGATTGATCATGACCTTTTACAATATGAGAATCAAAACCTCTACCGGCCATGGAAAGCACAAATTGACCTTGCACCTCATCACAAGCACGAACACATCTATAGCAATTGATACATTTTGAAAGATCCGAGGTCATGTAGGGATGGCTTAAGTCCTTTTGACGATCCAAATGGTTTTCTCCAGCAGGGTATCTCACTTGTCTGATTCCCACTTGAGCTGCCACGTCCTGAAGTTCACAGTTTCCATTTACTTCGCATGTCAAACAATCCAAAGGGTGATCCGTAAGAACCAATTCCAAAATGTTCTTTCTCAACTCCAGAATGGCTTCAGAACTTGGGTAAATATATTGTCCGGCTCCAACAGGAGTATGACAAGAAGCCATGGTCTTTCTTGGACCATCCTTTTCCAAAGCAACCTCTACGCTACAAACTCTACAAGATCCAAAAGGATCCAAATTTGGAGCATCACAAAGCGTTGGAATTAGTTTTTCTCCTTCAATTCTTCTAACAAAATTCAGTATCGTTTCTCCCGATTTGAATTCATGTTCTTCATTATTGATGTAAGCCGTATTTTTCATACTATGCATGTGTTGGTTCTTTCAATGTAAAATTATAACTGGTCCCATTTTCAATATTGAATTTTTTGGTACCATTAAGTTGTTCCGTAAGAATATCGATCAATTCCGTTCCAAATCCTGCTCCTTTTTCCTTAGGCTCTTTCCAAATTCCATTGTCATAGTAGGCAAAACCGTAGGATCCGCCACTTTGATTGATTCTTATTTTAATCTCTCCTCCATCATTTTCGATAAAAGCATATTTAAGAGAATTAGAAACGAGTTCATTGATCAATAGACCCAGAGGAACCACCATATCTAACCCCATGTGTTCTATATTACTTTCCACTTCTAAATGTACTTTATCTCTCCAAAGTGAAACAGAAATTAAATCTTCTACAAGTTCTTGAATATAAGATTTTAGATCGATTTTTGAAAGTTCTTCTTCCTTATAAAGCTTTTGATGGATCAGAGACATAGTCATAATTCGGTTAATAGCTTCCGAAAAACTGTCCTGTGCTTCTTTAGTTGCCATCTCCTCTCTTTGCATTCTGAGAAGGCTGATAATAATTTGCAGGTTGTTTTTTATTCGATGATGAATTTCCTTGACTAAAACTGTTTTTTCTTCATTTTGATTACTAATCAATTCATTTCTTTTCTCCAATTCCTGATTTAACTCTTTGAGGTGTTTTTGAGCCGTATTCATATAAGAGACATACTCATACATCAGGTAGATTCCGATGAATAAAATGGAAACTACCTCAAATCCTATAACCAGAGAAAAATGTTGAACTTCATATTGCAAAAAGATCAGATTCTCATCAAAATAATTATTAGCAAACCAAAGAATTCCTATTGCATTCAACAGTAAGAGGCTAAAAGTGAATATTTTTACTGTTCCGATATAGCAAAATAAAATGGAAATAATCAGCCACATAAAACCCGAGTAATGCAAAGAATGATCACCTGTATTTGCCGCCATTTGGATAATTGCTGATCCTCCAAGTCCCATTCCATAATAGGCTATGTGGTGGTACTTAGAAAAAAACAATAAAACACCAGTTGCTCCTGTCATCACGCAGGTAAACAAATAGTAATAAAATACATTTGCTTCCACTTGATCTTCCTTCATCAGATAGCAAACCACTCCAAAAACCACAAATGAAAACAGGGAAACATTCCGAGCAATTTTGTGTTTTGCCCTCTCCCATTCATCAGTAAATTTTAATCTAGAGGTAAAAATGGCCATTAAGCTTCCAATTTATTTTCGAGTTCAGATTCAAAATACATAAGTGCGTTCTTTACAGGGAGTGGAATTCCACCTCCATGAGCGCACAAACTGCCTTGCTCAAGGGTGTTTAATAAGTCATTTAAAAGAGTTTTGCTGATTTTGAAATCCGAAGAATTGGCTTTCTCAAATAATTCGTAACCTCTTTTGGTTCCTAGTCGACAGGGAAAACACTTACCACAGCTTTCGTAAGAAGCAAAATCGAATAAATGTTCTATGAATTTTGCAATTGGATAAGATTCAGGCACACAAACTACAGAAGCATGACCCAATAAAAATCCAGCATTAGCAAAGGATTCAAAGTCAAGCGTTAAATCATTAATCTTGTGTGTTGGCACTAATCCTCCCAATGGCCCTCCAATTTGCATGGCTTTTACAGGAGTTTTGAATCCTCCACCCAGCTCGTTAAATACGGTAGACATGGGAGTTCCCATTTCCACTTCATACATTCCAGGATTGTTAAAAAAGCTGTCCAGACAAACCAATTTGGTTCCTGAAGATTTCGCTGTTCCAATATTTTTCCATGATTCTCCTCCATTAGAAATAATGTAATGAAGAGCTGCCAAAGTTTCAACGTTATTCACTACAGTAGGTTTATTGAAAAGTCCTTTTTGAGCAGGATAGGGTGGCCTTACTCTTACTTCTGGTCTTTGCCCTTCAATAGAATTGATCAATGCCGTTTCTTCTCCGCAAATGTAAGAACCTTGAGCTCGAATAATTTTAAAATCATAATTGAATCCAGAACCCATGATGTCTTTTCCGATTAGTCCCTTGGATCTCAATTCGTCGATAGCTTTCTGAACAATATCAGCCGCTTCGGGATATTCTGCTCGGATATACAAAACACCGTACGACGCATGAGTCACATACCCTGCAATCAGCATTCCGAATAAAACAGAATGAGGTCTTTCCTCTAATAAATAGCGATCTGAATAGGCGCCGGGATCTCCTTCATCTGCATTACAAATAATGAATTTGGTTTCATTTTCCGTATTTCTGCAGAATTCAAGTTTTAATCCCATTGGGAATCCAGCGCCTCCTCTTCCTCTAACATTAGAAGTTTTAATCTCTTCTAAAACCGACTTTGAATCTTTCTTCAAAGCCTCTAAAAAAGGTTGGTAATATGCATCCACATTGGTAAAAGGAGCGGTTAAAATTTCTTTCCCTAGAGCTTTAACGTTGTATTTATCTCGGTTTAGACCTTCTTTATTTTGAACGATGTCATTCAGATTTTCAATGGCATTTCCGGAATAGTTCTTTCCATTGTAGAAAAATGCACTGTTTTCATGGCACCTTCCCAAACAAGTCATGTGCCCAATTTCATCCGCATTAAACTTCCCTTTCAGCTGATCGATCACTTTTTCCTGTGTTCCTGCGCACTCACATGCAGTCCCATTGCACACATACACTTTTTTGCCTTTATTTTCAGGTCTCAGGAAATCATAAAAAGTAGCTGTTCCGAATGTATTTGCCTTTCCAATTAAAAATTCTTTGGCTAATTCATCCAACTCTTCTTGTTTCGGTGTCCCCTCATTCTGAATGGCCAGTTTCCCCATTCGATCAAAGAGATTGTCTTCTACTCCTTTTCTACCTGATAATTCACTTAAATTGTCTGACATATCAACTAACTTGGTTGTTAAAATTTCTATTTTGGTTTACTCTTTCAGGATGTGCATAGCATGTCGCTCGGTCATCCCGACAAAAAGCAAACAATGTAATTCCTAGTTCTTTGGCATAATCCACAGCCAAACTTGATGGAGCTGAAATCGCGGCCAATACCGGAATCCTTCCTTTAAAACATTTGATCACGATTTCATAAGAAATCCGTCCACTTACGGTAAGCAAGGCTGCATTTTTAAATTGATTTTCAAGAATTAGTTTTCCAATAACCTTATCAACTGCATTGTGCCTGCCAATATCCTCTGCATAGCAAAGCATCTCACCACTAAAAGAGAAGGCCGCGGCAGCATGAGAGCCCCCAGATTGTCTGAACGCTTTCTGAACCTTTTCCATTTGTTCAAAAGCAGATTCCAAATGGGAGATACATATTTTTTGCTCAACAGGCAAACAAGCGTCTAAAAAACCTCTTTCATCTAGTGATGTTTTCCCACAAATTCCGCAAGAAGCAACAGAAAGTAGATTTCTTTTATTTGTTATTCCAGAACCAAGTTGGTCTTGAGGTATGGATACATTTACCTGGGTAAGTATGCCATCTTTACTCTCTTTTTTCAGAACGATTTCCGGCTTATAATTCGAAGATTTGAGAATACTTTCTGAATGTAAAATTCCACGAACCAAAGCCTGATCATCACCGGGTGTGCGCATTGTTAAGGTAAAAGGATCGCCATTCACATCGATCTGCAAGGCTTCTTCCACAGTTAAAGCATCCAAACGGAACTCAGAAGAATTCCCTCGAAATAATTTACCTTGATAGTTGCGAACGGACATACTCATTAATTCTAAAAACTAAATATAGTATAATTAGGCGGGATAAAAAACCTGAAGTAAACCTTTGATATATGCGAATAATCAATTGAATAGTTAGAAGAATAAAAGAATCTTCGATTTTATTTTAAAATCCCCTAAAATTTTATAATTCTTTGTAATTTCTCGCCTTAGGAAGTGTCTTTTTGATTTTTTTCCGTTAAACATTAACATATCGTTATTTTTGAAGAAATAAATAGAATTTATGAAATTAGTTCAACTATCTACCTTAACTTTCCTTATCTGTTTACCCATATTAGGTTTCAGTCAAAAAAATAACTCCAAACAAGAAAAAAGTAGATACCAGAGTTTATTGTGGGAGATCAAGAATCCGAAAACAGGTGAAAATTCCTATTTGTATGGTACCATGCATGTTTCCTCGAAAGTGGCTTTTCATTTGACTGACAGTTTCTATGTAGCATTAAAAAATGTCGACATCGTTGGTTTAGAGACCAATCCTGAGTATTGGATGGAAGATATGCTGAAGTCGGATGTTTATTCCTTTTGGTTACACAATGGATTCAGGATACCTACTGAAGGTTTTTATAGCAATGCATTTAAATTAACTCCGATAGATAATCGCGGTTTTAAATATCTGCTTTCTGTAGACTCTCGATTTTCAAACAATCTGTTGTATCGGAAATCTTATGGGTATGAAAATAATTTTCAGGAAGATACTTATTTGGACATGTTCATCTACCAAGCTGGGAAGAAATTAGGGAAAGAGGTAACAAATCTAGAAGACTTTGAAGAATCTCAAAAGTTGGTAATGGAATCTCAGATGGCAGATGCCAAAAATCGAAGCTATGGTTATCGAAATCAATATGACTTTGGAGACAAACGTCCTTACGAAATAATTGAAGATGCCTATCGAAATGGTGATCTAGACCTTTTGGATTCGATCGGTAGAATTACGGGCACGGAAGAAGGACGAGAATTTATGCTATATAAAAGAAATGAGAACATTGCAGAAAGCATCGATTCAATAATTCAGGGAGGCCAAAAGATTTTTGCGGCAGTAGGAGCCGCACATCTTCCGGGAAACCGAGGTGTAATAGAGGAGATGAGAAAAAAGGGTTATGTAGTTCGACCTGTTTTTGGTTCTAAAAATCGAGATCCAAAGCAAAAAGATGCGATCGACGAACTCATTCATCCATTCAGCCTGAAAAAGATAGTTGCAGAGGATGGAAGTTTCTCAACCTATCTCCCGGAGAAAATTATTGAGGCCCCAGAAGCACTCGTTTACAAAGAATTACAGATTCCAGATATGCCCAACGGTGGAATTTATTTTATTAAGCAAATCAATACTTTCGCCCCTTTATTTGATCAATCCATTGATTACATGAAAAAACGCATAGACAGTTTGCTTTACGAGAATATTCCTGGAAAAATCGTTTCTATTGATCAAAAAGGAAAAGATAAATATGGACATCCCATCATCTTCATTAAAAATGAAACCAAACAGGGAAATGCTCAACAATACAAGATCATCATTACTCCCTTTGAACTTTTCATTTTTAAAGTAAGCGGGATAAAAGAGTATGCTAACAGAAAGGATGTTCAACTTTTTATGGATTCGACGCAATTGATTTATAGCTATGACCAAGACTGGAGAGCGGTAAGCCCGCATTTTGAAGGATTTAAAGTTGATCTTCCAGGTGCCGTAAAAATTCAAGATACTCGGGCTTTTACTTCACTCAATTGCAATGCATTCATTCAGTCATTTGAAAAGAAAAGTAAGAGCTATTTTGCGTTAATCCAGACAACTTTGACAGATGTGCAATACATCGAAGAAGATACCTTTGAACTTAAATATATAGCAGATAAATTTTGTGAGGACCTTGATTTTAAGAAGATCCAAAAAGGAGATTTTTCAAAAATTGATGGCTATCCCTCGTATTCTCATTATGCGGAAAATGAAAAAGGTGATGGAATGCATGTACAAACAATCATCAATGGTCCTCACTACTATCTTATGATTGCCAAGTCCAACAAAAAACTTGCTGATAAGTATTTTAAATCATTCAAGTTTAAAGATTTTAAGCCAAGCGGGGAAATCCCGGAAATTAAAGACACCCTGATGTTATGCAAAGTAGCAACGTTCGCTGTAAATCCAAGATCAGAATATGATCAGATTTTCAACTATGGATATGGTTTAAACAATGAGGATGAAGACAATGACTTTACCGCTAAATATGAGGATATTGAATATTTTTTCAATTCTACAGGCGAAAAACTGGAAGTATCTTACACGAAATTCCATGACTATGCTTCCAGAAATCCAAAAAAGCTTTACAATCCAACGAATTATATGAACGAATTTATTGATCTTAAATACGATCAGGGTGAACCTCATACCACCTATGTATCTGAAGAAGGCGGAGATGAATTTGAAGCTGAAGATATTGGTATTTCAGGCTTGGATTTAAAATTTGGTCCTGAAAAGGATAGTCCGTATCTCATTTCCAAGGACCGATTTATTGAAAATCCACCAAACGGGTTAAAATGGAAAGAATATGAAGTCCATCATCAAAATTCAAGTAGAGGAATCTATGGGAGATATTTAGTTTATAAAGGTCGATCCTATAATTTACGGGTAACGATTGATACAAATGCCGGCCCCAGTAGAGAAGTTCTTCATTTTATGGATCATTTTATACCGATGGACACGGTAGTTGGACAACCAATGGGCCAAGATAAAGACTCTCTTTTCATTGCACATTTGACAAGTAAAGATAGTTTACTAGAAATGCGGGCACTTCGATCTATTTACATGATTGATTTTGAAGGCGCTAATGCCGATGAAATGATTCAGATTATCGATACCTTAAATTTTAAACGCTTTGACAAGGGACATACTTATAAACTCAACTTATTGCAGAGTTTGGGTGAGATTGATGATCCTAAAATTCTATCTTATTTAGAAAAGAAATACGATGAAGCCGAAGACACTTCGTCGCTACAAATTGCTATTCTCAATGGAATCAATCAGAAAGAAACTAAAGAAAATGCCGAACTATTTGTTAAACTTTTACTTAAAGAAACTCCTTTGACTAAAAGTTATAAAATCAACCAATTGTTCGACTATTATAAAGATTCGATAGAAATCCAGAAACATTATTACCCAGACTTATTTGCATTGGCGGGAGTTCCAGAATATACTGACCATGTTTATTCCACACTTGTACAACTTCTGGATAGCGGACATATTGAAAAAGAATTTTATAAAGAAAAGCTTGATGATATCTACCGAGAAGCAAAAATGGAACTAAAACGTTTCAACAATAAAACCATCGATGCCGAAAACAATAAAAATCTGGACTATTACGACTATGATTACGACTACAGCTATGATTATGAATATGATGACTACGAAGATTATGAATACGGTTTCGGTTCAGGAAATCGTTTTACCAGCTTCAGTAACCACAAACTTGCAGAACTGATGAAGCTACTTGCACCCTATTATAAAGAAGATGAAAGAGTTCAAAAGTTATTTGAAAAAATGATGTTGATTAATGATATCAAAGGGGTTTGCTTTACAGCAGTTTTACTCAACAAAGTAGGCAAAAAGACTACTATTGATACCTGGAGAAATCTTCAAGAAAAGAATCCAGAAAACCAATATATGATTTATCAGGTTTTACTGAAATTGGAGGAGAAAGAAATGATGGAGGATTTAGGCCTTACACCGAAAGCACTAGCCAAAGCTGAAATACTAAATTTAACTAATTTGAACCTAAGAGAAAAAGACTCTTTGATTCAAAAAGAAATCATCGAAATGACCTATCAAGATAAGCCTTTACTCGTTTATGTTTTTAAATATAAAAAGACTCAAGAGAACAAGTATAGCTATGGGAAGCAAGACGATCAATGGAAGCTAGCCATGATTGCAGTTAAGCCTGAAGATGAAGAAGAACCTATTTTAGATGATCTAACACAAATCAATATTACCATCAAGCTCAACAAAGATGAAAATGAAATTATACAAGAAAAACTAAAAGCTCTGCGATTTCTTCATCGACAAAGAGCAGTTTTCGAAGGGAATTATGAATATGATTATTAGGGATTGTTGTACTTTGGGACTCGTTTTTGGTATACATTCCTCAGGCAGTTAGATGGGAAAAGAAGAATTCCTACTGAAGTATTAAGATTTAAACTCCTAACCCTTCGACTACTTCTCGACTCCACTTCGTTGCGATCGAAGTTGCTCAGGGACCGTAAATCAAAGTACCCAGTGGTAGACCGCATTGACGAACAGTTTTATTTGACCAATTGGGATTGCGGCCTACATTAATTCGTGAAACACGGTCCCTGAGCGATCATGGAACGAAGTGGAAGGATCAGTCGAAGGGTGGGCTTGCGAGAAATTTCAGAAATACTCCCAAGCAAAAAGCAAAACCAATTGCTAATTGATCGTTGATAACTATCTCCCTAATGGTCGATGAGCTCGCTATAGCTCTATTTTTAATTCTTAATTGTTAATTATCAATTCTTAATTAAAAAAACCCCCTCTTCTTCTATTCGGATTAATTTCTGTTTGTAGAGATTCCCAATGGCTCTTTTGAAGGCTTTTTTACTGATTCCGAATTCCTGATTGATTATTTCCGGGTCGGATTTATCGTTGAATGGCAGACTACCGTTGGCTTCTTTCAGTTTATCTAGAATAATTTGAGAATGTGGATCAACGCTGGCTTTATACCCAATAGGATCCAAAACGATGTCTACTTTACCGTCTTCTCTTATTTGTTTGACAAATCCTTTTAATTGATCTCCTACTCTAAGTTTTCTATGGATATCTGAATGAAAAATGAGTCCGCGATACAATTCATCTACGATGCAATACACACCTTTATCCGAAACTTCAAAAAGCATTAAGTCTACTTCTTGTCCGGGCTCGAGTTTGATGTCTTCGAAATAGAGAAAATCGTTGATCTTACACGATCCAATCAATCTTTCTGTTTCTTCATCTAAAGTTAAAAATACCACATGTTTTTCCCCTTCATGCATTTCACGCACTTGCTCTGCATAAGGTACCATTAAGTCTTTTGGCAAACCCCAATCCATGAAAACCCCGTATTGAGAAACGGCCTTCACCTCTAAAAGAGCGAATTGTTCCAACAACATTTTAGGTCTTTGGGTGGTACAAACAATTCGATCTTCAGAATCTTTGTAGACGAAAACTTCAATTTCACTACCTTCTTTCATGTCTTTGGTGACATAAGCATTCGGGAGTAAAACTTCATTCTCCTCGTCATCTATCAGATACAAACCATTATCGGTTCCTCTGTTCACTTTTAGTTTATTGATCAGACCTATTTCCATAATTGCCGCAAAGGTAGGGAAAGCAAGTTAGTCGGCAAACAAGTCGGAAGACAAATACCGATCTCCCCGATCACAAGCGATACTCACGATGACACCTTTTTTCAACTCCTTGGCCAATTTCAAAGCTGCAAATGCGGCTCCTCCACTACTCATTCCAACAAACAAACCAGCTTTCTGAGCCAATTCTCTACTTTGATTTCGAGCTTGTTCTTCTGAAACATCGATGATTTGATCTACTTTTTTAGGATCAAAAATTTCGGGTAAATACTCTTTAGGCCAGCGACGAATACCCGGAATTTTAGCATTTTCTGTTGGCTGCACACCCACAATTTGAATCTTCTTTTCCTTTCCTTTCAAGAATGTAGATGTTCCCATGATCGTTCCCGTAGTTCCCATTGCTGAAACAAAATGCGTCACTTTCCCTTTTGTTCCCTTCCAGATTTCAGGTCCGGTAGTTTTAAAATGGGCTTTCCAGTTGTCGTCATTGGCAAATTGATTCAAGATCTTACACCCTTCTTCTTCCGACATTTTCAGAGCAAAATCACGTGAACCTTCTATCCCTTTTTCCGCAGAAGTTAAAATCACCTTGGCACCAAAAGCCCGCATGGTTTTCACTCTTTCTTCGGTTGAATTTTCAGGCATGACCAAAGTCATTTTTACTCCGAGTTGAGAAGCGATTAAGGCCAACGCAATCCCGGTATTCCCACTTGTTGCTTCCACCAAGCGATCACCTTTTTGGATCTCTCCCCTTTCCATGGCCGATTGAATCATATTCAAAGCAGCTCTGTCTTTCACGGATCCACCTGGATTATTGCCTTCCAATTTGACAAACCATTTTACTTTGGGATTGCCCGTTAGATGACTCAAATCCAACAAAGGCGTATTTCCTATTGATTCTAATATTCCTTTAGCTCGCGACATTTTTTGTTTTTATGATGTTTTCGTATTTGTGAATGACGTTGGAGTTGGCCGGTATCGATTCCGTAATCCATACATTCGCTCCAATTGTACTATTTGCTCCAATCGTTGTATTTCCTCCCAAGATAGTGGCATTTGCATAAATCACCACATTATCTTCCACTGTGGGGTGTCTTTTAGTTCCGAGCAAACCTTTCGAAATATGGAATGCTCCTAAAGTAACTCCCTGGTAAATCTTTACATTATTCTTGATCACAACAGTTTCTCCGATAACCGTTCCAGTTGCGTGATCAATGAAAAAGTAATCCCCAATTTCGGCTCCCGGGTGAATATCCGTTCCCGTCACTGAATGCGCATATTCTGTCATCATTCTAGGTAAAATAGGCACATTTAGTTGGTACAAAACGTGGGCAATACGATAAATGGAAATCGCTTGGAAGCCTGGGTAAGCCATGTAAACTTCTTCCAAACTTTTGGCTGCAGGATCATTGGCTTCGATGGCTTCAGCGTCTCTATCCAGTTTCAGTCTGACCTCATCCAGTTGAGGAAAGAAAGCATCCCAAATCTTTTCTCCATTCTCGATTTTTAATTTTTTAGTGATTTGGGCAAAATTGGCTTTGACCTCATCGTAGTGGTATTCTTTTTCAACTTCTACTTCAAATAAGCCATAAAACAGATCTTCTGTCAAGGCTTCGATCTCTCTTTTAATTCTCAAATTGTAATACTTCATGATACAATATTTAGTTCGTTTTTAAATTTTTGGGCATAAAAAAAGCCCCTGATTTCTCAGAGGCTCTTGATATATAATAATCTTTTAAAAAAAATTAAATACAGCGTTTTGCCTCTGCTCGGGGGGAACAAAAACATAGACAACATGTATTTAATTTTAAAGCGTTCAATTTCTTTTCGTTGGCACAAAGGTAATTTATTTTTTGTTTTGATCAACTTGTGGGTTGAAAAATTGGGGTTTTGGATTTCTGGATGTCTGGATTTCTGGAAGCTGGACTATTGATTTTATGACTTAATGAGTTATGACTGATTGATTTATGATGTATGATTATTGGAAGCACATAGAGTAAACAAGGGTTTTGATTGGATGGGATTGTGCTTCTTTATATAAATATTCTCAGGTCCCTGAGCACGCATATTCAAACTTAGTGATTTGATAAAATATTATTGTGTAGTCGAAGGGGACTGATTGATTTATGATCCATGATAAATCAATTTTTCATTTTTATTTTTTCATTTTCAAAGTTGTTCCATCAACAACTCATACATCGCTATCATCGACTCAATATCCGACTTATGTACGATTTCATCTGGTGAATGTACGTGATCTTCCGGGGCTCCGATGAAACACCAGTCTATGGGTAAATAGGATCTTTGTAAAGCTGTACCGTCGCTACCTCCTGCACTTTCTACTTCTAGTTGAAATTTGATGTCAGAGGCTCTGGCTATTGCTATAATTCGATCTAAATATTTCTTTCTTGGAATACCGGAATCTCTCATGGAAATGGCTACTCCACCATTGTGTTTGACTCCGTTAGTGACCCAAGTGATATCGGAAATCAATGCTTGTCTGCAACCGTATTCTTCGAAAAGATATTTGGCACAAAAAGCCACACTTCCTCCTCCATGTTCTTCGTAGGTTGAGAAAACAATAGCACCATTTTCCATGGTTTCGGCTACTTGCAAGGCCACATAAACTCCCAAACGGTTGTCCATGTATGGTGATTGCAAATATTCTTCTGTTTCTCTGAAATTGGGTTTGAACGATAAACAAGTTCCGCGATCAATCTCTCTATCAAAAACATATTGAATCTTCATTCCGTCGTGGTCATCTTCCAAAACCATCAATTCTGTTTCGATTTTTCCTTTGGAATCTTCTCCCACCAATTCTTTACCGTCGATAATTTTGGGTCCGCCTACTTTGATGAGTTCCTTTTCATATCCTGTAGTGTAACCAATCGTATCCAAGTGGGCATAAATAGCAGTTCGTGGTTTTCCAAAAACCAAAATCAAACAATCCTGAAACTCTTCGCCTTCAACTATTTTTGGTTGGACTTTCCAATTCGCAGAATGCTCATTAACATAGTTCAAAACAAACTCTTTGATTCGGCTTTCGTCTCCTGAAACCCCTTGAACCTCCACTAATTTCTTTAATAATTCCATTATAGTATTTCGTCTTTTGTCAATTCTACACTCTTAAATTCGCCCAGTTTGGCTTTTAAAAACTCCACTTGATCCATTTCAATTTCCACACCCAATGTACAATTTGCTTCCATTTCTTGTTTCACGATCTCAAACTGATTCTCTTTGATCAAATTCATTACATGTGGCATATCCGCATAATCACAAGTAAATTCAATTCCTTGTTTGACCGTATCCTCAAATATATCCGCATTATCCAGAGCTTCTTTAGCAGCTGACTTATAAGCCGTAATCAAACCACCAACCCCCAATTTGGTTCCTCCAAAATAGCGAACAACAACAATTAAAACATTGGTGAGTTCAAAAGATTCGATCTGACCCAAAATAGGTTTCCCAGCCGAATTCGAAGGTTCACCATCATCATTGGCCCGAAACTGATTGCGATCATAACCCAACATCCAAGCGTAACAATGGTGTCGCGCATCATGGTATTGCTTTTTGATCTCCTCCAAATGCTCCTTGATCTGCTCCTCCGACTTGACAGGAATCGCTATTCCAATAAACTTCGATCCTTTCTCTTTATAAAGTCCTTCGGAAGCTTTTGATATGGTTTTATAAGTCGGATTCAAATCCTTACATTTCGGGCAAATTTAGTTGTTTTATTGATTTCTTTATTTTTTGAGGTTATGATGCTATGACATTATGATTTTATGACACTATGAAATTAATATTTCAATTTTGCCCCCTTCGATGGGCTCAGGATGGCACTTTGAATTTTGAACTTTGCATTTTGAACTTTGCACTTTAAATTTTGAATTATATGAATAAATACGCATCACTCATCCGCGGAATCAATGTCTCTGGAAAGAATATCGTCAAAATGGCGGAATTAAGAACTGCTTTGGAGAAGGCAGGACTGAAGGAGGTACAGACTTATATTCAGTCGGGAAACATTGTTGTACAGAATGAGGAACAGAATGAGAATGAGGTGAGTTCGATTATTCAACAGGTTTTAGATAAAGAATTTGATGTACAGGCTCCGGTGGTGACTTTTGATTTGGTTTATTTGGAGAAAGTGATGGAAGCCAATCCCTACAAAAATGAAGATCCGAAGAAAGTGGCTATTGGTTTCTTGAACACAACTCCTGAAATGATTGATTTGCCTGGTGTGGTGGATGAAAAATATGCGATTGGCGAAAATTGTATCTACTTATTCTACCCTAGTGGAATGGGAAAATCAAAATTATCGAATGCAGTTATTGAAAAGAAAATGAATGTGGTTTCGACTATGCGAAATTTGAATACATGTGGGAAGTTGGTTGATTTATTGAGGATTGATTTATGACTTTATGATTTTATGATTTTATGATTTTATGAAAAATAGTAGTTTCACCAAAAAAATTGTCCAGTTTCAAGAAATCTAGATATCCAGAAATCCAGATACCAGACATCCTGAAAAAATGACCACTAAAAATTTAACTCTTATTTATCTTTCGACAAGTCTTGTAATGGTGCTTGCAGGAATTCTTCAATGTCATTCTCAAATAACTGTTCAATTACATGACACCTATGTAGTAGTCAATTATCTACATTATTATATTTTATTTGGACTTCTGGGCTTACCAAATACAATCTTTTATTTCATAATGAATGTCAAGAAGCGAAAAACGGTCAAATTATTAGATCAAATAGCTCTTGTAGTACATTATTCTTGTGTCACTACTATATCTATATTAACGTACAAGATTGTTTATGAGAGTGATTTTAATCTCGCTAAACAATATCTGGAAATATGGTTTGCAGTGTTTGCTGTTATGCTAGGAAATAGCTTCCTTCAAATTCCGAATGCTATTTTTTCTAAAAAGATTAAATGAACAATAGTATAATTACTTTAGAATAATATGAAAAGTCTCCACCTACTTGCAATTTTACTCGGATTAATCCTAGGTTGTCTGTATTTGGAAATAATCCGTGAAGTTGTGTTTTACATATTTGGTCCAAATCTATTGGATAGTTCCTATTTAAGCTTGGATATTATTCTGATATTATCCATTATACTACCTCATTCTATTTTGGTTGTCGTTCTTTCTAAACTTGCATACCGATCTAATATTGACAATTACAAATTATGCGTGTTTTCATTTGGAATTTCGGAGGCAATTGGAATTTCTTTATCCAATATTGGCAAAGAGGTCCCAATAATTCTAATGCTATTTTTTGCTGTATTTTTAGGCGGAACTATCGTAACAATTAGTTTACTAGCCCTAATCTCTAAAAAGAAAGTCCAATAACCAATTTTGCATTTTGAACTTGGAACTTTGCACTATTTCTCCTTTTTTCCACCCCGGACTGAAGTCACAGGGTTACAAACAGAAGTGTGTACTTTTGACTAGCATTTTTTTAGTCTGTGAAAGGCAATTGGTTCAGATTCTTAATCACGGTTTTCAGCTAGGAACTCCTCACCTATTTCCGTTTGAGGATTGAAATCCTCCCAAAGAGTTGCGAAAAACAAATTTTTCATTTTTCATTTTTCATTCTTAATTTTTAATTATTTCTTGTTTTCAAGCTTCAAAACTCCTCTAGGACAAACCTCCTCACAAATACCACACCCCACACAAGAAGCTCTTTGAATATCTTGCCCTTTTTGAGCGTAGGCTTTGACGTCGATTCCCATTTCGCAGTGGGTTGAGCAGTTTCCGCAAGAAATACATTGATACCCGTTTACAGTGACTCTGAATCTGGATTTGAACAATGATAAAACCAATACAAACTTGAATTGATAAATAAACATAGTTAAGTAAATCAAAATAATGTATTTCAATTCGTAATTCGTACCTCCTACTTCCCTAGGTTTTTTTCGGCTTTTTCTTAGCAGCTGGGAACAAGATATTGTTCAAGATCAATCGATAGCCTGGTGAATTCGGGTGTAAGTTCAAATCTGTTGGCGGATCTCCAACATAGTGTCTGTAATCTTCAGGATCGTGTCCGCCATAGAAAGTCCATGTCCCCTGACCTAATTCTCCATGGATGTATCGTGCGGTTCCAATGGATTTCGTTTCACCCAAAATCAATACGTTGGATTTGATTAAGTCTTTTTTGAAGTCTGTTGTTTGCCCCATAAATCCATCAATAACTTGTGTATGGCACTGTGTAAGCATGGTTGGAACAATATCGGTTTTCGCCATAAAATCGAACAAGGTAAATTTATCCTGACTTTCAGGCATATTATGTAATTGCGTTCCATCAATATCTGAATATTCGTATTCCATGGGATTTCGACTTAAGGTAAAATCCTTGAAAGCAAAAGTGTTTTCAAAATCAAGTTTTTTCTGGGCATTTGGATCTGACCCATCTCCATCAAACATGGATTCACATATATCTGTGTTATGGGCGGCCAAAGCGATATCGTAGCTATCTGTTCCCGAACACATAGTGAATAAGAACCCACCTCCAATTACAAAATTCCGAATATTAGTGGCTACCCCCAATTTCAACTGACTCACTTTGGTAAAACCTAAATTCTTGGCATCTCTTTCAGCATCTCTCACTTGTTGCTGATACCAGGCTGCTGAGCGATAACGAGCATAAAACTTGCCATACTGACCTGTAAAATCTTCATGATGCAAATGCAGCCAATCGAATTCGGGTAATCCTCCCTTGACCACTACAGAATCGTAAATTTCAGTATAAGGTATTTCAGCATAGGTAAGAACCAAAGTCACCGCATCGTCCCAGGGTTGCTTTCCCTGAGGTGTATAAACAGCTATTTTTGGCGCCTTTTCTAGTTTAATGATCTCTTGGTTAACCGCTGGATTCGCAATTTGCATTCGAATATTTTCAGCTTGCCCCTCGGCAATTACTTCATAAGAAACTCCTTTGATTACCAAATTTTCTTGAATGGACTCTAGTGCCGGCATCATGAAAGCCCCTCCTCGGTAATTTAGCAGCCACTCAATCTCAACTCCATTTTCTAAAACCCAATAAGCTATTCCATAAGCTTTCAGATGGTTTTTCTGAGAATTATCCATAGGTATAAGAATCTGAGCACTGAAAGTATTCAGACCAATAAAAAAGGCAATTATAAATGTGAGTTTTCTGGCTAGCATAGTATTAAAACGGTGGATCGTCCAAATCATTGCTTCCAAGATCTGAAAAATCATCATTGTCTGGTTCGTTCATTTTAGAACCGATCGTCATATTTCCTGCTTCGTCGAAATTGTTGTTTGGACCAAAACCTCCTCCAAAATCAGGGGTATCGAATGTATCCAGGTTATCAAATTTAGCCAAATTCGCAATAAATTTCAAGCGCACATTTTCCAAGGCTCCGTTTCTGTGTTTTGCAATGATGATCTCTCCCACTCCTTGAGTTGGGTTTCCGTTTTCATCTTCTGTCATCCCATAATATTCCGGACGATAGATGAAGGTTACAATATCCGCATCCTGCTCAATCGCTCCTGATTCCCTTAAGTCGGAAAGTAAAGGTCGTTTATCTCCTCCTCTGGTTTCAACCGAACGAGAAAGCTGAGAAAGCGCGATGATGGGTACGTTGATTTCTTTCGCAATTTCCTTAATCGAACGTGAAATAGTTGAAATTTCCTGTTCCCTGTTCCCTCCTTTTCCAGTTCCTGCAGTCATCAACTGCAAATAATCAATTATCACCAACTGAATATCGTGCTGCATCTTCAAACGACGGCATTTTGCTCTTAATTCGAAAATGGAAATACCTGGTGTATCATCAATAAAAATTGGCGCATCCGCGAGTTTGTTGATTCTGGCATGCAGTTGTTTAAACTCATAATCTTCAAGTGTTCCTTTTCTCAATTTTTCTGAAGAAATCCCAGTTTCAGAAGCAATTAAACGATTGACCAACTGAACTGACGCCATCTCCAAAGAGAAAATTGCCACTCCTTTGTTGTAATCAACTGCGGTATTTCGAGCCATGGAAAGTACAAAAGCCGTTTTCCCCATCCCCGGACGAGCTGCCAATACAATCATATCGGAAGGCTGCCAACCAGAAGTCACACGATCCAAATCGGTAAAACCGGTTTGAACCCCTGAAATCCCATCTCCTTTGGCCTTTGCTGCTTCAATATTTGCAATTGCTTGTGTTACCAACGGACCCATCGTATCATAGGATTTATTGATATTCCCTTCAGCTACCGAAAAAAGATCACTTTCAGCCTTGTTTAAGAGATCAAACACATCTTGTGTTTCATCATAGGCAGAACGAATAGTTTCCGAAGAAATCCTTATCAATTCTCTTTGAATATATTTTTGAGCAATGATTCGAGCATGGTACTCAACATGAGCCGAAGAAGCCACTTTATTAGTCAATTGTGAAATATAAAATGCTCCTCCTACTTTTTCAAGTTGGCCTTCATTTTTCAATTGGTTTGTGACCGTCAGAATATCAATAGGTTCGGAGTTCCCAAACAATTTCAGAATTGCGGAAAATATCTTTTGATGAGCCTCTTTGTAAAAGAATTCCGGTTTCTTTAAAATATCAATAGAATCATTAACAGCTTGGTTTTCAAGCATCAAAGCACCCAAAACTGCTTCTTCCAGATCAATAGCTTGTGGGGGTAACTTCCCTACATCAGCAAAAGGATTGATGCGCTGATTCCTTGAATTCTGATTGTTATTTTGTAAATTTTGTCCCGAACTCTCCATCTTGCAAATATAGGGAATCAATGGGAGGAGTTAAAGGGTTTGAGGTATGAACTTCAGGAATAGTTATCAAATAGAGTTATTAACAATTGTTTATATTTTTTTACTGATGGGTTGTCAGAAAAAAGATACAGTTCGACCACAACTTACAATTTACAACCCCCTTGGTAATTCTCAGTATTATGCACAGCAAAATAACATTTATTGTTCGGGCAAAGCTACTGATGAAACCGCATTAGATCGAGTGGAAATTCAACTTCAAACAATTTCCGGGAACCCCGTTCTTCCCAAAGTTATTCGATTTGCAGACGCCAATTCATTCACTTACAATATCGATTATTCCTTGGACAATATTCATCTTGAAAGTGGAAATTACATGATCAAAACCACCGCTTATGACAAGGCTGGAAATTCATTTTCTATTTATCGTGAAGTACTAATATATGGTGTACCCCGCGTCAAACAAGGCGTCTTCTATGTCGCTGAAAACGGAGGCTCTTATACACTAGGAAGAATTGACAGTTTAGATGAGGATTCAACCGCAATTGGGGTGTATCCCGATTATGGTGGTATGGCCATCAATAATTACGATCAACAACTCTTTTATATGGGTTATGAATCTGTTGATCTCCTGGCTTTTAATTCACGTAACTATAGTATTGAATGGATTTTACCGAATTTGGCTAATCCGCCAGGAACTTATTATTTTCATCAATTGAATTTTTCAGAAGACTATTTAACCATTAGTTTATTTGATGATCAAATCTTAAAACGATACAAAAACGGAACCGGTAGCGGCAATATTCTTTTGAATTACATTGGGGGCCAACCTGAAACCTCTTTAAAAAAAGGTAATTATTTATATGTTGAAAGCAAATCTTTGGGAACAGCTATTCGCAAATTTCAAAGGTATTTCTTTTCAACTGGAACCTTGGATGAAGATTTTTCCATCCCTTTTGATTTTAAAAAAATATTCTCCAAAAATGATGACGAATTGTTGATTTTTGGCGAATCTGGTGGACAAGCGCATGTACGCGTGTTTTTTGAAAATGGAGGAAATTACTTTCAACCAATCAATTTATTTGCAGGTAACTTTGTAGACGCACTCCAAATTGACAACAATAGATATTTGATCGTGCAAAATGGAGGAGTATATGCTTACACATATTCCACTAACAATCTGATTCAAGAAATTACAGAATCCAACATTCTTTCCGCAGATTACAATAGTGTCAATGATCAAATTTATCTGGGCTTTGCAAATATGATTAAAGTCTATTCAAGTTCTGGGGCTTTGATTAGAAACATTCCTGTAAGTGGAAATGTTGTTAACCTTAAAATTCATTTTAACAAATAATGAAAGTCATTCAAACATCCGACGGATCAACAACTCTTTATCGGGAAGACCTCGATGAGACTTATCACTCAAGGCATGGAGCGATACAGGAAGCACGCCATGTGTTTATTGAAAATGGCTTAGAAAAATCTGCTAAAAATCCAC
The DNA here is from genome assembly GCA_041392305.1 of Crocinitomicaceae bacterium. Taxonomy (GTDB): domain Bacteria; phylum Bacteroidota; class Bacteroidia; order Flavobacteriales_D; family Crocinitomicaceae; genus JAGQYP01. Next base: position 74,973 of record JAWKMJ010000016.1, read on the forward strand.
TCCATATCTTTGAAATGGGTTTTGGAACAGGACTGAATGCTTTCCTAACTTTCCAAAATGCTAAAAACGAAATTTACTATACAGGTCTGGAATTATACCCCGTAGATGCCGAGTTGATAGAGAAAACAAATTACTGGCAAGCCCTGAATACAGAAAAATCAGATTTCATAAAAATGCACGAATTACCTTGGGAAGACTTTCATGATTTGACGGAACAATTTCATTTGAGAAAACTAAAAGGTGATCTCCATTCTATTTTACTGAAAGAAAAATTTGACCTGATTTATTTTGATGCCTTTGGTCCACGCGCTCAAAATGAACTTTGGGAAAAACCCATTTTAGAGAAAATTGTCAAACTGATGGACAACGAATCCATTTTCGTTACCTATTGCGCCAAAGGACAAGTAAGAAGAGACTTGGAAGAACTTGGACTTAAAATGGACAGATTACCTGGACCTCCCGGGAAAAGAGAAATGTTGTTTGGGAGATTGGGGTAGTTTGTCCGTTGGTTTGTTGGTTTGTTTTTTAGTTGGTTTGTTGTTCATTTACTAATTAGTTATTTGCACCTTGTAAAGTAGATAAAGGTTGTTAATTATCCTCTCAGGATTAATACAAATAAATTTTGCATTTTTAATTTTTCATTTTTAATTATTTCCTCCTTTTTCCACCCCGGACTGAAGTCACAGGGTTACAAATTGACTTAATTACTTTTGACTAGCATTTTTTTAGTCTGAGAAAGGCAATTGGTTCTGCCAATTAATCAAGGTTTTCAGCTCGGAACTTCACACCTAGTTCCGTTTGAGGATTGAAATCCTCCACAAGAGTTTCGAAAACCAAATTTTTCATTTTTCATTCTTAATTTTTAATTCTTAATTATTTCTTGTTCTCCAACTTCAAAACTCCTCTCGGACAAACCTCCTCACAAATACCACACCCCACACAAGAAGCTCTTTGAATATCTTGTCCTTTTTGAGCGTAGGCTTTGACGTCGATTCCCATTTCGCAGTGGGTGGAGCAGTTTCCACAAGAAATACATTGATCCCCGTTTACGGTGACTCTGAATCTGGATTTGAATCTTTGGATAATGCCCATGTAGGCGGCAAGCGGACAACCAAATCGGCACCAAACACGGTTGCCGAAAACAGGATAAAAACCTGTTCCGATTACTCCTGCAAAGACAGAACCGATCAAGAAACCATACCATTCCTGAATAAATCCTGTGGCTCCCCAAACTCCTGTAAACATGGTGAAAAAGGTTAAAATGGTCATCAGAATGGCTAAAACCAATACACTGTGCACCATCCATCTTTCGATTTTCCAGGCTTTGAGCGAATTGTCGGATAAATGTCTGAAAGCGTCACCCAAAGTCTCTGCCAAACCACCGCATCCGCAAACCCAACTGCAATACCACCTTTTCCCAAAAAAATAGACTAGTATGGGAACTAAAACGGCAAACAAAACTATTCCCCAAATTAAAAATCCGAGTCCGAGTCCGCCCCCATTGACCATCACAGACTGACTTTCCGTTGCATAAGTGACCAATCCGCCATTATTGAAAAAATCGTAGTCCAGTGGCCACATATTTTTAAGATCGATCCCGGCCCAACTACCATTTAAACTTGCCAGAATCTCAGGAATTGTAAAAGCAAAAACGATCTGAAAAAACCAAACCGTGATCGTTCTGATGATTTGGTAATTGTTGTGTCGGTATTTGATCACCATTCGGATGCCGAGTAAGGTCATGATATAACTGTACATGAATCCATACAAAAACCAATGCGAAGCTTGTCCTTCCGAATTAAATAATTGTGCGATGGGATCAACCAAAATTGTCCACTCCACCAGATAATAAGGAAACCAATAAAGTAATACATAGAATGCGATCAATGCCAGTAATAACAAATATGCTGGCCATTTTCGATTGGTCAATTTTTGGTGAAAAACTCCTAGATTTTGCTCGGAAGCAGACTTTTTGAAGGACTGAATGAAAATCAAAATGGAACCAAGAGCTGCTAATCCAAAAGTGAGGAGAAAAAATATCCATGGATTTTCCTTTACTGGACCCTCACTTAGATTCTTGGCCATTGAAAATTTCATATTTCTTACTTCGCCAGTTGAAATTGTTTCCAAATCTCTCTGAATGCCCAGGTCGATGATTTTAAATATTTGACTTTTGCCCGGATATTCCTGTCCCAAAAAAGTGTAGCTATTCAAAAACAAGGTCGAAATGAAAATTCCGATGGCGACAAATACCAATATCCAACCCAACTTTCTCATTTGCTGATCAGTTTTTGGTACCACATCTTTTTCTTCAATTGCACATTTCTGCCAAACTCTTGATTGAAAGCACGCACAATTTCTCCCTCGTATTTCTTACTGAATTCCCCATCAAAACTGGCAGTTTTCAAATTTTGAAGCACTTCTTCAACTCCTACTTTATTTCTCAACCAATCATTAAAAACAGGATGTCTGAATTTTAAATTGAAGGCATTGATTCCGATAAATTCGTCTGTATTTGAATCAAATAGGAGTCGGAACATCTTGTTGCCTTTTTTCCAAATAAATTCGCTTTGCCCTTCCTCTTTTGTATTCGAAACAAAGCCATAATTCTGAAATTCAATATCGAAAAACTTGGCTGAATTGAACCAAGGTCCGGGTTCATATTTTTTGCTTGCTCCTTTCCCTAAATTTTCCCCCATCTGCTTTCCCTGAAGTTTTCCCGTGTACCACAATTGCTCGATCTTATTTCTGTTTTGAATAGGATTTCGATGTTCGGCACAATCGCCAATGGCATAGACATTTGGAATGTTGGTCTGAAAATCTTCATCAACTAAAATTCCTTCTTGCAACTCCAATTCAGAATTTTTCAAAAACTCGATATTCGGCTCCACTCCTATTGTAATTCCAGCAAAATCAATCTCGATTTTTTTTCCTGATTTGGTAAAGGCTTGACATACTTTCCCTTCTCCATCAAAGCTCTTTATTTCTTCATTTAAATGAATTCGGATGCCTTTGGATTGAATATGTTCTTCAATAAATCTTTGTTCTTTTTCACTTAAAACTTCAGCCCAAAAACCACTTTCTCTGATAATAAAATCGACCTCAGCACCTTGATAATGTAGCATTTCCACTAACTCCACACCAATCAATCCACCACCAACAACAATCGCTTTTTGAATCTGATTTCTCTTGTTTTCCAGCTTTTCCAAATCTTGTTTACTGTACAATCCTTGAATGCCTTCGAGTTTTTCCCCTTCAATATTCAGTTTTCTTGGTTTTGAACCTGTTGCCAAAATCAGTTCGTCGTAAACAATCGAATCTGTTGCCTTCAGTTTTATTGTTTTTGCAGGAAAATCAATGGATTCCACTCGATCAAAAACCAATTCCAATCTGTTTTTCTGATAAAAGTCTTGGTCGTAAGGGTAAGTATCTTCAAATCGAACTTGCCCCATGAAAACATACATTAAAGCTGTTCTGGAGAAAAAATATTGAGATTCTGCCGAAATAATAGTGATTTGAGCGTCACTATTCTTCCGAATATACCTTGCGGCAGTGATTCCTGAAATTCCGTTTCCTATGATGACGATGTGCTTCACTCTCTCTTCTTCGCCACATTATGACGAATTTTCTGACTCGACTTTTCAAATTTCTTGTGCGAATGCGAAGTTAAGGTTAAAACGGTGATTTCACTCGGAATTCCAATTCTTCCAGGATAACCTAAAAAGCCAAACCCACGATTCACGTACAAATAACGATCGTTTTCTTCGTATAATCCACCCCAGTATTTGTATTTGAATCGAGCCGGTGAAATCTTCACATATCTATTCTCCACTCCCATCTGAAAACCATGGGTATGACCTGCTAGAGTCAAATGCATTTTTCTCGGATGCTCTTGTACAACTTTCGTGAAATGGGATGGATCGTGAGACATTAAAATTGTCACATTTACTTCGGGCATGCCTTGGATGGCTTGATCAAAATCGCCCGATTGTCTAAATCCTTTTCCCCAGTTTTCTACTCCAACTAAACCAATTTTCGAATCTTCCTGTGTCAAAACTCGGTGTTCATTCAGCAAGAGATCCCAACCCATGAGCTGCTGACCCAATTTCATGTTCTCAATATCGTCCTGATGCAATTGTTCTGTAGGCCAATTGGTATAATCGCCATAATCGTGGTTTCCAAGCACAGAATAAACACCATGCTTCGCTTTCAATCGACTTAAGATATTTTCAAAGCCCTGTAATTCATCAGACCTAAAATTGACTAAATCTCCTGTCACACAAATCAAGTCTGGCTCTTCTTCATTCACAAGATCTACTCCATGTGCTACGCGACTTCTTCTGAAAAAACTTCCCAGGTGAATATCCGACAATTGCACTATTTTAAAACCTTCAAGAGATTCCGGTAAGTCCCGAATATAGATTTCGACAAACTCCTTTTTGATTCGAATTCCTCCAGAAATAATTCCACCAAACAAAAAGACAACTGGGATAAAAGACAATCCTAATATCAACCATAAAAATTGCCCTCCATTTTCAACCGTCTCTGCCGGAAAATGTGCTAACCCCTTATGTGATAATTGCATTTGAAACAAAACCAGATCGATCACAAAAGCTCCAATCAAAAACAAAAATTTGACTGAGAAATAAGTCACAATAATCGAAACCATCACATTTTGAAATCGGGCTTTCAGTGGTTTGATAAAATAAAATTGGATGATGGCATAAACCGTTACCAGTGTCAGCAAAATGTACTGAGAATACCAGATCTTTATTCCAAAATCGGAGAAATGCTGCAACAATAATTTGACTGGAAAATAAAGATAGAGATCTGATACAAGAACCAGTAAAAGTAAGAGAGCTATGCCTTTTTTTCGCTTCAGAACTGTATAATTTTATTGAAGAAAACTGGACACCAAACTAATAATAATATTTCTTCGTTTTATATTTGAGAGACTATTTTATCGATATGCTAAGAAATTTACTATTTATCCTGATCATATTTGGACTTCAAAACCTCAAAGCACAAGAAAAACCAACTTATGTTGAAGGAGAAGTACTTTTCCAATTGAATCCAGTTGTTTCTATTCAAAAACTGGATCAAAAACTAAAGAATTTTAGCCCGCTTTCAGGTGAGTCCTTTGCTATCAGAATCATCAGTAAAAATGTAAACATCTACAGTCTGCAATTCAACCCAGAAGCCCATTCTCATGAAGAAATTTTGGCTTTTTTAAGGGCTCAAAATGAAATCACGATTGCTCAAAACAATCACTATGTTCAATCCAGAGCAACAACGCCCAATGACCCAGAATTCTCCAATCAATGGCAGTTTGAAAATACGGGTCAGACAGGAGGAACAGCAGGAGCCGACATGCAGGCCACAGACGCTTGGGACATTACAACAGGAGGCCTAACTGCTCACGGTGACACCATTGTAGTGTGTGTGATAGAAGAACAAGGCGGAAACTTAACTTTGCCTGAATTAGCTCCAAACGCATGGAAAAACATACATGAAATCCCGAATAATGGAATTGATGATGACAATAATGGATTTATAGATGACTATCTCGGTTGGAATATTCAAAGTTTGAATGATGACATTGGAACCTCTAATCATGGGACTCAAGTTTCTTCAATGATTGGCGCTAAAGGAAACAATGCAGTCGGGGGAACTGGAATCAACTGGGACGTAAAAATCATGATGATCCGTGGAGTCGTTCCAGCAAGTGAATCCAGTGTTTTAGCTGCCTATGATTATCCATTAACCATGCGAAAAATGTACAATCAGACCAATGGTCAGAAAGGAGCTTTTGTAGTGGTTACCAATGCTTCTTGGGGCGTTGATGGGGCCGATCCGTCTAGTTATCCCCTATGGTGTGCTTTTTATGACTCCTTAGGAATTCATGGGATTTTGAATGTGGGTGCCACAGCTAATAATAGTGTAGATGTAGATGTTGTGGGTGACATGCCTACTGCTTGTACAAGCGATTATTTGGTAGCCGTTACAGCTTCCGACCACAATGATGTGCGGAATTTCTCAGCTTACGGTGCTGTTTCGATCGATTTGGCAGCTCCTGGTCAGCAAGTTTACATGCTCAACACCAATGGAACTTGGGGAAACTCTAGTGGAACTTCATTTGCTTGTCCAGCCACAGCGGGAACGGTTGCCTTAATGTATTCTATTGATTGCCCTTCTTTTATGGCACTTGCAAAATCGAATCCTGGTGCAGCTGTTTTGATGGTCAAACAAGCTCTTTTAGATGGCGTAGATCCTGTTGCCAATCTTTCAAGCGAAGTACTCACAGGTGGAAGACTTAACGCCTTTAACGCTTTAAACGAATTAATTAATCAGTGCGACACCAACGAGTGTTCCTATGCTTACAGTGTCCGAATCGATAGTCTTACAGACACAACCGCGCGAATTGACTGGGACGGTATTTCTTCTTCCTATTGGTTTTATTTTAAAGAAAATTCCGCATCAGTTTACGACTCCATTCATATCGATACGAACTTTGTTTTTATTGATACTTTGATTTTTTGTTCTGATTACGATTTTTACATGATCACAGATTGCGACACGGCTTTCAGTAATCCAACTGTGACTTATTCTTTTACTTCAGATGGATGTTGCACCAATCCAGAAATTTTGATTGATACAATTGAAGCTCAAAATGCCACTTTCTATTGGAATTCGGTTTACACGGCTTCTTCGTTTAATGTTCAATACCGCGTTTTAGGCAGTAGTACTTGGACAGAATTAGCAGGAATAACAGATACCTTCATTACCATTTCGGGATTAGATTCTTGTGAATACTATGAAATTCAGATCAAAACCAATTGTCCTCAAATCGGGCAGACCTATTCGTCCTCTTTAGAATTTAAAACCAAAGGGTGTGGTGCATGCTATGATCAAAATTACTGTACGGTACTAGCAGGAAATTCCAATCTAGAGTGGATTGAAACCGTGCAATTAAGCTGGATGTATTGCAATTCGGGCGACAACGGTGGGTATATGTTTAACGATACCGCAACCACTACTTTGATTACTGGAGATCAATATACTTTAGCTGTTACTCCAGGGTATGCCGGATTTAATTTCACTGAAACATTTGGTGCCTGGATCGACTTCGATCAGAACGGGGTTTTCGACACGGGAGAGCGCATTTTAAGTGGTTTTGAGAATGGATTGATTACAGATTCATTTACCGTTCCTTTGACTGCGGTTCATGGTCAGACCAGAATGCGAATTACCATGGTAGGTCAAACAGGAGGAGGAATTCCATGTCCTACAAATCAAATTTTAGGGAGATTGAAGAATATTGTATTTGGATTTCAGATGTGGCTAGCGTAGATTCAGAAGAACTGGAAAATCAAATTCAAATCTATCCAAATCCAGTAAAGGATCAACTTATAATTAGTTTAAAGTCAAATAAGGAAAAGTATGCTGTTCAATTATTCGATGCCACAGGAAAGTTGGTTTTGGAAACAAGAATTGAAAACCAGCAGAACTACATCAGTATGAGTCAGTTGACCTCTGGAGTCTATATTCTTCGTGTTCAAAATGATCAATCCATCTTAAAAATTGAACGAATTGTGAAAGAGGAATAGAATGTGATTCCCTTTGCCAATAAAGATTTTCAGAATATGGGATTTTACTTCCATTGTTTAGAAAATTTATATAAATTGCCAGTTAAAGAACCAAAACAAAAACACGACCCATTTTCCAATTTTTGGGATCGGGAAAGATGCAATGAAATTACTACTTATCACTTTGATAACCTTATTGAATATTGCTGCGTTTTCGCAGGAATTTCTTAGTGTTACAAAAAGTGTACTTCCAAATTCATTTAATTCAAAGTACCTTGGAGAAGTAGATGGAAACACTACGTTCTGAATTACAATAACAACGATTTTTTGAATGAAACAAAGGATTTGGATCAAGATGTCATTCCTCCAAAGACAGAAATTCAATTGCTTATTTTCAATGCTCAAACAGAACTGGAGAAGAAAGTTATATTGAATTATGAGTACAAATTTCAAGATCTACTTTTTGCAGGCATTCTTGACAAACATATTAGTTTGATTTACACCTCTCGAAAGGCCAAAGGTACAGTTGTGGATAATTTTGATCTGGATGGAAATGAATTGGACTTCTCTTTATTGTCGGAAGAAAAAAGGACAACTTTATCTTGGCTACTGATTCCAACACAATGCTCTTGCATTTCACAAGGAAATCTGCTATGTCTATGACAACAAGTTAAAGAACATTGATAAATTCACTTTTCAGACAGACAGTATCATCGATTTAGTGAATTACCAAGGAGGATTTCTATTGTTGCATCGTAAAGAGAATAATGTAGAACTCATTCAATACAGCAAAAATTCGAAAATCACTCGTCTTCCTATCCAAGCTTCTAAAACGTGGATTTGTAAGGATCCAATAATCTCAGTTGATGCAACAGCACCTGAAAAATTCTACCTAACTTACATCGTTGGAAAGGTAGTTGGCAGAGAAGGGTTGGAATTTTGTTGATACCCGAATCGATGGATCCATGAGAAGTAAGGGCGTTTCTATAACCATATTTGAAGGAATTGATCAGATTATAAAAGAACGAACCATCTTATTTGAATCAAGCATCATCTATGCGACAAATCCAAATGCAAATTCCGAACAAAGTCTAGGCTGCACCAATTTGAAAAACAAAGGAGTCATGAACTATGAAAACTCCTTGATCTTGCTTTTGGAAGAACAAACCATGAAAAGAAAGGAGACCATCAATCCGCTTACCGGAACTAAAAAATTCAACATAGTTTTGGGTATTACGATGTCATTCTCGTAAAAATGGACCAAATGACTTCCATCCAAAATTTTTTGATCAAAGCTTACGAATCCAACATGGATGAAAATCAATTCGGATCATTTTATTGTTATGTTAAAGGGGATAAATTGAATATTTTATACAATCAGTCCTACATTAGAGAGAATAAACACAAGCTTTTGAAGGCAAGTTTAGATCGATTTTTAGAGATGGGAGAAAAATCATTAGTTGATAATTTCAACCAACATGATTTAAATCTCGTTCTAATCCTGTCCGAAATTATGTAAAGTCCAAATACTTTTAGCTTTGCAAAACGGATTTTTAGATTTATTTTGTTGCAAGAATAGAATGCTCAAACTAGTATATTATACCATACTGATTCCATTTTCTTATTTACCCTTTAAGGTATTATGGTATATGTCTGACGTAGCCTATTATATCCTTTACTACGCTCTAAACTACAGAAAAGACGTAGTTCGAATGAATTTGAGAAACGCTTTCCCTAACAAGACACCAGAAGAACTGAAGATCATTGAAAGAAATTATTACCATCATCTTTGCAGTCTGTTTTTTGAAATAATGAAAACCATTTCATTCAATCGAAATTTGGTTGAAAAGCACTTTCAAATTGAAGAAAATGCAGATTTAAAGGAGTCTTTCAAAAATGGTCGGGATGTAATTTTCATGTGTGGTCACTTCAACAATTGGGAACTTTGGGCTTCGGCAATGCCTTACATGATAGATCATCAGTGTGTGGCGGTTTACAAACCCTTATCGAATTCCTACGCAGAAATTAAAGCCAAAGAAGTAAGAGAACGCCATGGAATGAAAATGATTTCCATGAACGAATCATTGAAATACATGTACAAGCATCAAGGAAATAAATCCGCTTATATCTTTTTGGCAGATCAGTCGCCTTCGAACATGTCCAAAGTAAGATGGAACACTTTCCTAAACCAGGATACTCCCTGGATGTTAGGAGGAACAAGTATTGGTAAAAATTGGGCATGGACTTTTATTTTGCCTACATCGAACAACTAGAACGAGGCAAATTCAAAGTTCATTTTAAAAAGATCTCAGATGCAAATGATTCCTTAAAAGACGTTGAAATCATTGATCTATATAGCGAAAATCTAGAGGAAGTTATTCGTGAAAATCCGCAATTCTGGCTTTGGTCCCACAAGCGCTGGAAACACAAAAAACAAGATCATGTCTAATATTCCTTTAGCCGAAAGATTAAGACCCAAAACGGTTGAGGAATATATCGGGCAAACACATTTAGTCTCTGACGACTCTCCCCTTTTGAAATCGATCAACTCAGGTTTGGTTCCATCCATAATTTTCTGGGGACCACCAGGTGTGGGAAAAACTACATTGGCTAATTTGATCGCAAATCAACTCGATCGGTCTTTTTTTACCTTAAGTGCCATCAATTCCGGAGTCAAAGATGTGAGAGAGGTAATTCAAAAAGCCTCAACTGAAGGGATGTTTTCAAAAGGAACTCCTATTCTCTTCATCGATGAGATTCATCGTTTTTCAAAGTCTCAGCAAGATTCCCTTTTAGGAGCTGTTGAAAAGGGACAGGTCGTACTTTTTGGAGCGACGACTGAAAATCCTTCTTTTGAGGTTATTTCGGCTCTCTTATCGAGATGTCAGGTCTATGTGCTACAACATCATACTAAAGAAGATTTAGATCGAATTATTCAAAACGCTATCACAAAAGATCATTTCCTCGCCAAACTGAATATTGAAATCCAGGAAACGGAAAGTCTCATTCAGTACTCGGGTGGAGATGCACGAAAAGTGCTGAATTTACTTGAAATCGTTGTGAATTCTCAGAGTCATGATGCCAAGATCATTGTTTCCAATGAAATCGTGAAGAAAACTCTGGAAAACAACTATGTTCTTTACGATAAGGGAGGCGAACAACATTATGACATAGCCTCTGCCCTGATTAAATCTATCAGAGGTTCAGACCCCAATGCGGCAGTTTATTGGTTGGCGCGAATGATCGAAGGCGGAGAAGATCCAAAATTCATCGCGAGAAGGCTATTGATTTCTGCATCTGAAGATATAGGTTTAGCGAATCCTACTGCTTTGGTTATGGCTAACAACTGTTTTCAAGCTGTTTCCGTTATCGGAATGCCAGAATCTAGAATCATTTTATCTCAGTGTGTCATCTATCTTGCTTCTTCACCAAAAGGAAATGCTTCCTACATGGCCATCAATCTTGCTCAGGATGCAGTTAGAAATACAGGAAACTTGAGCGTTCCATTGGATTTAAGAAATGCCCCAACGAAACTTATGAAAGAACTTGGATATGGGGAAGATTACAAATATGCGCATGGACATCAAGGGAATTTTGTCAACATGGAATTTATGCCGAAAGAATTGAAAGGAATGAATTTTTTTAATCCAGGATCTTCGCAAAAAGAACAAGAAATTGCACGCAAAATAAGTGATCTTTGGCAAGGGAAATACAATAAAAAATGAGATTTACTCACCCATCAAAACGAATTTTCGTAATTCTATTAGATTATTGATATTTTTATGCCCATCAAATGACAAAGTCGGTTAAGCTCATATTACTTTTTCTAATCCTCTTTTCCTTGGGTTCTTGCAAAAAAGAAAGAACAAGCTGGGATACTGAATGGGCAGTTCCACTTGCTTACGGAACTTTGGATTTAAATGACATGATTCAGGATTCAATTTTTGCCGTGAATCCGGATTCTACCTTAAATTTAATCTATACAGGTAATATTGTGGATCTTAATTTTGACTCCATTTTTAAAATTCCTGATACCATTTTAAGAGAAAAAATTGCACTATCCATCAATCTGGACGTACCTCCTGGAACTTCTTTTATTAATCAAGTAGAGGAAAGACAATTTGATATTGAAGGGGCGCAGATTAAAGAATTGGGAATAAAATCTGGAGGGGCTACCATTACTGTAAAAAATCCAATCGCTACTGGAGTTTATCTGACTCTTACTCTGCCTGGTGTACAAAAACAGGGAAGCAATTTAAGTGTCACAGCTTTTGTACCTGCTGGATCCTCAGCCAACCCTGCCACTTTTAGCTTGGATGTAGATTTCACGGGCTACATGATGGATTTGAGGGGAGCAAATGGCAATTCCTGGAATACAATTACTTCCGTTTTTGATGCAACTTCAGATCCAAATGGCGATACTGTTTTTGTGACCAATCAAGACTCGATTACCATTGAAGTGGCTTTTCAAGATATTCTTCCTGATTACGGTAGAGGGTATTTCGGAAATCAAATTTTTAGTGCCCAAGACACCATCGATTTAGACTTTATGAGAAACTTTGTTTCGGGATCTATTCTGATTGATTCAGTCAACATGAATTTAAATATTCGAAATGGACTAGTTGTTATTGCTACCGGCGTTGTAAACCAACTTACTTCGATCAATACCAATTATGGAAATACTGTGAATTTAAATCACTCCATTTTAGGCCAAAACATCAATATCAACCCGGCTTCTGGGGCTTGGAGTACTTTATCTCCCTTTATTTACCCGATCAATATCAATTCTGGAAATTCCAATATTCAATCATTTTTACAAAATCTTCCGGACAAACTAATCATGGATTATAATTTTCAAATTAACCCGCTTGGAAATGTAAGTGGAGGAAATGATTATTTCTATCCACAGTCCGAACTTGCAGTTGAATTGGAATTAAACATGCCCACTCGTTTCAGTACAAGCCATTTGTACTTTATCGATACATTTAATCTGGAAATCAATCAAAACCCTGAAAGCACTAGAATTACCAACGGTGAATTAATTTTATCCGGAGACAATTATTTTCCTTTTGATCTTCATGCGAATTTGATCTTTTTGGATGATCAAGGTATGGCGATTGATACTTTGTTTGCTAGCGGTTCTTTAGTTGCCGGTATTCCAGATTTCAACGGAAAAGTGAACATGCCTACCTTTTCAGAAGTGAGTTATTTAGTGGATCAGAATTTCATGCAGGTAATTGACAAAGCGAAATCTATAGTTGTTTGGGCAGATGTCAACAACACGAATCATCCTCTAGCTTATGATTTGTATGATTACTACTCTATTCAGTTCAAAATAAGATCAAACATTGGATTAAAAGTTGAGTTTTAATGAGAAGTTATTTAATCATCATAGCATTTTTCTCTTTTGGTTTGTCCAATGCTCAGCTTTATCATGGATTTGCCATTGATTCTAATTTTCAAGACAAAAAACTAGTGATCGATTTTCAAACTGAAGATTACTACGGCACACTGAATATTCAGAATATCATGATCGATCGATTTGCTTTTGGGGGTTATATCGATCAACACACCAAAGATTTGACTAGTCATAAACTAACGCAGAACAACAGACTTGGTGGAGAAACCTATTCCCAAATCACTTTTTACGACTACAAAACCAATTTATTTAAGAAAGAACGTTTGGGGTATTATCTGGGAATCGGATACAGAAATTATGTGAATGGGAATATTACTCAGGATGTATTCAATCTTGCCATGTACGGAAATGCACCTTATTTGAATCAAGAACTCAATCTGAACAATACGCGTCTTCAGAACTTGGCATACTGGAAATTGAATTTCGGATTTTTTGATAAAAAATATGGCTCAGGAGGAAACATTTCATTTCTCTATGGGAATAGATTCATCAAAGGAGAATTGGAAAACGGTAGCTTTTATGCCAATGATGAAATTGTCAACTTAAAGGGAAATGGTCAAGTTAGTTTTAGCGATGGATCCAAAAATGGGTTAGGCGCTTTTAATGGCTGGGGAGTTTCGGTGGACTTCAACTGGAATATTCCAATTAATTGGTTCAAAACAAAAGCCATCATTCAACTAAAGGCTGAAAACATAGGTTTCATTAGCTGGAATAAGGGTACAACTACTTATGCAGTTGATTCTACCTATTCTTTTTATGGATTTGATTTTTCAGATATCATCAACGGAAATTCTGCTTTGAACAATGAAACAGATTGGATGGATTCCCTGAATGTAAAGGAAACTAAAGGGAATGTCATGACCTGGATTCCTGCTCGAATCACCTTTGCTAAAGTTATTGATCAGTTTAGTGAAAGAAAATTACAATCTACTTTCGGTGTTAGAATGATCACAACGAGAGATTATTTCCCTCAGATATTTGCTGGAGTGTATTACAGACCTGTGAATTGGTTTGCGGTTGGTGCAACATTGCGTTACGGTGGATTTGATAGTTTTGATGGTGGTTTAAGATTGGATTTCATGGCTAAGGACTTTTTTGCGATCAGTATTTCAACCGCAAGCGTCTATGGTACGTTTTCTAATAAAGGTTACGGACGATCTATCAATGTTGGAATTAGAGGAACAATAAAATAATGAAAGTACTTTTTACCATACAGATGATTCTTTTTGCCAGCTGGAGTATTTCACAAACTCTGAATTGGTCGAATACTTACGGTGGTCAGGGTTATGATGAAGGTTTTTCTGCTATTGAACTTGCAGACTCTTCTTATGTGGTTGTTGGATCGAGTTCATCATTCTACAATTCAGGGCAAAATATCCTATTCATGAAAGTGGACAGTGCCGGGAATTTCATGCATTCTAATTTCATCGACAATGGACTGTGGGAAGTTGGAAAGAAAATTGTAGCCAGAAATAATGGTGAATTTTGGATCTGTGGTCACACCAATTCTTTCGGAAATGGTGGATTTGACGGCTATCTTGTTAAGGTGGATTCCTTGGGGAACAAAATAGAAGATTTTTCATTTGGAGGATCGGATTGGGAATTTTTTAATGACATGATCATGTTGTCGGATTCGAGTTTGATTATTGTTGGAGAAACACAAAGCTTTGGTGCCGGTAATAAAGACGCTTATATCTTAAAAGTCGATAAAACAGGAGACACCTTATGGACAAGGACAGTTGGAACTTCAAAAGATGATTTTGCCAAAGCAGTTACGGAAAGAAATGACACTCTTTATATTGCAGGTCAAATTAGTGATGAGTTGAGTGATTCTACTTTGGTTTGTATTTGGCTTTGGATTTAAATGGGAACACACTCATTCAAAAAAGATTCGGGGAACTAGAAAATCAATATTTCAATGATATTCATCAATATAGTGCCACGGACATGTATTTTGTTGGTGCCGTTTATGAAAACAATGAAAAGCAAGCATGGTTTAAAATCGTTGGCTACCAAGGAAATGATAATGGAGGTCAGTACTGGCAATTGGCTGGTGGGGATACCGAAGTAATGGCTACAATCACTTATCCCGGTACTTTCTACCTACTAAACACATTTAATTCTAATACTCCGGGGTTTTCAGCATATAGTCCATCGTATGATTTCATGGTTTGTAAGGTTTCCCCAGGAGCTTGGTGGACTTCGGCTTTTATTTATGGATTTACAGAGGATGATTATGGCAATGATCTCATCCCAACTCAAGATTTAGGAGCTCTTGTGATTGGATCCAATGCAGATGTGCAAATTGGAGGTAGGAATTTGACATTAATTAAAATTGGAGCAAACGATCTTTATCCTCCGAATGATTTTGACAGCATTTATCCAGTCACCTCATCTATCGAAGAATATGAGATCAAAGAATTGCGGTTTTATCCAAATCCGGTATCTACAAATCTTTACATTCAGATTGATGATTTTTTCAAAGAAAACTACCAGTATAAGATCGTTTCATTTTCGGGACAGGTTTTGGAAGAATCAAAATTAGAGTCCCAAGTTATTCCGACAGACTTCCTTTCTAAAGGAATGTATTTCATTCAAGTTTGGTCGGATAAGGAAACCTATCAATCCAAATTCCTTAAAGAATAATGCGCTTTAATGTTCGGGTATATGGGTTACTCATCCATGAAGATCATATTTTAGTTACCGACGAAAATCGATTCAATACTCAATTCACCAAATTTCCTGGAGGTGGGCTAGAATTTGAAGAAGGGATTTTGGATTGCTTAAAAAGAGAATTTCAGGAAGAATTGCAAATTGAAATTCATTCACCCCAATTGTTTTACATCAATGAAGACTTTGTGGTTTCGGCATTTCGGAAAGAAGATCAAATTCTATCCATCTATTATTTTGTAGCTTGTGATCAAACTGAAAAAATTGAAACCAAAGAAAAGGCTTTTGATTTTAAGGGTGAAGAACAAATTTTCAGATGGATTCATCTAAACAATCTGAATTCTGATGAGTTTAGATTTCCGATTGATAAAATTGTGGTGGGTAAATTAGCTGAATTC
>JAWKMJ010000017.1:0-89643 GCA_041392305.1 Crocinitomicaceae bacterium
TTTCCATAGGATGAATAGTTGCACCTACGTTTGAGAAAGTGTAAGTCGAATCATAAACTATATCTGTAGCAAAACAAGTTGAATCATTTACGATCGGAGTAGCTACAGAAATTGGTCCATCATAAGGATTATTTGTTGCTCCTCCGCAATCCGAGTAAAGTACAAAATCATACACCATTCCATCAGCAAGATTAAAAAGAGTGTCCGGATTAGTATCAAAAGCAACTACAGTTCCTGTACCTGGAGTAAATCCTACAGGACCATATTCAATATTCCACATAGTTTCTGTTCCACCATTTGTCCAGTCAAACACAAGTGTATCTGAAGCAACATACGTGTTTTGGAAATTGGTTGGAGCAGGACAAACAGGGTCTGTCCAGAAATTTAATGGACCATAAGCCATTGAAGTATCTCCAGCACTACAAGCAGAGTACACATAGAAATCATATTCAGTATACTGATCTAAACCAGGAATCGTATCAGTTGTTGTATTCGTAATGAAAAACATTCCTGTCCCAGGAGTAAATCCGGCTGGACCGTATTCAACTTTCCATTCTGTTTCATTCCCTTTAGGAGTGATTGTAAAAAATACACTGTCTGTATTTACACCAGTAATATTAACATCAAGAACCATTGGACATGATTCATAGTACCAGCTAATACATTTCCCATTGTTAATTACAGCATCGTTATAAGAAACTTGCGCATTATTGATATTGGTTTTTGTACCAACAGTTGCACTTGCACCAAAGTCATTTGCAGGATCTCCAAAATCTACATTGTCATAAACAAATCTGAATTCATTTGTTCCTTCATACATTACCAATTGCAGATTACCTAGACTTGTACCTCCAAAAGGAGCTCTATTCCATTGCACAATCGCACGTCTATTAGGTGCTGTACCAACTACTTCGTAATATACATTACCCGTAGTTCCTAGATCATCCCAAAAAGGATAAAATCCGTTTTGACCAAGAGAAGCTATTGTTCCATTTGTGAACCCTACTGTTCCAGCAAGTGTTCCAAAAACAACACCCCCATTATTTCCAACAGAAATTTGATTACTAATTTGATCATCCAATTGGAAAGTAAAAGGTAAGGTAAACCCTGTGCTTCCATCATCACCTATAGTTGCAGCAATATTTTGACCGGTTGCTGAAATATCCTCAAAAGGAGTTGTACAAGTTGAATCCCATGCTAAGAACCCAATATTTGGATCTGGAATCGCAATGGAAATCGGACCATCGTAAGGGTTATTTGTCATTGTACCGCAATCAGCATATAAGATAAATTCATAAACATCCCCAACCGGCACTGTGAATAAAGTATCCGGATTGGAATCAAAAGAAACTGTAGTTCCGGTACCAGGAGTAAATCCTACAACACCATATTCTAAAGTCCACATGGTTTCTGTTCCACCATTGGTCCAATCAAAAGCTATAGTATCTTCCGCGATATAAGTAGTTTGGAAGTTTGTTGGTGCCGGACAAACAGCATCTGTAGTGAAACTGATTGGACCTATCCAAATTGAAGTATCATTCGTCCCACAAACGGCTTGAACATAAACATCATAATCTGTGTTTTGCGTCAAGTTATCTATTGTAGTATCTGATGCAACCGTTACATCCCAGATTGTTCCGGAACCAATTGCAAATCCAGAAGTTCCATATTGAATATTCCAATATAATTCTGGGCCAGCAGGATCCCAATCAACATCTACATCGGTTGTAGTAATATTCGCCACACTCAAATTTGCAGGAGGTCCACAAGATGCTACTTGCATATTGATATTGTCAACTGCAGCTGGAGGGTTTGAACCAAAAAGATTATCGTTTCTCCATTCGAAGATTATTCTAAAAGTGGTTCCACTATATGAAGGATCTAAAGTAAATGTTTCTGTACTATATCCAGTTTGTGAATCATAATCACCTCCTAATTGAATGATACCAGTTGGGGCGGTTCCACTTGGTGAAACGTTAGTTCCTGCTGTTGGTGTGTAAGTGGTAGGTGCAACATATACACGCATGTAATCATATCCTCCTTCACCTACACATTGCCAATCAAAAGATAATTGAATAAATGGATTCCCTGGGGCCACCTGAAAATCTCTAAAAAGATGCACAATAGATGTAGAGGAATTGCTGTAAGTATTTGAGGTTCCACCATCTTGACTTATGTACATGGCATTTGTTCCACCATTATTGGTTGCAGCTCCAAATTGCCATTTATTAGTTTGAGAACCATTCATAGTTTGCCAGCTTCCTTGTCCAGCTTCCCAATCCTGAGTATATGGGTAAGATGAAACAGGAATTTGAGGGGTAGTGAACGCAAATGGACCTGTCCAGGCACTTTTATCACCTCCACCACAATCGGCTCTTACGTAGTATTCATAAGAAGTTGCAGGAGTTAAACCCATTGCACTGTAAGGGTTCGCCACACCACTGTAAGTAGCGTTTCCAGTTGGAGTAAATCCAGCAAGACCAATTTCAATGTCCCATTGTGACGCAGTTCCTCCAGTATTGTCGGTCCATCCTAAATCGGCAGAAGTACCTAAAATATTTGAGGCCGTCAATGCTGAAGGAGCGATACATGTTGGTGCATCGTCCACTAAAACATCGTCAAGGTTCATACCTCTTGCCCAATTTGAAGTAGCTTCAAAGGCAACATAATAATCTGCAGACGGGTTTGGTAGAGCCAATACTACTTCTGTCCAAGATGTTTGTTCAGCTAAGTAGTCGGACCCAATTTGAGTCCATGCACCAGCTGCACTTGTTTTGTAATACACTCTTAACTCATCAATATCTCCAGCCCATTGTACATTCGCATAATAGAATGTTAGTTGAGGAGACGACAAAGTAGTTAGGTTCATGGAAGGGGTAACCAATTTTGTTGCATCTCCAGAAGTTGATGTTCTGAATTCTGCCATGTGCGATCCAGATCTTGGAGAAATGGTTCCATTTCCATTTGTTGTTACGGCTGCCCAATCCTCAGCAGCACTTACATATTCCTGGGTCCAACCCGCAGGAATTGTTCCTCCGTCAAATCCTTCTTGAAGGACTTGGCCGTAGGAGAGTGTCATCGCAATGCACGACAACATCAATAGGTAAAACTTCTTCATAATCTATTAACTTTAATTTAACATAAATAATCTGAAAATAAGTGTTTTATGGGTTCACTATTCCATAATGCAATTATTTTCAATTAACCCACAAAGTTAACTAAATATTAAGCGTTTAAACAAATATTCAGCTTTTTTCGACATATTGGATCATTCCTTTAACAAAAAGGAGTTTAAATCTTATGAGCACATTGTTTTTTTCATTTATTTCGTATTATGGATTTATCAATGAAAGGAAAGACGGCAGTTGTTTGTGGAGCAACGCAGGGAATCGGAGAAGCAACTGCAAAGGAGATTGCATCTTTAGGTGCAAAAATCGTAATTGTAGCGCGAAATCTAGAAAAGCTTAAAAAAGTGAAAACGGATTTGGACGGAATAAACGGAATGGAAAATGATTTCATAATTGCTGATTTTTCTAATGTCCAAAATGTGATATCAGGAATTGAAACGTGGCTATCAAAAGGAAATTCTGCTCAGGTGTTGATTAATAATACTGGTGGTCCAGCTGGAGGTCCGGCGAATCTAGCTGGATTGGATGAATTTACTTCTGCTTTCCATATGCACTTGTTGTGTAACCATGCTTTGGTACAAGCCCTTTTGCCAGGAATGAAAGAGGCAGGATACGGAAGAATAGTGAATGTTATCTCTACTTCTGTTAAACAACCTCTTCCTAATTTAGGGGTTTCAAATACCATTCGTGGAGCTGTTGCAAATTGGAGTAAAACACTTGCCAACGAGCTTGGTCAGTACAATATCACAGTGAACAATGTTCTTCCTGGTGCAACTGATACTGTCAGATTGAAATCCATTATTGAAACCAAGGCAACTAAAACAGGTGAGCAAGTGAATGATATAGCCAATCAAATGGCGAATGCGAGTCCGATGAAAAGAATTGCTCAACCAGAAGAGGTAGCGAATGCAATTGCTTTTTTGGCTTCTCCTGCAGCGAGCTACATCAATGGGATTAACGTTCCAGTAGATGGTGGGAGAACAGGGTGTCTTTAGGAGCAAGAGCAAGAGTGTTGAGCAAGAGCAAGAGTGTCGAGCAAGAGCAAGAGTGTTGAGCAAGAGCAAGAGTGTTGAGCAAGAGCAAGAGTGTTGAGCAAGAGCAAGAGTATTGAGCAAGAGCAAGAGTATTGAGCAAGAGCAAGAGTATTGAGCAAGAGCAAGAATTTCTCTTTTCTTTTAGAATTATCTTAGAACGGTTACATGACCGTAGATTACGTCAATGTTGGAGTTAAGGTCTTCGTATCGGATTTTCCAAACATAGACTCCATCTTGAACTTTTTCTCCTTTGTATTTCCCATCCCACCAGTCATCTATGGCATTCCCTTCAAAAATGAGTTCCCCCCATCTATTGAAAATTAGCAATTCAAAAGTTTTGAAATTTCCACCTTTGGCACCGAAGAAATCATTCATTCCATCACCATTTGGTGTAAAAGCATTGGGGACGTAAATTAATGGGTCAAAGTAGATGGTAACTGAATTCTTGACTAAACAGCCGTTGGTGTCTAAAAAATTGGCTGTATAGGTTGTTGTAGTTGGAGGAAAAACAAAAGTGGTATCACAATTAGTACAATTGATGAATTCCGCTGGAATCCAGAATAATTGTCCGGGAGCGGATGCATTTGCCCAGATGATGGCTGTATCGCCTTCCAAACCATAGTAATCGGGAGAAACAGTTAAAAAAGTTGTTGGATAAAAGTCAATATACATCGAGGCACTATCCGAACAGCCATTGGTGTCCATAACTTCTACCCAAATCGAAGTCGGATAAGGGGGAGTAACAACTGGGTTCTGTGCTGTAGGCGAACTGAAAAAACTAGGTGGATGCCAACTATAACTTTGTCCTCCTGAGGCGGCAACTGAGATGCTGGTTCCTTTGCATATTATTGTATCAGGTGAAATTGTTGCATAAACACGAATTACGTCAATATGAACCGTGTCATAAGCCACCCCGCAAATATTGGAAGCTTGAGCTATGTAAAGAGTGTCTACTTCAGGGAAAACAGTGACATTGGGAGAATTCGTGCTAGAAATATTGTAATTCGGCTGCCATTGATAATCAAAATTTGGGTTTAGAGAAAAATTAATTTGATCTCCAAAACACATTTTTTCATCGCTAACAAGGAAATTTACAGGTGGTTTTTGGATGACTACAATATTTGCAGTATCGTAAAAAATACAGCCTTCGGGAGTGGTAATTTCAACAGTAAAATCTGTAGTGACCTGTGGGAAAACGAAAGGATTTGCAACCCCATTATTTATAACAAATTGGTCTGGTTCCCAGTGATAATTTATACCCCCGGAAGCGCTTATTTGAATAGTATCTCCCTCACACATTGTTGTGTCATCGGCAGAAACTGAATTTAAATCATAAACGTGAACGGTAACTTCTATGGTATCCGATCCACACGAATCTACTACGATAACGGAAAAAACTGTTGTGGTATCTACTGTGGCTATAGGATTGGCTGAATTTGGATTATCCAATAAACCTGAGGGTTCCCATTGGTAAAAGATACCATTACTTGCTTCCAATTGTATACTACTTCCCGGACATACAGTATCCTGTGGTTGGGATGCTTGTCCTTGAAATATTCCAATCTCTATCTGGACAGAGGTGGTATCGGTGTTGAAGCAATTATTTGTATCAATCGCAATTAGTGTCACATCATAAATACCTGGTCCAGGATACAAATGTTCAGGGGAGTTTTCTGTAGAACCAGTTCCATCTCCAAAATCCCAAATGTATTGATTTGAATTGATGCTTTGATTATCAAAAGTAACCGTACTTGGTAGGCAAATGATCCCTGTAGGAACGGAGATTGCAGCATCAATGTCTTCTAATTTAAACTTAAATGCTGCCATATTGCAATTTGGACTGTTATTGTTTTCTGAAAACGCGCCCGGAGTAGATGCAAATCCGTTGGGATCTCCTCCGCAGGAAGCACAAACAGCATGATAAATATTTCCATTTTTATCAAATCTTGAGGTGCCTCCATCAACATGATTATAGGATGCAGAAATACCCCCTATAAAAGTTGCATAGGCCAAATTGCTCATATCGGGTCCAAAAACTGCGATATAGAAATTACTGCCATTAGTAGTGTCTTGGAAAGCACCGTTGGTCAGTTCCATACCAAGTGTATTGCAATTGCTAACCAAAGAACTCCCATGTTCTTGATTCAGCTGACCACCCCAACCTGCTATATAGATCAATCCACAATCACTCACCAAAAAGGCTGTAGGAGATAAATTGATAATGTTTACAGGAGAACCAAAAGTAGTTAACCAGATATTTGAGTTCAAAGAATTATCGAACTTCGCAATGAACTGACCTCGGTTACTATATCCGTAACTGCAACCAAATTTTTGGATTCCACCTCTTGTTTGACCATAAGCATATACATTGTCCATCAAATCAATCTGAACAAAATAAGCCTGGTCGTAATTGGGTGTTCCAATCCATCGAATAGCCTCGAGTTGGAAAGTTGTTCCATTTATTTTTGCGATGTATCCATCCCGATCTCCACTCGCACTTCCTTTGTAAAGGTTGGAAAAAGAAGACATAAAAGTGTTTCCGTTGGTTCCTCCTCCCACAAAAATATCTCCGGTACTCGAAAGTTGAATACTGTTGCCACTATCATCCAAGTCTCCTCCAAGATAAGTTGCAAACAGCAATGTACTTAGATCCGGACTGAATTTAGCGACAAAAGCGTCAGAACTTCCACTGAGCGAAGATTTAATAGGATTCATTAGTGGTAAATCTGTTGATTTGGTTGAACCCGTGATGTAAACATTGTTAACGTCATCAATCATAATTTCTCCCCTAAATTGGTCGCCGTAGTTAATAATTAAGCTACTGGAATTTGAAAGACAATCCCAACTACTACCGCCATACAAAGTTGAAGCAAGTAAGGCACTTCCATCTTGGGAGAATCTAACAATAAAAGCATCGGCAGTATTGAAATTGATTCCGTTAACTAAGACTGGACTTATCCCAAGAACAACAGTATCTTGAAAAGCATTGGCATTCGTAGGGAAATCATTAGACCATGTGGAGCCTAAAACAAAAAGTTCATTATCTGCATTTGTAATCATTGAATGAGGCACTTCACTTCTGCTTCCTCCGAGAAATGTAGAATAAACCAATTGACTTCCATCTTCATTAAATTTGGAGATGACTGCATCCGTTCCTCCCGAACCCGGCCCACCTAGATACGTGGTTTGAAACGCACCAGTAGTAATTGGGTACCCCGAACCAAAAGCAATTCCCCCAGCAAAAAGGGTTCCATCATGACCAGGACAAGCAGTATTCCCCCAATTGTCAGAGGTAGCTCCTGTATAGGTAGAAAAAACTATTTCAGGATCTATTAAAATCGGTCTAGTGGCATCGTATCCTTCCGGAAATACAAAACTTAAATAGTTCTTTTTAAATGCAAATTGAATTGGGATTAATTCTTTCGTGTCGGTATAATATGCAATGGGATTTTTTTCGACTATGGTACCAAGAGAAGTTTTAATTTCTAATCCTTCATCCGTCAGTTTAATGCGATCTTGACCTTGATAATAGATCTTAATTTGTTCCGGATTGGCTTGTGGACTCAGGAGCAAATTATATTTCAAACTATTAGATAGCCCATAAAATTCTAGATCAACTCCTTCATACAAGTCATGATAAATAACACTTCGATAAGAATAAACTTTAGATCTCCATTTGGATGGATCCTCACCTAAATAGTAGTTGGAATAATGACTTGATTTCCCAAAGTATTCTTGATTGTTAAAGTTTCCTCCAATAAATTGTGCCTTTATGGAATGCGTTCGATACATTTTATTCTCATCATTTTCATCAGAAGAAGAATGGTCATGTGAATACAATTCCCCAATGTTCGACATAGCATAGGTAAAGCCTTCATTGTCGATGTAGAGGTGGCCATTTGGAATCTTGACTCTTTGTTGAACTTTGCTATTCCACTGCCCAGCATTATCTTCAAGCCAAATAACCCCGTCTTGTGCATATCCTTGGATTCCCAAGATCAATATCGATATGTAGCGTAAGAATAATTTCAAATTTATTTCAAAATCTGGCCAAACAAGTAAAGTTAAGAATTACTTAGACTCTGAACAACTTAAACGAGCCAATGGTAGTTCTTATTTACTAAACGTATAAAACACTAAATAGTTGTTAGTAAAATTGCCTTTTTACAGTAGTTTTCCATATTGAATTCAAAGAAGTGAATCCATAATGATTCAAAAAGAAACACTAACTTTGCACCTCAATTTAATGCGGAAAGATGAGTGATCCAATCAAACATGAGTGCGGGATAGCCCTACTTAGACTGAAAAAACCCCTTGATTATTACTTAGATAAATACGGAACGGCCTTTTACGGTTTGAATAAAATGTATCTGTTGATGGAAAAACAACACAACAGAGGTCAGGATGGAGCAGGAATCGCAAACATTAAATTGGACATGAAACCGGGTCAGCGATACATTAGCAGACACCGTTCGGTAGATTCGCAACCAATTCAAGACATTTTTCAAAAGATCAATTCGAGATTTCAAAAGATTGAACAAGAAAATCCCGCATTATTGAAAGACATCAAATACCTGAAAGAAAATGCTGGTTTTACCGGAGAAGTTTTTTTAGGGCATTTGAGATACGGTACTTTTGGAAAAAACGAGATTGAAAATTGCCATCCTTTTTTAAGACAAAACAACTGGATGACAAGAAACCTTGTTGTCGCGGGGAATTTCAACATGACCAATGTGGATGAGTTGTTTGATGTGTTGGTGAATATAGGTCAGCACCCAAAGGAAAAGTCGGACACGGTGACGGTTTTGGAGAAAATCGGGCACTTTTTGGATGAGGAAAATCAAAAACTCTACGATCAGTTTAAAGCTCAAGGCTACTCGAGAAAAGATATTTCAGGTAAGATTGCGAACGGCATGAATGTGGCCAATATTTTAAAACATTCATCAGTTGACTTTGATGGAGGGTATGCCATGGCTGGATTGATCGGACATGGTGATGCATTTGTGTTGAGAGATCCAAATGGAATTCGCCCAGCATTTTGGTACGAAGATGAAGAAATCGTAGTGGTTACTTCTGAGCGTCCCGTGATTCAAACAGCATTTAATGTACAGGCCGATAAAATTTCGGAATTGGGTCCTGGACAAGCGATTATTATCAAGAAAGACGGAAAAGTTCATATAGAACAGATCAATGAACCTGGGGAAATAACCCAGTGCAGCTTTGAGAGAATTTATTTTTCGAGAGGTAGTGACAAAGATATTTACCGAGAAAGACAAGAGTTGGGTAGATTACTCTGTGCGGATATTGAAAAAAGTTTAGGTGGAGATATTGATAATGCAGTATTCTCTTTTATCCCGAACACGGCGGAGTCTTCTTTTTATGGAATGATTAAAGGTTTGGAAGATATTCAGAATGAAAGAAAGATCAAGGAGATCGAAAATTTGAAAGACCCAAAACCTGAAAAGATTCGAGAAATTCTTGAAAAAAGAACGCGCATTGAAAAAGTAGCCATCAAAGACGCAAAACTGAGAACCTTTATTTCAGGTGATGAAGGCCGGAACGATTTGGTGAGTCACGTTTACGACATCACTTATGGATCGGTAGTTCCAAACAAAGATAATTTGGTGGTCATTGATGACTCCATAGTTCGAGGAACTACTTTAAAGCAATCCATTTTGAGAATTTTGGATCGATTGCAACCTAAGAAGATCATTGTGGTCTCCTCTGCACCTCAAATTCGATTTCCGGATTGTTATGGAATCGACATGGCAAAAATGGGTGATTTCATAGCTTTTGAAGCCGCTATAGAATTGCTAAGAGATAACGGTAAGGACGATTTTATCAAGCATATCTATCAAAAATGTAAGGATCAGGAAAATCTACCAAAAGAACAGATCAAAAATTATGTGAAAGAGCTTTATGATTCCTTTACAGATCAAGAAATTTCTAAAAAGATTGCTGAATTATTGACTCCAGAAAATATGAATGCTGAAGTGGAAATTTTGTATCAAACAGTGGAGAATTTGCATAAAGCTTGTCCAGGACACACGGGAGACTGGTATTTCACAGGGAATTATCCTACTCCGGGAGGAAATAAGGTAGTCAACAAATCTTTTATTAATTACATCGAAGGGATCAACGAAAGAGCTTACTAATGCGAGTAGTGATCCAAAGAGTAAGTAGTTCAAAAGTAACCATTGACTCAAAAATTGTTGGGTCGATCGGTCAAGGACTCAATTTACTATTGGGAATCGAAGAAGCCGATGAGAGTTCGGATATTGAATGGTTGGTTCAAAAGATCATTAATCTCCGAATTTTTAGTGATGCAGAAGGAAAGATGAACCTATCGATAAAGGAAATAGATGGAGAAATTTTGTTGATTTCCCAGTTTACCCTGCATGCTTCTTACAAAAAGGGAAACAGACCTTCGTTTATTAAATCTGCCAGACCTGAACAGGCCATTCCCTTGTATGAGTCGTTCAAAAAACAATTGGGCATTGAAATGGGAAAAGAAATTGCCTCAGGAGGATTTGGAACAGACATGAAAGTGGATATTCAAAATGACGGACCGGTGACCATTATAATGGATTCTAGGAATAAGGAATAATATTCTACATTCGTAAATCTAAAATCTAAAATCTAAAATCTAAAATCTAAAATCGTATATCCCATGACAATAAACGAAGCTCAAAAACTAGTAGACGATTGGATTAAAGAATACGGAGTTCGCTATTTCAACGAATTGACCAACATGGCCATGCTTACGGAAGAGGTGGGGGAAGTTGCACGAATTATCGCGAGAAGATATGGCGAACAATCTGAGAAAGAATCAGATAAAAACAAAGATCTTGGAGATGAATTGGCTGATATATTGTTTGTTTTAATCTGCTTAGCAAACCAAACCAATGTAGATCTGGAAGCGTCTTTAAAGAAGAATCTGGAGAAAAAAACGAATCGTGATTTTGACAGGCATCAGAAAAATGCTAAATTGAAAGGATAACAAAATATGAACTATGAATAAACTATTACTCGCATTAAGTGGGCTGCTTTTCACAATTGGAGCAGCCGCACAAAACCCGCCCCAAAGATTGAATTCGGATAATCATTTTCAAGTTGAATATTCAAATTTAAACCAAGTTAAAGCAGCAGGGGATTCCTGCGGATACATGGCTAATGCCTATTTAGCAATTGATAAAGTGCAATCATTTGTTTGGTGGAATGGAGCTTATTATGGAGCGAGTACAGGCTCACCTTCGTTTTCTGAGGCGGGACAGTATTTCACGGCTCCGCAACCCATGCGAATTGATGGTTTTCAAATTATTTATTACTGGCGCCCAGAAGCTGCTGCTACCTCTATGCCCGTAGTAGGGAAAATTTATGAAGCCCTTGCCGATTCGACTCCCGGAAATTTATTGGCCGTGGATACGATTTTTGTAACCCAGCAAACACCAGGAACCACCACAGCAAATTACGCTACGTTTGATTTTGATTCTAACCCTTTGGTTGGTGGAAATGGATTTTTCTTAAGTGTCCGAGCATTTACGAATGATTCTATTTATTTTCTTTCGAATGACGATGGTCAAACAGAGGATCTATCTTATGCCTTTTATGAAGACGTTGATGTTCCTGCTAACAGTGGATGGGTAAATTATCTTCTTTTTGGAGCAGCTTATGATTTTGATCATTTGTTTTTCCCAATTTTCAAGACAGAATTTACTAATGATTTTACTGTGAGCGATTCTATTTGCAGGGGGGCAGATGCTTGCGTAAATGTGATTAATAATGCCGCAATCACTTATGATTCTCTTTGGAATAGATTTTCAACTAACGACACGCTCTATTTAGGCTGGAGCTTTGGAGGAAATGCATCAGGAGCGGAAATGCGTTCTCATTGTGTGGCGCTGACTAGCCCTGGAACAGTCAATATTACAATGAACGATACCATTAATTTCTTTAATGATCAAACTGGTAAATGCCCCGTACAAGTAACGAAACAAGTTTTTGTTGTAGATTCTGTACATGCCGATTTTACTTTCACAAATTCGGGTCTACAGGTAGATTTTACTAATACATCTGCTATTGCAGATACCTATTTGTGGGATTTCGGGGATGGGAATAATAATATGGACACGAATACCACCCATACATACGCATCAAACGGGATTTACACAGTTCATTTAAAAGCATATAATCAGTGTTTTGAAGATTCTTCGATTCAATCGGTTGATTTATCTACCGTTGGTTTAGAGGAATTTGGAACCAATTCCGTTTTAATTTATCCGAATCCGACACAAGGAAAGGTGATTATTTCATTGGATGAGGTTCAAAATAATGTTTCTCTTAAGGTAATCGATCTATTAGGAAAAACAGTTTTGAGTAGAAAGTTATCTGCTTCTCTGCTGGAAATTGATTTGGCACCATTTGGACAAGGGACTTACTTTTTAAGATTGGAATCCGATTCCAAAGTAGTGACGAAAAAAATAGTGGTCAGATAATAGATTGACCAATAAGAATACGCAAAGGAGGCTCTAGGGTCTCCTTTTTTTATATTTTTACCTACCGAAACAACAAACAATTGAGAGTCAGAAATAAACAACACATTGAAGCCCTATTGATTTACCTACTTCTGGGTGTAATTTTAATCGCTTTAGTTGTCATTTATTTTAGACTCGATAAGTCAATAGATGAAACTTCCAACGAAATCCTCGAAGAAAAGAGTCGATTGGTTCATCGCGAACTGGATAATTATTTCGCACCTATAGAAGATAAATTACAGGAAGAATGGTTCAGACTTTATAGAGGTGAGTTTAATCAAATAAATCAGGATAATTTGGTCAAACATTTCTTTTCCACCATTCAATCCAATCCTTTAATCTCTGGGTGTTTTATTTCTGATATTCATGGAAATCACATTTATGCGGCAGAATTAAGAGAAGGGGTATGGTTTTCAACCTTGATTTATAATATTGGAGAACCTAGAACAGAAAGTATGTTCTGGACCGTAGAAGGAAGGGATATTCGTGTGAAAAATGAGAATGTCAAACCCACTATTTCATATGATCCAAGAGATCAACAGTGGTTTGATAATAGCATGAAATCAGATACCATAGTTTGGACTCCTCCTTATAATTTCCAGATGGGTTCGGTTGCAGGAATCACGGTTTCAAAAAAATTGGAATCGAAAGATACAGTGGTTCAAGTGATTTCCTTTGATGTTACTTTGTCTGATCTTTCTTCCAGGACTACTCATATTAAAGTTGGGGATAATGGCTACGCCTTTGTGTTTTCAAAAGAAGGAAATATGGTTGGGTTACCAAATGTATATTCTGATCAATTACAATCCTTAAAAAAAGATTCTCTTATCAATATCAAGAATAGTGAATTTCCAGAGTTGAAGATGGCTTTTGAGACTTTTCAAAAAGAAAATTTAAATCCCAGAAATTATGAAATTGAGTCAGATGGAGAAATCTATATTGTCAATTTCAGTGAATACAAACTTAATGGAATAACGTTTTATACTGGGACCTTAATTCCAAGAAAAGACATTGTGAAATCCATGGCTTCAACAAAGAACTTCCTGATTTACGCCATGGGGTTTATACTTCTTGTGATCATGATCATTGCTCATGTATACAGAAGAAGAAACATTCTTCATGGTCAATTACAAGTTGAAAAAGCGAATGTTGATCTTCAGCATAAAATTGTAGAAGAAAAGAACAGGGAAATCATCGATTCCATCAATTACGCCAAACGAATTCAGCGCGCTATTTTACCACCTGAGAAACAACTGAATCAAGTTTTGAAGAACGGATTTATCTTTTATCAGCCTAAAGATATTGTCGCAGGAGATTTTTATTGGATGGAGGTGTTGAGCAAGAGTATTGAGCAAGAGCAAGAGCAAGAGCAAGAGCAGGAGCAGGAGTCAATTTTGTTGGCGGCATGTGATTGTACTGGTCATGGGGTGCCTGGAGCCATGGTTTCTGTGATTTGCAATAATAGTTTGAATCGATCTGTAAGAGAATTTGGATTGAGGGATCCGGGAGAAATATTGGATAAAACACGTGATATTGTAATCCAAGAATTCGAAAAATCTGAAGATGAAGTAAAAGATGGAATGGATGTAGCACTTGTGAGTCTGGAGCAACAGCAAGAGGGTGATGATTCTCTTGCGCGAAACTCTTGCTCGAAACTCAAATACGCTGGCGCAAACAATCCTCTTTGGATCATTAGAAAAGGTGCTTCTGATGTAGAAGTCATCAAGGCTGATAAGCAACCAATTGGGAAATTTATTAATCCAATCTCCTATCAAACAACTGAGGTTGAGCTTTCTAAAGGAGACACTTTTTATATTTTTTCAGATGGATTCTCGGATCAGTTTGGTGGAGACAAAGGGAAAAAAATGAAAGCAGCAAATATGAAAAAACTACTGCTATCCATCCAGGATTTGAATATGAAGGCTCAAGAACAAAGATTAGCCTCCTTTTTTGAAGAATGGAAAGGTCAATTTGAGCAAGTTGATGATGTACTAGTTATTGGCTATCGCTTTTAATAGGCATAAAATATCTTTTTTCCCGCTGATATTTGTCAGGGATTGAAGAATGATTTAGCTTTACATTTGAATAAACAATCAATACAAAATAAAATGGGAGAATTAGTAGAATTAAATCAAGGAGAGATCAAGATAAAATTTTCGGCACCAACCTCAGGTAAATTGACTTTTGCCGATATGGGATTGAAGGATGAGGATCTAGTTTTAGAAAGTGGGCTTTTAAGATTGGTATTTGATTTTGAAGGAATTGGCGAACATAATTTCTTTAAAATGCCAACTATTGAAGTAGCTTACGCTGAAGAAGTTGGTGAAACTCACTGGCAATGTGATTTCAACGAAGAAACAATTTTAGATAAAATGGATCACCATGGTCACTCTACTGTGATTTTATTAGATCGTAAAAAAATTGAATCACTGGAGCACAGACATGAGAATACTTTGGTAGTTCATGCTGAGTTCCCACAGGAGGTTCATCTTAAAGCGGCTGATTCCTATGTGACATTGTTCAATTAGGGAACGCTTTTTGTATCGAGTTGAGGGATTCCATTTAGGAGTCCCTTTTTTTGTATATATCTCATTATATTTACGCAAAAGCAAAGACAAACTAAAACACCATGAAACCAATTCTTACTAGAATATCCAGTTCCTTTTGCCTCGTTATTTTCGCTTTTTCCCTACATTCCCAAATCAGCATGAATGATGTGAATTTGCTTGATTACAAAGCGGATCCTGAATCTTATTTTGATAGTACGCTTACGGTATTTTCTGACCGAGGTGCCTGGTTTGGCTTTTCTTATCCCACTAGACCAGAACATTATGGTGGGTTTATGGGGCCCTATCTTATGGGCGAGAATAATGGAACTTGGTTAGGTTCAAATACATGTCAGTTGTTTATAGAGGATTTTTCCTCCAAAAGGGTAGTGGACTGGAGTGGTTTTGAAATGAAATCAACAAGTTTTAGAAGTCATTTAATACAGATGTTTGAAAGCGTAGAATACAAGATCATTCAGACTTTGATTTTTACTTCCAAGCGATCGGCTATCCTTTATACTCAGGTACAGAATAAAACAGAAAAACCAAAAACGTTGAAATTCAAGTGGCGTTTTCATCCGTTAATGCCCAATCTGAAAAAGCTACCACAAAGTTATGGAATGCTTTATAAGTCAAATTCTTCCAATGAAAGAGTAATGATTTATGGATTGGATGCATTTCCTTACATCAATCCAAGATCTGAATATCCAATTCAAATGCAAGAAGTCACCATTGAACCGGGTGAAATGGAAGAACTGCATATTGGCTTTACAGTTATGTTTGGTGGGGATGACTTTAAAGACGAGGAAAAGATTCAGAAAAAATGGAAAGCCGGTTTTCTTGATTCATTAGAAAAATATCAGGAAGGGAAGACCAAAATTAGTCATGATTTACAGTCAAAAATGGATCCCAACTTTTTAGATTCAGCCTATGTACGAGTGTTAAATAAGTCTCTTTTAACGCTACAAAATAATTGGCGAGCAGCTGCTGATTTACTGACAAAAGATGGGATTTTTCCAAGTTATGCGGATAAAGAATATAATGGTTTTTGGGCTTGGGATAGTTGGAAACATGCTGTTGCAATATCCTATTTTGATAGCGTTTTAGCCAAGAACCAAATTCGTGTAATGTATGAATATATGGATACCAATGGATTTATTCCAAATTGTGTATTCAGAGATACAAATAGTATAAAGAACAATTACAGAAATACTCAACCACCGCTTTCAGGTTGGGCAATATGGGAAGTCTACAGACAAACAAGAGATCAAAACTTTTTGGAAGAAATGTATCCAAAACTTCTGAAACAACATCAGTGGTGGTACATTTATAGGGATCATGATCAGGATGGAATCTGTGAATATGGGAGTCAGGATGGAAGTTTGGAAGCAGCAAGATGGGAAAGTGGAATGGACAATGCTGTTAGATTTGATCAATCAAAATTACTTTCGATTGGAGATACCTTATTCTCTTTAGATCAGGAGAGTGTGGATCTAAATTGTTATTTGATGCAAGAGAAACTTCTTCTCTCCTATATGGCAATCTCCATGAAAGACACACTTAATGCGAAAAGAATGAAAGAAGAAGCAAAAGAACTAATGGATAAAATCCAATCTCAGTTTTACGATGCTTCTACAGGTTGGTTCTACGATACTAAAATAGATGGGAAAACATTTGTTAAAACCATGGGATGCGAAGGATGGAGTCCACTTTGGACAAGAGCGGCCTCAACAGAACAAGCTGAAAAAGTGAAAGAACAGATGATGATTCCGGAGCAGTTTTTTGGAACAGTACCTTTTCAAACATTAAGTGCGAATGATCCTGAATTCAAACCCAAAGATGGTTATTGGAGAGGTCCCGTTTGGATTGATCAGGCTTATTTTGGTGTTAGAGGATTGACTAATTATGGTTTTGAAGCAGAGGCCAAAAAGGCGACTATGCGTTTATTGAGAAATGCTAATGGGGTTACTGAAAAAGGGGAGCCTTTAAGAGAAACTTATCATCCTCAGACAGGAGAGGGAATGAATGCCAAACATTTTAGTTGGACGGCAGCACATTATATTCTTTTGCTACTAAATAAGTGAGGTAAATAGTCCCATTAAGATTGGGATTAGATTGAACCGTCTAGTTTACTTTTCCTTTCAAAATGATTTTCTCCACATCATTTGTTCCAAAGGAATAAGGAATATATCCAATTGATGGAATTTCCTTTGTAACGATCAAATTCGCAAGTTTACCTTTGGTAATGCTTCCCAATTCATTTTCAAAATTCATGGCATAGGCTCCATTAATTGTCGAAGCATTTAGAGCTGCATTTGGAGAAATTTTCATCTTGATGCAAGCTAAACTCATGACCAATTGCATGTTTCCACAAGGAGAAGAGCCAGGATTGTAGTCGGTCGCCAGAGCAAAACCTAAGTCATTTTCAATCAGTTTTTTACCTGGTCCGTAAGGGATTTCAATAAAAAGGGAACAAGCTGGCAAAATGGTTGGAATCGTTGATCCTTTTTTCAGAGCTTCAATATCGTCATCAGTTAATACCTCTAAATGATCCACTGAAAGTGCTCCATGTTCTACACAGGCTTGAATCCCCCCAATTGAAGTAAATTGATTTACGTGAATTTTAGGAATTAATCCATATTTTCTTCCGGCTTCTATAATCTCAATCGTTTCCTCAACCGAAAAATAGTTTGACTCGCAAAAAACATCTATGTAGTCGGCTAATTTTTCAGTAGCGATATTTGGAATCATTTCCTGAATAATCAGATCGAGATAACCTCTTTTGTTCTCTTTGAATTCTTTAGGATAAGCATGTGCACCTAGAAAAGTCGATCGAATACTCAAATTGGATGCCTCCTTAATTCGTTGGATTACCCGTAACATTTTTAGTTCTGATTCTACCGAAAGACCATATCCTGATTTGATTTCAAGGGCTCCCGTACCAGTGGAAATTACTTCTTGGACACGAATTAAAGACTGTTCGTAGAGCTCATTTTCAGGAGTCATTCTTAATTTTTCTGCCGAGTTCAGGATACCCCCACCTTTTTCTGCAATTTCTTCATAGGAAAGCCCGTTTATTTTATCAATAAATTCGGTTTCTCTCGTACCTGCATAGACAATATGGGAATGTGAATCAACAAAAGCAGGAAGGACATATTTAGAAGTGCAATCGATTATTTCAGTCCAATTTTTTTCAGGTAGCACATTCATTTTTCCATAATCCGCAATTTTCTCACCCTCAATTACCAAGAAGGCATTATCGATAAATTTGATCTCATTCATTGCCTTTCCTTTTTTAAATTCAGGAGTGGTTTCTTCTGTGAGATAAAGCCCTTTTATATTTTTCAGTAATTTCATTTGAAGTGAATTAAGATTTTATCAGCTAGTACATTGCTAAGTTTAAAATAGGATTCTTTTGTCCAGCCACCTACATGCGGACTTAAAAGCACATTGTTTGCATGGATCAAGTATTCGAAAGCTTCAGGCATTTGCTGAGAAAACATATTTTCGAAAGAAGATTTTTCATATTCGAGAACGTCCAGGCAAGCACCCGCAATTTTACCTGATTTTAATGCATTTACAAGATCATTGGTTTTTACAATTTTGCCTCGGCTTAGATTAACCAGGTAGAAATTCTTTTGAAAATCATTGATTAATTGTTGATCAATGAGTTCAATCGTTTCTTCAGTTTGAGGGATATGAAGTGAAAGTAGGTCCGCCTTTTCCTTTATTTCTTCCCAGGTAGATTCCTTTACCAATTCATTTCCAAAACCTGTTTTGTATTTATCGTAGGCGAGAATCTCGCAATCAAATCCTCTCAATTTTTTAGCAAATTCGGATCCGTTGTTTCCGTACCCAATTATTCCAATCGTTTTTCCTTCTAATTCATATCCCCGATTTCCCTCTCGATCCCATATTCCGGAGCATACTTCTTGATGTCCTTTTAAAAGGTGATTGAAAAGAGAAAGAATCATACCAATCGCATGCTCCGCTACTGCACCTCTATTTCCTTCTGGGGCATTGAAGAGAACAATTTTTCTTTTTTCGCAATAAACCTCGTCAATATTTTCCATTCCAGCTCCTGAACGTGCAATGAACTTAAGCTGATTTGCATGGCGCAAAAAAGATTCATCCATCCGAAATCTAGAACGAATCACAATGCCGTCAAAGTCGTTAATCAAATAGACAAGTTTTTCTATTGGGATATTGGAATAGTCATAGCATTCCCATGACTCAGCTTCCAATCTTTGTTGAAGGATCGGATGAACGGTATCTAAAAACGCAACTTTCATTAGTAGATTAAAAGACCAATAACGAAATAAATGAACAACCCTAATACATCATTCACTGTGGTAATGAATGGTCCGGTTGCTAAAGCAGGGTCAATTTTAAATCTGTTTAACATTAGTGGAGTAACAGTTCCCATGATTCCTGCGATCAAAATTACTGTTAAAAGGGCTAAACTCACGGTAAGTCCCAATTGATGATCTTCTGAAATCATATAAGAAATACCAAAAACCAAAACCGAGCAAATGATGCCATTGATCAGACCAACAGCAGTTTCCTTGGCAACTTTCGGTAAAATTCCACCTATTTGTATGGTATGATTCGCTAATCCTTGTACCACAATTGCCGAAGATTGTACCCCTACATTGCCGCCCATGGCAGTAATTAGTGGAATAAAATAAGCAAGAGCTGGATTGAGTGCGATTTCTCCTTCGTATTGACTAATCACCTGTGCTCCTAAAATTCCACCTAACATTCCAATAACCAACCAAGGTAATCGCGAACGTGTCTGTTTTAAAATGCTGGACGTGGGTTCTACATTTTCAGAAATACCCGAAGCCAATTGATAATCTCTGTCTGCTTCTTCTTTGATAATGTCCACTACATCATCAATGGTAATTCTCCCCACTAATCTGCCAGCTAAATCTACAACAGGTAGCGCAACTAGATCGTATTTTTCCATCATATCAGCCACTTCAACATTGGGTGTGTTGACTTTTGCATATTTGATGTTTTGAGAGATCATTTTATCCGAAACCAGAGAGTTAGGTGAAGTAAAAATCAATTGTTTTAAGGGAAGTACCCCAACCAATTTGTCTTCTTCATTCACCACATAGATGGAATATACGCTTTTAATCTCTTCAGCCTGTTTCCGAAGTTCTACTACAGTATCACTCACTTTGGCATCAGCCTTTGCCTTAAAGTATTCTTTTTGCATTAACCCTCCGGCAGAATCTTCATCGTAATTCAAAAGATCAATAACTTCTTCGACTATATCCTTGTCTTCGATCTGTTGTATTACCTCTTCCTGGTCTGCTTCCGAAAGTTCACCGATTAAATCTGCGGCGTCATCAGAATCCATTTGCTCGATTTGTTCGGCAATTTCTTTATTCGATAGGGATTTAATAAAGCGATTTCTTACTTCATCTTCCAGTTCCATCAGGGTGTCAGAAGCGCGATCATCTTCCAGAGTTTTATAGATGAATTTGGCCTCTTCCAAAGAAACCTGGTCTAAAACATCCGCAATATCAGCCGGGTGAACATCTTTTAGCAAGCGTTCAATCTCGACTTCTGAGCCCTGGTGAATGGCTTCTCGAATGTCATCAAGGAATTCTTTGGTTAATTTAAACTGCACCTGATCTGTTTTGGGCAAAAATAGGGTTTTTAATTCGGAAAAAGAACGTGTTCAGGGATTCCTAATATCGATTTAACATAAAATCTTTTTTGGAAGTTTGAAATTTATTTATACTTTTGAACAAATCAGTTAAAAGTTCAAATTTGAGTAATCAGAAAAACCAAATCATCAAAAGGTCAAAAGAGTTATTCGAGCGTTTCGGATATCAAAAGACCACATTGACGGACATCGCCAAATCCATTGGGAAGGTGAAGTCTGCGGTTTACTATTACTTCTCAGGTAAGGAAGAAATTTTTGCAGAGTTGGTACAACAAGAAGCAAGAGAATTTCTAGATAAACTAATTGAAAGGGTTCAGCAAAGTCAAAATCCTCAAGAGCAAATAAGAATTTATATTGATGCACGTGTTAACTTAATGGAAGATGTAGCCAGGAAATATGGTTTTCTTAAAGCTGAATTTTTTGAATTGATGCCATTAGTTGATGAAAATCGGAGAACATGTGATCTGGAAGAAATTGAATTTTTGACAAAGATTTTAAATAAGATAAACGAACATTCGAATCAAACAATCCATAATCCTGCTTTTACCGCTAAACTTTTAATGCAGAATATTAAAGGTCTCGAGATACAGATGTTTGTCACTGATCAAATGCAGGGGCACAACGAAGATCGAGAGGCCTTTGTGGATTTTATGCTATACGGTATATTTAAAAACGAACAATCATGAGAAGAATTCTACTTTCTATTCTCTCCCTCACTACTCTAATTACTTACGCTCAGAATTTCGAAATTGGGCATACCACTATTACCTTTAACGATCCGAATCGTACAGGTGGATTTGGGTCTGGAGGAGGTTCAGGAAGACAGATACAAACGGAAATTTATTATCCTGCAGACATTGCAGGAACGGATGTTGCCGTGGCGAATGGAAGTTATCCAATTATTGTTTTTGGTCATGGTTTCGTGATGGGATGGGACGCGTATGAGAACATTTGGACCGAACTTGTTCCCCGAGGATTTATTCTTGCTTTTCCGCGTACAGAAGGGGGATTTTCACCCTCTCACTCCGATTACGGTTTGGATCTAGCACAAGTAGAGACAAAAATGCAGGATGAAAATAGCAGTAGTGCTTCACTCTTTTATAATCATGTGACTCCCTATTCTGCTATTATGGGGCACTCGATGGGAGGCGGATCTACTTTTCTTGCAGGAGCTAATAATACGAGTATTCAAACTGTAATTGGGCTTGCACCAGCAGAAACGAATCCATCTGCAATCGCAGCGGCTACAAATGTTTCGGTTCCGGCTTTGATTTTCTCAGCAGATGAAGACGCCGTAACCCCGCCTGCAGATCATCATATTCCAATATATAATGGATTAAGTTCTAGTTGTAAGTATTTCATCAATATTCAAGGAGGTGGACATTGTTATTATGCAAATTCCAATTTTAACTGTGATTTTGGCGAAACGGCATCCAGTGGGAATATTTCAATCACTCGTCAAGAACAGCAGGATATACTCTTCCGTTATTTGATTCCTTGGTTGAACTTGTACCTTAAGAAAGACTGCGCACAAAATTTAGTCTTTACAAATGATTTGGCCAACGATGCGGATGTGACTCATCAGGTCACTTGTAGCACTACTTTTCCAAGTATAGATATCAATGTATCTGTTAGTGGAGCAACGCTAACTGCAGACCAAAGCGGTGCAAATTACCAATGGATTGATTGTAATAATTCAAACGTTGCCATTCAAGGAGCTACTAGTCAGTCATTTCAGGCAAACCAAAATGGATCTTATGGAGTGGTATTAGAAGTGGGCATGTGCATGGATACTTCTATTTGCTACTCGATCACTACACTTGGTCTTGAAGAACAGATTGGTGGTAAGCCTGAAATTCGAGTTTATCCAAATCCTTCGAATGGTGAAATGAAGTTGGACGTAAAAAAAAATGGAAAGCTACAGATCATTTCTTCAGCTGGACAATTAGTTTTTGAAACTGAACTGCAACCTGGTTCTCGAGATTTAAAGCTTGATTTAGAATCAGGTATTTATTATATGCATTACCAAACTACAACCAATCACCTAGTTGAGCAAATTTTCATATCACGTAAACGGTAAAGGAAGGGCGGGCTTAGCGAAGTCCGCCTTTTTTTCAAATGATCGTTTTAGGGAAGAAATTGTTGAATATGTAGATCCCCAAAGGGACTATTAATCGAAATCAAAAAAAGGTGCTTTAAACGAAGCACCTTTTTTTCATGAAGTAATTGCTATTAAGCAGCTTTTTTCAAAGCCTTTTTTGCAGAATCTACCTTTTTAGAAGCTTTTTTAACGGCTAATTTTTTCACTTTCGCCAATTTTACAGCCTTTTTCACCTCTTTTTTCTTTGCCTTCTTTTTACTGAACGCTTTTTTTACTGCTGCTACCACTTTTTTCGCTTTTTTTGAAGCATTTTTCTTCGATTTGAGGTTTTTAGTAGCCTTTTTCACCTCTTTTTTCAACTTTTTAGTTTTTGCCATACTTTCTTAGTTTTTGACCTGCCTAACGACAAGTATGTTATGCTAATGTTATGGCAAAGTTATGCAAATGTTATCGAAATTCAATATTAAGTTTATGTTAAGTCCTTGAAGTCCTTATTATAATGAGCTTTTGAAACTATTTGTTTTTTAAAATATGGTGAATCGGACAATCAGAAACATGAGCACCTGGCAAATATCCTGAACTCATTAAAAACTCATTGGTAATTTCACCTCCTGTAAACTTGAATGTCTTTTTAAATAATTTCACCCATTCAATCTTTGAAAGTGGATGATGATGATCCAACCAGCTTTTAAACGATCCAAACTCTTTTTGTAAAGTTTGTATTTGTTGTGCGTTGTGGATGGCAGCATTTACCTTGAGTTTGTTTCGAATAATTCCAGGATCTGAAAGGAGTCGCTCCCGATCTTTTTCCGAATAACGAGCGATTTTGGCTATGCTGAATTCTGAATAGGCTTTACGAAAGTTATCCTGTTTTTTAAGAATGGTTGTCCAGCTCAATCCTGCCTGATTGATTTCCAAGATAAGCCGACCAAACAATTCATCATCAGAATCGATAGGAAATCCGTATTGGGTATCGTGATACACTTTATTCACGTCTCCTTCTGGCAATCGCGAAACATAGTCGCAATAGGATGTGGGTTTTTCCATTGGCAATTGATTTAAGCAATTTGAAAGATATAATTTCTCCTCAACATATTTTTTGGACAGGATTGAAGCTCACCTTCATCATCAATAAAGAATTTTTCATACCCTAAATCCGACAAAAATTGGAGAATATTTTGTTCGTTTGATTGATCTTCCTGTTCAATAATTTCAACTAAAAGAACAGGTTTATATTTTTCCAAAGTTGCCTGCATCCCACGAAGGGCTGGATATTCATGGCCTTCAATATCGATCTTGATCATTTGAATGGATGGGTTCGGATTTTGTTGGAAATAATGATCAAGTGTAATCAGTTCCACGTCAATTTTCTGACTGTTTTCAGAGGCCGTAGTTGAAACCATTCCCAAATTTTTATCATCTGGATTGTGGTAGAGATGAATCTGCCCGATTTCATCACCTACGGCCTTGTTTTCCGCTTGAACATTTTTGATTTGATTCAGCTGAAGATGCTTTTCTAAGTGATTGAAATTTTCTGGAAAGGGCTCAAAACTGATCACTTTTCCTGTAATTCCAACGTGTCTAGATGCCACCAAAGAAAACAAACCAATATTTGCGCCTACATCAATAAAAGTATCTCCTTCCTTTAGAATATTTTGTATTACTTTCAATTCCGCTTCTTCATATTTTCCTAGAAAAAACAAGTTTTCTTGAATCCAGTCGTCCAGTTTTACTTCAAGTTTGAAATCTTGATATTCGATAGGACTCACTTGTCCGCGAAAAAGATTGAATCGGTCAAATATTTTCTGATGAATTCCAAAAAATTTAGATCTGAAAAATTCAAAGTGAAAGAGAAATCGGAAAAATTTTGCCAGAATCAGCCGCATGTGCTATGATTTGTTTTCAACGAAGATAACCAATCCCAAATGAGGTGCGAAATTATTACAATTTTATTAGCGAAATCTGAACAAAAAGGGAGTCCTCTTGGGCTCTTGTGACAACATTTTTTGAATTGGAATCAAACTCGATAAAATCACCAGTCGAAATCAATTTTCCATCTATTTCAAGAGTGCCTGAAAAGACATACAAGAAGTTCATTAGGCCATCGAATATTAATTCCAGTACTTCATTTTTACTAGGTTTAAAACCCTTGAGCTCTCCATTTGCACCTTTTTTACACATCAAATTAAAATCCACACATTTTCCTTTCGATTGGGTGTGCCATCCACCTTCAAACACATCGAAATCCAGTGGTGAAAGCTTTGAATGATGATGCCCTTCATGAATCAATTCCATTTCTCCTTCCAAAACCATCAAGGTTCGTGCTACTCCAGGAAGAGGAGTAAAAGAGGATTCTTCGATTTCTACAGTAGCCGTGGACAGACGAAATAAGTAATCTCCCTTTTTGTAATCTGATGACTCAGGATAGATAAAAAGTTCCGTCGTGGTTCCACCTGACCAACTGGTAGTATTGTGCTGATTTCTGATGTCCATGGATTTTGTGTGAGATTGAATTTTAATTTTTGTAGAGGACGGTCTAGTATAAGAGCAGTAGCGGATTTCAAAGTGATTATCTGTCCACTAACACAAAGGTATATTAAATGCACAGCATTTGGTTTTACCTCGTTGCCCGCTATTGCTCTTATACAATGTTGTAGTGCGTTTTAATTTTTCGAAATTTTATTTAAACGATAATACAAATTTCTTAAAGTTACGATTTTCGTTTAACACTTAATCCACTAATCAAAAAAGTAGAAAATAAGATGAGAGTATATTATTTGAACCATTTAGGGTCTCCATATATTTCGGTAAATTCCAGTACTAAAAACACAATCAGAAAAAAACACGAGAGAAATAAATAATTGGTTTTTTTATTCATGGTGCAACAACTTTAAACTTTTGGTATGCCAATTAAATACAATACTTTTTTCATATCCTGCTTTTTCATACCAATTTCCCAGTCAAATTTTTTCTTTGTGTGTCAAGTTGTTTACTAAATCCTCCATTTCTGATACAGAATAGGTGCGCAAACAAGAAACTATTCCGTCCCATAAAACAACAATTGGAATAATTTGCAATACATAGGTAAAGAATATTCTGCCTAATTTATATGGTTTTATAAATGGGTTGTGAGCCACACACTTATTGAGAAAGTAGCATTCCCATAAAGGTGGTACAGTTCTATCTTTGGGCTTCAAATATTCAATCGCTGTATTTGAGTCTATTGCATTTTGAAGTATTTTT
Organism: Crocinitomicaceae bacterium; assembly: GCA_041392305.1. GTDB lineage: Bacteria > Bacteroidota > Bacteroidia > Flavobacteriales_D > Crocinitomicaceae > JAGQYP01. The sequence continues at coordinate 26,267 of JAWKMJ010000017.1, forward strand.
TTATGTCTTTGGGTCTGAAATGATGAAGCGATAAGAACTGAGTTCGAAACCTTTCAACTTTGCGTACATTTCGTGCATCAACACTTTCCGTATGGTAAATAAAATTACTAGCTCTTGATTTAGTTTCTTCAAATGCTTTGATGTTAGGGTAATAATCTGTCAGGGTAACTGTTAAGTTCCGGTATTTGCTTTTTAATTTGCATCTAAAATCGATAAAGATCCACACCACCAATCGGAAGCTTAAATCAAAATTGTTATGGTATTACTTTGTTTTTAATTTTCCTACAAAGCAAATCGATATAGAAGAATAGATTTTTTGTTTTTGTTAGAAATCACATTGTAAAAAATCTGTCATATAGTTTCTTAAAAAACTTGGAAACCAATGAAAATCTTCAAATTCAAATAAGTGAATGCGTTTCATAATATTGTTATTTACTACCTGTTAAATACATAATTTTTCCACCTCTTTCCATTGTCGTTTTTACCTAAGCTTTCCAGTCGTAATTATTTCTTTCTATGGAGGATGTCAACTCAATAAATCCAAGTTATACAATTTAATAAAGCAATACATCCATCAATTACGATAATTATGGGAAGTATTGGTAATAGATAGGTAAAGATTATTCGCGAAATCTAAACGGCTTGCCAAAAAGTGCAGACAACAGAACTGTTAGAGGAACAAATACGAATATACCTACAATTTGCCATAGACTGTCATTGTTGCCTTCAACCACCACTATGGATTTCCAATTATCTACAATATTTTGTAAAATCTTTTTGGCTTTTTTGAGTTTAACTGATGAAAAGAGTTGAATAAATAGGTAAACTCCTTTTTCGGAACTATTGAAATTTGTAATATGAATTGAATCAACAATAACATCATCTTTTAAAAACGGTTTAACGGTTTCAATTCCTGCACCAATACCAAATTCAATATTGATAATTTTTTTGTGATTGGTTTTTTCAAGTACATCTTCAATTACCGGGACAAATGGTTTCGCTGTAGCATTTACTTTTTACAACAAACCAACTTAAGAATTCTGCGATAAGAGTTTTTAAGAATTTTGGAAACCAATCAACATTTATTATTTGTGTAATTTGTTTTCGTTTCATAGTCTATTATTAATTTAATTAGTAATTTAGTCCAAATGTACTAAATAATTTTACCACGTGGACTAATTTATGCAAAATATTAAATCGAAAATTTTAATCAAGCCAAGAAACTCTTCAATGATAAAGGAGTTTCAAATGTTTCTATCCGTGAAATAGCAAGAGGTTGAATTAGTCATAGCAACTTAATTTACCACTTCAAAGACAAGAATGAACTTTGAATCATTTTACATCAACAGATTTTGAATGCAGCAGTTGATCTGGATAAAGAAATTAGCAAAGAAGAGAATGTCTTAAAAAGCCTTTTCATTAGTACTGTCAGAGGATTCGAAATCATTTATGATTATAGGTTTTTTATGATTGATTTAATTAATTTTATTAGAAAATAAAGAATTACATCAACAAATTAAAGAAATTGAAGTTTTTCGTTTTAAGTTATGAAGCAAGAATCGCCAAATGATTGGCGAAGAAATTTTTCGAAATGAACTATATAAAAAACATTGAATATGAGGATTTAATTATTCAAATTCGGATATTTAGTGATTATTGGGTTTCTTCTTCGGTAAATTTATGAGGAAAACCCTGAATCGAGTATAAAGAAATATGCAAGCGTTTTTTCTTTTTTCATTTTCGCCCTTTTTAACCGTAAAAAGGACACAAAAATGTTTAATCAATTTCTTTCTGAGTTTGAGCTGTAAATGCACTACAACGACTGCCTAAAACCAGTATGCATTCAGCACTGTGAGAAAAGGCAGACATTTTAGCTTAAATATAAACATTTTTAGAAAGCTGAAACGATGCATATTGGATTTAGGCTTTGTTATCATTTCGTCCTTTTTTCTCATGGGCATAGTTCTTCCAACGTTCCCTTCATTTTTTCAGTCGATAAAAAACGAAGCAAAAAATCTTGTCCTTTGCAATCCTGCCTCTTTCGTCACACAGATTCTCAATAAAACAATCATTCATACAATGACGAACTCCCCGCCCTTTCACGAAATAAGAATCTCTATTCTGGGAATCCCAGAAGAGCTTCTAATTTCATGAAATTCCCACAGCCGCCGGCCGGTGCAAAGAACGGGGCCAACGCACTTTTTTAAACGGATATAAGCATTTATTTAAGGTGACATCACAATTTTTAAGGCTAACTTGTCCACCTGTTGATTCAAAGACAGATTTAATAAACCACCTTTATTCAATATGCTTTTAATCAACAGGGGAGTGGTCGTCTTACACACTCTGTTTTTCCACTGAATTTTTCGAATATCTACTTAAATCCATCTCACAATGGGTTGCTCTGGTTGCATGTGACCTTTAAGAAGATGTTTGATGAATGATAACGTTTTGGAGCTAAGCCATCGTTTTAATGGCTTAGGTGTTGTTAACTGCACCTCTTTCAATTCTGGCAATCCTCTGGTAATTCAAGGCCTCTTTTAAAATTTTCGATGTTGGAATGATTTCTATACTTACCAACCAATGTCGGCAAAGTTATTTTAGTGAAAATAACCAGCAATAGTTAAAATAATACCAATCCAGAAATTGTTTTTAAACTGTATCAGGTTCGACTTTGCTACTTCGAGATTCCAATTTGAAGCCCAAAAGAAGTAAATAAACCTATAAGTATAACCACAATTGAAAGAATGAATTTATCCAGTTTTCCTTCTGCGCCATTTGTATATTTCATTCTTATAAAATGTCTTCCTATTTTCAGCTCTGGTTTTATTTTGTTCTGCAAGAAGAGTAGATTTTAAGGTGTCTACATTCTCTTTATGAATTGCGGTTTCCTGTTTTAAACGTTCCACTTGTTCCTCTGCCAGTTGTTCCTCCATCCTCTTCACCTTATCAAGTGAATCAGATTTTTCGAGAAGCTTTCAAAAACTGCTTCTTCAAGCATTTTTAGCCTATTGATCTCAATTTGCTCCTGCTTTTTGGCTTCGGTTTTCAATCTTTGAACAAACTCCTCTTGTTATTCTCGGCAAGTTCGTTTATAGATTCAACATCTTTTAATTGTTTACTCGTAATTCTTGTGGCTATCCTTAATATGTCAGTGTCTGAAATTTCGGTATTAGAATATTTGTGAATATTATCATCTAATTCGCGAATTACTGAGGTTTTAGGAAGCTCCTTATTTAAAGCTAATGAAACTAATGATGACAGTCCGATATCGGTTAATTCATCATCGCTCATGTCTATTTTGGATTGAGGATTACTTAGCCAAAGTATATTACAAGTCATCAGCCTTAATTATTTCAGGTTGTTGCCCATTTACGGCATAGTTACTTTCACCTTCACGAGAAATGGAGTTATTTACAAACCAACAATTTACTTTTTTCAAAATCATATACTTTTTTACCTCTTTGTCCCGACGGCTGTAGGGCCGTCGCATCATGTAGAGCCGCTTTTTCTGTATTTCTATGTTCTTTTAGCGTTTTATATTCTTGGGCTAAATTTTTGCGAGATTTTGATATTTTGTTGTATCATAAATCACATTTATACCCAAATTCATTATTTCCCATTTTCAATATTATCGATAATTCGTTCTAAGTCCGCTTTATTCAATTTTCTTCTTTCACATGCATTATATACATCTTCCGGATATACAACTTTTGTAAAAAAGAATTATTGAAATTATCCGCTTTTGGCTTGAAGCAAACTTTTTATTCGTCTATGGTGATATTCATCATACTTTGCATTTGTATCCCTGACTATTAGCTATTTTAATAAGCGTTAAACATGTATGGGTTGATTCAATAGTATTTAGATCTAAAGCAGCAATTATAAAATTAGTGTCTAATAAAAGTTCAACTTCCAAGGTAGCTTCGGTCGTTTTGTATTCTATATAAGCAGAAATAATTGACCCCAAATAGATTTTTTTGATAAAATCATAAACCTGTGATATAGGTCTGAAGTATTCAATGAATTGCGCTTCAATAGAGAAATTGTGTTCGCCTCCCGGAATCCTTATTCGCTAAATATTTTGACAAATCCAGTTTACTGGATTCAATAAAGTCGAAAATTGATTGATCCTTATGGTCTTCAAATCCAGATGATATGCAAAAATCTGAAAATAATTTCTGTAGGTTGTGAACTTCCTGTTTATGCCTCCTTATTTCGTCCTCAAATTCGGTAAAAACATATTTATGAATTGCAAATGATTTATCCTGGTGGCTAGTGAACCTTACCTCACCGCTTGCATTAAGCTCATTCTCTATTAGTTTAAGTATATTCTCCAAAACAGGTAGGGGGAAATCAAATGAATAGAGCCGATCGGAGTATGCTTTTATTTCAGTTATGCTCTTTCCGCTAAAAATTCCATCTTCATTCATTTTGGAAAGAACTCTTTTAATCAATGGAACAAAAACATCTAAAGGTCCTTGAATTAATGTAGAATTCGAGCGAATATGAGATAGTAAACTATAGGTTATTGCTTTATTTATATTCATATGTCTTTTTCATTGCAGTTAACGGTTTGCAAATAGGCGCAGGCAGGAATTTTAGCACTGAACTTCATACGAAGAACGGAACTTTAAATACACCACTTAACTGACCTACGAAGCACGAAAACCCTGCTTGGAGCTTATTTGCTGTTATGGGCTGGTTTAATCTATATCACATTTATTTTTTTATTCGCGATTTTCCAACCTCATCATATCCAAAATGTGCTTGTGGTAGTAATTTCGATGTATATAATTTAACCATTTCTGTTTATTTGGTCCAGTTATTTCAAGAAAAACGTGTGTTCACCATTTTCTTTAAGCAATCTTAACCCATTTTGCTTTCCAGATACTTCATACATCCATACAATTTCGGTTGGACAAGTTGCTAACCAAATAACTAATTTATGTTTTGATGGATTTCTTAAACTAAGTAAAATAATAAATAGTCCTCCAACGGCACCAAAAATTCCTGCAAAAATAAATTCTTTGTTTCCACCTCCAGTGACTTCCAAAAAACACACCCAAAGGTGCAATGAGGATTAGAATAATACCTAAAATTAAATTTTTGCGATACTTAGACTTAATCAGTCCTTTAATTTGTTCAAGATCATGATCTGATATTTTCATTTTTAACTAAAAATTTTAATTTCCTACTCATAAGGCTTTTCGGTTTCGCCCCGTTTTTTTGAGTGGGTTCTGGCTCCACCTTTGGTTTATCAATTTTCCAAAAAATATTTTTAAGAACTATCTAAGTTGTCGTTTAGTGGCTCTCTTGTTTGTTCGCTATGTCTTTTAACTTGCCCATAACGACTGCCTAAAACCAGTATGCATTCAGCACTGTGAGAAAAGGCAGACATTTTAGCTTAAATATAAACATTTTTAGAAAGCTGAAACGATGCATATTGGATTTAGGCTTTGTTATCATTTCGTCCTTTTTTTCTCATGGGCATAGTTCTTCCGAACGTTCCCTTCATTTTTTCAGTCGATAAAAAACGAAGCAAAAAATCTTGTCCTTTGCAATCCTGCCTCTTTCTTGTCACACAGATTCTCAATAAAACAATCATTCATACAATGACGAACTCGCCCTTTTCACGAAATAAGAATCTCTTCTAATCAGGAATCCCCAGAAGAGCTTCTAATCTCATGAAATTCCCACAGCCGCCGGCCGGTGCAAAGAACTTGGCCAACGCACTTTTTTAAACGGATATAAGCATTTATTTAAAGTGAAATCACAATTTTTAAGGCTAACTTGTCCACCTGTTGATTCAAAGACAGATTTAATAAACCACCTTTATTCAATATGCTTTTAATCAACAGGGGAGTGGTTGACTTACACACTCTGTTTTTCCACTAAATTTTTCGAATATCTACTTAAATCCATCTCACAACGGGTTGCAATGGTTGTGCGATCTTAAGAAGATGTTTGGATGAATGATAACAATTGTATAAACCACATTATGTGCTTTATACAACCTATGTCTTTTTTTATTTGCTGAAAAGAAAAATTCCAGTCAGGGCCTCTCAAATTTATAAAATCTAACGGATTATTACATTGATTAGCTTTTAAGGAATTCACTCGAAAAACTCATCACTCGTCACTCGTAATTCGAGAGGCTTCCTTGATCTCTTTAATCAAATTCACTTTGGCTTGAATTAGGTCGTTGATCGGGATGTATCTGCCATTTCCGAAAGTGGCTACATCGATCATTTCATCTCTTGCTCTTTCTGTGTTTTTAATTCCTACAACGGAGATCGAAATGCCACTATTTTTGGATTTTTTGATATAGCGCATGTAATCATCCGAATCCTTGTTGAAAGATCCATCTGTCACTACAATTACCTGATTGTTTCCATCTGGAATTTTTGCAGCTTTGGCTTGTTCAAATCCTAATTTGATCCCTGCCCCTCCAGCGGTAAAACCTTTGGCTACCATGGAGTCGATCATGAACTCGATTCTTTCTTTTTGGTCGCCCGATGTGGTATTCAAAATCACACTTGCGGAATTGGCATAAGAAACTAAGGTGATTTTATCCTGTGGGCGCAAAATCTTGGTAAGCTCGTGCAGAGAAAATTTCAATAATTCCAGTTTGCCGCGAGAAGCCATGGAAGCCGAATTATCAATTACAAATACAATATTGTTGGGTTTGTATTGTCTGAGGGAGAATTCTCCTTCTTCTAATGGAGGGGGAACCGAATCCAATGGGATTTCCTGAATTTGGAATTCGCTGGAATCTTTTTCTTTGATTATAATGACTTCTTCCTCAATGATTTCCTTGGGTTCTTCTTTTTTAAATAATTCAATGATGACCAGGTTTTTTGCATAATTCACCATCTGACCTTTTTCCGAAGAAAAATAGCCTTCTTTGGAAGCGACAAAATAATAAAAGCCTATGGGGTATTTCTTTTCGATTAATCCTTGACCATTGGTTTTATGGGTGTTGAAATAGCGGCCATTAGCATAATAGTCTACTTTCGAACTCGGAATTTCTTCTTTGGTTTTCCCGTCAATCACTTTAACAGTAAAACTAAATTTATTAGGATCAAAGCGGTTGGTTGAGCCAAAATTTGGACAAGCCTTCATGACATCAACCAAAGCCAGATCTCCTTTGAAATTTCCAGAAATGGTAAAGGTTACTGGTTCCATCATGGATGCAAAATAAATTTGAGGCTTGAAGGTGAATTTTCCAGTCTCGCAAGGATTAACCGAAAAACGAATGATCATGGAAGAATCTTTATCGAAACGTTTTGAAGAAAACAAGTACTTGAGGCATTTGCTTTTCGTGTCGATTTTAAGCAAATATTCCGGTCGGCTTCCTTTATTGGTAATAACAAAATCGACCACTAACTTGCTGGGATCATCTGTAGTTTCAAAAATATGTTTGGTCTCAGAAAACTCAAGTTGACCAAAAACAGTGAACTGAAATAAGAGAAATATGAAAAGGATTCTTCGCATGCACTAAATATAATTAGATTCTTAGGAATGGATACAAAATCAGTGCCGTTTCCCCCCCCAATAACCTGGGAATTAATTCCCAGGTTATTGGGAGGAGAGTTGTGTATTTTCAAGGCGTTAGAAACGCCAAGAAGTTGGTAGCGCGTTGCAAACGCGCAACAGTTTGTTTTTTTGGGTAATAAAAAAGCGCCCATTAGGCGCTTTCAACTTTAATTCAAATTAAAATATTACTTCAATGCCTCAGCAAATGAAGCCAAGAGATTTTCTTTTGCGTCACCATACTTATCCGCATAATCCTGTGCTGTAAGTTCAATGATCTTTTTCGCTTCTTCCGCACCATAAGTGTGAGTAATCTCCACTTTCGTTGGGTTTCCTGGTAGATCTTTGTAAGTCACAAAAAAGTGCTTCAATCTATCTACAATTGCAGAAGGAAGTTCTGAAATATCCTGAATGTTTCCATAAGCTTGATCGTCTTTCAAAACCGCGATAATTTTATCATCAGATTCTCCGCCATCCAACATTCTGAATCCACCAACAGGAATCGCCTGAGCAATTATATCTCCATGATCTACTTGTCTTTCTGTAATTACCATGATGTCGATCGGATCTTCATCCCCAACTATACCAGTTCTTCCAGTTGCTTCCATGCAGTAAGCAGCCGTTTTGTCTCCACAATAGGTCTTAGGGATAAATCCGTATAATGCAGGTGGGTAAGAAGAATATTTTTGAGGTCTGTCTATAATCAAATATCCCGATTCTTTATCTACTTCATATTTAATTTTGTCTGAAGGAACAATCTCAATAAATGAATTTACCAAATTTGGAAAATCATTTCCCAGTTCAATTCCATGCCATGGATGTGACTTAAATCTCATCCCTAAAATATCTATTACATGCTTTAATTCTTTCGTTGTCATAGTTTCAAATTGTTTGAAAAAATTTGCGCAAAAGTAAGGTATTTCTTGATTTGATACAACTAAAGCTTGTAGTTATCCAATTACGAGCGATCTTTCAGTTGGCCGATAGTCTGGGAACTTAGTTTAGTCTACTAAATTTTCGAATCGATTATATTATTAAAAAATATGCGAAAAGTGCCCTTTAAACCCTTAGTCGAAGGAAATTAAATTTTCGGGATCCAAAGGATTTCCATCCTGCCAAAGTTCGAAATGAAGATGTGTTCCATCCGTATTTTCTCCTGTATTTCCAATAATCGCGATGGGATCACCACTTTTTACTTTATCGCCTACTTTTTTCAAGAGTTTGGAGTTGTGTTTGTAAACTGAGATTAAGTCTCCCCCGTGATAAACGATAATCACATTTCCATCATCCGAAGTCCAGCTGGCAAACAATACAGCTCCTCCCAATGTAGAATTGATGGTACTATTTTTTGGAGCTACAATATCTACGCCATAATGTCCTTTCTTTGCATTGAATGAATTTGAAATCTTACCTTTAATTGGGGAATAGAAAAAGTTGGTTTCACTCATATCTCGTTCTCCTAGGTCTGACGGAATGACCTCATTTTCAACTTGCTCTCGCAGTAAAGAATCTTCTTCAGATCGAATTTCTTTAATTTCATCAAAATTGACTTCGATATCCGGTTTTTTATTGAAAATAGAAGAATCTCCAAAATCTTCCCCGGCTAGAATTTTTTTGATGTCGGTCACATATCTTTCATTTACGCGAACCACAGCATATAAAGAATCGATGGTTTGTTTTTGTTGCTGCAATTGCACTTGTGATTCTGATTCGTAGAGCGTTGGCAGATAGCGCCCAACAGGAGTAAAGATGAAAATCAGAGAAGTTAGTACCGTTACCACCAAAATAAGAAGACTCAAAAGGGTGAGTAAATTGTAATTAGACAATCTGAATTCCCATTTTTCTTCAAATGTTTCGGGGTTGATGGCTACAAGGCGAAACGGTTTTCTCAACCTTTCCCAAAAACCTTCTTTTTTATCTTCCTCCACTTGGTGATTTGTGTTATATTCTCTACAAATTTAAGGGTTTTAAAAGAAAGGAATTGTGAAAAAAACAAAATGATTTGGAATTTGATTCGAAAAGTTTGTGGTTTTATTGATTGAAAGGGCATAATTATTGATTTTGGAAAGACAACTAATTGTCAGTAAATTCGTTAAATTGTTGATGACTGTGCTAAATCGATACTACATACTTCTTTTATTCACTGTTTTCTTTTGGGAAATTGGTCACACCCAGTTAGTTACAAACTCCTCTCAGAGTGCGCAACAATTGGTTCAAAATGTACTAATCGGGAATGGGGTTACAGTTTCCAATATTCAATTTACCGGGTCCAATCAAGCTATAGGTTATTTCAATGGAAGCGCGAGTAATATTGGACTGAATGAGGGGATCTTAATTACTACAGGAACGGTTTTAGGAAACGCATCTGGACCAATAGGACCCAATAATGCGGATGGAGCTGGAATGGATAACGGAGCACCTGGATATCAGCTTCTCACCAATTTGCTGAGTCCCGGAATTGGGACATACAATGCCTCGATTCTCGAGTTTGATTTTGTTCCTTCTTCAGATACCTTGCAGTTTCGATTTGTTTTTGCTTCTGAGGAGTATCCTGAGTTTGTATGTTCAGATTATAATGATGTATTTGCTTTTTTCATTTCCGGACCGAATCCTTCGGGAGGAAATTATGCGAATCAGAATTTGGCAATTGTTCCGGGAACTACGATGCCGGTTACAATTAACAATGTAAATAATGGGTCGTCCGGCTCAAATGGAAATCCAGTCAATTGTTCAGCTCAGGGTCTTTCGAATTCTGCTTACTATGTGAACAACCCCCCGAGTTTCAGTAACAATACCCGAGTTCAATACGATGGTTTTACAGTCCCCATAACCTCAACCGCTCATGTGGTTTGTGGTCAAACCTATCACATGGTTTTTGCCATTGCAGATGCTGGTGATCCCGTTTATGATTCAGGGATCTTCCTCGAAGCCAATTCATTTGATAGTCCAACTTCTGTGATTTTATCAGCAGATGTTAATTTTACAGGTGGTACAGGCGGTTTGGAATTGGCAGAAGGTTGTTCTCAAGCCACCATCAATATTCAAAGAAATTCGGCAGATTTATCCGATCAAATTACCATTCCTTTATCCGTTTCCGGGTCGGCAACAATGGGGACGGATTACAACAATCTTCCATCAAGTGTTACTTTTCAACCGGGACAGTCTTTAATCACATTGACTTTAGATGCATTTGAAGATTTTGTAACTGAAGGATCTGAAAACGTAATTGTAAGTATTGATTTTCCGGATCCTTGTGGCAATAGCAACGTACAATCTGTTGAAATTGCAATCAATGATGTTGAACCCTTAGAGTTACAAGTTCAAGATTATCAAGTCCCCTGTCCAAACGACACCATTAGTGCACTCGCGACAATATCAGGAGGCTATCCTGATTATTTTATTTCTTGGAATGGAAAACCTTATGAAACATTCGATCCTACTAATTCTTTTGATGTTTCACCTACTACGACTACAAACTACATTGTTAAAGCCTATGACGCGTGTATTGGAGATACTATTTCTGACACATTTCAGGTATTTGTTCCTCAATTTGGACCAATACTTATTGATCCTATTTCAGATGAGGTAACACCGTGTCCTTTTACTGATTTTTCATTTACCGCTTTGGTTTCAGGTGGGTCAGGGAATTACACCTATAGCTGGAATGGTTCACCTGTTTCACAAATTGTTTTTAATACTAGCCCTGAGTCAACAAGCAATTACACTTTGGAAGTGACTGATAATTGTGGAAATTATGCACTGGAAGAATTCAAGGTGATCGTTACAGGAGATATTTTAACTTCTTTTATCAGCCCGGACACCTTAATTTGCCCAGGAGATTCTATGAATTTGTCTGCATGGGCAACCGGGGGGAATCCTGGGTATTCATATTACTGGCCTGAAATTGGTGCATCCGAACAGAATATTACGGTTTTTCCAATGACCACAACGACCTATGTTGTAGAAATTCAGGATAGTTGTCACACCTACACTGTTTATGATACAGTAGTAGTTGAGGTAGTTCAACCCAATGCAGATTTCGATATCTTATCAAATGAGAATACAGAAGGTTTGTTAATTAATTTTGTTAATACATCTACCAATGGGAATTTTTGGTTTTGGGATTTAGGTAATGGCGATACTTCTGTTGTGATGCATCCATCTACTGTTTATGATACAGCGGGATGGTATAATGTTTATTTATACATTGAAAATGAGATTGGATGCTGGGATACGATTACTAAACCGATTTACATTAACCCGGAAACCTGGCTTTATATTCCAAATGCTTTTACACCTAATGGAGATGGTTTGAATGATTATTTCAGTGTATCGGTTATTGGTGCTACGAAATTCAGATTTTTAATATTTGATCGTTGGGGTGAACTGATCTATCAGACGGATGATATGAATTTCAAATGGGATGGCGTATACAAAGGAGAACGCGTGCAAGATGGGGTATACGTTTACCAAGTCTATATAGAAAACCTACGAGATGAATTTTTCCAAAAACGAGGGCACATTGTTGTGCTAGAATAATATAATGCCCATCTATTTTCTTAGATAGAAGGTGAATCCAATTCCCGCAGAAAAATAATCACGGTAAAGAAAATTCATGTCAATTATCTTTCCTTCCACATAAGGACTGATGCGCAAACGATCGAAGTAAACATCAAATCCTGCAGTCCAGGTCATCCAGAATCTTCCTTTATCTAAAGTCATAACTTCATTAGTTGGAACTTCCTTAAAGGAACCGGATTCACCATCCCAATAATTGTAGAAATAGGCTTCATCCGGATTGCCTCCACCGTAAGCGTAATTCCAATTTTTACTAGTATCACCTCTGAAAATAAATTTATCAAACTCTTCAAACAAAGGATCAGCATTGTAGCCAGGCTCCTTGAATCTGAATTTTCCAGGTGCGATAAAATTCAAGTAGATTCCTCCATTGATTCCAATGAATACATCGGGTGAAACATCGTATTTCACGTTGACTTTTTGTCCTATTGAGATCGTATGTAGAGTTTGTCTTAAAACCGTACTTCGAAGTGTTTGATAAGGTTGTGCATTTTGAGCCCAGTTGTACCCAAATTCATAAACTTTTGCCTCCGTATCGTATTCAGTGTACTGGTAATTTAAACTGGCCTCATAAGAGAAATATTTTACAGGTTCAATTTCAACACCAAATGAAATTTTAGGAAATATACTGATGCGTTTAACTCTTCCTAATCCAATGAAAGTATGGGAATATAGAGTATCAATTCCTCCAGATGCATTTGCATTGTATTCCGTTCGATAATGCTCGATCCACACGTTTTCATCAACATAAACAGTATCTAAATTTGGGTGAGAAGCAACATACAATTGGTCTTTTGGATAGGTTTGATCATAAAGGCTATTTACGTTCGTGTAAATTGGAACATGTCCCCCCAAACTCAAACGAACTAATTTATTTTTCTCCTTAAAATCTCCCAAGACTTTCAATTCTTCATTTTTCAATTTTTTTCTATCCTCAGAACTTTTGATATTAAAATTAAAAAGGCTGTACTTCAAAAAGAAACTGATACTTGTAATGTTCTTGTATAATTCGGAATATGGATTCGTTGCTTCATCCACTTCATCCTTAAATTCATATTCTTGAGCATACCCAACGGATTGGCGAAGATTGAAACCTAACTGCATATTATACAATTCAATTCCACCTCCAATATTGATAAAAAACAAATGTGAATTCAGACGAGGAAGTTTTCGATAAATGGTAGAATAATTCTCCACATAATAGGACTCAAATTCTAGGGACTGGTAGTGATTTTTGTTGGTTCGAGAATTCCATTCAAATCCTAACAAGGCATAAGGTCTGAATTTTTTGGTTCGTAGGAAGGTATACCCGAAGTTCAAAGCAATATTATTGTATTGGGTCACTTCTTCATAGGAAACTTGTTCTTTGAAATATTCCTGCGTTCGCAAATAATATTGATCGTAAATATCTTGAGTGTACCCATTTGGGAAATCTGATTCCAAATAGCTTTGTGTCCATTGATCTAGAGAATAAGCTCCATAATTGGCTGTGCCAGAAACCACGGAATTCAGTTTTTCAGTGGTGAAATTCAGTTCAGACCAAAAACCAAATTTTGTTCTAAATCTAACAAAGATCGGGATGCTGTAAGAAAAATTGATTTTGGTTTCGTCAAAGTTCATAAAGAGGGTATCTCCATCTTTGTCAATGGTTCCAGTCAAGAATTCATCATTTCCTTTAAGCCAGTTAAAATTTCCTTTCAAACCGATTCCTAACTCGAATCTTTGTCCGATTGCAAGTGTAGAAGTTAGTAGTACAAATAGAAGTAGTCTTTTTACCATATTCTGAAGTCACTTTTGAGGTTTTCCAAACGAGAATTAGGACTTTGTCGTCCATTTGTCAATTCAATTACCCGAATGTTCAAGTAGGTTTGTAATTCGGAAAGCATAATTTCCCCATCCCGGTTGAGATCGGCCTGCTTATTTTCAAGTCCATCTAATAAAGTGTAGGTAAACACCCCATTGTTCCATTCTTTTCCTTCAATAGCATACTCTGTTCCTGAAGCAGAGGAGATCACTGTGGCTCCGTTAGATGCCCGGGTGTCTGCAAATAACATTTTAGACAATTGGAAAGTACTAATTGACTGACCTTCTTTTAATCCTACGCTGTTTCCAACAGCTCTGAAAGTGATATTCTCTTCATTTTCAACTACATTCTCTGTAATTTCCACCTCATCTTTGTCTACTTCTCCGGAGTGACAAGCATCTAAGAGTAAAAGTTTTTTTCTTGATTTGGTAGCTTCTAATATATCTTCAAAGGACTCAAAGGAAATACCTCTTTCTTGAGGGTGGTAGAAATCCATATCGTAAGAGGCGAAATAATAGTCTAAGTCTTCATCCAAAACACCATGACCGGCTGCAAATATGATTACCACGTCATCATATTTTGCATTTTTAATGAAATCAGTTAGTGTTGAAATTTTTGCATTGGTGGCTTCTTCATCGGATAAATTTTTGGTGAAGACATGCTTATAGATTTTTGATTTTGAAAATTTTTGGATGACATCTTTTGAATCCTTAGAGGCATAATTCAGATTGAATTTTTCCATATTGTACTTACTTACACCAATAGTAATCAGATAAAGATCAGGTTTACGAGTCTTCAACTTACTTTCAATCACGAACGACTCTTTCAATGACTTGACACCTTTTGCATTCACGGCAAAAATTTCGATGAAATTATCTCCAGCTGTTAAAGGTACCGTGATACTCAAATTAACATCTTGACTTTTATTAATCAATTCAGGAGCATCCTCTAGAAGCGGAACTCCGTTGACCATCACTTTTAAATCTACAATAGGTTCGTTCGCATCAGTCGCATGACATTGAAAGGTAATATTATCAGTGAAGGTGTTTTGCTCATCCGGGGGCAGAACTTCAAGTTTGGGAAGATCCGATGAAATTTTAATGTCTTCAATTTTAATACCCAGTTTTTTAAGTCTTTTTTGGTAGGCTTTATTCATTTCAACAACCAGACCTTGCTCAATAAAGGGCAGTTTTTCATAAATCAAGTCTGGTCGGTTATATTTTACATCAAATTGATCAAAGGGAAATACGTTGCCTTTCCATGAAAAAGCGACATTTTCCAAAGCCCCTTTAGACGCGAAATAATAGGATTGAGGGTTCAACCAAAGAAAATCTCTTTGACCAGTAAGATATAAATCGGCTATACGATCTAGTTCCTCAGTATTCCAAAATCGAATAGATCCATCCCAGCTATAGGTAATCGTTACATCGTATTTAGAGTTGTAATCAACTCCCGTGATTAAATCTGAATGCAAGGTTTGCACACGTTTTCGAACCTCATTGGACAAACTATTAAAGCTTTCCAAATGACCATTTTTTATTCGTAGAAATTCGTTATTGCCTTTTGCAGAGCATTCTAATTGGTATTCATCAAGGAAGTAGGTTTGCCAAACAATGTTTTTTCCCGAAGCTTGTTTTGTAATAAGACTGTTACTTTTTTCCTTTAAGATTTCTCTAATTAGTCGGATTTCATTTTTCTTCAGATCCCATTCACCAACCCAAATTTCGCAAAATGAAAGTTGCTGGGTATTTTCCTCGAAAGTTTTCGTTTTCAGGGCTTTGAATTTTAGGATATTGCCTACTTGTTCGTCGAGGGAAATGATTGAATATTTCCAACCTTTAAGCTTTTGTTCTTGAGTAAAGTACAGCCTATTCGAAACAACATTGTTACTAATTAAATTGATCTTTCTTAAAATACCATTGGAATATCCGATCAACAATTCATCTTCATCCTGACTAAACTTGGCTACATTGATTGGATTGGCTTCTCCTCGCAATAGTTTCGCCATCCTTTTGGTTTCATCGTCCCATACAATAATATTTCCTTCGATATCTGCAGAAACAAAGGAACTTTTGTCCTTTCCAAATCCAACGGCTGTAACTTCAGATAAGTGACCTTTGAAATAATTGTAGGTAACAAAATCGCGTTTGAATATTTCTTCAACGATCCCATCTGAGCGCGCGATCAGAATTTTATTTCCATAGAATCCAACATCATTAACTGCAATTAGTGGACTAGGCAAGCAATATCTTTTTTCAATCATCGTGCGCATATTGTAATAGTAGACACTTCCATGAACATCCCCAATTACATATTCATTCATATAGGAGGTAATGGAGCTTGCATTTACAGTGATGGATTTTACTATATCGAGATTATCTTCTCGAATTACACGGGTAAATTTGTCTTCACGACCCCCATAAATAATGTATCCAGGTTCATCCAAGTAATGAACCGCATCATAGTGGTCAAAAGAAAGCGCTTTCAAAGTTTGAATTTGAAAATCGGCGTTCATTAAATGTAAAAAACGAGTTCCGATGGCCACATTGTGGTTGAGCTGATTGACGGCAAGAGATTTACACTTGTATTGAAAGGGGCCAATCGTTTTAATGATTTCAAGTGTTTTTGCATTGATCAATTTTACGGTACTGTCGTCACTACATGAAATCAATGTGGAATCATTGTAGAATTCTATTTTATTGATGGGACCCTCATGCGCTATAACCTCATTTTCTTGTTTTCCGGTTTTGACGTCCCAAAGAATGATTTTCGCATCTTTGCCTGCCGAATAAATCTTGGAGTTATCATAACTATAGATCAATGAATTGATTTTTCCTGCATGCCCAGTTTGAATGATCACATCCAAATCATTCTGACCATAAATCGAAAAGATAG
The DNA here is from genome assembly GCA_041392305.1 of Crocinitomicaceae bacterium. Classification (GTDB taxonomy): domain Bacteria; phylum Bacteroidota; class Bacteroidia; order Flavobacteriales_D; family Crocinitomicaceae; genus JAGQYP01. The sequence goes on from JAWKMJ010000017.1 coordinate 43,080, forward strand.
AGCATACACATAGGACAAAGAAAAGCAACCGAGTCATGAGTCAAAGTTTGATATACAAAAGTACCTATAAACTTCTCAAAATTAAAAAAATAACCCATGAAACCTATCAGTTGTTTTGCTGATAAAAGTCTTTGTAGATATATAAAAACTTAAGATTATTTACGCAAATAATAGTAAATGCCCAGTCCAACGCTTAAATAATCACGATATAGAAAATTGATATCCGTAATCGCACCTTCGGTATAAAGATTGAATCTCAATCGTTCGAAATAAAAATCGATACCTGCCATCCAAGTAAAGTTGATTTTATTTTTAAAATGAGCCATTCTTTCATCGTCGCCCACATTTTTAAAGGTTGAACCTAAATCCAGATCCCCATTTTGGTCGTAGGCTACCTCATCGAAATAAACAAAGTTGTATTCATCATAAGTATCGCCGATGGAGTAATCTTCAATGTCTTTCCACTTTTCTCCATAGTTCCCAGTTCCTCTTGTCCAATAGCTATCAAATTCCGGTAAAATTGGGTCATCATTGTACTCATTGGGTTCTATAACAAAGGTTCCAGGAATAAAGAAATTAGCTTTTGCACCACCAGAAAATCCAATTTGAAAACCAGGAACTACATTGAACTTAAAGTTAAACCTTTGACCTAAGGAAAGGTTGTGAAAAGTCTCTCTTAGTACAATTGGAGACATTGTTTCGGTAGAATAATAGTCCCAGTAGCCTCCCGAGGTATCATTTATGAAATACCAATTAACTTTTTGAGAGATAAAGCGTCCTTGTGTATGGTATTCGTTGTATTGGTATCCGATTTTTGTTTCCCAAGAAAACCAACTTACCGGCTCATATTCCATATTAAAACTGATTCCGGGGAATTGTTTGATCATTTTGATCCCACCTAAAGCCAAAATCTCATTGTACTCATTTTCTTCCATGGAAACATTGGCTTCATCCGGTTCGATCACATATTTTTGATGCCAAATCCACACATTTTCAGCAAGACCCCATTGTTCGCCCTGATTGGTTTCCCAGTAAAGTTCGGATTCGTAGGAGCCAAATTGTTCGTATTGATTGGAGATATTGGTGTACAAAGGTAAATCCAAGCCAAAACTAAGTTTGATTTTTTTCTTATTCTCCACATAATCTCCTAGTACTTTCATTTCATCATCTTTTAACTTCTTGCGGTCACCAGCATCCCTCAAATTGAAATCGAACAAGCTAAAATTCATAAAGCCTCCAAAAGAATACATGGTTTTTAGGATTTGATTTGTTGAGAGTCTTTCAACATTTCTGTAAGGATCTTCCAGTGAATTAATATTAATTCTTCCAGCCAGTCCGAAGCGAATCTTATGAATCTCAACTCCCAAAGTTAAATTCGTAAAGAATAAATTTTGATTGATTTCAGGCAATTCATTCACAAAAGTATATTCGTTGTTTCCATAGTAATTCGTGGAAGAAAGGGATTGTAAACTATACTTATACTTTCTGCTCGACCAAGTAAAACCGATACTTAAAAAGGGGCGAATTTTCTTAGTTCTTAAAAAGGTATAACCGAATTGAAAACCTAATGAATTTACAGAAACCATTTCTTTGTAGGCAAAGCCTTCTTTCCAATAATTTTTTTCTTTCTCAAAGGAAACATCATAAAAATCCTCCATGAATTGTGTTGAATCGATTCCATTGTAATTATAAGTAGTGTCATAATGAGGCCAGAGGTAATTACTCATATAATATAGAGTGCTGTTACTGATCCATTCGTCACTGTAGTTAAGATCTCCCGAACTCTTAAAAGTAAGGTTTTCAGTTGCGTAGTCTAGCTGAAACCACATCCCGTTTTTCATTTTATATCGTACAAAAATTGGGACTCTAAAACTGAATGGAGCAGTGAATTTATTGTGAGTTAGAAACATGGTGTCAATAATAGGAACTAAAGAATCGAACCCAAATTGATCTAAATAGGTATTGTAACCATTTGTAAATCCAACTTCAGATTGATTGTTGTTCGTAATTACACCATTAATATAGCCTTCCGCACCAAGTCCTAATTGAATATTTTGAGCGGTTGAGAAAAAAGTGAAGAATAGTGTAGTTGCAGCAAGTAATTTCTTTACCATAATTGAAAGTCAGTTTTGAGGTTTTCTACTCTGGAATTTGGACTTTGAGTTCCATTTGTAATTTCCAGAACTTTTGTATTTAAATAGGTTTGAATTTCTGAAAGCATCACCTTTCCATCTTTATTCAGATCCGCCTCTTTCGTTTTTAATCCGGTTATCAAGGAATAGGTAAATACACCATTATTCCATTCTGCTCCTTCTTTTGCGAATTCTGTCCCTGAAGCAGAAGAAATTACAGTTGCACCATTAGATTCACGGGTATCAGCAAAGAGCATTTTTGAAAGCTGAAAAGAAGATATTTGCTGGCCCGATTTATTTTGGACAGCGGTAACACCGGATCGAAATGCAACATCTTCTCCTTCTTCCACAATATTATCAGTAATCACGACTTCATCCTTATCTACTTCACCTGAGTGACAAGCGTCAATCATAAAGAGTTTTTTGCGGCTTTTTGTTTTAGAAAGCATGTCTTCCAAGAACTCATAAGGGATACCTTTTTCAGCAGGATGATAAAAATCCATATCATAAGCAGCATAGTAATAATCCAGTTTGTCATCTAAAACTCCATGACCTGCAGCATATAAGATCACAACATCATTGATCGAAGCGCCCTGAATAAATTTTTCTATGGCGTGCAAATTTTCTTTTGTTACCATACTATCCACAAAATTTTCTACCAGGACTTTTTTGAATGCTTGAGACTTTTTCAAGCTTGAAATCATGTCTTTTGAGTCTTTTGCAGCATAGTTCAAATTAAAATCACTCTGTTGGAAACGGGAAACCCCAATAGTTACAAGATACAAGTTTGGTTTTTCAATTTTTAGTTTGGATTCAAGGGAGAAAGCTTCTTTTAGTGATTTTACTCCTTTTTCATTAATAGCCAAAATTTCAATGTAATTTTCACCTGAGATGAGAGGTAGCTCAATTGTAGTTCGTACTAACCTTGAGGGAGAAAAATTCTTATCATAATCCACTGGAACTCCGTTAATCAGAATTTTGAAATCTACTATTTTTTCGAGTGGGTGAGAAGCCTCTATTTTTAACAGGGCACGATCAGTTAAAGAGCCCAGATTTTCAGGTTGTTCAACATAGAGAACGGGCAAGTCTTTGGATATTTTGATGTCATCTAAAGTGATCCCTAATTTTTTTAATCTCTTCTGATAGGCTTTAAACATTTCATTAATTACAGCTTTATCGATAAAAGGCAATTTTTCAAACACCAAATCAGGGCGGTTATATTTGATGTCAAATTGATCAAAAGGAAAAATATCTCCTTTCCAATTAAATGCTACATTCTCCAATGCGCCTTTGGAAGAGAAGTAATATTTTTCAGGATTCAACCAAAGAAAATCTCTTTGGCCACATAAATAGAGTGAAGAACTCTCTGTATAGGTCGACATATTCCAGAACTTAATACTTCCATCCCAGCTGCTGCTAACAGCAATATCATATTTTTTGTTGTAGGCCAATGAAGTGATGAGGTCGTTGTGATTACTTTCAAATCTGTTGATTACTGAATTCTTATTTTTATCAAAAATCTCAATAAAATTTCCTTGGATTCTTAAATTCCTACTTGAGAATTTGGCTCGAACTTCATTATCCGATTGATCTAGAAAATGAGATTGCCAATTGATTTTTTTCCCATTGGCCAAATCACTAATCAAATTTTCAGAGGCCTCTTTCATGATTTGTTTAGTCAATCTTATTTTATTTTTTTTCAAATCCCATTTACCTAACCACAATTCACAATAAGAAAGCATCGCCGGATTTTCTTCAAAAGGTTTGGTTTTTAATACTTTAAACCATTGCACATCTCCTTCTTGTTGATCCAATGACACAATGGAATACCGCCAACCTTGTAATTTTTGATCTTCAGAAAAATAAATTCGATTTGAAATTACATTATTGGAAAGTAGATTGATAGATCTCAAAATGCCATTATTATAGCCAATTAAAAGCTGTTCATCATCTTCCGAAAATTTGCATGCATTAATGGGGTTGGCTTCTCCTTTCAACAACTTTGTCAACTTGGCATATTTCAAGTTCCATTGGATAATATTTCCTTCATAATCAGAAGTGAAACAAGAGTTCCCACTGCTATCCACTACTACGGCTGTAACTTCAGAAATATGTCCTTTTAAATAGGCATAAGTCGTAAATTTATCTTTATTAATAATCTCAACCGCTCCATCAGATCGGGCAAACATAATCTTGTCTGAGATCATAGCCACTCCATTAATTCCTACTGTTCCAGAATTTAACGAGTAAATTTTTTCTGTAAGTTGATCAAAATCAAAGTAATAAACAGATCCATTCAGGTCTCCTATCACGAGTTCATTATTGAAGGAATGAATGGAAAGGGCGGTGGTGTTAATATTCTTTACAATATTTAAGTCAGTTTCATTGATGACATTCGTAGATTTATTTCGTTTTCCTCCAAATACGATATAACCTAGGTTTTTCATATAATGTAGGGCGTCGTAATATCCGTAGGCGAGAGATTTCAATTTTTCAATTTTACCTTCTTTTATCAAATAGAGAAAGCGGGTTCCAACAGCTATATTTCCATTATTGGAATTGGTAGCAATTGATTTTACTTCGTACTCAAACGGACCATATTTCTTGATTTCTTTAAGACTGGCAGCATTCCATAATTTAACAGTTTTGTCGTCACTACAAGAAACCAATATAGAGTCATTTAGAAATTCGATTTTATTAATTGCGCCTTGATGAGCGACTACCTCTCCTTCTTGTTTTCCAGTTTTAATATCCCATAGCACAATTTTTGAATCTTTTCCAGCGGAATACATTTTTGTGCCTTCAGGATTGAGTGCTAAAGAATTGATCTTTCCAGCATGTCCTGTTTGTATGATTACTTTCAAATCATTTTGACCCAAAGAAATATTGAAGCACAAAGCAAGAAGCAGTACAAGTCTAGTTTTCATCGAAAAAGGTTTGAGCGAAAATAATAAAAATCTAGCTTCAATGAAACGTTACATTAAACTTAGTCACTTATTCTTCAATGAGATAGACATGAAAAAACCTCCAAAACATCAAGCATATCAGCTACTTAATGTTTTGGAGTAGGGCAGATACCCAAAATTGAGTATTTTTATTCCACAATGACTCGGATACCTTCTGAATGGCTTGTAAATTCAGGCGCGTACATGCATTGGGCAGTGGTAATTCCATTTGAAAATTTTCCTTTTTGTGTGGCAAACATTTCATATTCGAAAACATAAGTTCCTTTTGGTAATTGTCCAAAGAAGAAATTTGTTGCCGCATCTTTAGTTGCCTCGTAGTAACCCAGACCATCTTGCCACTTGTACTGAGAAAGTACATTCAATGGTTCGAAGGACGAAGCACGCATGTCTTTCAGATGCACATATTCCATGTCGCGATCAACTCGGATTTCAATACGTACTTTGATCTTGTCACCTACTTTGATTGGTTTGGACGTGATCGGTTTTAATACAGGTCCGTTATCCGTGTTGGTGACCACGAAAAGGTCTTTCTTAATTGAAAGCGGTGTTTCGTGGAAAGTGATTTTATCAAGCTGTTCAAAATATTGCCAGTACAGGGCTCCCCAAGAAACAGTTTTGGAATTGGATTTTACTTTTACTTGTCCCATTTCTGGCTTAATGGCATCTCCTTCCCAGCTGGTTTTGAAATAGCCTGTTCCGGGTTCTGGCTTCACGTTGTACGGACTTTCTTTTCCTTTTGAATTGTATCGAATAGGCTCATTTCCTATTTGAATATCCGGATAAACGGTCTCAGAAAGTAAATCATCTCCAGTTAAGAATAAGGCATAACAAGCTTCTGTAGTGGCTTTTGTTGTGGGCCATTCATTGGTCTGTTTTTGTTTGATCAACCAGGTTTTCATTTCATCCACACTGTTCAAATCCTCTGTGATTTCATAAAATGCTTCGATCAATAAGGCTTGAGATTCAATTGGAGCTTGGTACCAGTAATAACCACTTCCTTTATTTTTCCAATACATTCCCAATTCATCATGCAAGATTGATTTTTCCTTCAATGATTTCATGATATCCTGTGCAAAGGCTTTTTGATCATTTCTGTGCATTGCCAAAGCCATCATTCCTTGAGAGTAAGGGTTAAAGTTTAACCAGAATAGTTTGGCTTGTCTTTCAAAATAATCGATAGCTTCCTGCAATTTTTTGGACTTACTATGATCAGGGAAGAAACTACGTGTATACAAATAGTGGATTTCATCATACCCGATCATTTGTACTTTTTCATAATTGTCTACATGCTTTTTGATCCATTCATATCTTTCGATGAATTCACCATCAATAAAGGAAATTCCTTTGTTCACCATGGTTTTGATCTCGTAATTTGATTTGATGCTTTTCACCCCAAGCTTATCCAAATGCCCGAATCCACACATGATGTGTTTCGTGATATAATAGCTTTCCGGCCCATTTTTAAACCAAGGCCATCCACCATTGTACTTTTGGTTTTGCTTCAATTTTCTCAAGGCACGATCTAATTCGTTCGACATTCTATTCAAATCAAATAAAACACCGATTCTTCTTTTTCTTGCTGATTCATCTTTAGCGTTCAAAAGCCATGGAGTTTCTTCCAACATGACTCCCTTCAATTCCTGATTTTTCTCCAAATTGGATAAGAAGGCTTCCGGAGAATAGTTTTTCCAAGCATCAAAAATCTCTTTGATCTTTGGGTTGGAGTTCATGATGTGACTAGCAATCGAATTCGAATAGAATCGAGAGAATGTTTGCTCGTTACACTCGTACGGATATTCCATGATGTACGGCATGGCCTGAATCGCATACCAAGCCGGATTTGGAGTGTATTCCAAGGTTAATCGATGGCTTTTTAATGTAGAGCTTGGCTGAGATTTAAACAGTTTCTCAAATGTGAAAGTTTTTGATTTTCCAGCTTTCAGACTCATTGGCATGGATTCCGTTACCAGCATTCTGTTCGTTAAAACTGGAATTGGTTTTTCTTCCCCATCGGAAAATTTGGCAGTTTGAGCAACCACTTTGTATTTCACGGCTCCCATTCCTTCCGGTATAATCAATTTCCACTCAACACTGGTACTCAATTTTGCTTTTGTTTCGAAGGTCTGAGTTTGGTTTTCCATTTTGAAATCACCACTCACTTCATTTCCTGTAAACGGATCGATTAGTTCCAGTTTGATGTTTCCAGACTGTACTTCATCCGTTAGATTGGAGATTTTTGTGTTGAAATAAATAGTATCCATTTCTCTAAAAAATCTTGGATCATTTGGGAAAACCATCAAATCTTTCTGAGTAACAATTTCCTTTTGAATCGTTCCAATTTTCAGGTCTTTGGTATGTGCTAATGCTAAAAATTTCCATTTAGTTAAAGCATCTGGCATCGTAAATTTAATTTTTACCGTACCATCCGACTCGGTATATAAATTGGGATAAAAGAAGGCAGTTTCGTTAAAGTTTTTTCGAATTTGAACATCTTTCCCAGCACCATTCTTATCGCGGCGAGTATCCAATGAATTGGTTCCATCAATAACTGTTGAGTATGGGTCTTGTTTTAAATCACCATCTTTACTCTTTCCTCCTTCACCATAGGCAAACGCCGCATCCTCACTGTCTTCTTCCAATGCGATTTCGTCCATAACTACGCCACCAACTGCGGCAGGGGCAGGAGCTTCGTTGTAGGCTTCTTTTTCTTCGAGTTTTTTCATTTTTTCTCCACCTGCACTTCGGTTGTAATTCCCTGTACTTGTAGTTCTATAATTGTAGGAATAATAGGAATTATAGTAGGTCGGATTGAAATAAAACCAATCGAGGTTATAGTAACTTACTCCACTAGCGTAGATATATGAATTCCAGTTGTGCTGTCTCAAATTTCCATTTTGGATATTGGTTCCAAATCCTATTTGCCATCTCAACTTTTGGTAATAGGAATCGCGCACATTTAGGTAAAAGGAATTGCTGGCAAACTCATCCAAAGAAGCATCGTACATAGTTGCCAATACTTCGGCTAAAACTCCTTTGTTTTCATGGTCTTTAATTTCTAATGTCCATTCTTCCTCGGTTCCCGGATATAACTTATCCCTGAATGTAGAGAAGGTTAGATCCAGATTTTTATCAGAGTAAGGAACATTGATTGTCGCGTGATAGTTGAATTCTCTGTTGTCATAATTGGTATTGAAAGAATAGGAAATATTTCCTCTATGCTCTTCTTTGATTGGAATTCGAATGAGTTTGGCATTTTGATTCAAATCGATCCATTTGCGTTCGACCAATTTACCCTTTACTTCCAGTTCATAAAGCACTTTAATGTTTTTGGCTTTTGTTCCAACCATGATCAGTAACTCTTCTCCAGGTTCAATCCAGGTCTTACTATTCTGAACAAACAAAACCTCATTATTTGGGATGCTTTTTGATTCGAAAGATAGCACAGTGAAATAACGAATGTCTTCAATGGTATTGCCATATTTGTCGGTACTTTTTGCTGAATATTTATAGCTCCCAGTGACAAGACCTTTTACTTTAGAAAGATCCAAAACATTGTTGTCTTCTCCTTTTGTAGACAATTTTCTAGAAAACAATTCTTTTTCTACTTCCCATTTATACATCTGATTCTCATCCTCATATTCATAACCAGGGAATCTTGAGTGAAAAGATTCTTTGGACCATCCTCTTTGTCCGGGTTTTTCGAATAAATACGTTTTCATAGGGACATCTGGAACCTTTAATTTCTCAATTTTAACCTGGACATCAGTTTCCAACTTTTCTCCATTTAGATTGTTGGCATAGACATAGTATTCTAGTTTTTTATTTTCAAGATTTACTTGTTCGGGCAAATTCGAACTCAATTCAAATCCGGTATAACCGGCATAGACTACTTTTGTAGCAGAATGAGTTTCACCATTAATGTCGGTTACTGTGGCATAAACAGTATAGGAGTATTTGGGTTGAAATTTTTGCTCAATACTCTCATCCGGCTTAGCAGAAAAACGAATTTTAAATTCTCCTTTATCGTCGGTTTCGATATCGCCATTTTTAATTTCAAACGAAGTACTTCGAGGTGAATACCCCCATCTCCAATAACACCAACTAGGGAAATAAGCGTTTCTCGTAACGCGATAATTTACTTTTGCTCCGTCAATCATATTTCCTGCAAAAGCTTTAGCAAAACCAATTACTTCAATATCATCACCTACCCTGAATTCTCCTTTAACTTTATTGAAATCAACTTCAAATTTTGGTCTTTTATATTCCTCTACACGAACATATTTGCTGCCATAGGAAGTATAGATTGTCATATTACCTGTAACAACACCTTGAGGTGCAGTGAAAGTACCTTCAAATGTTCCAAATTCGTTTGAAGTAACCTGAACATCTGCAATCTTTTGATAATTGTAATCTTTGAGAGTGACAGTAGTAGAGAAGTTTGGAACAATTTTCGGATCCTTGCGATCTCCGTTCCACACAATTCCTTTAAAATAAATTTCTTGTCCTGGTCGATAAATGGCACGATCTGTAAATATTTGAATTTGATTTCTCAGATACGGTTTTGAATTATATGGCTGATACAAATAACCACTGGAAGGAATAAAATCGTCCTTGTACTTCACCGTATACTGATAATTTTCGTAGCGTTTACCTTTGGTTTTTACCATTCCATTTTCATCTGTTGTAAAATTCCCAAGAGTTTTTTTGATGTATTTTCTAAGTTTGTAGTTATACTCTCTTGAAAATAGTTCCACATTGGCTCCTGCGATTGGACTTCCATTGGTTCTATCGGTTACAAAAACTTCTATTTCTTCTGTATCTTGATTGGTTCTTTGTTTCGACATTAAACCTGTGGATCGATAAGTAGAATATGACCATGCTTCATTTCCTTTATCTAGTTCTTCACTAGAAGAAAAAGTAATGATATAATGGCCTTTTTCAAGTCCAGGGATTTCATATTCAGTGGAATGCCAATTAAAATCCTGAATATCTTTCAGTTCAATTGTTTTTTCAAAAATGGGTTTCTGATTATTTAATTTTTTTGAAGCTTTTTCAAAATCGTCATTTTCCCATTTTTCCTGATCGTAGTCATAGATTCTGTAGTAAATTTTTGGCACATTTCTGTAGGAAAAGCGTACAATTCCTGATGCATTTGGCAGGGCTGCAGTCTCGTTTTGATGACTCATGCTCTTGTTCTCTATTTCTTTTTGCAATTGTTTGCAGAATTGTGCACCAATAGTTCCTTCGTATTTTTCTATGATTTCTCCACAAATTTCATGTGCTCTAGCTTTATCTTTTTTGTGTGCTTCACCTTTTTTCTCATCATAAAGGTTGCCGTCTATGCTGATTTTTTTTGCGATTCGATACATGATTTCGGGGTACATCACTTTGTGGTCAGCATAGGTATTTGACATGGATTTTAAAGTCGCCATGTATAAATCTTCTTTGTTTTCAACAGTTGAATAATCCTTTGCCCATTCCAATCGTTTTAAAGTGAGATCAATTAGAGCGATCGGATCCTTGTCTTTCAAATGTTCTTTGGTAAGAAATTGATACACTTTAAGGGCAAAAAACTTGGTCGACAAACTGTCATTGGTAACTAGATAAGTATCCGCAAAACGAGAGGCATCTTCTAAAAAGTAAGGTTTGTTGAAATTGAAAGTTTCAGCAGATCTTGTGGGTACATCGAATTCTGTATTCTGAAAAAAGTCAATGGCTCGGTGACCTACCAAATCTAGTAAAGTTGGACGTCTTAAAACGCTTTCCTTATTTAAAGTGGTTAATATTGCTGAATAGTCTGCGATATTATTTTCTTTCAAAACATTTAAATCTGATACGGACATCATGTAGTGATTTCTCGTTTGTTCAGCAATGGTTTTCAAATCCCAGGTTTCAATGTCTTCTATTTTCATGTCTACTACCTGAGTTCGGTTATAGATTCGGTATCTATTACGCTGATAATAACCCCAATACACTTCTGCCAAGATAGAATGTGCAACTGATTTTGCAGGTTCAGGAAGGGATTCTACCAGTAGTCTTAGATCATTAACCGCAGTTGGATAATCATCTTCCATTAAAAATGCATTGTATTTTATAGTAAACACGGTAGCTTTAATGATCTGAGGATAATTGTTTTCCTTTATTGCTTTTTCCTTGATTTTCAATACTTGCTCGTGACCAGATTTCACCAAACCTTTCTGTTCAAGCGAATCCACTAAATCCCATTCCTTTTCATAACGATCAAAACGCTCAGGACGTTCTCCTTTAGGAACAACCACTGGTTTAGCATGGCTATTTTTGATCTCTTTAGAATCCGTCTTCTTCTCTTCACTTTTGACTTTCGACTTTTGACTTTCGACTACCAAAGTCACAGCTCCGATTCCTAAAACAGAAATAATTAGTGCGAGTGCTAAAATCTTAATTTTCATTGGGATTGATTTTATTTTCGTTGAAATTACAAATTTATTTACTGAGCCGTACAGTCGACTTTTGAAATGGTTCAATTATTTTTGTCTCAAAAAAGAAGATGCGACACTTAGAGGATATTCCACATCATACATTCAAAATAAGTCTACACAATTACAATTCAAAATACCTCGTACAGATCGAATGGGGACAATATGTGCAAACATTCAAGATCAATGAAGGCGATGTCATGGGAAAAAATCATGTCAAAGATTTAATCACCGATGAGCTACTTGAAAACTGCATGAGAAGATTCAAACAAATGCATGAAGACTGGTACAAGGCGTTTAATGGGAAGGATTTGAAGGAGTAGGAGTCTGTAGAAAAGATCGTTCGTCACTTAAAGACACTAGACGCAAGACACAAGACACAAGACAACAGATTTTTTAAATTTTTCAGAAAACTGAAATACAAAAGAAATTGCTTCAGCAAACTGGAAACAGCCAATGTCTGAAAGCGCAGCGATCTTGTATCTAAAAGCGACGGCAGGAGCGATCTGATGGTCTGTAAAAGACACTAGACGCAAGACACAAGATACAAGACAACAGATTTTTTAAATTTTTCAGAAAACTGAAATACAAAAGAAATTGCTTCAGCAAACTGGAAACAGCCAAAGTCTGAAAGCGCAGCGATCTTGTATCTAAAAGCGACGTCAGGAGCGGTCAAATCATCTATAAAACCAACCAATTTCATTATTATGCGTTTCAAATAAAAAAACCTATGAATAAACTTATCTTTTTAAGCCTGATATCACTTCTATTTTTTAGTTGTCAAAAAGAGAAAATTGTTAATTGTGCTATTTATCATGAGCAGTTTAACCCTGCTGTAGAACTTAAGTCGATCATTGATTATGAAACAATCAATGATCCAACTACCGGTTCAAATTTACAAAGGCCAATTCCTATTGAAGGTTCAGATTCTACGTATATTGATTTAAATGGGGATTCAGAGAATGATTTTAAGATTTCTTTCTATCACTTTACTATGAATACTGGTTATGGTCCACATCCGGGTTTTATTGTTTATCGTTTTATTAAAGTGGAGTGTTTGCATGGGAATTCATTTGTCTCAAAAGGAACTGATTCGCCAGCAAAATTATATGCTGAATCCGATAAGATCGTACGTTTTTTTGGCGAATGGTGGAATTCGAAAGTGGAGTACATTAATATTGGAACGAATACTGATGTATATCTTGGACTGGCAATTGGAATGAATGCCGGGTGGTTAAAAGTAAGAAGAGATTCAAACGATACATTATTTGTATTGGAACAAGGGTTTAGTCAAACTTGTTCTGGTTCAATCATTGCTGGGCAGGTCCAGTAAAAAAAGAATAAAGATCGTTCACTAGTATTGAGTCCCAGTCGGGAGTCCGGAACTAATGGTCTAATAAACCACCATCACATCCTCCAAACTTTTTCTGCTCAAGTTTGGAACGTGTGCATCATCCGCTGGATAGCCAACTGGAATCAGCAAAAAGGGTTTTTCATTTTCTGGGCGATCTAAAATTTTCGTTAGAAATCCCATTGGAGAAGGAGTATGCGTCAAAGCTACTAAGCCGGCATTGTGAATTGCTGTGAGCAAGAATCCAGCCGCCAAACCAACACTTTCATTGACATAATAATTCTTGGCTTTTCCACCATCTTCTTCCAAATCATAAGACTTTTTACAAACGATGATGAGGTAAGGGGCAACAGTTAAAAATTCTTTCACTTCGTTGGTGGCAAATACTTTGAGATCATCCAACCATTCGTCACCCATTCGACCTGAATAATTGATTTTTTCCTCTTCTTCGGCAGCTTCCCGAATTTTTCGTTTCATTTCCTGATCCTTTACTATACAGAAAGTCCAGGGTTGTTTGTGCGCACCGGAAGGAGCTGTAGACGCTGTTTTAATGATATTTTCAATTACTTCAAAAGGGACTTCTTTGTCTGAAAATTCCCTTAAACTCCTTCTTTGATCAAAGTATTCGTAATAGTCTTTCGACCTTTGAATCATTTCTTCTTTGGAGTATTGTTGAGCTTTGTAGGGGATAAAATCTTCAGTTCTATTCGAAGTCTTCATACAATAAATATTTTTTCCTTTTCAGTTTGAATTTTTCCAATCCGGCAGTCCATTTGGCTCGGATTTCGGCTTCGGTTTTGCCAGCCATGATTTCCTGCTGAATACCGTAAACGCCCAACAATTTATTAAAAAAACCGGTCTTCTTGAAGAAGTTCTTGCCTAATCTGGTTTCATGATAAAGCTCCAAAAGCCAGTGAAGAGTCACTTTTTTCTGACTCCTTGCAAACTGATATCCATAATTGGTAAGATCATATCCTTTACAAAGTTCTCCTTCCAATTTGGGTTTTTTCGATCCAAAACTTGGAGTGGGAGTAAATTCGTAAGTGCCTTTTGAAAATTTAGGATGACCAATGATTTGAAAAGGTTTATCTGTTCCCCGACCCACACTAATTTCCGTACTTTCAAACAGACAAATGGAAGGGTAGAGGTAAATGGAACTCATGGTTCTCAAATTCGGAGAGGGGGGAATGGGCAAGCGATAAAATTTTTTGTGATTGTAATTTTTCATTTTGATCACTTTCAAGTCCGCTTTCAATGAATCGCCCAACCAACCTTCGCCATTGATCATTTGAGCGTATTCGCAAATCGTCATTCCATGTACAATGGGAACAGGATGCATTCCAACAAAAGATTGCAATTTGGGATCGAGAACGGGGCCATCCACATAATGTCCATTTGGATTAGGACGATCCAGAACAATGAATTTTTTCCCTTTTTCAGCACAAGCTTGCATCACATAATGCATGGTAGAAATATAAGTGTAGAATCGCACACCCACATCTTGAATGTCAAAGAGAATCACATCCAATGAATCCATGTCTTCCGCTTTCGGTTTTTTGTTTTTTCCATAAAGCGATACAATTCGAATCCCTGTTTTGGCATCTTTTTGAGAAGCTACTTTTTCTCCCGCATCCGCAGTTCCTCGAAAACCATGTTCAGGAGCAAAAACCAACCGAATATTCACCCCTTCCTTCAAAAGTTGATCGACCAAATGTTCCTTACCTACCATGGATGTTTGATTGGCCACAATTCCTACTCTTTTATCTTTTAAATCGGGTAAGTATTGATCCAAAAGTTCCGCGGCCACAGTAATATCTTCATCAAAATATTGAGCTTTTAAAACGCCTGAAAAAGAAAGGAGTAAGGAGAAAATTAGCAGTCGCACCATAATTTTTGTTTGTAACCTTTAAAGGTAAGAATGAGAAGCAGAAGGATTGATTGGTTGCACTTGAAGTTAGTAACGGGAATTTGTTGATAGCTCTAGTTATTTCGCAAAGTTGCACAAAGTTGCACAAAGTCGCTCCTTCGTCGCTGAGTCGCAAAGTTACGCAAAGGACCATTGCGAAACTTCGCGTCTTCTTTGCGCATCTTAGCGTAATAAAAAATCTCCGAATTTTTTGTATATTGATTCTATGAAAAAACTTATCCTAGCATGCGGACTCATCTTTGCCGCGGGAGCATTTTCCCAAACCAAAGTCTATCCAACAGATGTGGATTCAATTTGTTTTATCGAGTCATCGGAAAAAGTACTCTCTGTTACAGTTCACAATCAAGATGGGAAACAGATGCGTAGTTCAACTTTTGGCAGAACCTCTGGAGAAACTGGATATGGAATAGATTTCCGTGGATATCCAAAAGGACGATACGAAATTACCGTTGTCACCGAAAAAGGTCAGGAATCCTTTCTAGTAAATTGGTTGATGCCAAAGGCAAAAGGGAAGAAAGATTAAAATCTTTTCACTTTTCCTGTATATCATTTTCAATTATCCTATAGTTAGTCAACGAGTTAGGAATAGTCGGTTTGATAATTGATAATTGATAATTCATAATTGATAGTTCCAAAACCCTATCTTAGCACCAATGAATACAGAACTCTTCATAGCGAGGAAAGTCATCAAAGGCGAGAGAGAAGGCAAAAGGGTATCCAAACCCATTGTGAATATTTCGGTTTTGAGCATCATATTGGGAGTGGCGACTATGATTGTGACCATTGCTGTGGTAACTGGTTTTCAGCAGGAGGTTCGAAACAAAGTGATTGCATTTGGATCACATATTCAAATTTTCGAGCAGTCGGAATATTCTTCGCAGGAATCCAAACCCGTGCTACGTGAACAAGATTTTTATCCTTCGATAACCGAGGTGGAAGGAGTTAAGCACATTCAGGTTTTTGGATATAAACCGGCTATTTTTCAGTCTAAGATCGATACGGTAAAGTATACTTCCTACAAAAATGGAGTAGCTAAAGATACCTTTAGATATCAGAAAGAAATTCAAGGAGTCATTGTAAAAGGAGTAGGAGCAGATTTTGATAAATCCTATTTTGAATCCAAACTTTTAGAAGGTCATTTCCCCAATTTTGAGAGCGATTCATCTCGAAATCTAATTGTGATTTCCAAAACCATAGCGGATCGACTCAATTACCAAGTGGGAGATAAAATCACCGCTTACTTTATTCAGGATGCCGGGCCAAATCCCGAGAAAATGGTGGTTGCAGGAATTTATAAAACCGGTTTAGAAGATTTTGATGACGACATTGTTTTTGGGGACATTCGATTGATTCAAAAATTGAATGTTTGGGGGATTCATGCAGTTTTGGCCATAAAAGACACCTGTTACGATCATAAATTATTGATCAATGCTCTGGTCAAAGGAGGCAATTTAAATTACGAATACGATTTTGGATATGGGTTTACTCCAATTAATACCATCCCTTATTTTGTAGATCAGGACACCCTGTTCAAAGTTGTGATATCTGATTTCCCACTGAAAAGAACAGCTGCAAACAAACCCATTTCAATTCCAGATACGGCTTGGATCGAAATCAAAGTGGAGAAAATCAATGATGGTCCGCTGGTAGCAAAATACGATGACAACAATTTTATTGTGAAAGAATTTTTGAATGAGGAAGGATCGCATTACAAGATGGATTTAGGGTCTAGGATTCTAGAAGTAAAAATGTGGAATTCCGGAGGTTCAGAAGAATTCTATGTTGGTGGATTCGAGATCTTGATTGATAAATGGGAAGATCTGGAAAAGATGGACGAGATCATTGCCAAAGACATTAAATTGGGTAAAGACGTCAATAAATCAAGCAAATTAAAGGCAGTTACCATTAAAGAAATGCATCCGGATATCTTTTCGTGGTTAGATTTTCTCGACACCCTGGTGGTCATCATTATTTCCCTCATGCTCATCATCGCCATCATCAATATGGGTTCAGCTTTACTCGTTTTGATTCTGGAAAACACCAATATGATAGGTCTTTTAAAAGCCATGGGAGCCACCAATTGGAGCATCAGAAAAATCTTCATGTACAATGCGACCTACCTGATTCTAAAAGGATTGATTTGGGGAAATGTAATCGGAATTGGTATTTGTTTGATTCAGTTGTATACAGGTATTATTCCATTAAATCCAGAAATCTATTATTTGGATCGGGCGCCAATCAATTTGGACATTTGGCATATTGTTCTGATCAACATGATCACGATTATTATTTGTGTTATCTCACTAATGTTGCCTAGTTATATTGTAACGAAGATTAGACCGATAAAGAGCATAAAGTTTAATTGATCTTTGAACCTTCAGAACGCTGCGGAGGATTCCCAAATCCTACGCAAAACTGTGAGTGGAGCTGTGACACGGAGTTACACGGTGAAGCACGGCGATACACGTAGAAATTACTCCTGCTGCGGAGGATTCCCAAATCCTACGCACACTCCATACTAGAGACAATTCCAACACCAATTTCCTCCGTGAAACGCTGTGTATTCTCTGTGCCCTCTGTGTAACAAAAAAATCCACAAATCAATAGAAACAAAAAAGGCCACTCAATGGTGAGTAGCCTTTCATTTTAGTATTCAATCAATCTACTGTATTACAATCTTTTTCACTAAGAAACTTCCATCTTCAAATTGAATTTGAGTTAAGTAAGTTCCAGTGGACAATCTCGAAACATTTTGAGTTACAATGTTTGATCCAGGACTTAAAGATATTTTCTCCGACTGAATCATTTTACCCATTAAATCATAAACATTTAAACTGGCGTGTTCATTTTTGATCAGGTTATTCACTCTAATAGTAATCATGTCCTTTGCAGGAATAGGGAAGATATCCATATTCTTTGCGTCAATTAATTCAAACGCATTTACTTCCTCATTCAAATCTAAAAACACGGAATCATTCAAAGTATTGAGCGTGGTATTCGTTGTAATTGGGGCATTGTAATCAAAATAGATATCCGCATAATTAGTAAACTCTGTTCCCTGAGGTAAATTTGGTTTTCTTTTGATACTATAATTCACCAAACCAGAACTTAATACATCACCGAAACTACTCTTCCATGGTAAATGAATATTAGCAAAAGTGAAAGTAACTAAACCAGTTTCACTAACTGTTGTCGTGTACGAATAATCCGAATAACCAGGTTGTAAAGTTGTCCAATCAAAATCATCATCCAATTGATCTGTGATATAGATATTTTGAGCGTAATAGGTTCCTTCATTTTGGAAGTGAATCGTATAATTGAATTCTTCTACTTCGCTGGAAATATATCCTGGTGCATCGATGCCAATTGGATTTACTTCTTTGTAGTTTGGATCATAGGAAGCAATGGTGGTTGTATTGTATTTATTTACATTGTTCCAAGGTGTTTCATCCAATAACCAGTTCACATCAATTGGCCCTGCATTGGCAACTGAATCATCAAAAATTACTACTGTTCCAATGGGTATATTGGTTGGAGTATTGTAGTTGATTAAAATGACCTCTGAAGTATTTGGGTCTAAACTTGGGAAGCCTGAGTGAATTCCATAATTCGTTGGGCCACCATCAACAACAAGTAAAGAGGAAGATGAGTTTTGGAAGGACAATTGACCATCATGCGTGTAACCTAATTGCACATCAGTTTCAGTAATTGTGCCTGCATTTTCGATGATTACTTTTTGTTGATACGAGTTACCTGGAACAGGTGGAATACCTGAATTTATGGTTGTAATTTTTAAATCGCTGATCGGAATAATCTGATTTGAAATATTCACCGTTGATACACAGCCAGCTGTGGCAGTTACAGATACTGTTTCGCTGGAATTTTGGCAACTACTGAAAGAATAATTCTGATTTGTTTGTTCTGTAAGGGTATACGTTCCGGTAGGCACTTGAAAACTGTAATATCCATTTTGATCTGTAAAGGTATATCCTTGTCCTGTGCAATGAACCATTACATTTTCAATTCCATCTTCACCTCCATCGATAACACAATTTTCATTGTCATCAGCATAAACGGTTCCTGATATTGTACAATAACAACTTGTATTAGTATTGTCATTTCCAATATTGAAAGAAGTGTTTTTACTACACCCATTAGCATCAGTCACTGTTAGAGTATAATAACCCAAGCCCAAACCAGTTGCATTTGCAGTTGTACTTCCGTTGGAATAGGAGTATGTATAAGGAGCTGTTCCTCCAGTTACATTTACTGTAGCTGCTCCATCCGCATTAAATACACAAGAAACATTGGTTGTTGTGATACCTAGGTTCATATCACTCTGACTAGAAATATAATCCGATTTTGACTTTGTACAACCTAAGGCATCTGTCACGGTACAAGTATAAGAACCAATTGGAACACCTAAAATATCTTCAGTTGTAGCCCCATTGCTCCACAAATAAGTAAATGGTGGATTGGAACCCGTAACATTTGATGTAATATTTCCAGTTGTATTAGGGCAAGAAACACTTGAAGGAGATAAATCTACGTAGATTGAGCTTTCAGGCTGAATATTTGCAGCACCTGTTCGAATACAACCCACCGCGTCTGTAATTGTAAATCCATAACTTCCACTTCCCATATTCGAAATCGTATTCCCGGTTGTGGATGGATAAGTGTTCCAGGTAATTGAATAGGGGGGAGTTCCTCCTGATGAATTTAATGTGGCTGATCCATCATCAACGGTACAGCTGCTAGGAGTGGTGGAGACGGTTGTAGTGATTGGCGTACTAGCTGATACAGAGGCATTTGTACTACTGGATACACATCCATTTGCATCAGTTGCAATCACTCTATATAATCCTTGTGAAAGATTTGTAGCTGTATTTCCGGTTTGACCATTTGTCCAAACATAGCTATAAGGTGGAGTCCCACCAGAAGCAAAAGCTATGGCACTTCCGTCTGAAGCAAGACAAGTAGCTGGGGTAACAGAATTGTTTACTGTAATTGTAACAGATTGAGGAATGAAAACCCCAGTAGGATATGATTGACACCCATTGACATCTGTAACCAAAACTGACGCATTCCCGGTAGACAAATTCGAAATGGTTTGTGAAGTTGCACCATTCATCCAAAGATAAGTGTACGGCGCTGCCCCACCAGAAGGATTGGCTGTAGCGGTTCCATCCGTACAATTAGCTGTTGTCGAACTTGGGTTAGCAACCACATCTGAAATTTGGGTAGTGTTAATGGAGTCTAAAACAAGTACACATCCTGTGGTTTGGTCAGTGACTTGTAGAATATATTCTCCCATTGGTGCAGAAATATTATTTCCAGAATAGGAATTCATGGTTTGCTGATTTTCCCAAGAAAAGCCAAATGGACCAGTAGTACCACTTTGGTATATGGCTTCCATAGTCCCGTTTGTATTCGGACAAACAGGGTTAGTTAAATTTGTTGAAAAAATAAATTGCGGATTAATAAATGTATTATAACCACTCGATACTTGATTAATACCATCATCGGCAACAACTGTAACTGGTAAAAATGTACCGGAATGGGTGGCCCTCATTGGTAAATCAGTAATTTGATCGGTCAATGAATTTACATTACTATGAGTTGCATGAATTTCATATCCGATATAGTAAGTGTAAGTAATGGGGAGATTTAATCCACTCGTAGTTGCAACAAAAATACCATCATTATTACAGGGTTGTTGTAATTGTACCGGTAACAGATTGTCCATTTAAAGTTAGAGTAAAAGGTAGCGTAAACAGGATGAAATAAAATAACTTTTTCATATAAGATAGATTGTAACGAAGATTAGACCGATAAAGAGCATAAAGTTTAATTGATCTTTGAACCTTCAGAACGCTGCGGAGGATTCCCAAATCCTGCGCAAAACTTTGAGTGGAGCTGTGACACGGAGTTACACGGTGTAGCACGGCGATACACGGAGAAATTCTTCTCGCTTCGAAGGATTCCCAAATCCTACACACACTCCATAAGAAAGACAATTCCACCACCAATTTCCTCCGTGAAACTCTGTGTATTCTCTGTGCCTTCTGTGTAACAAAAAAATCCCCCAATTCAAAAGAATCAGGGGATCAACCCAAAACCCGTGCTTGCTTTATAAAGACAATTAGTTACCTTCTATAGGGATCTTGGGGAAATTCTGTTCTATTTAGAATGCATTTTATTTCTCAGCCAGATTGAGTTCGTACATCTCCATTAATCGAATAAACTCTGCTCTGTATCCGTTTTCGTCTTTTCCTTTTCCAGCTTTTGCTAACTCAATGGCTTCGTCGATATTGGAGTTTCCTTTGAACTTGGATTTTCTCAAAATCAGTCCAAATTCTGCTACTGCCAATACAAATTTGAAATCTTCACTGATTTCTTCTTTAGGATCGTAAATCACCGGTACCTCAAACCCCTGACTCGTATTTTCATCGGGCTTTTTATACCTGAGTTTGACGGTCAGTAATTCATTTTCAAATCCTTCTTTAATGCTTGAATTTTGGTATTTCAATCCATTGTTGAACTCGTCTTCATCCTTTTTCAATTCGACTTCATAAATCGCTGTTAGGGTATGTCCAGCACCTAATTCACCAGCATCTTTGGTATCATCCAGAAAATCTTCTTTTTTGAGCATTCGGTTGTCGTACCCTATCAATCTGTAAGATTTGACATGAGATGGATTGAATTCTACTTGAATCTTGACGTCTTTGGCAATCGTGTGTATCGTTGAGGTAAAATCTTCCTGAAAGACTTTTTTTGCTTCTAATAAATTATCGATATAGTAATAATTTCCATTTCCCTTATCTGCCAAAGTTTCCATGTATTGATCCTGTAAATTCCCCATTCCAAATCCACAAACCGTCAAGAATACTCCCGTTTTTCGTTTTTTCTCAATAAGTTTCTCCAATCCTCCATTGGAAGATACTCCCACATTGAAATCTCCGTCAGTACAAAGAATAATTCGATTATTTCCATCTTTCATGAAGTGCTTTTCGGCTAAATCATAGGCTTGGTTGATTCCACCTTCTCCATTGGTGCTTCCTCCACTGGTCAGACCATCAATTGCTTCAAAGATTTTATCGATCTGGTCGCAGCTTGTCGGTTTTAATGGGGTAGCGGTATATCCCGCATAAGTCACAATGGCTACTTTGTCTTTTCCTGAAAGGCTTTTTACCAGCATTTTCATGGATTTTTGAACATAACCCAATTTATCTTCTGATCCCATCGAACCGGAGACATCTAAAAGGAAAACTAGATTGTTTCTTGGGGCTTTTTCATTTTCAAAAGTTTTTCCCTTCAAACCAATTTTCACAATCTTATTCGTACTCCAAGGTGAATTCCCTATTTCAGTATGAACTGCAAAGGCTTCATCATTTTTTGGAGATGCATAATCGTATTTGAAATAATTAATCATTTCTTCAATTCGAACTGCCTCTTCAGGTGGTCGAATTCCGCTATTAATCTGCTTTCGAATGATGGAGTAGGAGGCATTGTCTACGTCGATTGAAAAAGTAGAAAGCGCTTCTGAGGCTACTTTTACGAATTCATTTTCTGTAAATTCTGAGTATTTGTTTCGATTGGTTTTCGAAATGTTTGCATTACCGCCACCGATATAATTTTTTTTGATTGTCCCCTTGCTTTTTGATGCTACTTTATAAGATGGAAGTGACTTGTTTGCAGCCATTTTAATATCGGCAGATTTTATTTTTCTAACGCTGTAATTTACTACTTCCACACAGTTAAGCATTTTAGCGGATTCAAATTCATGGTCGATAATGATCACCGAACTGTCATTAACAATAACATTGGTGATTTTGTGAGGCTCATAAGCTACAAACCTAAATTCAATATCATAGTTTCCGGCAGGCAAGTTGGAAAAACGAAATTTCCCATTAAAATCCGTAACGCATCCTTGTATGGTGGAATCATGATGTACCAACAAGACAGAAGCACCGAGAATTTCTTCCCCTGTCTCTTTATCTGTGACTTTCCCTCTGATTTCTCCTTGAGCCGAGATCCAAGTCATCAAACTCATTGCTGCGATCAATAATACTGTTTTCATAATCAAGTTTTATTTTGATGATGAACCAGAATATTGATTTCCACAAAAAGGGTTGAAACTTAATGATTTGGTAACATTGTAGGAGAAATGAAAAATGTTTCTTCGCATTACGCATTACGCATTACGCATTACGCATTACGCATTACGCATTACGCATTACGCATTACGCATTACGCATTACGCATTACGCATCACACATTACGCATCACGCATCACGAATCCCTTCCAGCGCTTCTGAAACGTGTTTTTCTGCTTGCATTTGTGAATTAAAGATTTTGGCTACTTTTCCTTCTTTGTTGATAATGTAGGTGACCCTTCCAGGTAAAAGTCCTAATAGATTGGTTGGGACACCGAATTGTTTTCTGATTTTATTGCCTTCATCCGCCAATAACTGAAAAGGAAGTCGATGTTTTTCCTTAAACTTTTTGTGCTTGGCAACTGAATCTCCAGAAATACCAAAAACTTCGCATCCAGCATCCGTAAAAGCTTCATACGAATCCCTAAAACTACAAGCTTCTTTTGTACAACCTGGCGTGTCATCTTTCGGATAAAAATAAATCACCATAGGCCGTCCAATGTAATCCTTGATCTTCACAAGTTCCCCCTCCTGATTCTTCAACTCAAATTCTGGTAAGGAATCTCCCTCAACTAATTTTTCATTTTTCATTTTGCACTTTTAATTTCGAACTTCCCTCATGTTTTCCACCATGATCTTCGAAGATAATACACTTAACGGAATTCCTCCTCCAGGATGCACACTTCCTCCTGAGAAATAAAGCCCTTTTATCTTTTTACTGTAGTTCGAATGTCTGAAAAAGGCACTCATTTTTGCATTCGAACTGGTTCCGTAAATCGATCCTTGGTAAGAATTTGTCCGCTCTTTTATTTTAGGAGGATTCAAAAAGGTTTTGGTTTCAATGTATTGTTCCACATCAGTTCCTAGTTGCTTGGATACTTTATCCAACATTACTCTGTATGCTTTTTCAGTTTGCTCATCCCAGTCTTGAGATCCGTCGTTGGCGGGTGCATTCATCATCAAAAACCAGTTTTCACAACCTTCAGGCGCATCGTCCTTATTGTATTTGGAGGTAATGTTGATGTAAATACTCGGATCATCATACACTCTTTTCTTATTGAAAATGTGATCAAATTCTTCTTCCATGTTATCGGAAAAGAAGAAATTATGTAAACCTAATTCTTTAAATTCCTTCTTAATTCCTAAATAGAAAATGATGCCAGAAGAAGATCTTTCTTGCTCTGCTGCCTTACTTTTGATTCCTTGATTTTTCAAGAGTTCGTTGTAGGTAAAATAAACATCTGAATTACTCACAACAACATCTGCATCATATTTTTCTTGTCCAATACGTACACCTTTTACCTGTTTGTTTTGAACCACTATCTCATCTACCTTGGTGTTCATGATAAATTCTACTCCTAGGTCTTTCGCCAATTTCACAACACTATTGGTAATGCCGATCATCGAACCCTTTGGGAAATATGTTCCTATTCTGGATTCGAGATGAGAAATCATATTCAGTACCCCTGGAGCCATGAAGGGATTAGAGCCGTTGTAAGTTGCGAAGCGGTCAAACATCTGAACTAGTTTAGGGTGTTCAAAATGCTTGACATTGGCTTCATGCATGGTTTTGAAAAGATCGAATCGACGCAAATGAGGCAAGGTTGCAATCGCTTCTTTTGAAAAATAGGTTCCTATATTGTGTAGTGATTTTTCCAGGAACAACGGATAGTTTTTTTCGAAGAGAAGAGCGGCTTTTTCTTGATATTTGGCAACAGGCTCGAAACTTGTATTCAATTTTGTTTCGATCTCTTGCTTCAACTTTGCCTGATCATGGTAATAGGTTAAACGAGTACCATCCACCCAAAAATAGCGGAAGGACTCGTCCAACTTTTCATAGTCAAAATAATCTTTTGGATTTTTTCCAGCGTACTGAATTAATTCGTCAATGATTTGTGGTAAGGTAAAAACCGAAGGGCCTGCATCAAAACGGTATCCGTCTTGTTCGATCTGACTTAATTTTCCGCCTAAAAATTCCTTAGCTTCAAATACTTTTACGTCAAATCCCTTTGCTGCGAGTCGGACAGCGGCGGATAATCCCCCAATTCCTGATCCGATAACAATGGCTTTTTTCATGGTGTATGATGTTTGTAAGTACTCCTAAATTTTTCAAATAGTGTAATATTGATCAAAAGCAGGGCATAATTATAAATGAAATCATCTAACGGAATGCGCATCAATCGAATTCCCAGATTTTCAGAGTCATTGTACCAGACAATTGGCTCATCACTAAAACTTCCAGTCAGAATACCATTAGTTAAAATAAACGGAAGCAAGAGTATCAGATAACTGACAAGAAATTTGGGTATAAATTCAGATCGATTAATCAGATTTATCATGGTAATCAAAAAAGCTGCAAAGGATGCCCAAAATGTATATTCTCTTCCGAGATTGAAAATTGCCAAAATCAGAAAGAATCCAGCCAGTCCATAACTAAAAATTCTGGAGTCAAAATGAAATATTTTTAGATGTCCAAAAAAATGTTCAATTACCAAATAGCTAAAAATACAGGCATAGGGAACAGTTAAAAAGAACAATATCTCAGAGATTGGCAAGTCAAAAATTAAGAAATCTAAGTGATAGTTGGGATTAAAGCCCCACACTCCTGTTCTGGTGAAGTGGATGTCCCAGATCAGGAAAATAATGGACGTGATTCCAATAGCCAACCCAATGGCACGATGGTTTTTGGAGACGCCTACCCGGGGGTCGAAACTTCGCCAAAGTGGAACCGAAAGCACGGCTAAATTGATGATCAAATAGGCGTAGGGCATATTAAATCAAATTGGCTTTATGTCTCACATAGCTCGCTAAAAAGATTCTATACTTTTTCTGATTTGGAATTCTAATTCTCGTATCTGCTATCTTTTCTGCAGGCGTTTTCTTAATTTTCATTAATAGATTTTTGTAGTAGATATAAGCTACATAAACTCCAAATCTTGAGTTTTTCGGAAGCTTTAAAATGCCTTCATATCCTTTGTAGAAATCCTTTTCTATATCTTCAATAATTTCCTTTTTCGTATTCTCATCAAAATCATGAATCGTATTCAACTCAGGGAAATAACTTCTTCCTAATGCATGAAAATCGGCTCTAAGATCTCTTAAAAAATTAACTTTCTGAAAGGCTGAACCTAGTGCCATTGCATAAGGCTTCAATTCCTGATATTTCTTTTCATCTCCATGAACAAATACTTTCAAACACATCAGTCCTACAACTTCTGCTGAACCAAGAATATATTCTTCATATTCCCCCTCAACATAGTTATTCATGCTCAAATCCATTTCCATTGATTTCAAAAAAGTCTCAATTAATTCATGTTCAATATTGTATTTATTGACCGCCCATTGGAAACTATTTAGAATGGGGTTGAGAGATATTTTATCTTCAAGAGCGCGATACGTATCTTCTTTAAATCGATAGAAGAGATCGGCTTTGTCGTAATCGTGAAACGTATCTACAATTTCATCCGCAAAACGCACAAAACCATAGATGGAATAAATCGGTTTTTGAATTTGTTGAGACAACAGGCTGATCCCTATTGAAAAGGATGTGCTGTAATTTTTTGTCACCATTTTACTGGCTTTCTGTCCTACTTCATCAAAAAGTTCTTTCATGATTTTTTATTTATTAGTGATTAATGTTGCTGCGATTTTTCCGCTGATAATTGCGGGTGGTACGCCTGGCCCCGGTACGGTTAAATGACCAGTATAGGTCAAGTTCTTTACTTTTTTTGACTTCATTTTGGGTTTTAAAAAAGCAGTTTGTTTTAACACGTTTGCAAGTCCATAGGCATTTCCTTTATAAGAATTATAGGCTCTGATAAAATCTTTTCCCGTCATTCTGTGCTTTACAATAATTTCGTCTCTGAATTTTTCGCCAGCTAGTTTTTCCATTCTTTGAATGATCTGTTCAAAAAGCTGCTCCGCCGTTTCTTCTTCTTTCTCATGAAAACCTGGAGGGGTCGGAATAAGAATCATCAGATTTTCCATGCCTTCTGGTGCTGCTTTTGGATCTGTCTTTGAAGTGCAATTCACATAAAAAGCAGGTTTGTCGGGCCAACCAATATCTCCATAAATTTTTTCAGCGTGTCGATCTAAATCTTCGTCAAAAAATAAGTTGTGATGCTGTAGATTTGGAATCTTCTTTTTTACACCTAAATAATACAGGAAAGAAGAGGGGGCCAAGACCCTGGTATCCCAATATTTTTCATCATAAGTACGGTATTCTTTAGGTAAGATCTGTTGTTCAAATGCATGGTAATCCATACTGACTAATAACTCCTCTGTTGGATAAGAAGATCGATCTGTAACCACTGCACATACTTTTTTATTCTCAAATTTCACTTCTCGAACTGATTCATTGGTGTATATTTCAACTCCTAAATCTCTAGCTAAGGCTTCCATTGCCTTGGAAATTTGATACATTCCTCCCATTGGATAGAAGGTACCTAAATCCAGATCGGCATGATTCATCAACGTGTAGAGCGCGGGGATATCATTTGGCATTGCACCCAGAAAAAGTACCGGAAACTCTAATGCTTGAATAATCTTGGGGTTTTTAAATTTCTTTCGAATTAGCTTGGAGACGGATTTAAAAATGTCCAATTTGATCCCTGCCTTTAAAGTCTTGTAATCTGCAAATTCTAAGATGCTCTCACCCGGTTTATAAACCATTTTTTGCATTCCTATCTCATATTTTATTTTTGCATCATCTAGAAACTCGAAAAGGGCTTTTTTTGCACCTACTTCAATAGATTCAAAAAAATCACCCAATTTTTCACGATCAGAATAAATATCCCATGTTTGATCATTCCAAATAATCTGATAGCTAGGATCCAACTTGATTAATTGATAATAATCCCCAGTATTTTTACCAAAATCTTTGAAGAAATCCTCGAATACTTCGGGCATCCAATACCAAGAGGGCCCCATGTCAAAATTAAAACCCTGATCTTGAAGAAGGTTCATCCTTCCTCCAACATGCGGATTTTTCTCGATGAGAACTACTTCATTGCCTTCCTTTGCTAGATAACAAGCTGATGACAATCCTGAAATGCCTCCTCCAATAATGGTTACTCGTTTTTTCACATTATTATGTTTAATGATTAATGAAAAAGATTAATCAGTTTAATTTTTGATATCCGTTTTTTGAAAGGTCTTCCATCAAGGTTTTTCTTGCATTGAAAATTCTTGATTTCACTGTTCCCATCGGAATTCCCATTTCATCTGAAATCTCTTGATAAGAATACCCTTCATAGTTCATTAGAAATGGTTTTTTAATGGCTTCATTCAATTTGTCTATCTTTTGTTGAATCTCTTTCTCTTCTAAATAATCCATCTCAAATACCTGACCTGAAAACGTTCCTCTATCGGAATAAGCAAGATCGTCACCATTGTCAACAAATCTTTTGTTTTTGTTGTATTGATTTAAAAATGCATTTTTCATGATTGTATATACCCAGGATTTTAAATTGGTCCCTGGCTTGTATTTATTTCTGTTTGAGAGGGCTCTGTAAATGGCTTCCTGGCTAAGATCTTCTGCAGTAAAGTCATTTTTTGTAAACCTGAATGCCCAAGTTTTAAGATCTCCTTGAAGCGCGCATACAGCGGTATTGAATTCTAAAGCAGTCATAATCTTTTATATTATGTTTAACAAATAATTAAAAAACATAAACAAAAGTAAACTTTAAAAACGAATGTTCAAAGAAAAAGATAAAAAAATAAACAAAAAGGATTTAGATTAAGTAAAAATTAACATTTAGTCAAAAAAGTTAAACAAAAATTAACACCTAATTGGTGTGCTCTAATACCTGAAAAATGGAAGTTAATGGAATCAGATGTCGAGAAGAATTCCAGTAGACTGGATCAATTTAATTCCTGTAGGAAGATCCTCCTTGTTACTTTCGATTTGATATCCTCCTGCATATATGGGAGCTTTATGCTTAGGTCGGTTTTGTAAATTTTTGAAATAGTGGGTAAGTTTAGGTTTGGATATTCCAGTGATAAAGGAAGTGACTATGGCAT
Source organism: Crocinitomicaceae bacterium (assembly GCA_041392305.1). Lineage (GTDB taxonomy): Bacteria > Bacteroidota > Bacteroidia > Flavobacteriales_D > Crocinitomicaceae > JAGQYP01. The sequence goes on from JAWKMJ010000017.1 coordinate 72,088, forward strand.
CGGGTTTTAATTTGTCAATTGCTCGTATCAAATCCTCAAAGGGAACAGATTGTCCAAGGTAGTAGGTGTATTTACCTGTTGATCTTAAAATATAATTGTATAATAGGATAGAGATTTCATGGAGCTCATGCTCAGGCAAATAGACAAGTATTCTTCGCGGATTGCCTTTCGGGATGGGCAATTTGTCTATTCTACTAATTAGTTTTTGTCGGATTAGATTGGTAATAAAATGCTCCTGAACAGGAGTAATTGATCCAACTTTCCACATAATTCCAATACGTTCAACAAATGGAAAGAGATATTTAACAAACGTATCTAAAACCCCATATTTATCAAAGAGCTGCTCGAGTTCAGTAGAAAATTTGTGCTCATCAAGTTCAATCATGGCTAAGATCAACAAATCAAAAACAGAGTCATTCTCGGGTTGATGAATTAGTTCATCTTCTAATAGTTTGACGCGATCCGAGTTATCCATTTCTACAATTCGCGAAATTTTGTAGCCATTTTTATTGAGAATCGCAACCATCAATAGATTTCGAAGATCTTTGTCAGTATAAAGGCGTATGTTGGTATCCGTCCGTTCAGGTGAAATGAGATTGTACCTCTTCTCCCAGATACGAATGGTGTGCGCTTTAATTCCCGATAGTTGTTCTAAATCTTTAATCTTGTAAAGTCCCATATCACGTTTCTATTGTTGTTTTGCTAACAATAAAAGTATTCCACGTAAACACTTATTGGATAACAACAAATGGCATTTAAAATTGTTCATCTACTTTAATCGGTTTTTAGGTTTTTCAAAAAAAATAGAATAAAAAAAGGTGGTTACCTTGAAGAAACCACCTTTTTAATTGTTTCTAAAAAATTACTTTATAACTAGTTTTTGGGTACTCACTTTTTGCTGATCTTGAACGTGAATCAGGTAAATTCCTTTATTGAAATCTGCCAAATTCATCTGAACTCGATTGGTTGTGATCGCATCGTTAAAATAAACTACTTTTCCATTCATATCTAGGATTCTAATTTCTAAATCATTACCTATCGTAGACGTTCCTAAATCAATCACTACTTGATCCCCGTGAGTTGGGTTAGGATACACATTAAAGGAAGCACCTTCATTTTCATCCACACTCAACGTTGAAACAGGAAGCATTAATAATGGACCACCATGTGGAAGACTAACATACAAACCAAATGCGGCAGCATTATTATTTTGTGCTGGGTCTAAAAATCCGGATGCAAAGACAGTTATCGCTGAATCTGCTAGTGATGTTAGATCTGCTTGAAATTGAGCAATATTTGAACCACTTGTAGGGGCAATTCCTAATACATACGAAGATGCTCCTAAATCTAGATAACCTTGATTTTGACCGTATGCAATATTGGAAACAATAGTTCCCGCTGGCACGGCCATTTCGTTTACATCAACGGCTGGTGCATCAGTTGCTCCATGAAAAACCATTACATCTACATTTCCCGCTGTTGTAGAGGATTCTCTTGCACCATTAAAGGCGATTAAATCAAAAGCAGTTGCAGGTGTGTAAGTTCCAGTTCCTACAGTTCCTGAGGCAACTACAACATATTTTTCTCCTCCATTCAAGGTGAATGCTTCTGTGTAAAGTGGAGAGGAAGCATCAGTAGAAGTGGAAGCACAAATGTCCACCTCTAAAATAGTTCCAGCTGGTGCATCAATAAATGGAGTGGCAGTTCTAAATGCAAAATCATCTAATACCAAGGCATCATTTACATAAACATCTACCATTGCAGCATCAGTTGCAGCACAGTTATGAACAATTTGTATCCGCGCTGTGGTTGGAGTTGTATTTTCCGTTAAAGGAATTACTGATCCATCAGCAAGAGCTACGAACAAACCAAAGGCATCTCCATTACTATTTTGAGATGGGTCTAGGAATCCTGAAGCAAAAACAGTAGCAGCCAATCCACCTGCCATAGCAGTTTGTAGAGGGGCTTGGTATTCCTTTACTGTAGTATTATCTTGTGTTCTAACCTGAATGGTGTAGTCCAGAGTAGGTAGCTCAAGATAAGATGAAAAATCTCCAAAAGATGCATCATCTACAATTGTTCCCGTACTAAATGGATCCGTAACATCTACAATATCTACCATTGGAGCATCTGTGGCTCCATGAAATACAACGATGTCTGTTTCCATCATTCCATTGGCAGAAATTTCTCTGGCTCCTGTTAAGACATCGTACGTAAATCCAGCTGTAGTATTTCCTGGATTGTAACCAGTTCCAGAAACAATTCCTGCGGCCATCACTACATAAGTTTCTCCATTGGCAACGGTTAAATTTTGAGAGTAAACCGGGCTGGAGGCATCTGTTGAACTCGCAGCGTTTACAGTTACCGTATAGGTTCCAGCGGGTACAGTAATGAAAGGTGTAGCTTCTCTGAATGAAAGATCATCAAATGAAGCATCAGGAAAAGTCCCGTCAACTCGAATGTCAACTGTTGCCGCTGCAGCATCAGCCGAATTGTGAATCACTTGCAGTCGTGCTTGAGCAGAAACCTCATTCGTTAAGGCAATCCCCAAACAAAATGCAGAAAGTAAAAATAATTGTTTTTTCATGATTGTAAGTTTTATGTTTATAGCCTTTAAACACCTTAGTTCAATATTTGTTCAATCAAAAATCAAAAAAGTTCAACAAAAAGAAAATTTGCATTCATTTCTGAGTAATTTGATTATTTATATCTTTGTTCAAATTTTAGAATCATGAAGAAGATTGTCAATCTATTAGCTATTGTATCTGTCGGGTTATTAACCGCTTGTGGTGGAGGAGAAGAAGACAAACCCAAAAAAGAAGGTGGAGAAGAACAGGTGGATCTAGATGGATTCGAAGCATTGAACCTTGCTGAATATGATTTGAACGTGACTTTGATGCTCCCAACCAAAGAGACAGCGGTGGGAACTGTTAAGCCTCAGGTAGATCATGAAGATGGAGGATTTAAGTGGCATATTTCAGTAGGGCCAACTTTTGGAATGACAATCGAAGATTTTGGTTCTGAAGGGAATTTGGTTCAACGACACAAAGAAAGACTTGCAGAAAAGGAATTCTTCCATGTAGAATATATCAAAGAAGATGGAAATGTAATTCTGTACAAGCGCTTGCTAAAGTATGATGGTAAAGTCGAAGAAACGGAAAAGAAAAATATTTACTTCGTTTTTGGAGAGTTTCAAATAGGAAATGTAAACTACAATGTCAAGTCAACAGAAGAAGGTTTATTCAAGCCTGAAGCTGAAGAATTAATGAATACTGTAAAATCGATTAAAGTAAACGAATAGTCCTTACTTTTTTCCTTCTATAAAATACATTTTTACTTTGCCTTTATTCTTGGCCTCAAGTTCACCTCTGTAACTGCATTCAAAATGATCTTTCACCAAATTGTAAGTGTCTTCTGATATATTGATTTTTCCGGCCTCTCCACTACTTTCCATCCGACTTGCAACATTTACAGCATCACCCCATACATCATAAGAAAATTTGTGCTTTCCAATAATACCTGCAACAACATGACCGGTATTAATTCCAATTCGAATATTCCATTCGGGCTGACCCTCAGCTATTCTCATTTCTCTGAATTCGGCAATGAATTCAACCATTGCTATAGCTGCATTTACTGCATTTATGGCATTGTCAGTATCAGGTTCCGGGATTCCCCCAGCTGCCATATAAGCGTCTCCAATAGTTTTGATTTTTTCCAAACTGTTCTCCTTCATAATCTCGTCAAATTTCTCAAAACATATATTGAGCTCCTTGACCAATTCTTCAGGGGTTAGTTTTTCAGCTATTTTTGTAAAGCCTTTAAAATCAGCAAATAAAATGGTAGACTGTGGGAATTCATCAATAATATTTGGGGATTTTCCTTTTTTCAAAGCTCCAAATCTTTTGTTCGATTTTAATCTAATAGCAATACTCTCCGGTAAGATATTGAGTACTAAAGCTTGATTCTTTTTATTATTCCTTCGAATATAAAAAAATCCAAAAACAGTAATGATTAATATGGCACCTACGAATAAAAGTGTATAGGTTCTTCTTCTGTTTTGCTCTTCAATTAGTTTTCGATCGCTTTCGGCCTTCATCAGTTTTAAGTTCTGATTCACATTGGCTTCTTGTTGTTGATCGATGATCTGCAAACCAGATTTCTTTGCCTTGTATTCAACTAGATTTTTAGCACTTCTAAACCAATAGATGATTGAATTCAACTCTTTTTGCTGTGCTTCCTTAGCTTCCTCAAATTGATTTTTTAGGTCAATGTAAGCCTTTAAATATCTAATTGCTTCATTTTTTTTTCCAATTTCTTCAGCACAATAGCCAGCATTTCCTAATGCAACAAGCTGCTCATCTGTAGTAAGACTCGAGATAAAATTCGATACTAATTCATCATAAATCTTATATGCCTTCCTATATTTATTATTGGAGAATTGTAGATTTGCCGCTGCCAACATGATTTTCTTGTACCGGTCGTTGATGGATTCTCTGTATTCATTGAGGTAAGTGATCACAGTATCTGGCAATTCTTTAAAAACGTCATTATCAAAGGAAAATTGGAGCTTTGCTTCTAATATCCTTCTTTTTGATACAGGATCTCTAGCCAAAGACTTTTCAAGAATCTCAAAAAGGTAATCAAAGCTCTGTTTTCTTCGAACTTTAAGTTGAGCTAAGCTTACATAAGCTTCAATTTTCTTATCAATAGAAAGTTTATCTGCATATCGAATATTCTGTTCAATTCTCGCTAAACATTCAACGTATTGTTTTGTCCTATAACTTGCCTCGATAATTAATTTATTATACTCATAAAGAATAGAATCTCCAATTCCTTGTTCGGCAGAGATTTTTTCGATTTCCTTTATGTAAAAATTAAAAATTTGCAATGTATTTTGGACTTCCTTGCCCATTTTCAGATAACAATTTGCATATTCATAAACTTCCGTTAGAAATAAACTGTCAAGTCTTCTTAACTCTAATTTCCTTTTGTAATAAATGCTGGCATATTCATAAATCCCCAGATTATAAAGAGCATGAGCAAGATGACCATAACCAAGTGCCAAATTTTCCTGATCTTTCAGGCCTTCCCATTGCTCAATTTGTTGAAGCATCACACTGAGATAAGAAGACATATCAGTGAAATGTGTGGTGTCAAGATTGTTTCTTCTTCTGATTTTTAATTGATTGATGGTGTAGTTGGCTAATTGCTTGGTACTATTACTGAATTTATCAGCTTTCTTTTTGATTTCAGCAACTTTCTTTAAATCAGTAAAGTTTCTATCATAGCAGATTTTTACAAGTTGTTCGCGAATTTCTTTTTCAGTTTTCTGAGAGAATCCATAAAGTCCGGCAAATAATAGAAAAAGTAGTAAAGTTCTTTTCATATTAGAGAAGTTCTTGTATGATTCTTTCAATGGAATAACCCTCTGCTTCGGCTTTATAATTACGCACTATTCTATGCCTCAGAATCGGTTCAGCTACTGCTTTAACATTTTCTATATCAGGAGAATATTTTCCGTTTAAAGCCGCATGTGCCTTTGCTCCAATAATCAAAAACTGTGAAGCCCTTGGGCCTGCTCCCCATGACAAATATTTTTTTGTGATTTCGGGTGAGCTTTCCAAATTCCTTGTTTTATTGGATAATCTTACAGCATATTCTATAACATTGTCTGCCACTGGCATTTTGCGAATAAGGTCCTGAAAAAACAATATTTCTGAACCACTTATGATTTCCTTTTTCTCAACTTCAAAATTTGATGTGGTGGCTTTGACAATAGTAATTTCATCTTCAATAGATGGATAATCTACCCAGACATTGAACATAAATCGATCTAATTGCGCTTCAGGTAACGGATAGGTCCCCTCTTGCTCTATCGGATTCTGAGTTGCCAAAACAAAAAACGGTTTGTCCAATTCGTATTTTACACCCGCCGTAGTAACATTTTTTTCCTGCATTGCTTCAAGAAGGGCGGCTTGTGTTTTCGGTGGAGTCCTGTTGATTTCATCTGCAAGAATGATATTCGAGAAAATAGGACCTTTTAGAAATTTAAACTTACGATTTTCATCCAAAATTTCAGAACCTATAATGTCTGAAGGCATCAAATCTGGAGTAAACTGGATTCGTTTAAAAGATAAGCCTAGTACTTCAGAAATTGTACTTACTAATAGAGTTTTTGCCAAACCAGGAACACCAACCAACAGACAATGTCCCTTACTGAAAATGGAGATCAATACTTGATCAACAACTTCATCTTGTCCAATAATTACTTTATGAATTTCACCTTTAAGTGCACGGTATTTTTCAACAAGTGAATCTAAGGCTTCAGCGTCTGATTTGTATGAGGTCATAATCCTAAAAAAAGTTCTTAAAAATAATGAATTTCAAATAGTTGGATAAGAAAATCATAATCTTCTCTATTCCAATGTTTTAAACCAATCGTATTTGAATGGACATCCTTTGTAGTCTTCATCTACATAAATGTAAATATTCTTTATATTCTCGGTAATCCAAGCATCAATTTCCTTCTGTTTCTTTTCATTTAAAGTAGCATCCTGAACCATTTTATAATCATCCCGTAAATTAGCTCTATGGGGTTTAGTGCGATCATCAAGTCTTATGATTCGAATACCCGGTTTTCTTTGAATCATATCCATGTATTGGGAAGGACGACTAATTTCTCCCAATTTTAATTGATCCACCAAAATACTCATCTCTGGATCCATCTGATTCAAATCTTGTACATCCCATTTCACATCACCTGTATATGGATTCATCAAACTTCCTTTTGTGGCTTTATTGTCGCTATCATTAGAATATTCCTCAATGGCTTCTTCAAAAGTAATTTCTCCTTTTTGGATTCTTTGATAGGCTTCATTCATTTTTTTATTAAGCTTAATAAATTCATAATCAGAAACTTGGGCTGTTATTAAAATGTGTCGACAGTGATAATCATCTCCTCTTCTTTCAATCAACTCCAAAATATGGAATCCAAATGAAGATTCGAACACTTCTGATACTTCGCCCTCACCAAGTGTAAAGACGACTTCCTCAAATTCTGGAACCATCGTACCACGGGTTGCCCAACCTAGATCTCCTCCATTCTTTGCACTACCTGGATCTTCAGAGCTCAACGCAGCAGCAGCGGCAAATGAAAGATCGCCATCAACTATTTTTTTCCGAATTCCATTCAGTTTTTCTCGTGCATAAGCTTTGTCTTCTTCACTTATTTCAGGAAATACAATGATTTGCGAAAGGGTAACGTGTGAGTTGATTAGAGGGAGGGAATCCAATGGTACTGCAGTATAAAAATCTTCAATTTCTTTGGGCGTAACGCTTACATTTTCTGTAATCGTTGCTTCCATCTGCTGGGAGGTCATCATATCACTAATCTGTACTCGAAACTTATCTTTAATTTGAGCAGTTGACATGCCATAGAATTTCTCCATCTCATCTTTCCCACCGGGAAACATCTGCATGATTCTATTTACACGTGTGATTAATTCTTGTTCAACCTGTTCTTCCGGGGCATAAATCGAATCAATTTCTGCCTTGGCTAGCATAAGTTTCTGAACCAACATTTCTTCGAGAATATAGCAATCACTTTCATTCGTAATTTGAATATTCTCTTTTAAAGCTTGTAGTTTCTGTGCTTGTATATCAGACAGCATAATAATCTTGTCCGAAGCTCTTGCAATAATTTTGTCAATCACCTTTTTTTGGCTGAACGACATGCTCGAAGCACTTAATAATATGAATAAACTAACGTATCGTAACATTTCCTTTTTCGTATTCTTTTTGAATGATAGATTCCTTTATTTTTTTCCTAAGTTCCTTCTGACGAATGTTCAGAATTTTTTTTCGAATGTTTTCCCTCTCGAAGTTTAACGGAGAAAGACCATCTTTTAGTTTATAATCTAAAACATTCAAAAAATAAACATGATAACCATCGTCAAAATACAATTTCTTTTTCTGAGTAATAAATCTTTCAATCGCAACATCCTTTAATGGGACTTCTTTTAATATGTCGTCAAAATAAATCCAATTATCCTCGTCATAATAAAAATTGCTCGAATAAATTTTAGCATATTGAATAACATCCTCTATATCTTTAGCATTTTTTAACAGGTACGAACGTTTCATTTTATCCAATTCGGGTGCATCTACTGTGACTTTCAAATAAAGCACTTTTACGAGAAAATCTTTAAGTAAAAATTCTTCCTTGTGAGTATTGTAATAAGATTGAATTTCTTTTTGAGTTACATGTGTGTCAATTTCATCATATAACAGCAATTCTTCCAAATAATAGTAATAGAGATCCTTTTTAAAATCATCTACCTGTCTTTGAATCTCGTTTTGATCAATTCTAGGTTCTGTTCTTGCTTTGTAGTAAAGAATTTGCCTCTCAATCCACTGATCAATATACAATTCAAGCTTAGTTTCATCTTCTATTATATCCCTGGGAATATCTTCTTTGTAAAGTTTTTCGTTGTAGACTTTCGCTACATATTCATTTGCATCAGAATCATAATGACACGATGAAAAAATAAAAAAGCCACTCAAAATAAGAGTGGCCCATAGGTTTCTGAATATTTTACTTAATAAGTGAATACAATACATCCTCGTGGATTACAACTTTGTATTTTTTCTCCAGCTCTGCTATCCATTCCTTCTCCAGCTGTTCTTGGTAAGCGGCTATCACCTGACCGCGACATTCACTAAGCTCTTTTGGTCCTGGATCTAAATTATTCAATACTTTCACAATAATGAATTTACCATCTTTTTCATAAGAAGCATTCGTGCCTTTTTTGAATGAATGGCCTTTAAGTAAATCATTGTCCTCGACCACATATTTTCCTGAAGTTACTCTCACATTCAATTGTGATTTTAAGTTAACACTATCTCTGATCTGCTCGAAAGACATGTCTCCATCCAATAAGCTTTTGACTTTATCCAATGCTTCGCTGTTAAAGCACTCGTAAATTTCAGCTTCGATTCTCTCTGGCCATTGATAATTTGCTACGTTAGCTTCAAAAAAGGCTTTCAAACCAGTCGTATCTTCAATCGCCTTTTTCCATACATTTTTGTTCTTTAGTTCAAACAATAACACGCCTTCTCTATATTCTTTTAACAAGGCGTTGAATTTGGGGTATTTCTTGTGTAGCTGACCTTTTTCATGGTACTTCAAAGCTTTTTTCACTTCATTCTGATATAACTTATCCAAATAAACGTGTAAATCTTGAACCTGGCCTTCTTTTTGTCTATCCATAATATGTTTTAAAAACATTGATTGGGTATAGGGCTTCTCTTGACCTTTAAACGTAAATAATGTCAAGTCTTTTTCTAACTTAAAACCTTTGAAATTACCTTTGAATACATCATAATTCACACTGTCATAAAATACCTGCAAATTCTTGGAACTTAAATCTTTGAATTTATATTCTTTTTTCAATTTCTCATAAAATGCTGCTTCAGAAACTTCACTTCTAGAATCTCTGGAAACCTTTAATTTGATTTCTCTTTGCATTTCATCGTACGACTTCACCGGAGCCCAAGAAAGTCGTCTGATTATGTGCCACCCAAAAGATGACTTAAAAGGTTTTGAAATTTCACCATCAGTTTTAAGTGCAAAAGCGGCTTCTTCAAATTCAGGTACCATTCTTATTTGTGTACCTGTTCCAAATTCAGGTAGTACCCCGCCTTGTTTTTTCGATTGGACATCTTCTGAATAAAGCATAATTGCCTGCTTGAAATCAAGTCCTTTTTGAATGGTGTCATAAATCTCATTCATCATATGTACTTTTTTATCAGGATTTTCACCTTTCTGCGTCAAGATCATTATGTGGTCTACTTTCATTGTCCCTCTTGCTGGTCGTCTGTCAGTAACCTTTATTAGATGATATCCAAATTTGGTTCGAACGGGCATCGAAACTTCGCCAACTTTGGTGTTGAAAGCGGCCTTCTCAAAGGGATAAACCATTTGAAATGCACCAAAATATCCTAAATCACCTTTATTACTCTGAGCGGAAGGATCCTCCGATCCATCTTTGCGGACACATACCTCTTCGAATGTTCTCTTGCCAGATATAATTTCCTCTCTAAGTCTCATTACATAATTGTAGACTTCTAAAGTATCTTCGGCAGAAGCATCCGGGGCAACTTTTCTAAGAATATGACTAGCTCTGATTTCTTCTTTCGTATGATCATAAGCTTCCCGAATAAGTGCTTCAGTCGCGTTATTGTCAACTAAATACTGTTCGGCCAACTGTCTTTCATATCCCTTGAGCTCGAGCTCCAAGGCATGAATAGTGTCCATTTTTAACATTTCGGCCTCGGCAACAATTAACTGAAATGTATGATAGAGCTTCATATATTCATCTAAAGACGCTTTGTCGTACTTGGGATCATTGTTATTCTTGAGATAAACCTCTAGAAATTCAGATTTCGAAATATCTTTATCATTAACGGTAAGAATAATCTCCTTCTTTTGAGAGATTCCAAAGAATGCAATAGCTAAAAAGAAAATACTAATACTATACTTCATCATGGTAGTTTATTTTTTACTTAATACTGTAGTTTGGTGCTTCACGGGTAATAACAACGTCATGAGGATGACTTTCTTTCATTCCGGCATTTGTAATTTGAATAAAAGAGGCAGTTTTCAATGTGGCTACATCGGGAGATCCACAATAACCCATACCTGCTCTTAATCCTCCTACAATCTGATGCATTACTTCTACTAAATTTCCTTTGTAAGGAACCCTTCCTGAAATCCCTTCTGGAACTAATTTTTTTATATCGTCTTCGGCGTCCTGAAAATAACGGTCTTTCGATCCTTTCTGCATGGCTTCAAGAGATCCCATTCCTCGGTAAGATTTGAATTTTCTTCCTTGAAAAATGATGGTTTCTCCTGGAGATTCCTCAACACCAGCAAACATCGATCCAATCATAATCGAATCCGCTCCGGCAACAATCGCTTTAACAATATCTCCGGTATACCGAATTCCTCCGTCAGCAATTACGGGAACCCCTGAACCTTCGATTGCGGCAGCGCAGTCGTTGACGGCTGTTAGCTGCGGAACACCCACTCCTGCTATGACTCTTGTAGTGCATATCGAACCTGGGCCAATACCTACTTTTATAGCATCTGCACCAGCTTCAACCAAATACTTAGCGGCTTCTGCTGTTGCTATATTTCCAACAACAACATCCAAATGTGGAAATTCTGATTTGACTTCTTTTAGTTTCCCAACAACTCCCTGAGTATGTCCATGAGCCGTATCAATAACAATGGCATCCACACCTGCTTCCACCAAAGCACGTACACGATCAATGGTGTCATGTGTCACTCCAACTGCAGCTGCTACACGCAGTCTGCCAAACTGATCTTTACATGAATTGGGATGCTCCTTAACCTTTATAATATCTCTGTAAGTAATTAATCCAACAAGTTTATTATTCTCATCAACTACAGGGAGCTTTTCAATTTTGTGCTCTTGTAAAATATCTTCAGCATGATTCAAACTAGTTCCCTCTTTGGTGGTTACAATTCTTTCAGAAGTCATCACATCTTTTACTAAGACATTTACATTCTTCTGAAACCTGAGATCTCTGTTGGTAATAATTCCAACCAAATTTCTCTTCTCATCCACTACCGGTATCCCCCCAATTCGGTGTTCCTTCATCAAGTTCAAAGCATCCTTGAGCGTAGCATTGGCATTCAACGTCACTGGATCCAAAATCATTCCACTTTCAGACCTTTTGACCTTTCTCACTTCAAGCGCCTGGTTCTCAATAGGCATATTTTTATGAATAACTCCAATACCCCCTTGCTGAGCTATGGCAATCGCCAAGGTGGATTCCGTAACGGTGTCCATAGCAGCCGAAACAATGGGTGTGTTGAGTTCGATATTTCTCGAAAATCTAGTCTTTAAACTCACATCTTTTGGTAAAACTTCGGAATAGGCAGGTTGCAGCAATACGTCGTCATAAGTTAAACCCAGACGAATTTTTGTTTTATCATTTAAAGACATAGGATAATGAATTTATTGATTTAAAAATTCGGGCAAAGTTAGATAAAATGGATTTAATATTTAAATTTTAACGATATGATTATAGGTTAAAAAAGTTTAAAAAATTTGTTAATTTAATTCTGAGCTCATAAAAAAAGACGAAATTTGTCGTTATTGATACCATGAAATTGTTAAAAATTATATTCACCTTCGTTGCTCTTAGTGCCTTCTTCGCTGTATCAGCTCAGGAAGATGAGTTCGGATTAATCGACGATACAAAACACGACTCCGTTTATTATGAAGGCCTTGTGCAATTCTCAGGGGTAGTGGTTTCTAGTGATAGTTTGCAGCCTGTCCCGTTTGCTAATATTTTTGACAAAACTACTCGACGTGGTACGGTAAGTGATTATTATGGATATTTTTCTTTCGTTGCCGGTTACGGAGATACCATTGTCTTCTCCTTTGTAGGGTACAAAAAGTCCTATTTTATCATTCCAGATAGTTTAACCGAATCCAGATATTCGATTATCCACATGATGGAGAAAGATACCGTTCTCTTGAAAGAAACACGTGTTTATCCTTGGCCCTCTAGAGAAGAATTCGCTGATGCATTTTTGAATATGGATACCCAAATGGATGATTTAGCAAAAGCCAGGCAAAATCTTTCGGGAGACAATATGGCTTTCGCAGCAGCTCGACTTCCAACAGAAGGAAGTATGACTTACAAATGGGAACAACAGCAATATCAGACCAGAATCTACTACAATGGTCAAGCCCCTTCTATTAACATTCTCAATCCTATCGCATGGGGACAGTTCATCGATTATTGGAGGAAAGGGAAGTTCAAAGACAAAAATAAATAGCAACCTTTTGCAATAAATCGGATATTTATCAGTTTTAAATTCCCTACTTTTGTGATTTTTTTAATGTATGAGGGGGATCCTTTTAGTTGCTGTTTTACTTATATTTTCATCCATTTTGGGGCAATCTACAGCCCGAATTGAAGGAGCTGTATATAGTGAAGGAATTCCACTGAGTGATGTGAATGTCTTTCAAGTGGGAACTTCAAATAGCACTATCACTAATGCAGCGGGTTATTTTGCTTTGGAAGTGGAGGCTGGCAAAAAAATCACAATCCGTATTTCTTATTTGCAAAAATCAAGAGAAATGGAAATTAAGAAACTAAGACCCGATGAGGTTTTAGAACTTGGGAAGCTCAATATAGGTTCTTTTACACTTAATGCCGCTGAAGTGGTAAGTGATACCGGAGATGTTGAGAAAAAACGACCTAATGATTTCTTGTCGAAAATTCCAAAAATTGATTACGGAAAAATAGCACAACCCACTGATGTATTTGAGAAAACTTTAGCCTACACTACGGTTGCAGTTAGTAACAATGAGCTCACTGCAAACTATAATGTTAGGGGTGGAAATTTTGATGAAAACTTAATTTATGTCAATGATATTCAAATTTACCGACCTTTTCTCATTCGAAGTGGACAGCAAGAAGGATTAAGCTTTATCAATTCTGATTTGGTAGAGGATGTTGGGTTTTCAGGAGGAGGTTGGGAAGCTAGATTTGGAGATAAATTGTCCTCAGTTCTAGACATTAAATATACTAAACCAAAAATATTCAAAGCATCGGCAATGGCTTCTTTCATGGGAGTCAAATCTCATATTGAAGGTTCTTTTAAAAAAAATATTGCTACCTTCTTGATAGGAGCGAGATACAGGGCAAATGGCTACCTATTAAATGCCTTACCAACCGAAGGAGAATATCTTCCGCGTTTTTTTGATGTGCAAGGCTTGTTCGATTTTAATATTTCGGAAAAGATCACCTTTACTATTTTAGGTCATTTTTCAAGTAACCTCTATCATTTTATTCCTCAAACACGGGAAACCACTTTTGGTACCGTTAATCAAGCACTGGCCTTGAAAGTATATTTCGATGGTCAAGAGAAAGACCAATATAAAACGGGTACGGGAGCTATCAATTTGAATTGGAACGTTAATAAAAACTTGAGCTTAAAGTTTTATGCTACTAGTTTTGTAACTGATGAAACTGAATATTACGATATACAAGGGCAGTATTTCATCAATGAATTGGAGACCAATGCGGGCTCAGATAATTATGGGGATTCGATTAATAATATTGGAGTTGGAACTTACTTAGAACATGGAAGAAATGATCTTACTGCTTTTATTAATTCAGTATATCACAAAGGAAGCTACAATTTTACATCAGATAATGAGAATAAGAGTCTGAATCGAATTTTCGTTGACTGGGGTGTGAAATATGAACATGATGAATTTAAGGATAATCTGAGTGAATGGCTAATGCAGGATTCCTCCGGGTTTAGTTTGCCTTATGATCCAAATAAAATTGAACTGAACAATATTTTAAAGGCAAATAATCAAATCACTTCAAATAGATATACCGGATATGCACAATCTTCCTTTGAGTTCTTTTTCAAGAAAGATACAGTGCCATTAAAGTTTAAAAAGAAGGTATTTCTTAACGACACGGTAAAGACAATCGAGACTTTTTACGATACTGCATTTAATTCGAACTCTAAATTGGTTCTCAATATTGGACTGCGAGGAGGGTACTTAGATGTAAATAATGAGGGATGGTTAACTCCAAGAATGGTGCTTTCCTATTTTCCTAGATCCTATCTTTATGAAAATGGACGACTCAAAAGAAGATTAGTAGAACTTAGGTTTGGTACAGGGTTGTACTATCAACCTCCATTTTACAGAGAATTTCGGCGACTAGATGGAACCCTGAATACGAATGTGAAAGCGCAGAAATCATTTCATGCCGTTATGGGTGCAGACATCTATTTCAGCATGTGGAGCAGGAAGTCCCCATTCAAATTTACTGTTGAAGCCTACTACAAATATATTTGGGACCTTAATCCTTATCAAATCCAAGAGGTACAAATTGAATATCTAGCTCATAATGACGCACGAGCGTACGCTTATGGGATTGATTTTAAAGTAAATGGTGAATTTATTCCAGGAATACAATCCTTTTTAAAAATGGGATTTATGCAAACGAAGGAAGATATATTAACAGATTCTTACATTAGATATTTCGATGGTAACAATCAAGAAGTTTTTGATCCTTCGCTTGCTGTTTCTCAAGATACCGTTCAGCCAGGTTACATCCCAAGACCTACTGATCAATTATTTAATATTGGTGTTTTATTTCAGGATCAAATGCCTAAAGTCGAAGCGCTTTCCGCATCACTTTCTCTATTGTTTGGTTCTAGATTGCCATTTGGACCTCCAAACTCTCAAAGGTACCAAGACACACTTAGGTCGCCATCCTACTTTAGAGTAGATTTGGGTATTGCCTATAACTTCATGTACAATAAACCTAGGGTTAAAAAGTTTTGGAGAGCATTTTCTGATATTACTCTGAGTTTTGAGATTTTCAATCTTTTCGGCAAGAATAATGTCATTTCCTATACCTGGGTTCAGGATATTAATGCGAGAAGCTACGCCATACCCAACCATTTGACAAATAGAAGATTCAATTTGAAATTGCAGTTCAGATTTGACACGTCCAGAAACAAAAATCCGATTCCAGAAAAAGTCAAGAAGAAAAGGGATTAATTGGAGATATATAAGATAGAAAATCCGTCGAAATTGGTTTGGTAAGCCCTGAGACCATAAACTGCACTTCCAGAAACTAAGGATCCATCAATTAAGGAATAAACAGCGTCAGAACAACTATCATTTAAGAACAAATAGTTGTCGGTATCAACTTCTATTGGAGTGCAGTCATAACCCCCTTCTGCAGTCGACATTCTATCAAAACAAACGAATTCATCAATAGATTTTCTGTATACTACGAGTCCTTTTACTCCCCCATTCACATAAGCATAACCGCCTACAGATTGAAGGCTCGAATAAGAGGGTAACATAATATTAATTTGAACACTAACTGCCACATTAGGGACGGGATGATCACCTAAATTTTGACACCCCGAATTTAAAAGCAATAAAAAAATCGATATTTTCGTTAGAATGAAGTAGCGCATAAATTCATTTTAATTTTAAAATATTGAGACAGAAACTCATTTTTATATTATTTATTGCCTCAATTTCTACCTGCAATATAGCTTTTTCGCAAGATGCTGACAAAAAGACTACTATAAAGGATGCAAAAGAGAATATTGCTAAGAAAAAACGAAAGCAAGCAAAACTGAAACGAAAGGCTCAGAAAAAGGCTAAAAAGGATTGGTTGAATTTGCAATCGAAAAGTGCCAAAAAAAGAATCAAGAAAAACGAAAAAATGAACAATCGACGGCGAAAAGGAAAAAAATATAAGATTTATTGATTTAAATGATTTTCCTTTTTGCACAGATTTTATTTTAAATCTGCTCTAGAGATTAGACCTGTATATTTTTTACAAAACTACCTTTCAACAATTTTTTACTTCCAATCAACTGATATATATTTGCTTCAATAAGGATTCCAATTTTTTTGGGATAATTATTTGAAAGTAGCTGTATGTTAGAAATTTTTTTTTCTATATTTACGGGCTTTGTTGCTTTATAAAGACTTTAAAAATACATTTTGTTTATGTTACGGAAGTTATTGTTGTTATTCGTATGTGTTTTATTTTCAGGAACATACGTCTTCTCACAGGTAGGTGCTGGTACGGTTAAAGGAACTGTTAAAGATGACAGTGGTGAGCCATTGCCTTTTGTGAACGTTGGATTATTTCAAAATGGAGTAGCCAAAGGTGGGGCCCCAACTGATATCAATGGAAAGTTTATTATTCAAGGTATAACTCCAGGAGAATATGATGTCGAAGTAACCTTTGTAGGTTATGCACCAACAAAAGTTACTGGAGTAGTTGTTAACTCTGGAAAGATTACCTTCCTCGATAAATTAGTTCTTCACGAAGGTGAGATGTTGGACGTAGTTGAAGTTATCGAATACGAAGTCCCTCTGATTAACAAAGATGGTGGTTCTTCCGGTGGTACAGTTACAAGGGAAGATATTTCAAAAATGGCTACCCGATCTGCTAGTGGAGTTGCTGCGACTGTAGGGGGTGTTGTTGATAATGGTAGTGGACTTTCTGTTCGTGGTTCGAGATCTGAAAATACTTATTACTATATAGACGGAATTAAAGTAAGGGGATCAACAAATCTTCCGAAATCTGCTCTCCAGGAAGTAACGGTGATTACGGGTGGTTTGCCTGCAAATTATGGAGATGTTACTGGAGGGGTTATTTCGATTACTACAAGAGGGCCTTCGTCAAGATTTTTCGGTTCGGTTGAGGCTGTTACGTCTGGTTTTTACTTCAAAGGCAAGGAAGAGAGAGGTTATGACGGGAAATCCATTGGAATGGATCCTTATGCATATAATCTTGTAGAAGGTATGTTGTCTGGACCGCTTTTCTTTAAGAAAGATTCAACAGGAAAAAAAACAAGACCGATTTTAGGGTTTCTTGTTTCTGCAAACTATACAGATCAGTTAGATCCCCGACCTGTTGCAGGTGGAATGGAAAGAATTAAGCAAGATG
>JAWKMJ010000018.1:0-86952 GCA_041392305.1 Crocinitomicaceae bacterium
GTGCTTTCTATCGAAAATGAAAAAATCAGCAGGGACCCAGTGTTAAATGGTGGACTCAACGACACTTACATTAGAAAAATAGATTTTAAAAAAGGGATTTTCTTTTTTCTTCATCGCTCAGGGTTAGAACTTTTTGACACAAAAGATCAAAGCTGGAGTTCATTAGGAACACTTGAAGGAATTGTTTCATCAACAGTTAATGATTTTGCAGTTATCGGAGATTCCATTTGTATTATTTCGGAAGGATTACCGATACTTTTGAATTACAAAGAAATCAAATCTGATTTTGGTAAAATAGACTTAATTTTTGAGCAGTTACTCCTAGGGTCAAAGGATATAAGGGATGAAAATAAATTGAATTTTCGGGAGAATGATCTGAAAGTAGCTTTTGAATTCAGAGGGATATTATTTGCAAGAGAATGTAAACTCAAAATCCAACTTAACAAAAATGGGAATAAAGGAGAATGGGAAGATTTTCCTGTCTATTTAGGGAAATATCAAAAACTAGATCTCAACCCTGGCATATACCAACTCAATTTTCAAGTAGTCTATCGTGGACAAGTATTTATTGAAAAATCATTCTCTTTTGAAATCACCCCTCCATTTTGGAATGAACTTTGGTTTCAAATAAGCATTTTGTTGGGTGTGGTGTTGATCATTGCTTTAGCCTATAAAATCAGGCTAAACATTACTACAAAACGTTCAAAATTAGAAAGTGAAATTGCAAGATCCAGACTTACGGCAATTCAGTCACAAATGAATCCCCATTTTATATTCAACGCACTGAATTCAATTCAAGATCAGGTTTTACATGGAGAAAAGATCAACTCTTATTCCTATATCTCAAAGTTTGCTGATTTAGTTCGTAAGACATTGGAATATTCTGATAAAGACCTTATTACTCTCGATCAAGAAATCAAACTGATTGAAATCTATTTGACATTAGAAAAACTTAGGTTTGATGAAAAACTTGAGTATGAAATCAATTTCGAAGATATCGAAGGTACTTTAATTCCTCCAATGATCTTACAACCATTTATTGAGAATGCAATTGTTCATGGATTACTGCATAAAGAAGGAAAAGGAAAGTTGAAAATAAATATTTCCAAAACTCATTCCGACACTCTTGAATGCTTGATTGAAGACAATGGTATTGGAAGAAAAAAATCAAAAGAAATTCAAGATAGAAAGATGAAAGACCACACTTCTTTTTCAACAGGAGCAACGGAAAGAAGGCTTCAAATTTTGTCCCAACGTTACAATAAAGAATTCAAATTTTTCTATACTGACTTGGAAGAAAATGGAGCTTCAATTGGCACTCGATTAACTATACAAATCCCATTACTTCAAAAATTTTAAAATGAGTGGAAACGAGCAATCCCCAATAAAAGTAATTATTGTCGACGATGAAACATCCGCGATAAAAAATCTCAGTAGTTTGATTCAACATATCAACCCTCGCATCTCCATTGTCGCAACTGCTGAAGACCTGGCAAAAGGAATTGAAGCGATTAAGGAACACAAACCAGATGTTGTTTTTCTTGATATTGAAATGCCCAATTACGCTGGGTATGAAATAATAAACTTAATAGATAAGATCGATTTTGAAATTGTTTTCGTCACCGCTTACAATCAGTATGCTCTAAAAGCATTTGAATTGGCTGCCCTGGACTACATTGTTAAACCTGTTGAGATTGAAAGATTAGAAGACACTCTTCAAAGAATTGAAAAAAGACAAATTGAAAAAGTGAGCCAAGATCAAGTAAAGGTTCTCAATTCAGCTTTAAACAAGGAATCAACGAATCAGATTATTGTAATCGATAAAGGTTATAAATATTTACTAAAACTGGAAGATGTCATTGCTTTTGAAGCGCAAAGAGCCTATTGCAATATTCATACTATCGATGGTAAAACTTATTGTGCATCCAAAAATCTCAAGCATTTTGAATCAATTCTGATAGATTCGAACCTTTTCTTCAGAATTCACAAGTCCTGGTTAATCAACCTAAATCACATTCAAAGCTATGCGAAATCAAAATTCGCCATCTTTCTATCAAATAACATAGAAGGAAAAATATCAAAATATAGAATAGCTGAATTCGAGATTGCAATCAATCAAAAAAAGTCATTCGGAAAAGAAAAACGTCATTCGTAAACACTTTTGATATTCAATAAAAAGCAGTATTAACATTGTAAAAAAATACTGTAATGAACTCGAAATTTTCATTTTTATTGACTTGCTCTTTTCTATTTCAATTCACACTCTTTGGTCAAGATTGGGACAAAACTTTTTCAGTAAAATATGGCCATCAGGTGGTGAAAAAAGGTGAGAAATGGGGCTTGATTTCTGAATCTGGAAAGATCATTTACCCTGCCGAATACGACTGGATTTCTGATGTCTATGAGGATATATTCGTAATAAAAAAGGATAATAAATATGGACTTTTCAATACAAAAAAGAAAGAAATACTAGACCTAACAAACGGCTACATTCATAGAACAGAGACCTACCACTATATAGTTACAACCCCAGATAAAAAGATTGTTTTCTATTCTCCCTTGGGTAAAAAAATCCGAGATACAGACATCCAAAAATGTTGGTCCGATAAGAATGGATATGGAGTTTTTAAAGAAAATGATAAATATGGATACTATTCTTCAAATCTAGAAATTGCAATTCCAGCAAAATACGATGATGCATTTGATATTGAAAATGATCAAGGAATCGTAAAATTGAATGGATTGGAAGGACTGATTTCTACTTCAGGAAAAATAATCATCCCTATTGAGTGTATAAAAATAACTCGGAATAAGAAAACAGAGGAATATTACGGATACCGAAACGATAAAGAATTTCAAATATTTAACAAAATTGGACTAAAAGTCAGTGACCTTTGGTTTGAAAAAATATTCGAATACAAAAACGAAAGAAGAATGGCAATAAGCGAAGGGAAATATGGCTACCTAGATTACCACAGTAAAGTTGTCATCCCCTTTAAATATTCAAAAGCCTACAATTTTGAAAAAAATGGATATGCAAGCGCTGCCTTAGATGGAAAGTTTGGAATTATAGATGAATCAGGGAATACTATTGTTCAATTTCGGTATTTGAAAACTGCAAATTCTTCTTTTGGATTCATGGGTTATGTTAAGGAAGATCAATTTGTTTTAATCAACCACAAAGGGCTGCAAACATGTGCGCATTTTTTTACTAAAATTTGGAATGCAAAGGAAGGATTTTCCGTTGTTCAAAAAGGGGACAAATACGGTTATGTGAGTACGGAAGGAAAACTAGAAATCCCGCTTGATTTTGATGATGCTTTTGATTTCAAAAATGGTAAAGCTAAGGTCATTAAAGATGGTAAAACTGGATATGTTTTTACAGATGGCACAGTAAAATGGTCTGATAATGCAAATAAAAATGTAAATCCTAATGCCTATGTTCAAAAAACAGGAGCCGTTGCTCTAAAAATCCCGAAGAAACACGTTGATCGATTTGCGACAAAATCAAGATATATTCAGAATAAAATAGTGCCCTTTTACAGCAAATTGATAGGCGTTGGACAAAAAAGACACACTCAAGATAAACCTGGCGTAATCACTGTATACCACAAAGTAACGTCTTCTTCTGACGAGATGACTTCTAATGACTTTTACTACGGAAAAAACGTCTGTTTTAGAGATGTTTTCGTTGATCAAAATGAAAGAATCATCACAGGAGGAGAAAATTGCCTTTTAGCTTTCAATACCGATGAAAGTATCTCCCTTCATAAAGAATTAAAACTGGACAACCTTATTGTCACCACAGTTGCTGATGGAGGAAAAAATGTTGTTGTAGCTCTAGCAGTAGACAAATTCTTTGATTACAGATTTCGATATGAAGAGGATGAAAGAGACGATATAGGTCAAGGTTTGACTCTCATTGTATGGAACTACGAGACAGGTCAAAAATTCACCAAAAGAATTGTTGAACAAGAAGTAAGCAAATTCCAAAAAGCAATCAAAACCAAAGATGGCCAAGTAGTCATTGCCTACAGTGAATTGAATTTAAAAAATCGTGAAGACGAATTAACAGCGAGTATAAGTAGTTATAAAAATAAAGTATTCAAACTAAATCCAATGAAGACCCTTGAGAGCAAAGCTCTTTCTTTTACTTGGGAACTAGGAATATCAAAGGAATATAATTCTCAATTCCAAGACCTAATTGAAGATCGTAAGGAAAAAATTGTCATTGCTTTAAAATCAGGTAAAAATTTCGGGTTAGTTCAAATATCTAAAAATGGAGAGCTGATCAATTCCAAATATACTGACCATGTTGTAGGAGAAACATGGGCAAGATCTACTGGATTTGAGGGGGTGCAGAAAGATGATTGGTTTGATATTAGTTTAAGATCCAGAGTTTTATTAGCGGAAGATCCTAATTCAGATGGTTATATTGTTTGCAAAAGATTAGCCCATGATGCCATGAAGGTAAAAAATGAAGATGGGAAGAGCTATTTCCCTGCTCAACCTACGTTTTTCTATGTAAACACAAATTCACTAGAAGTGGAAACTTGGGATTTTCTTTGCATTTCAGACTATGGTAGACATAGTGGGTATTCCGCCTCTCACCATATTCTAAATGCTTCTTCAGTTAAATCGTTTGTCTGGCATCCTAAAGCTGGTAAATTCATTCTAACAGAAGAGTTCAGAAATATAGATGGTGAAACCTCTTCAAGTAATTCTTTCCATTTGAACATATGGATGATCAAACCTTTGTGGGATCGAAATTGGAAATCTGGAGCTCACGATCAAAAAAACTATGTTGATTCCTACTAAAGTGTTATAGATTACAATTTAAATCAGCTATTCCGTTAATTTTGCATTGCTGAATGATTTAGTGCTCATTCATGACGTCATAAAATCATACATCAATAAGTCATAAATCAATGGAAACAAACTACAAACAACACTGGGACGAAGCCTTCGAAAAAACAGAAACGGAGAAATTAGGCTGGTATGAAACTACGCCTCAAAAAACTTTGGAATTGATTCACCATTGCAATATTCCAAAAGACGCCAGAATTCTTAATGTGGGAGTAGGGACAACAACATTGATTGAAGCTTTAATTGAGGAAGGCTTTACCAATATCCTCGCAAGTGACCTAAGTACTTCTGCTCTAGATCTACTGAAGAAAAGAGTCCAATCCGACAAAGTCACTTACGTTCAAGACGATTTAACACACTCTCAAAACTTGAAAGATATCGAGCCCATTGATTTATGGATTGACAGAGCTGTGCTGCATTTTTTCAATGAAGAAAAAGACCAAAAAGCCTATTGGGAATTACTAAACAAAGTCTTAAAACCTGGTGGATATGCATTAATTGCTGCTTTCAGTTTGCAGGGAGCGGAAAAATGCTGTGGTTTGCCTGTACATCGCTATTCCGCAGATATGTTAGCAAAAGGAATTGGAACGGATTTCCAGCTTGAAGAGGCTTCAGATTACACTTTCATCAATCCCCATGGAGGAGAAAGACCTTATGTGTATACTTTGTTTCGGAAAAACTTTTGAGTGTAGAACCGAGCGATAGTGAGCTCATCGACCGATAGGGAGATAATGATTCGAGTTTAGAGTTTTTTGGGGGAAGTTTGAATGCTTTATTCCTTATTTATTGCTTGCTTCGAAAACTTCTTCTAGGGATCGGGCGGATCTTCCTAGAATGGCGTGCATGTAGTCATTTTGCTCTTTATTCGCGTAGGACATCTCGCCTTCTATCTGTATAAATCGCCCGTGCAGCTGAATTTTGCCATCTAGTTTTTCATAAGAAATAAGGTCTTTGGATTCGGTTACTTCCATTACCAAATGATCTCCTTCCAAATAAAATTTTCCTTTCGTTATGGTATCTTCTGGTAAGTGGAATTTTCTTGAAACGGAAAACCATTCGTCGTTTTCATTGAAAATCAATCCAACGGTTCCTCCAACTGGAAATTTTTCGAGTTTGTGTCCTCGGGTAAAGCTTTGACTAATCAATACCCAATAGCCATTCATCGCTTTTCTTAAGTCTGTTTTTTCTGAGATTTTTCTTCCTTCTTTCTTTCCTACAGACTCACTATCTGAACCACATGAAAAAATTCCAAGGCAGATCAACCCAATAAATATGACACTACTTGCTCGCTTCAAGGCTATCTAATTTTGTTATGATTGATTCAATATTGTAGGTAGATCTTCTAAATGTGGAGTGATGGTATTCTTTACTTCCATCGTTTTCAACCCACTCACCTTCCAGTTCCATTTGGTCTCCTTCAAATTTCACTTTGCAAGACAAAAACCTTGTAGCTCTTCCGGTAAAGTTCTTTTTTTCATTAAAAACAACCTGCTCTTCCTTTATGGTATAATTCCCGGATGTTACCGTATCAATATTGAATAAGGTATAGAAAGTCCGGTCTTCTCGAATAATTAAATAGATCTCAGCCTTCCCAGGAATATCGGTGAGTGGTTCTTCTGGAGTTTCTGCAATCTGCTTTGCCCTCCATTCCCCGACGATACTTTTATATGAATCTTGGCTCAACTCTTTGTTTTCCTTAATCGGCGGTTTCTTCGTGCCATTCTTTTTCGATTCCTTTTGAGAATCACTGCAAGAAAAAAGAAAAAATATGCCTGCTAAAGCAAAACCGAGTTTCCAATTCATAAGTTGATTGATTTTGAGGGTGAAAGATAGTAAATAAACTAGAAATTAAAACTGTAATGAATAAAATCGGAGTATCTCCCCATCTACTTCCCTTTTATCTTTCAAACTAAACCCCAACTTTTCAAAAATTTTAATTGAGGCATGATTTCCCTCCACGATAATTGCATAAACCTCTGAAAGTTGTTTTTCTTCTTGAGCATAGTTCAACAATCTCTGCATCAGTTCAGTGGCAAAGCCTTTTCCCCAAATATCTCGTCTAAGATGAACTCCCATGTGTATAATCGGCTCATCCATAAAGTTGTTCAGATTGATGGTTCCAATAAATTTGCCCTCTTTGGAGTAGACTACCCAAAAACCAATCTCATTTTCATTTTTTTCAATTTTCCCTTTCAGAAAAGTTCTGTAATAGCTTTCATCTTTGTCTTCATGAGGTTTGATATATTTCCAGGTATCCGGCTCAAAATACATTGCTAGCACAACTTCCACATGCTTTTCTTCCAATGGAGTTATCCGTGTTCTTTTTGTTTCCATAAATTTTGAATGTTTCAAACTTACATAAAACCACCAAAAACCTTAAATTCGCGGTCAAATTTCGAATACAATGAATATATCCTATAACTGGCTGAAAAACTATCTTGATTTTGATCTTTCTCCGGAGCAAGTTTCCAAAATCCTAACTGATACAGGACTGGAAGTGGAAGGAGTGGAAAAAGTTCAGGCGATCAAAGGTGGTTTGGAAGGTGTGGTCATCGGGGAAGTTTTGACAAAAGAAAAACATCCGGATGCGGACAGACTGAATGTAACAACAGTAAATCTAGGGAATGGTGAGCCCGTACAAATCGTTTGTGGAGCGCCAAATGTAGATGTAGGTCAGAAAGTACCTGTTGCCACTGTTGGAGCAACGCTTTACCCTTCGCCTGATGAAGAATTCAAGATTAAAAAATCGAAAATTAGAGGTGTCGAGTCGAATGGGATGATTTGCGCGGAAGATGAATTAGGCTTAGGAAAAGATCACGATGGCATCATGGTTTTGGATCCTGCTGCACAACCTGGTACGGCGGCCGCACAATATTTTAAACTGGAAGACGACTATTTGATAGAAATTGGTCTGACACCCAACCGTGCAGATGCCATGGGACATATCGGGGTAGCAAGAGATTTGAAAGCTTACTTGAATGTTCATGAAGACAAAAAATTAGAGATCAAATTACCAGATACTAGTTATAAAAAAGGGAATTTCAAGTGTTTGCCTATTCAGGTGCAAAACCAGGAAAAATGCCCCCGTTATGCAGGAATGCTGATCAAAAATGTGACAATCAAAGAATCCCCAAAATGGTTGAAAGACAAATTGGGTGTGATTGGTCTGACTCCGATCAATAACGTAGTAGACATTACCAATTTCGTATTGCATGAAACCGGAAATCCACTGCATGCTTTTGATGCGGATGTGGTTGGAGATAAAGTAGTTGTACGAACAGCAACAAAGGGTGAAAAATTTGCGACTTTGGATGAAGTTGATAGAACATTGGATTCAGAAGACTTGATGATTGCCAACGCTTCCGATTCCATGTGCATTGGTGGAGTTTTTGGTGGATTGAAATCAGGCGTATCCGAAAAAACGACTTCTATTTTCTTAGAGGCGGCTTATTTCAATCCGGTTTCTGTTCGAAAAACAGCTAAAAGACATGGATTGAATACAGACGCTTCCTTTCGATTTGAAAGAGGAGTAGATCCAAATAATGTTTTATTTGCCTTGGAAAGAGCCGCGAGTCTTATTTGTGAATTGGCGGGTGGAGAATGTTCTGAAATTGAAGATATCTATCCAAATAAAATAGAACACTTTACCGTAGATTTCTCTTACAATCGATGCAATATGCTGATCGGAAAAGAAATCCCGAAAGCTACTGTGAATGCAATCTTGAAAAATTTGGATATCGAAATTATTGAAGAAAATGGAGATCAGGCTAAACTGAGCGTGCCACCGTACCGAGTGGATGTACAAAGAGAAGCAGATATTGTTGAAGAAGTATTGAGAATTTACGGATTCAATAATGTAGAGATTCCAGCAAAAATGACTTCTTCCCTATCCTTTTCTGAAGAGATTGATGAGGAAAAAGTGGTGAATATGATTTCAGACATGCTTGTAAACAATGGTTTTTTAGAAATCATGAATAATTCACTGACCTCTTCAGCTTACATTGAAAAATCGGCCACAGAAAAATTGAGTGTGGATGAAAATGTCGTGATGTTGAATCCTTTGAGTCAGGATTTAGATGTGATGAGACAATCCTTGATCTTTAATGGTTTGGAAACTATTGCATACAACCAAAACAGACAAAATCCAGATTTAAAGTTATTTGAATTCGGAAAGACTTATAAAAAATCGGAGGGAAAATATTTCGAGAACAAAAGATTAGCTCTTTTCATTACAGGTTCGATGGAAACTGAATCCTGGAATACGAGCACAGAAAAAGTGACCTTTGCGGATATTCAAGGATTTTTGAACTTGATTCTGGATAAGCTTGGAATCAACAAGAACATCCAATACAATGCACTTTCCAATGATTTAAAGGAAGATGGACTATCCATTCATATTGCGAATAAAGAAATTGGAAACATCGGTTGGATCAACAAAAAGGATTTGAAGAATTTCAGCATCAAATCAAAAGTATATGCCATCGATTTGGATTGGGATGTCCTTCTTTCTCTCCTGAAAATGAATAAGGTGAAATTCAAAGAATTGCCTAAAACTCAGTCGGTAAGAAGAGATTTTTCTTTGTTGCTGGACGAGAAAGTGAAATTCGCAAAGATCAGAGAGATCGCATTTAAAAATGAAAAGAGAATTTTGCGAGATGTAGGATTGTTTGATGTTTACGAGGGTAAAAATCTCGATAAAGGAAAGAAGTCCTACGCGGTTAATTTCATTTTTCAAGATGATGAAAAGACGCTTCAAGACAAACAAGTGGACAAGATCATGGAAGCCATTAGGGGTGACTTGGAGTCCAAATTGGGAGCTGTATTAAGATAAAACGCTATTTTTAGCACAAATTGACAATGCATGTTTATTGAAGGAAAATCAATATTAATCACAGGGGGAACGGGTTCTCTAGGGAAAGCGTTGACAAAATACATTTTAGAAAATCATCAGATTAAAAGACTTGTTATCTACTCCAGAGATGAGCAGAAACAATTCCAAATGGCTCAAGAATATCCAAAATCAAAGTACGATGGCATTCGCTTCTTTATTGGTGATGTCAGAGATGGAGAAAGATTGAAAAGAGCCATGAAAGGCATTGATATTGTCATTCATGCTGCGGCGATGAAACACGTTCCAATTGCGGAATACAATCCAATGGAATGCGTAAAAACCAATATTCTAGGGGCTGAAAATGTTATCAATGCTTGTTTGGAAACTGAAGTTCAGAGAGTAGTTGCACTTTCTACTGATAAAGCTGCTGCACCTATCAATTTATATGGTGCGACAAAGTTGGCTTCTGACAAACTATTTGTAGCAGCCAACAATATCAAAGGATTCAATCCAATTAAGTTTTCCGTGGTTCGCTACGGAAATGTGATGGGCTCAAATGGATCCGTTATTCCATTTTTCCTGGATAAAAGAAAAGATGGTTTTTTACCCATCACAGATCCAAATATGACAAGATTCAATATTCCTTTAATTGGTGGTGTTGAAATGGTGATGCATGCTTTGGAACATGCTTGGGGAGGAGAAATTTTCGTACCTAAGATTCCTTCTTACAAAATCATGGATGTGGCAAAAGCCATAGCTCCTAATTTGGAACATAAGGTAATCGGGATTCGCCCAGGAGAAAAGGTGCATGAAGAAATGATTACTTCATCAGATTCTTTCAATACTTACGATCTAGGAAAATATTACGCGATACTTCCGACAGTTCCAGCTTGGAGCGAAGAGGAATATGCAAAAGCTCACAATGCTAAGAAAGTACCTCAAGGGTTTAGTTATAATTCAGGACAGAACGAGGAATGGGAAACCGTAGAATCCTTGAGAGAAAAAATTAAAAAATACGTTGATCCTTCATTTGAAGCATAAGATTTGAATCAATTTAAAATTCCATACGGCAAGCAAAGTATCTCCCAAAAAGATATTGATGGCGTCATCGAAACCCTGAAATCGGATTTCATGACTCAAGGTCCGAAAGTTCCGGAATTTGAAGAAAGATTTGCTGAATTTGTAGGTGCAAAATATGCTATTGCTTGTTCAAACGGTACGGCTGCTCTGCATTTAGCTACCATGGCACTGGAAGTTTCTGAAAAGGATCATGTGATTTCTTGTCCAAACACATTCGTAGCTACAACCAACTCCGTTTTGTATTGTGGTGGAAATGTATCTTTTTGCGATATCTATAAAGACAATTTCACTATAGATCTTGAGCAGCTTGAAAAGATTTTAGATGCTAACCCTGGAAAATATTCAGGTGTCATGCCCATCCATTTCGCTGGATACCCTGTCGACATGGAAAGACTTGGGAAATTGGCTAAAAAACATGATTTATGGATCATCGAAGATGCTTGTCATGCTCCTGGAGCCAAATTTCAGAAAGAAGATGGAGAATGGTCTAGAATCGGTTCCTGTGAGTTTTCTGAAATGACTTGCTTTTCTTTTCATCCGGTCAAACACATTGCTTGTGGTGAAGGTGGTATGGTGACAACCAATTCGAAAGAGTTGTATGAAAAGATGCTTCTTTTGAGAACGCATGGAGTCACAAAAAATCCAGATCTTCTTGAAAAAAATGATGGGCCTTGGTATTATGAAATGCCTGTTTTGGGCTACAATTATCGACTTACTGAATTACAAGCATCACTAGGAATTACTCAGCTCGAAGTAATCCATGAAAATTTGGAACATCGACAAAATGTGGCCAATCATTATTTTGATCAACTGAGAGATCTCCCTGTTGAACTTCCTTTGGTAGAAAATGGTAAATACCATGCGTATCATTTATTTGTGATTCGAACTGAAAAGAGAAAGGAATTGCAGCAATATTTGATGGATCACAACATCTTTTCACAAGTGCATTATATCCCCGTTCATCTTCAACCTTATTACAAGAAGAATTTGGGCACAAAGGAAGGAGATTTCCCTGTGATTGAAGACTATTACTCTAAATGTTTGAGCATCCCAATGTTTCATTCCTTGAGTGTGGAAGAGCAAGATTATGTTATTGATAGAATTCGTACATTTTTCTCTTGAAATCCATTGCAATTATACCAGCCCGTGGGGGAAGTAAAAGAATCCCTAAAAAAAATATAAAGGAGTTTTGTGGCAACCCCATCATTGCTTATTCTATTGAGGCGGCATTGAAATCAAAATTGTTTGATGTGGTAATGGTTTCTACGGAAAGTGAAGAAATTGCTGCAATTGCAAAGGCTTTTGGAGCTGAAGTTCCCTTTCTTAGATCTGCAAAGAATTCAGATGACTTTACAGGGCCAGGGGATGTTGTCCTTGAGGTACTCGAAAATTATGCTCAAAAAGAAATCAAATTCGATAATGTCTGCTGTCTGTTTGCTACTGCGCCCTTCGTTTTACCGAAGCGACTTCAGGAAGGATATGAATTAATGATTAAAGAGAATTTTGATTGTGTTTTTCCTGTGGCGGAGTTCAGTTCTCCAATACTTAGATCACTTAAAATGGACGATAATTCTTCTGTTGAAAGGAATTTCCCACAGTATGAAAAGAGCAGAAGCCAGGATTTGCCGAAAGCCTTTTACGATGTTGGCCAGTTTTATTGGTCTCAAACAACTCCCTTTCTAAAGCTAGAAAACAAAAATGAATTTGGAAAAAAACGAGGGGCCATTATCCTATCATCCATGGAAGTTCAGGATATTGATCATCCTGAAGATTGGGAAGTTGCCGAGTTTAAATTCCAGTATATCAAAGAAAAATTATGGAAATAAAAGAACCCTTTAAAAGTCAATTGGAGCAAGGACAAATTGAAAATGCGAGAAAAACAGCCATCAAACTAGCTGAAAATATTATTGCGCATGATGGAAGATATTTGGCCGAGGAATCTTGGGGACCTGAGGGGAATCTTTATTTATCTGAATCGGCTTATGCTTTGAACAGAGCATATGAGATTTATGGCGACCCCATCTATTTAGAAGCGGTTAGAGTCATGTTGGATAAACTCAAAGAAATTCAAAAACCGAGTGGTGGTTGGACATTAGAAATAGGAATTGGAGGAAATGGAAGAGGATTCGTTATTGATGAAGAGCTAACTCGAATCACGATGGAACAAGAGGACCTTCCTCCTACTGTTGCTGCCTTAAAAACAATCGCTGATTACACCAGACTTTCAGGTGATGACTCTTATGTAGAAATGGGACATAAAGCCTTCGATTGGTTGATGAAATACTATGATGAAGATTATGGATCTTTTAAAGAAGATGAGGACAATGAGATTCTAAAATATCGCTCTAATCCTAGAAGTTACCATCTTTTCTCTTTATTGGGAGTTCATGCTTGGAAAACCCATAATCCCGAGGTTTGTAATCGCATATTTCCTAGAATCGTTGAATTTGTAAAAGAAACTTTTGAATCCTATGATCCTGAAACCATGCCTTTAGTATATGGATTACATTGTGCGCTGCTTGTTCAATTTTGTGATGAGGACTATATATGGAATACATTAAAACCTAAAATGGATGCGGAAGTGGTTTTTAATAAAAGATTCAAGATTAATGAAAGACCTGGTGGATATGGTCACCATGATGGATTAAGAGGGATTGTTACAGATGAAGCACATACCAGAAGCGGTGCTGGAATTATCATTGGAATGAAATTCTTCGATCTTTATACAGGAACAAATACATACCGACAAACCCAAGAATACAAAGACTTATCGAATTGGATCGATTCCATGAGAGCGAATGATTTATATTATGAATATGAAACCATTCCTGCTGGAGAAAAAATAGGTCATGGTTCACCTGGTCAATATTTACCTATCTGGTGGATTTTTGGAGGTTTTTAATTGATTTCTTTGGAATTACGCTCTGTAAAATATGAAGATTTGGACTTGTTGTTCCAGTGGGCAAATGACTTGGATGTAAGACGAAATGCTTTATCCCAGAATCCAATTGAATTTGAAGATCACATTTCTTGGTTTAACAATAGACTAATCGATCCAAATTGTAAGATTTACATTTTAACTGAAAAAGATAAGAATCTAGGCCAAATTCGATTTGAACTAAATGAAAATGAATGGACCATCGACTACTCTGTTGATGCTATTTACAGGGGCCAAGGTATAGGAGCGAAAATTATCCAAATGGGAATGATGAAATTAAAATCCGACGTTGGAAAACCTGTCAAACTAAAAGCTCTGGTTGAAGAAAACAATATTGGGTCCATTAGGATTTTTCAAAAAAATGAGTTCATCGAGTCAAATCTTGTCTCTACTGATAATAGAAATTTTAGAACATTTAAACGCCAAGTATAATTTGAACAAGATTGAAGATTTACCTGTTTCTGCGTCAATGGAGGTTTCCAAACTAGCAAAACAGCTTACTACCGAAGGAAAAGATATTGTCAACATGAGCGTTGGTGATATTCATTTTCCGATTTCCGAGTTTCTAAAATCAAAAATCATTGAAGGTTGTGAGCATGGACATACGCACTATGACAAAGCCATGGGAATGGATGTTTTAAGGAACGCTGTGGCTTCAGAATATCAAGTTAAATCGGACCAGGTATTTGTCTCTAATGGAGTGAAAAATGTACTGTATTCCTTCATGATGACCCAGTTTGATAAAAAAGCTTGTGTACTGGAACCTGCTTGGTTAGGATATAAAGGAATTTGCCATTTGACAAACACCCACTACATTCCACTGAATTACTTCCACAAGGATTGGATAGAAAATTTAAACAACACCGAATTTGACCTGCTGCTTGTTTGTAGTCCTAATAATCCAGACGGAAAAGTATATACTGAACAGGAAGTGGATGCGATCATGGAAGCCGCAAAGAAGCAAAACGCCCTTGTCTTACTTGATGAAATCTACAAAGATTTTATTTATGAAGGAGCGCATTACTTCACAAAATATTACGGTGATAAAAACTTGATTATTTTAAATGGATTTTCTAAATCTCAAGCTGTAACAGGACTGAGAGTAGGATATGGTATTTTCCATGACACAGAGTTGATCAACTTAATGAACAGAATCCAGCAAAATACCTTTACTTGTCCGAATACTATTTCGCAATATGCCCTTTCATTTTACCAACAAAATAATGAATCGGTAAAAAAATATAAAGCATACTATCACGAAAACAGAGACCTTATCCTAAAAGAAATTCCTGAATTAAGTCAATTTCTTCCTAATGGAGGATTTTACTTTTTCTTTCAGCCTATTGTTTTTGGATTTAAAGAAGATGCGCAAACATTTTGCAAAAATCTTTTGAATCATGCAGGTTTGGCAATGATTCCAGGCGAAGCTTACGGTGTTGGTCTGGAGAATTATGTTAGAATGTCTTTTTGTCTGGACAGAGAGGAACTTGCAAAGGGAATTCGTAAATTTAAAGCCTACATAGAAAATTATGAGAAAGATTAAGGTCGGGGATTTTGAAATTGGTGGAGATGAATGCTACATTATCGCTGATGTAGGATCTAATCATTTGCAGGATTTAAGTCTGGCAAAAGAAAGCATAGATGCGGTTGCTGAATCAGGTGCAAATGCTGTAAAATTTCAGTCCATTCAGTTGAATCAATTGTATCTAAATCCCGATCCAAAAACAGCAGAATTCATACGTTCTCTTGAATTTCCAGAAGAATGGCATCAAGAACTTAACGATTATGCTGAGAAAAAAGGAATAACATTTTTCTCCAGCCCTACTTATTTAGGAGCAATTGATCTCCTAGAAGAAATCAATGTCCCTTTGTACAAAATCGCCTCTGCTCAAATTGGTACCTTTCCTCAGTTAGTTGAAAGAGTTGCAAAATTGAACAAACCAACTATTTTTTCGACTGGAATTTCGGATTTTAAAAATACCGAGAAAGCAATTGAAATCTTTGAAAAAGCAGGGAATGATCAATTCATGATCTTACATTGCAACAGTATCTATCCAACACCTCCTGAAAAAGTGAACATGCCGCTAATGGATGTATACAGAGAGAAATTTAAAAACCCAATTGGATTTTCAGATCATACAATCGGAACTCACATCTCTGTTAATGCGGTTAGTCGTGGCGCTAAGCTAATTGAAAAACATTTTACCCTCGATAGAAATTTCAATGCTCCAGATAGCAATGATTTTGCGTGCGACCCACAAGAACTGAAGCTCTTGGTTAATCAAATCCGAGACATTGAAGCTGCCAACAGGGAAATAAGCCAAAGAAATACAATTGAACCAGAAGAAAAAGCGTTTAAAGACAGTATTTTGTATAAGCTAATTGCAAATAATGACTTAAACGTGGGGCAAAAAATAGGATTAAATGATGTCTCTTTTCTTAGACACCCTTCTGGTATCGATTGCAGAGAATTCTTTGAAAATGGAAACATGGCAAAGGTTAAAACGAAAGTGAATTCTGGAGAACTAATTTCGAAAGATTCCATCATATTTGAATAAAGCATGAGTAAAGAACAGAAAATATTAATGATAGGAGCCGGCTGGGAGCAATTCGAATTGGTAAAACAAGCTAAAGAATTGGGGCTATTTGTCATCGCTTCTCATCCCCGCTTAAATAATGATGGGTTTGCATTATCCGACAGACATTACATTCGTGAGTCGGATGATATTCAAGCTCATCTCAATATTGCTTCGGAACATTCGGTGCAGGGAATTGTAACGGACAATTGCGACTATTCATACTATACCTCTTCCGTTATTGCTTCGAAATTAGGACTCCATTTTAGTTCCCTCGAAAATGCAATTTCATGTGTCGACAAGACCCAACAAAGAGAAAAATGCAGTCGAAATAAATCTATCCACCAACCAAAATTCAAAGAGGTCAGAACACTTGAAGAATATACGGAATGGACGAATCAAATTGGATATCCCTATATCGTAAAACCTGTAGACTCGAGAGGTACCTTTGGAGTAACAATTGTTCGAAATGAATCAAATGCAAAAGAAGCGTTTTTTCATGCTGTCATGAATTCTCCTTCGAAAAGAATTATTTGTGAAGAATTTATTGAAGGAACGCTTGTTACAGTAGATGGATTTTGCTTTTCCAACGGACATAAAGCTCTAGCTGTAGCTTCTAGGATTTATGATGATGGACCTCATCCGGTAACAAACGAAATCACTTACCCTGCAGAGTTTCCTGAAGAGGTAAAAACAGCCCTACTTATCAATCACGATAAAGTGGTAACGGCCTTGGGATACAATATGGGTCATACCCATGGAGAGTATATTCTTAGCCCAAATGGAACAATTTATCTAGTGGAGTGCACGAATCGTGGTGGAGGCGTCTTCACTAGCTCAACCATAGTACCTCACCTTACGGGTATCAACTTGAATAAAATTCTAATTGAACAAAGTCTGGGTAAAGACGAGTTCCAAGTTGAAAACAAAGAAAATTACATGGAAAGATCGGTAATTTTGGCTTTTTTAAATTTAGAAGCTGGAAAGGTGATCAAATCCATAAACGTAGATGAACTTACTAATTTGAAATATGTACTTCAGCTTCGAAGTATTTATGAAAAGAACGACATGGTAGAGTCTGTCGAAAATTGTGCTTCCAGACATATTATGGTGGTCATCACGGGAGATAATCTTCAGGATTGTAAGTCAAATTTCAAAGAGTTCAAATCAAAATTAGAAATAAAATATTACGCATGATCCACATAATTGAGAATACGTTAAGAGATGGGTCTTACACCATGGACTTCCAAATGACCGCAAAACATACGGAGGACATTACACGAAGTTTGGCTCAAGCAGGTTTTGAAATTATTGAAGTTGGGCATGGTCTGGGGCTAGGAGCTTACAACAATCCGAAAACAGGACTGGCTGCAGAAAATGATGAAATCTATATTCGTTCAGCTAAAGCGGTGGCGGGAAATGCAAAAATAAGTGCATTCTTTATTCCAGGAATTGGCACAAAAGACGACATGAAAAAAGCAGCTGATAACGGATTGGATGTTATTCGAATTGGAATTAATGTCAATGAATTCAATAAATGTCGGGAATATGCAGAATATGCTAAAGAGCTAGGCATGTTTGCTGGAATCAACATGATGAAAAGTTATGCCGTAAAGTCTTACGAATTTTCAAAGATAGTTGAACAAATCGACCAATGGAATTTAGCAGATGTCATTTATCTTGTTGATTCAGCTGGATGTATGACCCCAGAAGACATCGATGCTTATTTAAAACCTACTAGTGAACATTCTAAAACTGCTTTGGGTTTTCATGGGCACAACAATTTGTCTTTGGCTGCAATAAATTCTGTACAGGCCGTGAAATCCGGCGCTACATATATTGATAGTTGCATTAGAGGAATGGGGAGATCAGCTGGAAATGCGCAAACTGAAATTCTTATTATCTTGCTTCAAAAACTTGGATTCTTTAAAGATATTGATATTTACGAACTCTATGATATTGCTGAAAAAGTGGTTGAACCCATTATGTGGAGACCTCAAGGAATGACCCCTCAGGAGATTCAAATTGGATATAGTAAATTTCATTCTTCTTATACAGGAATGGCTCAGAATGCCTGTGATACATACAAAGTTGACTTCAATCATTTGATCAAATCTGTTTCTGATATTAATTGTTTGAATCCAAGTCAGGAACTATTCAATGAAATAGCAAAAGAATTAAAATGAAAATATTCGACTTCAACATTCACTTGCCAGATTTGAAAGATGATGGCGTAAATGACCGCGTGGCTACAGAGATTCACGCAACAAATCAAGAAATGATTGAACGTCTGGATTATGTTTATGATTTAAAGAAAGTCCATGGCGGAAACTTCATGGTTTTTAACTCAAGCTTATTCATGGAAAATGATGAATTTGCAAAATATGCTAGAAGTCAAACCGATACAGCGGCATTTACTTTGCTGATTGATTTTCGTGCCGCGAATGTCTATGAACATATTGAAGCAGGAATAGCCGCAGGAATCAATTGTATAAAATTTCACTCTTACCACCAGCAAATTGACTCTTCATGTTATCCTAAGATTATTGAGATATGCAAATACGCTGAAGAAAAAGGATTAATCATTTGTTTGGATGGTTCCTACGGGACAAGTAAAATGATCCAGTACGATATTGTAGATTTCATTTGTACAATCGCAGATGCAATTACTAAGACAACAATTATCGTGCTTCACAGTGGAGGATTACAGTGCTTAAAGATTCTTCTTTTAGCTTTGGAAAAATCCAATATATATTTGGAAACTTCATTAACGCTTCCCTGGTACGAAGGTTCTTCAATTGAACAGGATTTAGCTTTTATGTACAAAAAAATGGAAGATCATAAAATTCTTTTTGCTACTGATTCACCTTATATCCCTTTTCAAGATGGATATGACGCAACTATTCGATTTTTTGAAAAACACGGATTTTCCTCTGAATTTCAGGAAGGTGTTTTCTACCACAATGCTATACAATTGCTAAACTCCTAAATCTGTCCATGTCTGAAATTATCATACTGACGGAAATAGGTGAAAAAATAGGTTTCGGGCATTTTTCAAGATGCTCTTCAATTGCCAAGAAATTAGCTGAAAATTTTTTAGTCAAAATCTATCTCCACGTTAAGGGTAAATCAGATTTTCCATTGGAACTTGGACGAGGAATTGAAGTTATTCAGTACAATTGGCTAGAACAAGAACTACCTCAATTTCAAAAAACCGATTTCGTAATTATTGATTCCTATTTGGCTCCAATTGAAGTTTATAACGCTATTGAAAGCCAAACAGCTCTCTCTCTTGCAATTGATGACTACTACAGATTGAAGTATCCGACCTTATTTATTCTGAATCCAAATGTTTCAGCAGATGAAAGAAAATACATCAATCCAAATCGAATGACTGGTAATCAATTTGTTATTCTAAGAGAACCTTTTATAAAATTGGATGTAAATGATGCTTCAAGTCAATTGAAACAAATATGTATAACTGTTGGTGGAAGTGATTATAGAAATTTAATCCCAAAATTCTGCGAGCAATTGACTCCAAACTTTCCGAATATAGCGTTTCATATCTTGACCGCAAATCAAGAATACAAAAAGAAATTAGAGGAAAAATACCCCCAGAAAAACCTCACTTTTCATGGATTCCTCAATGCGGAAGAAATGGTTGAGATCTTTCAAAATTCAGATATCGCTGTATCTGCTTCGGGTCAAACGCTTGGGGAATTAGTAATGACCTCCACCCCTTTCGTTGCCTTTTGTGTGGATATCGATCAACATCCGATTCAACAATTCTATTTAGATCAAAAATTGATCCAAGAAAAGATAGAATGGGATGATGAATATTTCATCCATAAAATTGAAAATGGAATAATAAATCTGAAGGATGTGAATAAAAGGCAACAGTTTATAGAAAAATCTCGTATGCTTATTGATGGAAAAGGTGTAGAACGAATTTGTGAAAGAATTATAAGTGAACTGAATGGAATTTAAGGATAAAAGAATATTACTAATTGTTGCTCATCCAGACGATGAAATTTTAGGTCCGGGAGCAACTCTTCATCATATTATTAGAACAACAAATTGTAAAACAAAAGTTGTTATTTTGGGAGAAGGAATAACCTCCAGAGCGGATCAAAGAAATCCGGAAAAATGGCAACAAGAACTTGCAATACATAGAAATAATATACAAAGCGCTGCAGGTGCTATTGGTTACGATGAAGTAAGTATTCATGATTTTCCAGACAACCGTTTTGATTCTGTTGATTTATTGGACATCATCAAAGTGGTAGAGAAAGAGAAAGAAATATTCAATCCAGATGTAATTTTCACACATCATGGAGGCGATGTAAACATTGACCACCAGCTTACTTTTCAGGCAGTTATTACCGCATGCAGACCCATGGAGCATGAAAATGTGAAAACAATTATCACTTTTGAAACAGCTTCAGGAACAGAATGGATTCCTTCAACAGACCCTAGAAAATTTGTCCCTAATTACTTTTACAGATTCCAAAAGCCTGATCTAGATGCAAAAATCAAGGCAATGGAATCTTATGAATTTGAAAAAAGACCCTTTCCCCACCCTAGATCACCGGAAGCACTAGATATCATTGCCAAAAGATGGGCAACTGTGATTGGGGCAGAATTCGCTGAAGCATTTTGTATTGTTAGACACATTCAATAAATTTTCTGGTCTTGGGCATAATTCAAAAACAAGCTATTAAATCAACTTTCTTTTCTTACGCAGGTACGATTTTCGGCTTTCTAAATGCAAGTATTTTAATGCCTAAGATTTTGCTTTCCTCGGATATTGGATTGCTTACTTTCGTGAATTCCACTACCAAAATAATGGCAGCAATCTTTACCCTAGGTGTTCCATTGATTACTCAAAATCTATTCACCCGATATAAAAATCCAAACAATAAGAATAATGGTTTCCTTTCCCTTATCATCTGGATTACTTTACTTGGAGCCATCCTGGGTTCTTTACTCTTTTTTCTGTTAAAAGATCAGTTAATTAGTTCTGAAAACAATGCGGCCAAGTATTATGTCTTTTTTAGTTTAAGTTGGGTGATTTTATTTGTGTTCAGGCTTTTATTCCTCAATTTGGACATCTATCTCAGGATGAATCAAAAAACTGTACTTGGAGTATTTTTAGAAAACTTTCTAACCAAAATTATTTTCCTGTTCGGATTAATCGCATACATTTTAGGCATTGTCCATTTTGATGGGGTTTATTGGATGAACATATTAGCCATGTCTTTCCCTGGATTAATAATTTTATTGTATCTAATTTCTAGAAAAGAACGTTTTTTTTCCTTCAAATATATTAAGCGTTATACTGTTAGAGGAAGAGAAATTGGAAATCTGGCTTTGTTTGGAATGATTGGAGGAATCGGCTCTACTTTCGTTACTGATATTGACAAATACATGATTTCAAACTCCATAAATCTTAGTGCCACTGGAATCTATTCTGTTATGATGCTTTTTGGAATGTTCACCTCCATTTCCTCTATCAATTTAAAACGAATTGCAACGCCTGTTGTCGCTGATTCATGGAAAAATAAGGACATGAAAAACATAGATACGATCTACAAAAAAAGTGCTGTAACTCAGTTTCTTATTGGTTTTTACATCTTTTTGGGTATTTGGTTTTGTATTGATTATGTAATGCAACTACTTCATTTTGAGGTGCTTTATAGTTATGCGAAAAATGTAATCCTATTCATTGCTTTAGGACAAATAATTGAACTAGCTACAGGAGTCAACGCAGAGATTATTGCCACCTCCAAAAGCTATAAATGGAATACCTTTTTCTATCTTTCACTTGTTGGGATAGTCTACACTTCTAACCTGATTTTTATCCCTATTTATGGTATAGAAGGAGCGGCATTGGCTACTGCAGTAAGTTTTCTGATCGTGAACGTTGCTAGGTACTTTTTGCTGAAAATTAAATACAATTTATCACCATTTTCTAAAGAACTTGGAATTGCAATTCTTATTGGTCTATTCGTATTTGCTTTGCTCTCTTTTATTCCTGTTTTCCAAAATGGAATTCTCGGAATTCTTTTGAATGGCATACTAGTAACTGTGATATTCTGGGGACTTACCTATGTTACCAAAATTAGTTTGGAGGTAAATGGATTAATCATTAAAATGTCCAAATTTTTGAATTCCAAATAATGAAAAAGTATCACTACTTTAAAATCTATAAACCCTATGGAATGCTATCTCAATTCTCCAAAACAATTCCCGAAGAATATACTCTAAAAGATCTTGGGTTCGATTTTCCAAAGGATGTCTACCCTGTTGGACGGCTAGATAAAGATAGTGAGGGATTGCTTATGCTGACAAATGACCAGCATTTCCAGCAGCGACATACAGATCCCAAAAGTGAAATTGAAAAAACCTATTGGGTTCAATTAGATGGACAAATCAATAAAGAAGCATTAGAACGATTTGAAAAAGGGAATATTTCGATAAAACTCAAAACTGGCATCTATACCTGTAAAAAAGCTAAGGCTAGAATGCTGGAATCTTCTGAATTTGAAACCATTCCTGATCGTAATCCCCCAATTCGTTTTCGAAAAAATATACCAACTTCTTGGGTTGAAATTAAACTTACTGAAGGCAAAAACAGACAGATAAGAAAAATGACTGCTCAAATTGGGTTCCCAACTTTGAGACTTATTCGTGTTCAATCTGGATCTATTAATATTCCCGCCTTTCATGCAGGAGATGTTCAAGCATTCGTATTAGATTAATTAATCAATCACAATATATGAACCAAATTTGAGCTCAGAAGAATTTTTAACTCCAAAATCAGGCGAATAGGCTTTGTAATATACTCTTGTATTGAATCGATTAATTTGAATTGGAATAATTCTGCCAAATAAATCAGATTGCCCTTTATCCAAAAGTTTCCAGTCTTTTTTTGAAAATCCCAGATCTGTCGCAGCAGATTCTGATTGAAAAATTGGGCTAAGATCATGACTTCCAGAAAAAAGGAGAAAGGATGGAAACTGTGTAATTCTTCTAAGCTGATAATCCACCTCGGACCTTGTACTTTTAAACAGCATCGAATCTGCTGGATATCCTAGTCCTGCAAATGCGAAATCCTGCCAAACGATCACACCTAAAGAATCACAAAAATCATAAAATTGATTGGAAGGATATCCCCCTCCACCATCAACATGAACCATATTTACCTCTGTGGTAGCCAGCTTTTTAAAAAAATTAGTGTAATACGCTCCCTGAGCTTCAGGGTCTGCAAAATACCGATGTCGATAAACAGTAGTGGTCAAATCCAATTCTAAACCTTCCATTTCAAAGGTGAAATCATCCTCTTCCTTTGGATTCTGAATCAATTCTATCTTGTTAAATCCTATTTTGTATTCCAATTCAACTTCTTCCTGGTATTCCTTCCCATCCAATCGCATAAACGAAACCTTCATCTTGTCTTTTATAAAATCAGGGCTTCCCAATCCTCTCGGATACCAAAATTTGAAATCGTCTATAAAAAATGTCCAAATAATGTCTCTATCTCTTCCT
This sequence comes from Crocinitomicaceae bacterium, assembly GCA_041392305.1. GTDB lineage: Bacteria > Bacteroidota > Bacteroidia > Flavobacteriales_D > Crocinitomicaceae > JAGQYP01. The sequence goes on from JAWKMJ010000018.1 coordinate 23,840, forward strand.
GTTAGAATTTTCTCTTCATGGGTAAAATAATTCGATTCAAACTTATATTGTCCTGATTCAAACACATCGGCTCTTAGTTTAGCCAAAACTTTCACCCTACCTTCTGTGTCCGATAACATTTTGAAATTGAGGGCCTTCACCTGTGTATGTTCTACCCCAATAAGTCTCATTTTTCCAAATGTTCCTATTGTTTGCTCTTTAAACATATATCTGGGTTGTCGCACCTCCATTTCTACGCTAAGTTTCTTCATTTTCTCAGTTAGATCTGTATTGCGCTTTTTCCAAACTTTTTCCATTACCCAACTGGCAGGAATAAACTCTAATACAATTTCATTCTCCCCCGGAAGCAGACTTTCTTTAATGTTTTTGTCAAAAAGACTAAAAAAATTCTTTATAGTATCTAAAGGCTCTCCGTTAATCAAAATCGCGCAAAAAGGAGTCACACCTTCTATTTGAAGCCGTACCGTTTTCATATCCAGTACTTCAAGAGGTACCTCAATTGTTTTCTTTAGTCTGAAATACGCATCTCCTTTATAGTCAGGTTCTACCTTTGATAAATCTGCTGGGAGTTGTACATTTTTCCAATCTCCTGAACCAATTTTATACTGCCAATTACCAGAAAGTTCTATTTCCTGTGCCAAGGAAAAAAAAGAAAATACAATGAATATCCAAATTAAATTTCTCAATGGTTCCTAGATTGTAATTTCAAATTTAACACTTCCTACTAAATGAGGACTCAATTTAAATCAAAAATAGGGGGTTTATTATGCTTTCCTAAGAATGAAGAAATGTTAAACTTCTGTTAAGTATTGTTAAAGTAGCATTTAGAGTGTAACAAATTGTATAATTTAGTGTTACATAAATAAGCAACAAAGTAAATTTTCATTAGGTCCCCCGCCCGGGGCGATCTTAAAGCAACAAAGTAGTCTTAGCCGCCCTCCAGAGGCGGCTTTTTTTTGTCTTAAACATTTATAGTCAATGATCTAAGGAATCGAAATCAAAATTCATCCGCCAAAAACACTAAAACATACCCTCAAATAGCACATTCACCGATATTTTTAATATTTTAGCCGATTCAAATTTTTGGAATGTTTTTTACAAGGAAGAAGAGTATTTTCTTTATCATATTGTTTACCCTTATTGCTGGGGTTCAAGCCTTTTTTGCTACGAAAACTGGTTTTGATCACAATTTCGATACTTTTTTTCCTGAAGAAGGAGATGACCGCGAATATTTCGAGCATTTCAGAGAAGTCTTTGGTTCTGAAAACGACTTTTTAATCATCGGTGTCCATAACGATTCAGGAATATTTAATGAAAAGTTCTTGACTCAAGTTGACAGTTTCACCCGAGTACTCGGCAAATTAAAAGATATTGAATTCGTTCAGTCGCCTACGAATTTGAATTTTGTTGTCAAAGATATGTTCGGAGCGGTCTATGAAATCCCCTATATCCACATTCACGATAGAGAAAAGCTTTTGAATGATTCTATTCAGTTAATGAAATCCTCCACCATGGTGGGGAGTTTTATTTCCGACGATGCCAAATCTATCTCCATTTATGTGAAGCATAAGGACAATCTGGATGTTGAAGAGTCAATAGCATTGCTTGAAAACCTGCAAAAAACTACCGATGAATTTCAATTCGACCAAACACACATGGGAGGTAGAATTGTGGGGCATATTTTCTTCACTGATCTAACTAGTAAAGAAATTGTTTTACTGGTAGCCGCAAGTGTCGTTCTCATTATCATATTCTTGTTCATCACCTTTAAATCCTGGTACGGTATCCTTATTCCTTTCGGGGTAGTTGCGTTAACCGTAATCTTCGTGGTAGGATTAATGGGCGAAACAGGAAAAAACTTGAATATTGTTTTGAATGCACTTCCAACTGTTCTTATGGTAGTCGGAATAAGTGGTGTGGTCCATTTTCTTTCAAAATATCTTCAAGAATTGCGAAAAGGCTTGCACAAGTTTGAGGCCTTGAAAAAGACACTCAAGGAAGTAGGGTTTGCTCTTGCTTTCACTTCTACAACTACCATTGTTGGATTTGCTTCCTTAACTACTTCAAATATTCCTCCGATTATAACATTTGGTTTATACACGGCAATAGGTGTTGCTTTTTGCTTGATTCTCTCACTTGTTTTTATGCCTTCCATCCTTTACTTAATGAAGGAACCTAAACTTGATCACACCTATAAAGAAGGAAAATTATGGGATCACAAACTTAGAGACATGTTCCTTTGGTTAATTCGACATAAAAAGTTAGTGCTTTCTTCGTTTGGAATTCTTTTGGCCGTTTCGATTTACGGTACTTTTCAAATTAAGCCAAATAATTACATCATGGAAGATCTGAAAGAGGATAATCCAATGATGAAAAGCTATAATTTTTTAGAAAATAATTTTGCAGGTGCCCGTCCCTTCGAATTAGGAATTCAACTTAAAGATACAAGTAAGTCGGTTTATGATCCGGATATTGTTCGCCTTATTAATGAAATTGAAGAGTTTGCCATTCAGAATTACAATTTAGGTGGGGTTTTTTCAATTGCAATGATGGCGAAATCAACGAATGTTGGAAATCACGGGGGAATGCAGGAGTATTTTGAGCTTCCGGAAAAAGACAAGGAATTGAAAAAAATCCTTAAAGATATTCGTCGCTATGCCGACAAGGATAAACTCAATCGAATCATTGACTCTACTCAGCATGAAACAAGAATTTCAGCGAGAATGGGTGACTTAGGTTCTTACAACACAGCCCCTCTTCATGCTAAATTTTTGGAATTCATCAATCAACCCAAATATAATGATGTTTTAGACGTGCATATTACAGGAGGTCCATATTTAATGGAATTAAACAATGAAATGCTGGTGAATAATGTCTTAATGGGTCTGATCATTGCTTTCGTTATTATTGGCATCATAATTGGACTTATGTACAGATCGTTTGTAATCATTATTTTAACCCTGATTCCAAATATTATTCCTTTGCTAATGGTGGCAGGAATTATGGGGTACTTCAATATTGATCTGAAACTTTCGACGTCAATTGTGTTTACAATAGCATTTGGAATTGCAGTGGACGACACAATACATTTTTTAAGCAAATACAGAATTGAATTGAAAAAAGGATTCTCAAAGATGATTGCTCTTAAAAATACATTTGAGGGTACAGGAAAAGCAATTGTACTTACTACAATTGTGTTAAGTGGTGGATTCCTTACTCTATGTGTTTCGGATTATCTCGGCTCGTTCTATATTGGAATTTTAGTGAGCTTGACACTAGTATTTGCGTTGTTGAGTGACTTAGTTTTATTGCCGGTACTCCTTATCTTGTTTTACAACCCAAAAATCAAGAAAAAATGAAACAACTGATCTTTGTTCTAGCCTTGGTATTTTCTTCCATTATTGTCGCTCAAAACTGGAAACAATCAGACTATGTAGGAAAATGGAGAACTTACGATGATAAAACCGGAGAACCCAACGGAAAAATCGAACTTTATCTTTCCAATGGGAGCATTGTAGCTAAAGTCCTTGAAGGACCTTATGTGCGAAATGCGGATGGATCTATGGCTAAAGACGTAAAAAATCCGGATGAAAAGCTAAGAACAAGATTAATCCTTGGAATGAATTTTTTATATGGCTTTCAATGGGATGCAGAAAACACAAGATGGATCAAAGGACGAGTTTATGACTCAAGATCAGGAAATACATACTCGGCAAAGCTCGAACTTGTAGAAAAAGATAAAATGAAACTGACGGGGTATATGGGAATCACCCTTTTTGGGAAATCTGTTTACTGGACCCGCCTCAAATAATTTCTACATCTTTAATTTCCACCCTGCTTCGTTTACTTTTTATTGATTAAATAAGTCACTAATTACTCGATAGGCCTTTTTCTCATTTCCATAGTAATCAATTATACTCCAACTTGGACCTGGCCAACAATCGTTTAACTGCCAAAACATGGTCCCCATGCAATGAGGTTGGGCTCCAATATGAGATTGAATAGCAATTTCTAAAGCCTTGGACTGAACATCCTGACTTCGTAACACAAACTCCTCAAAAGATTTTGGCTTCCCTGAGTATTTTGTAATTTGTTTCGTAATTTCTTCATTGCCTACATAAGACTTTTGTCTGTTTTGCATCACTTTGCTAGTTAGTTTTTGGTCTTTGGGATCACAGAACCTATTGATTGTTGACATTTCTGGGTAAGACTGAAAGCCATACTCTACCATGAATCTTCCCACATTCGTCCGAAAATTCTCTATCGGTTCCTTCCCATGCCATACTCCCCAATAATGCATGCTGGAATGATTGAAATTTTCTGGTTTACCCCAATTGCTTAGCGGTGAAGTAGAAACATAATCCTCATCAACCAACCAGGCTTTGAGCATTTCGGGAATCAACTCTTTGAAAAGTAGTTGGTATTTATTCCAAAGCTCTGCCGAATCTTTATCCGACCAACCATATTTCTCTTGCCATCCCCAGTTTTGCCAGGCTACTTCAATTTCATTATTTCCACACCACAAAGCAATACAAGGATGATTACGCAAACGTCTTACATTGTCTGCCACCTCATCAATCACTTCGAATTTAAAATCATCATCTATGGGATACATTGAACCTGCAAACATCAAATCCTGCCAAACCATGATTCCTTTTTCATCGCAGAGATCATAGAATAAATCCTTTTCATAAACTCCACCTCCCCAAACTCGGAGCATGTTCATATTGGCTTCATCTACTTGAGTCAGTAATTTTTGATAGTTTGCGTTTGTTACACTTGGCAAAAACAAATCTTGAGGGATGTAATTCGCCCCTTTTACGAAAACAGGTTTTCCATTCAGTTTAAAATAAAATGAAGTACCAATCGAGTCAGGCTCGTTGATCAGCTCAATCTTTCTCACTCCAAATCTGACATTCTTTTCTGTTAAAACTTTACCATTTTCATCTTCCAAGACTAGTTGTAAACTGTACAAATGAGGCTCTCCCATTCCATTGCACCACCATAATTTTGGATTCTTTATTTCAAATGTGGTTAGAGCTTCATGGACAAAGGGATTGACCTCCAAAGTTTGCTCTTGATCTTCAAACTTCAACTTGAAGACCGAATTGTCTGAATTTCTATTCACTTTGGCCTTGACAAAGATAGTCGCCACCGAATCAGTAATTGAACTGGTAACAATAAAAACATCCTCTATTCGATTGTCAAAAAAATGTATTCGAACATCTCTCCAAATTCCGCAAGTGACAAATCTAGGTCCCCAATCCCATCCAAAATGATAAGCCGCTTTTCTAACCCATGGACTCCTTTTTTCATTTACAGTTTCACAACCAGCTGGAAGATCGTATTTTCTTTTTGCATAATCTGTTGCTCCTTCTTTTATTGGCAGAAATACTACGCGAATTTCATTTTCCCCTACCTTCAATTTTTCCCAAATCCAACTGCTCCATTTTCTGTACATATTGTTGGCTGTAATGACAAGTGAATCATTGATAAAAACCTGCGCATATGTGTCCAGACCATCAAATTCTATAATTGCATGTTTTCTATTTAGCTGATCTTCTGAAAGGGTGAATATCCTTTTATACTCCCATCTTTTATCTTCTATCCATTTCTGTTTGATTTCATTGTCTGCCCAATACGGATCCTCAATCATGTGATTCCGCATTAAATCCAGATGCACTACCCCAGGAACGACAGCTTTTCTCCATCTAAATTCATCCGTTTGCTTAAATTCCCATGAACCATTTAAGGAGAGGGTGTCTGATTTAGTGCAAAGTGCAAAGTTAAAAGTGAAAAATTGAAAGATTAATATGTAAAAAATCGGTCTCATTTAATTTTGCATTTTGAATTTTGAATTTTGCATTAAAACTTTCAGGATTTTCCCAATCTTTTCCCGATCCGCTCTGGTTTTTGCTCCCATTCCGAGTTCTGTTTTGCCTTCTGAAACATGTGATGTAAAATGCAATGCATCGATTCCCGTTTCTGCCAATTCAAGTGCGTTTTCAGCATGCACACCGCTTCCTGCCATGATTTGGATTCTTCCCTGAGCCAATTGGACCATTTTTTGGATTCTCTCTTTACCTTGAATCGCTTTGGCTTCTCCTCCACTTGTCAGAATTCGATCTACTTTGGCGAAAATCAATTGCTCCAGGGCACTTTCATAATCGTAAACAAAATCAAAGGCTCTGTGGAAAGTAACCTCTAAACCTTTTCCTTTGGCTAAACGGACAAGCTCTTCTGTTTGTCTTGTATTGATTTCTCCATGAGAGTTCAAACAGCCAAACACAACACCTTTCACGCCCATATCCGACACACTTTGGATATCCTTTTTAAGAATTTCCAAATCCAAATCTGAATAAACAAAATCCCCTTCACGATGGCGTATCATGCAATGAATCTCAATGGATGAATGCTCCAAGCAAGCTGCTATTAAACCTAAACTAGGAGTGAGTCCACCCACGGATAAAGCTGAACACAACTCCACTCTTTTGGCTCCGAATTCTTGTGCCAAAAAAGTGGTTTCTAAACTATCTGAACAAACTTCTAAGATCATTTTACAATTATTTCGTCTAAAAATAGCCAACAATCCTGGCCCGCTGCTTCGTGCCAATCGGGAACTTTTCCGTAATTTTCAACATGAATTTTAATATACCTAGCCTTGTTTAGAGTTGATTTATTACTTCGATCATACCAAATCATTTTTTCATTGTTGGACTTTTCTTCTCCAAAATCACTATCCTGGTAAGTATTCCAAGTCAAATGATCTTCTGAGAGATCAATTTTCATAGATTTTGGTCTGAAAATCCAAGAATTCTGATACTGAAAGAATCTTATAAAAATTCGTTCAAACTCCTTAATACTTCCTAAATCAATCTCAACATCAATAGGTTCTCCCCAAAATCCTTGCCAATTGCCATCTTTAAAATCGATTATTCCAACTCTTCCATCCACCAATGCCTGTTCACCTGCAGCGGGATACCATCGGCTGAAATTGGAATGATAAGTCACTTTTGCTCCAATTGCTTTATGAAACTCAAAAAACTGTTCTACTTTTTCTCCATACGGTTTTCCATTCTTCAATACTTTGACAGACAGTTTCCAGTCTTTCACTTCAAATGTGTCTTTTTCTAGTTTTTCAAATTGAGTGAAATCCCCATCTAATTCCATCTCCTTTTCATCCCAGCGAATTTCGTAAGTTGCATTTGGGATTTCGGATACCATAGTTGCGTAAATCTTTCCTTCTTTTACAAATGTTTGAATTTTCGCAGGAGTAGTTTCCAAGCCATACTTCACCTCCAACTTTTCCAGCATGGGATAATGTTCTTGTACCCGATTGTAGAACTCCGCATAATTTCTTTTTTCAGGTGCAGTCCACAACACTTCCGACATGGCTAATATTCTGGGGAAAACTTTGGAATCTAAATTCGCTTCGTCAGGAATGTGTTCGGACCATAAATTGCATTCTCCACCTAGAATATTCTTGTGAAATTGCACTTCTAATTCAGACGGAATCGGGTTGAATTCATATACCTTTTTTAGGTCGATAGATTGGAGTCCGTAGTCAAAATAACAATGACTCGTAGGCGACATCACCACTCCATTTCCATTTTCTGCAGCTTTGATTCCTCCTTCAAAACCTCTCCAACTCTGCACTGTTGCTGTTGCTGAAAGTCCACCCTCCAAGATTTCATCCCAACCAATCAGTTCACGCCCATTTTTCTGCAAAAATTTCTCAATTCTCTGAATGAAATAGGACTGCAATTCATGTTCATCTTTTAAGTTTTCACTTTGAATTCGATTTTGACATTTGTCGCAGTGTTCCCAGCGGTATTTAGGCACTTCATCTCCACCAATATGAATATATTTTGAAGGAAAAAGCTCCATGACTTCTGTCAATACATTCTCCAAAAACTCAAAAGTGGATTCATTTCCGGCGCAATAGATTTCTTTGAAAACACCCCAGTCATTCACTACTTCAACCTGTTCCCCGGTACAAGAAAGCCAAGGATAGGAAGCAATGGCGGCTTGAGAATGACCAGGAAGTTCGATTTCAGGAATTACTGTGATCCCTCTTTCCATCGCATAGGCAACAATTTCATGAATTTGTTTTTTGGTATAATAACCTCCATATTTTGTTCCGTCTTTTTCCGTTCTCCAGGCTCCTACTTTTGTCAGATTTGGATATTTATCGATTTCAATCCGCCAACCCTGGTCTTCCGTCAAATGCCAATGCAGAACATTCATTTTGTAAAGCGCCATCAGATCCAAATATTTCTTAACCGTTTCAACCGAAAAGAAATGTCTTGCACAATCCAACAACATCCCTCGGTGACTAAATTTAGGGTGATCGTCAATGATCATGGGTTGCAAAGAAATCCACTGCTTTGTCTGAATTAGATTAGTTGAATCTAAAGGAGAACCAATCGATTTTTTAGCTCGCTTAAAATTGTAGATATCTTGCTGTACCGGAGCAAATTTGAAATAATCATTTTCAACACCAATAAGCTGAATCAAGGTGTTCATTCCTCTTTTCAATCCAATTTCTCCTCCATCAATGGAGATAACTTCTTCTGACACTTCCAATTGATAAAATTCAGAATCACCCGTTTTGGAATCTTCGAAAAGCATGATGCGAGGAGACTGCAAATCATAATATTTGTAAGGGCTTTCATGTTCCAAATAAGTTTCAAATTCACCCAAAACAAGAGCATAGCTATCTCCGAAATATTTCTCAAAAAGAAATTTCAAATACTCAGCATTCCCTTTCTTATTAGGCTGATGATAAACAAAAATGGTATCCCGAAGTGAGAATTCCTTTCCTGACTTAAAAAGAGGATTGACCTGAGGAATGAGGTCAAAAACTGGATTTTTTTGAGCAGAAAGGTTTAATGAAACAAACAGAAATAGAGCTGTTACACGGAGATGCACGGGGAAACACGGCGATACACGGAGAAAATTTATGATTCTAAACATACAACTCGAAAAACTCTACATTCGAATAATTCTACACTCGAAAAACTCAACACTCAAATCACCATTTACGATTAAACTGAGCATCAATCAATTCATGGTTTTCATTCGTCGTTTTCGCATAATTGAATCCATTATAAACTGAAGCCGCACCCACTGCTCCATTTTTGTCTAAAGCTAAAAATCCAACTTGAAGTCCCTTAAGATCTTTATGTTTTCGAATAATTCTGTTGACAGCCTCTTCACATGCCTCCTGAGGGGTTTTTCCTGCACGCATCAACTCTACAATGGTGTGCGAACCAGCAATACGTACTACTGCTTCTCCCAGACCCGTTGCACATGCTGCTCCCACTTCATTATCCACAAACAAACCAGCACCAATAATGGGCGAATCACCTACTCTTCCATGCAATTTATAGGCCCAACCACTTGTTGTGCAAGATCCAGATAAATTACCCTGAGTATCCAGTGCCAACATGCCAATAGTATCGTGATTTTCATGATTAATTTCTGGTTTTTTCTGATCTTCCGATTCTTTCCATTCCTGCCAAGCTTTCTTCGCTTCTGGAGTGAGCAAATTTTTATGTGGAAATCCTTTTTCTAGGGCAAAATCATAGGCTCCTTTTCCAACCAACATCACGTGGGGTGTATCCTCCATCACTTTTCTGGCTACTGATATTGGGTGTTCGATATCGGTCAAACAAGCTACTGCACCACACTCATTTTCGTGATTCATGATACAAGCATCCAAAGTCACAATCCCATCTCGATCTGGCAATCCGCCTAAACCTACACTCCTATTGTTGGGATCTGATTCCGTTACCATCACCCCTTTTTCGACTGCGTCCAGGGCCGTTCCATTTGATTTTAAAACCTCCCATGCTGCTTTATTGGCATCCATTCCATGGTTCCATGTAGAAATAACTATGGGTTTCATTGACTTCGTATCTGTAATGATCTTTGAATCTGATTGTTCACTGTTGATTTCGCATCTAGCTGTAGATTGAATAGCCATGATTCCCCCTACTCCTAATACACTCTGTTTGATAAATTTCCTTCTCGACATGGTTTTAAATTTCAGATAAGATAAAAAAAATGATCCAGTTGAGTGCTTTTGATTACTTTCATTATAGGAAACCCAACCAGACACGAAGTTTAGACGTTAAGTTATATAAAGAGGTTGACCTAAAGTCAGACAGATAGTTAGATTTTGTTCTCTTTCATTCTACCTCGTGTTATGAAAAACGGAAAACCATTCGATAAACGGGTGGTTTTTTCGTTTGTAAAAAGGTTCTTAATTTTGAATCATGTTATCAGCGCAAAATTCAAATTTCAGGAAGTCGCTTATTCATGTAATTGACTCCAAATATTCTAAATCCGATTTTATGCCTTTAGATTTATCTGTAAATAATAAGGCTCTTTCACAACTCAACATGGAATCTTCTCATGAACTTCAAACTTATATTCAGAGTTTACTGAAAAAACATAACAAAAAAGTAGCTATAGGAGGCTACTTGGAAGAAAGAAACCTTTATCAAAGAAGCACACATTTTAATTCAGGGCAAAAAGAAGCGAGAAACATACATTTAGGTGTTGACCTCTGGGTGGATGCCGGCACAGCAGTATTAGCTGCGTTTGAAGGCAAAGTACACAGCTTCAACTACAACAACAATTATGGCGATTATGGTCCTACGATTCTTCTCGAGCATCAATTGGATGAACAGCATTTTCACACCCTTTATGGACATCTCAGTCTCGAATCATTGAATCATTTAGAAATAGGTCAAATTATTGGACAAGAAGACCGCATAGGCTGGATTGGGAATACCGAGGTCAATGGCGATTATCCTCCACATTTGCATTTTCAATTGATTTGGGATTTACAAGGAATGGAAGGCGACTATCCTGGAGTTTGTACCAAAAGTGAATTGGAATTTTATAAGATGAATTGCCCGGATCCGATGAAAATATTGGTATAAAAAAAGGGCCCAACTGAGCCCTCTACTATTTTCCAAAATTCAAAAATTCATTACGAATTATCTCCCTATCGCTCGGTTACGAATTCCGAATTTCGAATTACAAATGAATCACCTCATCATAAGCAGCTGCTGCAGCTTCCATAACTGCTTCAGACATGGTTGGGTGAGGATGAACTGTTTTGATCAATTCATGACCCGTAGTTTCCAATTTTCTTACTGCAACGATTTCAGCAATCATTTCAGTTACATTGAAACCAATCATGTGTCCACCTAATAATTCACCATATTTTGCATCAAAGATCAACTTTACAAATCCATCAGGAGCTCCGGCTGCTTTTGCTTTTCCAGATGCTGAGAATGGGAATTTACCTACTTTGATTTCGTATCCAGCTTCTTTAGCAGCTTTTTCGGTCATACCCACTGAAGCTACTTCTGGCGAACAATAAGTACATCCAGGAATATTTCCATAATCCAATGGTTGTACATGCATACCAGCAATTTTCTCAACACAAATGATTCCCTCTGCAGATGCTACGTGAGCCAAAGCCTGACCCGGAACAACATCTCCAATAGCATAAAATCCTGGAATATTGGTTTCATAGTAATCATTTACCATGATTCTTCCTTTATCCGTTGCAATACCAACTTCTTCCAAACCGATTCCTTCAATATTTGGTGTGATACCTACGGCTGAAAGAAGGATATCTGCTTCAAGAACTTCTTCTCCTTTTTTCGTTTTCACCTTGGCCTTCACCCCTTTTCCTGAAGTATCTACAGACTCCACAGAAGCGTTGGTCATGATATTAATTCCTTTCTTCTTGAAAGATCTTTCCAATTGTTTTGAAACTTCTTCGTCCTCAACCGGAACAATGTTTGGCATGTATTCTACGATTATTACTTCCGTTCCCATGGTTGCATAGAAATAAGCAAATTCCACTCCGATGGCACCAGAACCAACAACGATCATTTTCTTTGGCATGGATGGTAAAGTCATTGCTTCTCTGTATCCAATTACCTTTTTTCCATCTTGAGGAAGGTTTGGCAACTCTCTAGATCTTGCTCCTGTTGCAATGATCACTCCTTTTGTGGCTGAAATCTCAGATGTTTTTCCGCTTGCATCTTTTACTTCAACTTTCTTTCCTGCTTTAACTTTTGCAGTACCTTGAATGACCTCAATTTTATTTTTCTTCATCAAGAACTGAATCCCGTTACTCATTTGTCCGGCAACGTCTCTGGATCTTTTTACAACAGCTCCAAAATCAGCTTCTCCACCTTTCACCTTGATTCCATAATCTTCTGAATGATTCAAGTATTCAAATACGTTTGCAGATTTCAAAAGCGCTTTGGTTGGGATACATCCCCAGTTCAAACAAACTCCTCCTAATTCTGCTTTCTCAACGATTGCCGTTTTGAATCCTAACTGTGAAGCTCTGATGGCAGTTACATATCCTCCAGGACCACTACCAATAACTATAATATCGTAACTCATATCTTGATTTTAAAAAAATTTCGAGCAACGAAAATAATGATTTTGGGATGAAATAGCGAAAAGTTATTTTAAATATGAATGAAAGTCGCTTCAAAATCTCAAATTGATTTTTGAAAATTTATTCACAACCTAACATCTAATCGAAAAAATCCTCTTAAAATTGACCCACTAAAACAACTGACAATGAAACTATTAGGAATTCTCATTTTTCTCTTCTCCATTCAAATTGTAAACGCGCAAAAACCACCTAGTCCTGAAGAACTTTGGGCTACATGGGAAAATGACACCGTTCCTCCAGCCAAAAGAGCCCGAGCATATAGTACTTTTATATGGTACAATGTATTGTATGTAAATCCAGATTCTGCTTTCAAAATGGCCGAAATTGAATATGAATTTGCGGAAAAACATGAATTGGAAGATTTCAAAGGAAATGCCTTAAACATGAAAGCCATGGCGCTTCAATTAATGTTTAAATATGAAGAATCCATTGCTTTCATGGAAAAGAGTATTGAAGTCTACCAAAAAGCCGGACATGAAAGAAATGCAACTGTGGTGTATGGAAATCTTGCTTATCTCTATCAACTTATTCATGATTATGACAAAACACTTGCCCTTTATCAAGAAGTCTTAAAAAGAGGTCAAGAGAAAAAAGAAGGAAATTTAATTCGGATGGGGATTTCTGGAATTGCTCGCGTACTGATTATCAGAGGTAATTATTCTGAAGCATCTCGTTTTATTGAGACTGAACTAAAAAAAGAAATTAATCCATTAAGTAGTATTGATAGATCAAGGGTGTATAGTACTTTGAGTGAAGCATATTCTCATCAGGGAAAATTTGATAAATCAATCGAACTTTCTCAGGAAGCATTTAGAGTCATGGATTCTCTCCAAGAAAATGATCAGCTTGCGGCTGTGGCCAATAATCTGGGAGTTAACTATGAAAAAACAGGTCAGTTTGAAAAAGCAGAGGAAATGTACAACATAAGTTATAACATTCATCTAAAAGATGCCAATAAGAGAAAAATTGTCCATGCACTTCATAATATTGCCGGAATTATGAGTCATAAAAAGGAGTATTCCCAATCGCTTGAAATCTATAAAAACTGTCTTGAAATTGAAAACCTTATTCGTGATGCAGGAATTCGTTCTAGAATTTATGAAAATATGGGGAGTTGCTATAGAAATCTAAATGAATTTGATTCTTCCGTAATTGTGTTAGATTCATCTCTTCAAATCGCCAAAAACGCTAGATTATTTGAACAGATCATTGCGACTTACATGGATCTCATGATGACACATTTTAATTTCGGAAAGTTGAATGAAGCTAATGAATACTCCGATAAGCTTATCAAGGAAAGAATCTATCAGATTAAAAATAATTTCGGTTTCATGTCTGAAGATGAAAAATTCAATTTCTTCAGAACTATGGGAGATGACTTCCATACCGCATATAATTTAGCCGCTAAGGAATTTGAAAACTCAAATAAAGCTAAAGAAAGATCCTATGATGTTGCTTTGTTTTCTAAAGGAATTCTGCTCAAAAGTTCTGCATTAATCCGTCAAATCATTTTAAGCTCTGGAGATCCTGAACTGATTCAATCCTATGAAGATTGGATCGCTCAAAAAAGAATGATCTCAAAAGGATTAGCTGTTGGAATAGATGTTTCAGAAATGGAAAAAAAAGCCGAAGAAATAGAGAAAAAACTTGCCTTTAAATCTCAACAATTACAGGAAGTATTAAATGTACAAAACTTATCATGGAAAAAGGTTCGAGATCACCTAAAGGATAATGAAATTGCAATTGAAATCATTCAATTTAGATTGAGAGATTTCTATACACGATTAAATGATTCGAGTACTTTGGTATACGCCGCATTGATTATAAATAAAAACTCTCAATATCCTGAATTCGTAAAATTATTTAATTCCTCCGAGTTGGAAGAATTCCTGAAAACGCATGCGGGAACATCCTATGAGCAGATCAACAATATCTATGGAACAAGTAAAAAACCAAATTCCAAATTGTACGAGCTTATTTGGCAACCGATTGAACCCTATGTAAAAAAAGGACAGAAAATCTATTTATCTCCTGATGGATTGCTGCACAAAATTTCTTTCCCATCCATTTCTAAAGAAAAAGACTTGTACCTCAATGAAATTTATGATTTAGAAGTTCTTTCTTCAACGGGAAAATTGGTTTATCCAGAAAAAACAGAGTTGACAACTGAATCCAAAATCGCACTATTTGGAGGGATTCAATATTCCACCCAGGAGGAACAAAATGTTGTCTGGGATTATCTGGAAGGGACAAAAACAGAAGTGCAGGAGATTCAGAAAATATTGAAGGAAAAAGCTTTTGGTTCTGAAGTTTACTCAGCAAGTGAAGCAAGTGAAGAAGCATTCAAAAGAACGGCTGAAAGTGTCAACTATCTGCATATTGCGACACATGGTTTCTTCTTTCCAGACATGTCTAAATCCAAAGAAGACCTTGAAACGGAATATATTGAAACTATCGCTTTTAGAGGATCCAATTCTCTGGCAGCTCGAAATTTTGTCAATACAACCAACCCTATGATGCGCTCAGGATTGGTTTTTGCTGGAGCCAATAAAGTTTGGTCAGATAGCACTTCTTCCGGAGATGATGGTGTACTCACAGCTGATGAAGTGGGTACTTTGGATTTAAGAAAATCAAATCTGATTGTACTTTCCGCTTGTGAAACTGGGTTAGGAGAAATTCGAGAAAGTGAAGGAGTTTATGGGCTCAAAAGATCTTTCAAATTGGCGGGAGCAAAATATTTGATTATTTCGTTGTGGCAAGTACCAGACAAAGAAACTTCGGAGTTCATGACACGATTTTATGAGCACTTGACGGTCTCCGGAGAAATCAAATCATCCTTTCACAAAACTCAAAAAGAAATGAGTGAAAAATATGACCCTTATTTTTGGGGTGCATTTGTATTAATTGAGTAAATTAGATCAAACAAAAATTAAAAAAACATGAAAACACTTTTTGCAACTTCAATTACTGCCTTCTTACTTTTCTTCTCAAGTTCCATTTTTGCTCAGGATCCTATTCAGGTGAATGCTGGTAAAAAAGCAGTTTTCGTTTACGAAACAATGGATCAGGATTTTACAACATTTGGTTATGCGAAAGCGGATAAATCAAGTGCCAAAATGATTTGTTTTTCAAACATGACGGCCGATGTAGATGGAAATCCTCACAAATGTTCGATGGGAGCTTACTATACTTCAGATGAATTTGATATTCATTATTTAGGTACGGAAGGGAGCTTCATCAAATGTTCTGCAGACCCTGATGGAAAAGGAGACAAAATTTTCTATATTGAGAAGTCTGCTGTTGTATTTGAAGATTAATCCGATTCCCAAATATTCCTATCTTTGATTCGATGAGGATCGAAATAATTAAAGAATATTCAAGCTACATATCGGAAACGAACTCGAGAAGATCGAACCATTTCGATCTTCTTTATTTTTGCTTGAATCGTTTTTTTGAAAAACAAAATTCAAATATGTGCTAATCTGAACACGAAATGTATCCTAAAATTCTAATCATCATACCTTGTTACAATGAAGCCG
Organism: Crocinitomicaceae bacterium; assembly: GCA_041392305.1. Lineage (GTDB taxonomy): Bacteria > Bacteroidota > Bacteroidia > Flavobacteriales_D > Crocinitomicaceae > JAGQYP01. The sequence goes on from JAWKMJ010000018.1 coordinate 39,878, forward strand.
AAAGACTGGAAAAACAGGCATTTATTGATTTTGTGAAATGTGAACCCGATTTTCATTTTCTATTTGTAAATGATGGAAGTAAGGATCAAACCGAAAAGATCATCCTGGACCTTGAATCTGAGAATCTTAATTTCTTTGCACATAGTCTTAGCTCAAATAAAGGCAAAGCTGAAGCCATTCGAAGTGGGGTAAATTTTGCTTCGGGCAATAACTTGGAATTCGATTTTATAGGCTATATAGACGCAGATTTAGCTGTACCACTCTCAGAACTTATTCTTCTTAGGAAACAAATTATTGAAAACCATAAACTGAAATTTTTAATGGGGGTTCGTCTTGCACGTCTTGGAGCAAATATCCAAAGGAACAATACAAGACATTATATGGGTCGTGTTTTTGCTACGGTTGTTAGTACAATGCTTCATGAACCCACATACGACACCCAATGCGGAGCAAAACTAATACACAGAGATATTGCTCGTCAACTTTTTGCTGACTCTTTCACTAGTAGGTGGTTTTTTGACGTCGAACTCATTTTTAGAATAAAAAAATACTTTCCCGAACTACTCAAAAATAATCAGGTACTCGAAGTTCCCCTCAACGTTTGGATTGAAAAAGGAGACTCTAGACTCAAGATGATTGATTTTCTTAAAGCTCCTGTCGAACTTTTGAGCATTAAAAGTAGATATAGCAAGAGCAAGAGTAGGGAGCAAGAGTAGGGAGCAAGAGTAGGGAGCAAGAGTAGGGAGCAAGAGTAGGGAGCAAGAGTAGGGAGCAAGAGTAAGGAGCAAGAGCAAGAGCAAGAGCAAGAGTAGGGAGCAAGAGCAAGAGCAAGAGTACGGAGCAAGAGTACGGATTAGGAGAACTTAGAACTTAGAACAAAATATGAAACAAACAGAACAAGAATTATTGACTAGAAGTAACTCCACTTGTGAATTATGTGGATCGAAAGAAAATTTATCACCTATAGCTGTGGAGCCTCGGGAAGACAACTTATTGGTTTGTGCTACTTGTAAAGCGCAAATAGAAAACCCGGATAGCATGGATGCGAACCATTGGCGCTGTTTGAATGACTCCATGTGGAGCGAATTCCCAGCGGTTAAAATCATGGCTTGGCGACTATTAAACCGAATTCAGGCGGAAGGTTGGCCAAGAGATTTATTGGACATGCTTTATTTGGATGATGAAGAATCTGATTGGGCCAAGGCATCAGGAGATGGTGTTGAAGCAGACGAAAATGCTGTTGTCCATAGGGATTCCAATGGAGCCGTACTTGAAGCCGGGGATACTGTTGTTCTGATCAAAGACTTGGATGTAAAAGGTGCCAATTTTACTGCTAAAAGAGGGACGGCCGTAAGAAACATTACTTTGGTGCATGATAATCCAGAACAGATTGAAGGCCGAGTGGAAGGTCAGAAAATTGTGATTTTGACTCAGTACGTGAAGAAATAAAAATTTTAGATTGAAAAGGCAGTATAGATCCTATTCGTACTTCTAAAATCGTAAATCATACTTCAAATGCCCTTAAGCTCATTTAGTCTAGAACAAATTTTTCCGCTCTACATTGCAGCAGGCTTGTTGTTTGTTTCTATGATGCTTTGGCCTAAACAACGAACACTTGGCTTGCTCTTTCTTGTTCTCGGTGCGTTTGGAATGTCTTATTTTGTCTGCGCTCTGGATCCTTTTTTAATGGTTTGGGATGAACAGTACCATGCGCTGGTTGGGAAAAATATGAGTACGGATTTTTTCACACCGATGCTGTACAATGGAAATCCCGTTCCACATGATCCACATCTTTGGATTGAAAATGAAATTTGGCTCCACAAACAACCTTTTTTTCTATGGCAAATTGCACTTTCCATTAAGATTTTTGGTCCTTCGGTAATGGCAGTTAGATTGCCCAGCATGATCTTGTTTTCCATTCTCCCATTTCTCATCTACCGAATTGGAAAAATTGCTATAAATGAAAACACGGGATATTTAGGTGGACTGCTTTTCAGTTGTTCCTATTTCGCTCTAGGACTTTCTGCTGGCCACTTTCATACGGATCATAATGACCTGTCATTTCTTTTTTACCTCACAGCTAGTTTTTGGGCATGGTTTGAATACCAAAATTCAAATAAGAAATACTGGTTGATTCTCATTGGGGTTTTCAGCGGATTTGCTGTGCTAACAAAATGGTTAATGGGACTTCTTGTCTATGTAATTTGGTTCTTGACAGAGTTCTTTTTCGACAAGGAAAATAGATGGAAAATCAAAACATACATTCCACTTTTTGGATCTGAACTGATTTCGGTTCTTATCTTTCTTCCATGGCAGATTTATATCTTAAACCAATGGCCCGAACAAGCTAATTACGAGTTTGCCTACAATTCCAAGCATTTCTTTGAACCTGTAGAAGGTCATGCCGGCACCATTTGGTATCATTTTCAAGAAGGCGCAGATTACATGTATGGCTCGGGAGATGGTAATCCCAAAAATGGATTTGGTTGGTTTGACTTCTTACTAACTCTTGGCCTGATTTCCTTGCTTTTTAAAGTGGAAAAAAGAAAACAATTGAGCATGATTTTGAGCACAGTTGTATTCATTTACCTTTTCTATTCCATTGCGGAAACAAAAATGCCCGCTTTTACTGTAATTGCCATGCCCTTTTTACTTCTAGGTGCTGGAACATTTCTAGATACTTTGTTTGATCGTTTGAAAGAAAAATGGAAATCGGTTGTCTTGCACCATCTGCTTTTTATAGGGTTTACAGGATACATATTGGTCAATTTCCTTAATATTGATCGGGTTGAAATGCATCATTCTGAGAATCCACGGCAAAAAAATCCCGTCAGAGAATCCTTAATACGGAATCATAAATTTGTTGTTCAAGTCAGAGAAATGAATCTGGACGAAAACTACCTTATTTTCAACACCAACATGACTGTACATGGAAATATTCCCATAATGTTTTTTACTGGTTTAAAAGCCTATGATTACTTACCAAAAAAGGAATGGATACCCGAACTTAAATCGAAGAATTATAAAATTGCCGTGATGCAAGACGGCGTTCTACCAGATTATATCCAAAACGATCCCGAAATATTAATTATTCACCCAAATGAATAAGCTATTCCTTTCATAACTAATTTATTACTTCTTTTTCCTTATCTTTGATTGAATCATTTATCAATTTAAACTCATTTGCTATGAAGAAATTCTACGTTGCTTTAACCGCTTTATCTTTTACACTTTTCGGAATCGCTCAAACCGAAATTGAACCATTTGCCCCTTCTGTACCTGGTACTTATTTAGGAGATTTTCAAACTTTTTCTCAAAGCGCCAACGTCCCTGCTACTTCTACTTTTGATGAAGAAGGAGATGTAGGGTCTTATTTTTGGCTATGTGAAAATGGAACAAGCTTTCCAACTATTGGAGGGAACCCTAACTACGCTTACTGCAGCGTCAACCCTGGAAGCTCTCTTACTTTAATTACCCCTTCGATCGATTTTGGTGTCAACACAACCAACCCAACGGTTAGTTTTAATTATCTAATCGATGACGGTACAATCACTGCCTCAATAGCAGGAATTATTGGTTTATCGAATCTAGAAGTAATGTACAAAGAAGGTGTTGGGGGAAGTTGGAATTCTTTGGCAACCTATACCACAGCGACTGCAAATTGGACAAACATTTCCTTACCAATTACAGGAGCAACAAATTTGAATGATATTTATATTGGATTTAAAGTGACTACTGTAACGCCGGGAGTAGGTTTACCAGGTGGTTTAGTGGTACTAGATGATATTATTGTCACTGGAGAATCTGCTTGCAGTAATACAACAAATACGCTAAATGTTCCTGCTTGTGATTCTTATACAGTTCCTAGTGGAGATGAGATGTATACAGCTTCTCAAACAAATATCAAGGATACCATTCCGAATGTGGCAGGATGTGATAGTTTGTTGACCATCAATTTAACTATGGGGTTCTCGAACACCGGTTCAGACATGGTAAGTGCTTGTGATTCTTTGGTTTGGATAGATGGAAACACTTATTACACTGACAACAATTCTGCTACCCATATCCTGACAAATCAAGATGGTTGTGATTCTGTTGTTACGCTTAATTTAACAGTAACAACACTAGATCTCAATGTTTCTGTTAATGATCCGGTATTAACAGCAGATCAATCTGGTGCAGCTTATGTTTGGATGAATTGTGCCGATTCTATTCCTATTTCAGGAGCCAACAATCAATCCTTCACCCCATCTTCAAACGGCGATTATGCGGTGGAAATCACATTGAATGGTTGTAAAGACACCTCGACTTGTAATACGATTGCAACAGTTTCTTTGGATGAAAATGGATTGTCTGACCTCAGCATTTTCCCAAATCCGACTTCAGGAAACATTTCCATTGATTTTGGTACATGGAATACTTCAAAGGTCACTATTTTCTCTGCTTCTGGCCAAGAAGTCTTCTCAATGGAGCAGAAAGGTGAGAAAATTATTCAATTCGATTTTGATCAACCAAAAGGCGTTTACTTGATTGAAATTCGAAACAATCTTGAAGTTGTTCATAAGCGCTTAGTCAAACAGTAATTTCACGAATTAAAATAACGAAAGGGCTACTCAAGGGGTAGCCTTTTTTATTGCTTTTAAGAAAACCACCTGTAATAGCTAGATTATTTGCTATTTTTGCGGCTACCAAATGGAATTTATGAGTCTTTCTGTTAATACATGGATCACCATGGGGGTGATTTTAGTTCTGGCAATTATTGTCACCCGAACGATCCGTTTCCTTATTGCCAAGGCCAACAAGCACTCCATTGAAAAACAGAAAGATCTAACCCGCATCAATTTCTTTAAAAATGCGATTTCTTTCGTTATTTGGTTGGTCGCCATCGGAATTATTATTTCCATGGTACCTGCGCTTAGATCTGTAGCCGTTACACTTTTAGCTGGAGCCGGTATTTTAGTGGCTGTGATTGGATTCGCCGCACAGGAGGCTTTTGCGAACATTATTGGTGGTATTTTCATCATTATTTTTAAACCCTTTCGGATTGGGGACATGATTAAAGTAGGCGCCTTAGATTATGGTATTGTTGAGGATATCACTTTAAGACATACAGTTATCGTAAATTTTGAAAATAAACGAATCATTGTGCCTAACTCAAAAATCAGTTCAGACAATATCATCAATGATTCGATTGAAGATGAACGAGTTTGTCGTTTTATTGAGGTTGGAATTAGTTATGATTCGGATTTGGATCTAGCTATTAAAATTATGCAAGAAGAAGCAATGAAGCACCCACTATGTGTCGATAACCGTACTTCAAAAGAAAAGAAAAAAGGCTACCCTCAGATAGAAGTCCGGTTTCTTCGTTTCAACGATTATAGTATTGATCTTCGCGCTTATGTGTGGACGAATGATCCGTTAACAGCCCTTCGTATGCACAGTGATATCAACCGGTTAATAAAATTGCGTTTCGACAAAGAAGGTATTGAGATTCCTTTTCCATATCGCACGATTGTTTATAAAAAGGATTTGGAAGAAAAGCAAAATATTGGGAATCCAAACACTTCAAATGAAGATTTAGATTCCTGAAAATAGCACAGAGCTCTCAAGATAATTGGGGATTTCTACATTCCAATCCAAAATATCCTCAATCTTTTGCTTAAATGCCTTAGTACGATCAGGTTCACCATGTACCAAAAAGGTTTTCTTGGGCGCTTTCTGAATACAGGAAATCCACTTCATCAATTCATCCTGATCCGCGTGTGCGGAAAGTCCCTCGGTGAATTCAACCTTACAATTCACTTTAACATTTTGACCGAAAATAGATACATGCTCCGCACCTTCGAGTATTTCTCTACCTTTTGTCCCTTCGGCTTGATAACCAACAATGATTAAAGTGTCGTTATAGTTAGGTAAACGGTTGTATAAATGATGCATGATCCTTCCTCCCTGCATCATTCCACTTGCAGATATGATAATGGCATCTTTTTCAATCAAATTGAGTGCAATTGAATCCTGATGAGAATTGATGATTTTTAAATTCTTCCTTAAATCCAAAAAAGTATTATCCTCTTCCATTTGGGCAAAATTCAATTTATGGAATCGATGATGTTTCACATACAATTGGGTAGCAGAAATCGCCATTGGTGAATCCATATAAACATTTACAGGTGGAATCATTTTCTTTTTAAATAACTCATTCAGAAAATAAAGAATGTTCTGAGTTCGCCCAATTGAAAACGCAGGGATGAGCACGACTCCTCCCCTATTAAATGTTTCAGAAAAAATTCTTTTAAAATCTTCCATCGGGTACTCATAGGGGTTGGAACGATCCCCATAAGTGGATTCCACAAACAAAATATCTGTTTGTTTGACCGGATCAGGGGTATAAAGTATAGGATCGTTATAGCGACCCAGGTCACCTGAGAAAACCAATTTCTTCGATTGTTGATCTCCTTTCAGAAAAACTTCTACTATAGAAGCCCCTAAAATATGTCCAGCATTCTTGAAATTGATGGAAATCTGATCATTTAAAGCAAATCGCTCATGAAAATCATAGCCAATTAAATTGGGTAAAACCAATTCTACATCTTCGGAATCGTACAATGGTTTGGGATCTTTATGTCTAGAATATCCTTTTTTCTTAGCCCATTCAGCCTCTTCTTCCTGCAGTTTCGCAGAATCCTTCAATAAAAGTTCGACCAAATCACAACTCGCGATAGTGCAATGTACTTTTCCTTGATATCCATTTTTAAATAGTCGCGGTAAATATCCTGAATGATCCAAATGAGCATGAGTCAAAACTACGGCATCAATGGTGGAGGGATCAATTGGAAAATCATCCCAGTTTCGCTCACGAATATCTCGTGGACCTTGAAAAAGTCCGCAATCAATCATCAACCGGAAGTCATCTATCTCCAATAAATACTTGGATCCTGTAACGGTTCCTGCTCCTCCTAAAAACTTCACTCTAACGTCCATTCAATTTATCTTTATGGTATACTTGGTAGTCCTTAAACTTTAAACGGTCTGTCTATCCGTCAAAAAACCTTCCATGAAAATAGAAGAAATAGCTGAATATTTAACAGAACAGAAATAAAAATGAAAAAATTTTAAATTTACATCGTTTTCTTACATTATTATCGTAATTTTACGATGTTAATTAATTGTCAGAAATGGAAAAGTTTGATTCAAAAACAGTTGAAATCGCAGAAATAGCAAAAGCTCTTGGCCATCCAGCAAGAATTGAAATCATGAAAGTGCTAGCGGAAAAACAGATGTGCATTTGCGGAGAAATCGTTGAAATTCTACCCTTATCTCAATCTACAGTTTCCCAGCATTTAAAAGAACTAAAAAAAATAGGCTTGATTCAAGGTGAAATTGAGGGTAAAAAATCTTGCTACTGTATTAACTGGGATCGATTATTGCTCTTTCATGGTCATTTTGATGATTTCTTCCAAAATCTGCTCAACCAAAAGTCAAAATTTAATCAATGTTGTTAATTATGAAAAAAGAAATTTTCCCAAGAATGCATGTTTCATGCTATGTTAAAGATTTAGATCAAACGATCGCATTTTACAACCAGTTTTTTGGTAAGGAACCTGATAAAATTAAAGAACAATACACAAAATATGTTCTTGAATCTCCTTCTTTAATCATTTCATTTATAGAAAATAAGGATCGTGTCATGGCCAATTTTGGTCATCTTGGTTTTCAAGTTGAAACTAAAGAAGAATTAGAGCAGAAATTGCAAATTGCCAAAGCCCAAGGAATTGTAAGTATAGAAGAAATTGGAACCAGCTGTTGTTATGCTGAACAAGATAAATTTTGGGTAACAGATCCAAGCGGCATTCAATGGGAAGTATATTATTTCCATAAGGATGTGGAATTCAATGATCCAAAATATGCTGACTCCATGGCTTCGCAATGCTGCAGTGGTAGTGGGGAGCAGGAGCAAGAGCAAGAGCAAGAGAGATTGGGTGAGAATGAGAATGAGAAGAAGAAGTTGAAGCTGGTGGATGTGAAGCAGGATAATTCGGTATGTGTGCCGGGTAATGGTTGTTGTTAGGTATGAAGAACATTTTAGTGCTTTGTACAGGGAATTCATGCAGGTCGCAAATGGCGCATGGATATTTGGAACATTTTTTAAAAGATAAAGCGCAAATATTTAGTGCTGGGGTTGTTACACACGGATTAAATATACTGGCCGTAAAATTCATGAAAGAAGATGGAATTGATATTTCAAATCATACTTCCAACTTGATTGATGATTATATGGACATCCAGTTTGACCTGATTTTAACTGTTTGTGATCATGCAAATGAGACTTGCCCCTATTTCCCTTCAACTGCTCAAAAACTGCATAAGAATTTCGAGGATCCGAGCAAATTTATTGGAGATGAAGAAGCTACAGCGGCTAAATTTAGAATGGTCAGAGATCAAATTAAAAACTACTGCCAAAAGTTGGCTCAACATTTAAACTAATCATGGGAAAATCAAAACAAATTGGATTCTTTGAAAAATACTTGACTGTATGGGTACTTGCTTGCATTGTTCTGGGCATTCTATTAGGAAGTTCATTTAAAGAAAATGTGGCATTTATATCAGAAACGGAATTGTATGGGGTTAATGTTTATGTGGCTATTTTAATTTGGTTGATGATCTATCCTATGATGGTCCAAATTGATTTTACCTCACTCAAAAATGTAAAAAGTGATTCGAAAGGTCTTCTTTTGACCGTAATCGTGAATTGGCTCGTCAAACCTTTCACCATGGCGCTTTTTGCCTGGATATTCTTTGATTATATCTACAAAGGTATTCTGGAGCCTGATTTGGCTGATCAATATATTGCAGGGGCCATTTTATTGGGTGCTGCCCCTTGCACTGCGATGGTTTTTGTCTGGTCCTACTTATCGGATGGAGATGCGAAATACACGCTGATTCAAGTTTCGATCAATGATTTGATCTTATTAGTAGCTTTCATTCCAATTGTGCAATTTTTATTAGGAATTACTGATTTGGTGATCCCTTATGAAGTCCTCATTTCTTCTGTAGTAACTTTCGTTGTGATTCCTTTGGTAGCCGGAATGTTGTCGAATGTTTATCTGCAAAAACTTAAAGGAGAAGAATGGTTTAAATCTAAATTTTTGCCTGTTCTTAAACCTATTTCCATTCTTGCATTACTTCTCACCTTGGTACTATTATTCATGTTTCAGGGTGATGTGATTTCAAAAAAACCATTGACCATCCTTTTGATTGCCATTCCCCTGACAATTCAAACTTATTTCATCTTTTTCCTAACCTGGTTTATAGGCAAAATTATTCGCATCCGATATGCCGTTTGTGCGCCAAGTTCCATGATTGCAGCCTCCAATTTTTTTGAATTAGCTGTAGCCGTGTCTATTTCACTTTTTGGATTAAATTCCGGTGCTTCACTTACAACTGTGGTTGGTGTACTCATCGAAGTCCCTGTCATGTTGTCTCTAGTGTGGATCGCGAAACGATGGAAATATTAAACTAATTTTTTATCTTCGTATAAATTAAACTAAAAACTTATGAAGGTTTTCGCTACACTTTTGATCGGATTTTCTTTCTTAATTTTAGGAAGTTGTGAATCTGACTGGCCAAAAAAGGATGATGACATCACGGATTGCATCAAAGAAAAAGCTGAAAGAGGAGATGATGATTTTAATGACTACAAGTTTGTTTACAAGTATGTTAAGAAAGATGGACAGGGAGTTACGGAAAAACTTGTGTATTTCAGATTCGTAAATGCAAATGATTCTGAAACCAATGACGAATTGGTGGATAAAGGTTGTAATTTAATTTGTGAGCCTCAAAGAGGAGTTTATAGCGGTCTAACTGGAGATTGCGCAACCCCATTGTTTAATGATCCTCAAGAATGGACTTTAATATGGACAAATCCTAAACTTAAGTAGGTAGGTCCGTCTCCAAAATATTTAAAATCTTATCCCGGTCAAATCTTTCATGAATTGATCGGGATATTTTTTTTGAATCAAATTGATCATATTTTTCATGCATTTGCAGCATCGCCTGAAGTAAATCTTCCTCATTCTGCTTTTCAATCAATATCGAATTCTCAATATTTAAAAATTCTTCTGGTCCGCCCGACTTGGTTGATACTACTGGTTTCCCCGCCATTAAAGCCTCAGAGAGGACCATCCCGAAAGTCTCAAAGTTGGAATTGGATACCAAAAACTTACAAGAAGCTATTTCTTGAAGGGTCTTTTTATTCTCCAATCGCCCTAAAAAATGGACTAAATTTTCCAACCCTAGTTCTTTGTTTAATTTCTTCAAATCTGATTCCGAACTTCCCCCTCCTACAATCTTTAATTGGTATTCGCTTCGGATTTGCACGAAATGTTTGAAGGCTCTCAATACTCCTGAAATATTCTTTACTTCATCCTCTAGATCTCCAACAACTAAAATGGTAGGCTGATCTGAAGGAGAACCCAATCGAACTGAATCTTCAATCACATTAGGCACTATTTGAATTCCAGATATCTTAAGTTGTTGTTCCATGCCTTTTTTCAGGTATTCAGACACAGCAAAAACGCTTTGTGCCTTACCTACCAGCCTTTTGTAGAATCTCTTTTTATATCCTGATTTTCTATTGAATTTACCATTTACAAATCCCGACCAATGCTCGATCAAACTGTAGGAAATCCCTTCTTTTCTTAAATGGTAATAAGGTAAAAAACCTGTTTTTGCTCCGATATTGACAAAACAATGTTTCGGCCTTCCTTCCAAACTCGCATACACCTCTTTTTGAAAACGGTAATACATATAAGGATTGAAAACCTTCATCAGTCTTTTGAATGGACGATAATAGACTATATATTCCTCCAGTTTTCCATTTTTTTTGTAGTCTACTTTTGGTTTTGAACTATTCCAATTCGGACACAAATAAATGACAACGACTCTGTGTTTGTTCGCCAACAATTCAGCATGCTTTCGAACAAATATGCCTAGTTGTGGGTCGTCCACATTCGGATACCATTTGGTGAGCCATAAGATGTAATCCTTGTTTTCTTGCATTCTCCTCAAGAATAACGATTAAATTTCTATTTTTGATACAAATCGAAGCTTTATGAAACATTTTCTACTTGTATTGGGAGTTTTAAGCACTATGATTGGCTGGAATCAGTCAGACAAACCCGCGTATTTGATATTTGATGGGGATGGGAAGGAAGTCAAATATTCTAAAATGATGAAAGATTTGTACGATGCTAGAGTGATTCTTTTTGGTGAATTCCATGACAATCCTATCTCACATTGGTTGCAATTTGAAATGACGGTAGATCTCTACAATTCGAAGCGTTCAAATTTAGTTTTAGGAGCTGAAATGTTTGAAGCCGACAACCAACTAATTATTGACGAATATTTCAAAGATCAGATTTCAGACAAGAGCTTTCAGGCTGAGTGCAGACTTTGGCCCAATTACAATACAGATTACAAACCTATTTTCGAATTTGCTAAAGAACAAAAGATCCCATTTATTGCGACAAACATTCCAAGAAGATACGCTTCCATGGTCTACAAAAAGGGAATGGAATCCCTCTACTCTATTGACTCCAACGCAAGAGAATATGTTGCTCCACTTCCAATTGAGGTGGATACAACTTTGTCGCAATACCAAAGTTTGATGCATTCCATGGGCGGACACGGAGGCGTGAATTTTGTTACAGCTCAAGCCATCAAAGATGCCACAATGGCTTATTTCATTTTGAAAAACATGGATGAAAAATCAGTATTTCTCCATTTCAACGGAGCCTATCACTCTGACTACAAGCAAGGAATTACGCACTATTTGAAAAAGAGTATTACGGCAAGCAATATCAAAACCATTACGACCGTAACTCAAGATGACATTTCCGAATTATCTGAGGAAAATAGAAAGAAAGCGGATTTTATTATTGTGGTGCCTACGAGTATGACTAGGACGCATTGATGGGTTTGATTGGATAGTTGGACATTTTGACTGTTCGACTGTTGGACTATTGGACTGTTGGATATTTAGATTTTGCTGGTGCGAGCGTCACGCTCGTATCCATAGTGGTTTTTTGATATGAGTGTGACGCTCGCACCAGCGAAGCGCCATTTGGAAGATTACTGGATTGATCCTTTCGACCTATTAACAGTAACACTATTAAACACTCTCTTTAATCCCTTCAGTAGTAACTAAGAAAAATCCAATTATAGATTTAATTGGGTCATTTTGATTCGGTTTGAATTAAACACTCCATTATTTTGGATTTTAAATCCTCTAGTTCTTCTAAACTATGAGCATATGAAAGTAAGTAGACACCACCATAAAATTCTTTCTTTAATGTAAATGCTTTACCATTTATCTTGAAATCCATATGACTATTTTTCATAGATTTATTATGGATAAATTCACCTTGAATCAAATTTAATTTATTGCATAAAACATCATAATACAAAGGTGTTGTTTCTGGGTCTCTATCAATTAAAATTTCATTTCTTATAGGATTGTCCATAAGAATTTGTCGAGTATCAGGAGATAGTTCTATAACAGAGCCTTTTTCTTCAAAAAAACGTTTGTACCTCCTAATTTCTTGAATTGTTAGGTTTCCCTTTATTGGTCTTTTTTTCTTCTTTCCATTCTTTTTAATAGAAATAAAAACAAGTTCAACGCCAAAATTTCTTATCCTTCCCGATTCGTAATGAAAATAAACTGAGAAATCTCTATACGACATCTCTCGTTTTCCAAGAACACTGTAAATTAAGACTCTATCATTTTTAAGAATTGTCTTTTTCCAAACATCTAAAATCAAAGGTAAAAGCATAAGGAGTTCCAGAGTTATAACAAAAATTATGGCCATACCCATGCTGTAAAATAATATATCAAAAAATGTAAATATGATTATTATACTCCACATTGGGAAGTTGTAGATAGTCGTAAGATTGTTTTCCTTTTGCTGCAAGGGTTTGTCATTTGTTCCGTCCAATCTAAAATAGATTTATTGAATCTAGTAAATCTAAGAAAAATCTGTAAGACACCCTGAAAAAAGAAGCCCCCGCTGGTCCGAGCGTCACGCTCGTATCCAACGCAGAAGTTAATCTACAAACGAATATAAAAGAATTACCCAATCAAACATTTCAATCAATGCCAAAAAACACCTTTCTTTCTCAAAAACATCCTATTATCATCAAAAAAACTATCAAAAATCAACAAGTCCTCAAAACCAAGTTCTTATATTTAGAGTTCGAAAAACTAAACTCTTTTGACTATGTGGTCTACTTGCAGCTTGAGAAAATGGAGCTTTTTAGCTTTAATCCTTGTTTTTACGTCTAACCTAAATGCACAACACGAAGAACCTGCCCCACCAGAAAATGAAACCATTCAGGAGCATCACCCCTCATCGAATTCAGATACAAGTGTACACACTGAAAAAGAGCATGATGAAGAGCATGGAGAGCACCATACTGATAATTCTCCTTTATTTTTCATCATTTTCGCTGTAATTATCGGATCTGCTACCCGTTTTTTTCTGCAAAAAAGTATCCTTCCCTTTACCGTTTCGTTACTAATTATAGGTCTTGGACTAGGTGCTTTAGGTCGTTTTGATATCTTGCACGCCTACGAAATCGGAAATTATACCTTCGATTTTTCTTTTGCTGATAAATCCATCAAATGGGCCTCACACATTGATCCACATCTTTTGCTTTATATTTTCCTACCCATTTTGATCTTTGAAGCTGTATTCGCAATTGATGTTCACGTATTCAAAAAGACCTTTACTAACGCGGTAATCATGGCTGTGCCTGGAATTCTAGTGGCAGTATTTGCTACCGCTTTCTTTGTTTTAGGTCTGAAAGCCATAGGAATGGGAATGAATAGCTGGACCTATAGTTTGGCCTTACTCTTTGGAGCAGTCGTTTCCGCTACCGACCCTGTAGCGGTAGTTTCCATCTTGAAAGAGCTAGGAGCTAGTAAAAAATTAGGAACTTTAATTGAAGGAGAATCTTTGTTGAACGATGGTACGGCAATTGTAATTTTCATGGTGATTTTCACGGGAATCACTGGAGTTTCGGACGGCAATACTTTTGATGGATTTATAGAGTTTTTCAGAGTTTCTTTTGGAGGAGCTATTGTAGGTGGAATTATCGGTTGGCTGATCATTCGCTGGGTGAAAAAGGTGTTCAATGATGCATTGGTTGAAACAAGTTTGATTGTTGCCGCAGCATATATGACTTTCTTTATTGCTGAATATTTCTTTCACGTTTCGGGAGTACTTGCACTTGTAGCTTACGGTCTCATGATGGCCAGTTATGGTAAAACAAGAATCAGTCCCGAGGTACAACATTTCTTACACGAATTCTGGGAATTTGCTGCTTTTGTAGCGAATACTTTAATCTTCTTAATCGTTGGGGTAGTTATCGCTGAAAGATCTGTCTTCACAACTAACGATCTTCTTTTATTACTCATTATTTACATTGGAGTCTTTATTGTTCGTGCTGTGGTTATCATGATGTTCTTCCCCGCCATGAAAAGAATTGGATATGGATTGAAACAAAAAGATGCCTTGGTACTTTGGTATGGCGCACTAAGAGGAGCTATTGGTCTGGCATTGGCACTAATTGTGGCCGGTACTGAAGCAATTCCGAAAGATATTCGTGATCAATTTCTATTTTTTACAGCTGGAATTGTGACCCTAACTCTTCTTATAAATGCCACAACAGTTTCTTGGGTCGTAAACAAGTTGGGGCTTACCAAGCTATCCCCTGCCAAAATGCTAGCGATCCGAAATGCTCATGAGTACATCGTACAATCTTCTCATAAGAACATTGATAAATTGAAAACAGACCGGTACTTAAAACGAGCAAATTGGAAAGCAGTAAAAAGATATTTGCCTGATTATGAAAATGTGATCTTAGAAGATGAAGTAGCTGAAGAAAATGTAGTTGCGGAGTCCAGATCTAGAATTCTGGAGAAGGAAAAAGCATCGTATTGGGCTCAATTCAAAGACGGACTTTTAGGTGATCGAGCCTATCA
This sequence comes from Crocinitomicaceae bacterium, assembly GCA_041392305.1. Taxonomy (GTDB): domain Bacteria; phylum Bacteroidota; class Bacteroidia; order Flavobacteriales_D; family Crocinitomicaceae; genus JAGQYP01. The sequence continues at coordinate 54,918 of JAWKMJ010000018.1, forward strand.
ATTACTTACAGGTGAGATTAACGATATTTTGGATGAAAAAGGAGAACTCCCACTAAATAAAAGGGATGATCTAGAAAATCTTCTGAAGCCATCAAATTTCTTAAATCGAGCTCAAAACACCCCTCTATTTGGAAAAATTGCCCGACAAATGTTCTTTGATAAATTGACAACGAGTTATGATTGTGCCAAAGGTTTTGTTACCGCTCAAGCTGAAAGTTTAAAGCTTCTCGAATCAATGATGCGAACTGCTTCGGAAGAAGAAATGGAGCATCTGAAAGTGATTGAAGGCGAAATCAATAGTAATCGAATTGAAGGGTTAACTTTCTTAAGAAATTTAGGTAAAGAATACCCCGAAACTTATGAAGCTATAACCACACGAGAGGCCATTCGAACCATGCTCAATTATGAAAAAACTACCGTGGATCGTCTCCATAAAAGAGGGCGCTTAGCTGGAAAAGAAGCCGACAAACTGGTTCAGAATATAGAAAACAGGATGAAAAAATTACGTGATGCTCCACCGGTTTTCGAACTTCCTGAAAAAGAAGAACTCCTCACAGAAATCCCATGGCTAAATGAATTGGATCACATGTCTTTCATTTCTGCAGCCAAAGAATTCACACAAAAAGTGTATTCCAAAGGAGCCATCCTATTGGAGGAAGGAAAAGAACAGGACGGAATGTTTATCGTAGTTCGTGGAAGCATCAAGATCACCATCAACGGTGAGTTGATCGATCTTTTAGGACCTGGATCCACAGTTGGCGAAATTGCTGCTTTGAAAGATCTTAAAAGAACAGCAACCGTAACTGCAGATTCTCCGGTAACCGTTTTACATTGTTCATCCAAAGCTTTGAAAAAACTTGTTACAGTAAATAAGGAAATCGAAGAGACCATCTGGAAAATTTCAGCGGTTAAAGTTGGATTCTATTTACTCAAGAACCTGGAACCGTACAAAAGGCTTTCGGAAAATAAAGTAAAACAAAAACTTCGTCTAGGACGCTTAATCAAACTTTCAAAAGGCGAATCTATAGATCTTTCAGATAAAAAAGCAGTGGTTCTAAATGGGAAATTGGAATCGAGCAATGGTGAACTCTTTGATGGTCCAGCCGCTTTAGTTGAAGACAAATTCACCGCGGTAGATGAATCACTGATTTTTGGAGAAGAAATTTGAGAATATAAGTCACTTTGAGGCCAGTCGTATATGGATTGTTACACGAAGATGCACGAAGAAGACACAAAGATTCACTAAGGATGAACGTTAATTTTATCCAAAACAATTAGTCTTTTATTCGCAATTCTAAAAGTCTTGTATCTAAAAATCTTGAATCTGAAAGTCCTGAATCTGGTAGTCTTGAATCCGATAGTCTTGAATCTAAAAATCTTAAATCTGATAGTCTCAAATCTATCTCAAAATCTTCCTCACAAAAGCAACAGTGAAATAACTCATTAAAAAGAGACCGGCCCAACCCTCAATAATTGAAAGAGCTCTGCCATATTCCAAAGGATAATAGTCGCCATATCCGATTGTTAAAAATGTAATCGCACTGTGATAAAAACTTACCTGAAGACTATTTAAATGATCTAAATGATCAACTGAATTGGCAATTCCTCCCAAATGGATATAGGGCAAAACGAAAAAGGCCAAACTGAAAAGTACGTAAACAACGATCATTGAAAAAAGCACGCGTAATGGACTGGTAGCATAATTACCCATCTTGTCAAAAATGAGCCATTTAAAAGCCATTCCAGGCAAGCGCCAATACTCTTTGACTCCCGTTTTGTAAATGTGCTGCATTTCACCTCTATACTCGTATCTTTTGAATTGTAAATACGCCAAATCTTCTTCTTCATACCTTCCGCCTACACTAAAATTCTCCTTTATTGTAACAAATTGTTCGGCTTTTTCTTCTAGTGTGGTATCGGGCTGACTCACAATCATTTTCTTCAACTCATTTTCTTTCCATGAAAAAATGAAGCGTCCTAAATTTCGCATTCCAGTTAGATAGAGGGTTTTAATCCTCACATTCCTACCATCCGTTTGCATATCAATGATATCGCGTAAAACACATTCTGAAAAATCGACTCGATTGGCACTTTTAACACAAAAATTCATGTATACATTGATTTTTGATCGCCAAAATGAAATTTTATCCACTTTAACCTCCTCAAAGGAAATAGAACCTCTTCCAAAGTCAACATTTTCAAATAAAACTTCGGCTTTACCAAAATCAAATTGATCAAAAGAAATCTCTGTATCTCCAAAGCGAGCCGAACTGAATTTGAATCTTCCAGAAATCATTTCAGATTCGTCAAAAGTGACGTAGCCATTTCCAAAAGTAGTTCGCCTAAAGTCTACTTTTCCCTCTCCAAATTCAACCCTTCTGAAGTCTATGGTTTGATTTCCGAATTTTGCTTTTTGAAATTCCACATCACCAACTCCAAACTTGGAAAAATGAAATTTCACCTTGGAATCATAAAAATTAGCTGAGTTAAACATGATACTTCCATCTCCGAATTCAGCGTTTACGAAAGAGACCATACCTCCATAGAATTTGGCAAAACTGAAAAGCAAATTCCGCTCACCAAATTTGACATACTGAAAATTGATGATTCCTTTTCCAAATGCCGTTTTTCTGAAATCAACAATATCGGAGCCATTAAAATAAGAGTTGTAGAAACTTACTCCTCCGTTTGAAAAAATGGCATTTCGAAATTCGGTCAACCCATTGAATCTGGAAAAACTAAAATCGATATTGAGTTCGCAATCGAAAAAACAATTTTTGAAATCAACATCTGAAAAATCAATGTAGTCTGATTCTTCAATTTGATAAATTTTTCTGTATTCTTTTAAAGAAAAATCAAGGAGGTAGGCATTTTCATAACATAAGGAATCACCGTTTTGAATCTTCTGATAAACCTCTTCTTTACTCAACCAACCTTTGAAAGAAATATCGACCAATTCCTCGTCAACATAAGTTTTGATCTCTACTTTTTTCGAATAAGTTTGTTTACCAAATTGTATGGGTTCCTCAACAATTCGAATTCTATATGATGCAATGCCTATATCCATTTCCCTTGCAATTTAAATGAAAATCAGATAAAGAAAACTGTTTTCTGTCATTTTATAATCTGACATTGATTTGATATTTTGAAAGGAGTCCCGGTAAATTTTCAAGCTCGAAATATGCTCCCTTCAAGGTATTCTTTTCTGGATCCATCTCAACATGTATTGATCTTTCAAACTGAGCATCCATGAGATTGGTATATTCAAAAATCGCTCCTTGTAGATCACATTTTTCAAATTTTGCGGCAGTGAGATCTGCTTCTACGAAATCTACCTCTCGAAGATCACATTCCTTAAAATGATATTTTTTAAGATTCATTTGATAGAAAGTCGACATTCTCAAATTGGAATAGGTAAAACGAATCTGAAAGAGAAAATCTGAGGCATAGCAAAACTGCAGCCCTTGTAATTTACATGATTCAAATATCACTTCCTTAAATCCTGTGCGGGTGATTTGACATGAACTCAAATCGCAATCGTAAAACTCACATTCAATAAAATTGAAATCCCGTAAATCCTTACCGGAAAGATCACAATTTCGAAAAATGCAATTTTCATAATCTCCCTTTTCTAAGGAATGAATTCCATCGTACTCTTGTTCTACCATATCATTAATTGAAAACTGAAAGTAATTAAAAAAGTGTACTTTAAGCTCAAATTAAGATGATTTTGAATAGCTCAGACGAAATTAAAACCATTTATGAAACACATGCTGACATGGTGTATAATTTGTGTTTGAATTACCTTCAAAATGAAGAGGATGCTCAAGATCTCACTCAGGAAATTTTTGTCAAAATATTTCAACAACAAACACATTTTAGAGGTCAATCAACCCTAAAAACATGGATTTACCGGATTACAGTCAATTCTTGCTTGGATTATATTCGTAAACACTCAAGAAAAAAACGATTTGGAATTCGATTCAGCCTTTCCCATCAAGAAAATGAAAAGTTCTCTCCAATAAATTTTAGACATCCCGGTGTTCAAATGGAAGATGAGGAAGCTTTGAAAAACTTATTTGAACAAATCAATCGTTTACCAGAAAACCAAAAAACAGCTTTACTACTAAAAACTACGGAAGACCTAAAAAACCCTGAAATAGCAGAAATAATGAAGGTTTCAGCTAAATCCGTAGAGTCCCTATTAGGGCGTGCAAGAAAAAATTTGGAAAAATTCCTAAAGGAAGCGAGGGATGGATGAATTGAAAACGTCTATTGAGTGTAGAATGGAAGTACGAGATACGAAATACGAATTACGAGGTACGGAATACGAATTACGAGTTGCGAAATACGAATTACGAATTACGAAGTCCGAAATACTAATAAGAAACTTGGTACTTGGAACTTGGTACTTGGAACTTAGAACTTAGAGCTTAGAACTAAAATAAAAATGAAAAACGACGACAACATAGAGTTACTGAAACGTGTTCAGAAAGTGAATGCTCCTGAATTTCTTTTTACTCGCATTCAGGCTAAAATTGAGGATACTTTGCCGACCAAAATGCCTTTGTCTTGGGCTTTGGGTTTAGGCTTTAGTATTGTCTTTCTTATTGGAATCAATGCTTTTTCGGTCGTGAATTATCATTCTGGAAGTTCTGCTAGTTCCGTGAACGAACAAAATGATTTAGGTGAATTTGTTGGTGCAAACCAAAGCAATCAATTGTATAATGAATAAGAACAAACTACTTGTAGCATCTTTAATCGTCTTGGTATTATTGAATATCGGTCTGATTTCCTTTTTACTTTTTTCCAAACCTCCACATCCTCCAAAACCTCCGCATCAGGTTAGACAAGAGCCTAGAGAAATCATCATTAAAAAATTGGATTTAAATGTTGATCAAATCAAGCAGTACGATGTTTTGATTTCTGAACATAAAGAATCCATTCAAAAAAATGAACGCAAACTCAAAGATTTGAAAGAATCGCTTTATGCTTCAATGGGTAAGGAAGATATCTACGATGCTGATTCCGTGATCACCTTGATTAATCAAATACAATTGGAAATTGAAAAGACCCATTACAGTCATTTTATGGATTTGAAAAAGATCTGTACCCCGGATCAAATGCCAAAGTACAAGCAGCTTACTTTAGAATTGGCGAAGATCTTTAGTCCAGGTCCAAAACCACCCGTAAAACCATGAGGAAAAGTGCACTAATCATTGGGGTCTTCTTCACTATAATTGGACTTTCTCAGAGGCAAAATCTCATTCATATTTCTTTTGAAGCCGAGTGGGAAGGAAAAAAACTGGAAGATAAACTTCAATTCTTTGGAAAGGACAGTATTCAAATCACTGAATTTCGTTTTTATGTTTCGAATTTCGTATTTGAAAGAGACGGAACTGGTTTTTTAGAGCAAGACAGCTACCATTTGATCGATTTATTTGTGAAAACCAATTTTGAAGTACAATTTCCCCCAAATTTCCCTTTTGACACGCTCGAATTTTATTTGGGCATTGACAGTCTGACAAACGTTGATGGGGTGATAGGAGGAGACATGGATCCAACTCTAGGAATGTATTGGACCTGGCAATCAGGCTATATCAATTTGAAACTGGAGGGAAAATCCATTCAAAGCCCAAAACCTAAACACGATTTTCAGTTCCATTTGGGTGGCTACCTCCCGCCTTTTCTTGCTGCCCAAAAAATAAGATTGCCAGCGAATTCCAATCAGATTAGAATTGGATTTGATTTAAAGAAATTCTTTGAAAAACTGGATATACAGAAAACTCCTACTATAATGTCTCCTGGCAAAGAATCTGTGAACTTATCAAAGCATGCTGCTGAATGTTTTTATATTAAATGAAATCTAAAACCATCATATTCACACTTGTGTTATTTGCCTTTATGGGAGCAGGTATTCCAGTAAAGGGAGATCTCAAGTTGATCGAGATTCCGGCAAACTGGCCTGATCCTGTTTATGATTTCAAGAAAAACCCTCTATCTGAAAAAGGTATTGCTTTAGGAAGATTTTTATTTTATGATCCAATTTTGTCCAGAGACAGCACTATTTCTTGTAGTTCTTGCCATTTGAGTTTTACGGCTTTCACTCACGTCGATCACGCCTTAAGTCATGGAATTGAAGATCGAATTGGAATTCGAAATTCTCCAGTATTGATCAACCTGGCCTGGAATAAATCCTTTATGTGGGACGGAGCGGTAAACCATATCGAAGTACAGCCGTTGGCCCCTATTTCCAATCCTCTTGAAATGGATGAAAGCCTTCAACAAGTAGCCAAAAAACTAAGCAAAAATCCGTTTTATAAACGTTTATTCAACGAATCTTTCGGTGACAATGAAATTACAGGTGAGCGTATTTTACTAGCACTAGCGCAATTTCAATTGACACTCATCAGTTCAAATTCGAAATACGACAAGGTACAGAGAGGTGAGCTGGAATTTAGTGAACAAGAAGCCAAAGGATATCAACTTTTCCGAGCCAGTTGTGCTTCTTGCCATCAAGAACCCCTGTTTACAAATGGAGGATTTGCCAACAATGGATTACCCGTTGATACCATATTGAATGACATTGGTCGAATGAAAATAAGTCTAAATCCTTCTGATTCGCTCAAGTTCAAGGTTCCTACATTGCGTAATATTGAGTTCTCATTTCCGTATATGCATGATGGGAGATTCAAAAGTTTAAGACAAGTTCTGGACCATTATGAAAAAGGGATACAACCTCATCCAACTTTAAATCCGGAAATGAAATCAATCAAAAAAATGTCCAAAGAGGACAAGGTAGATTTACTTGCATTTCTTTTAACACTTAGTGATAAAGAATTTTTATTTAATCCTAAATTCGGGTTTCCAAGAAAAAATTTCAATCCGAGCGAGGGGTATTTTAATAATTAACGTCAAAACTGACAGAAACAAATTAAATTCTATGAAAAAAACTATTGTACTCGCCCTTGGAGTCATCCTTTCGCAAGGGGTATTTGCCCAGACTGATCCTGCCATTACTAGTTGGTTGATCAACACTACAGGAATAACTGGTCGACATTATGTTTCCGGAAATAGCACGCCTGTTACGGATACGGCATCGGCCAATGTTCAATTGGTTCAATATTCAAATGATTTTTCTTATATCAATTGCTCCGGTATTCCTGCGTACATCGTTGGGCCTTATTTAGATGGAAATCCAGCTTTAGCAACAAACAATGCCTGGTTGTTCAAAATTCCTTTGAATCCATCAGCCAATACCGGAACACTAACAGAGCCTCCATTAGGTTGTATTGGTGTATTTATTAATGGTGTTCCCATGTATGATTACAAAGATGCTGCTTCCTATTCATCAAGTACACAACAAGATGAAATGCAAGGTGGTGATGGTGTTTGGAACAGAAATGCTATTCTTGCTGAAAATGATGGATTTGACTGTGCTAAAGGTCACCCCTCACCTATCTTTAATGGTCCTCCGGGTCCTGGCAGTACATTAGAGGGCGGATCTTACCATCATCATCAAAATCCGACGGCATATAATTTGGATATCGTTGAGGTTTCAAATGTTTGCGATTTGTATTTAGCAGACGGGCTCTACACTTTAGACTCTACCCAGCACGCGCCTTTGATTGGATTTGCCTTTGATGGTTACCCTGTTTATGGAGGTTATGGGTACTCTGACCCCAATGATCCTCAAAGCCCTATTAAAAGAATAGAATCGAGTTATCAATATAGAAATATAACCCAAAGAACACATTATGCCGATGGGACTGATGTAACCGATGGCCCAGCTGTCAATTCGACTTACCCAATAGGCTGGTACCGTGAAGATTATGAATTCATACAAAATTCGGGAGATCTTGATGAGCACAATGGAAGACTATGTAAAACTCCGGAATATCCAAATGGAACGTATGCCTATTTTGCTACAGTAGATGCAAATTGGAATTCGGCATACCCTTATTTAATTGGTCCTACTTATTACGGAATCGTTGAAGAAGATAATTTCACTTCATCTCCTGGAAGTAACGATGTGGTAATTTCGGAACCAGTTTCTACATACACACCCACACTTTCTGCCGATGAAAATTCAATAGATGACAGAAATTTGAATATCTTTCCGAATCCGGCCTCAGATCTTGTCGCGATCCAAATTACCGGATTGTTAAAAAGTGACTTATCTATTGTGCTTTACGACATGCAAGGCAAAGTGGTTCAAGAAACTGAGATCAAACAAGGAAGCACTATATGGTATCTAGACACTCGCACAGTTTATGACGGACAATACATTATTAGGATTACAGATGGCAATCAAGTTTTAACCCGCAAGCTGGTGATCAGTAGATAAGCTGATACAAATGAAAACGAAGAGCAGATTCATGTGGATCTGCTTTTTTTATGTTTTTTTCTGTAAATTTACCCGCATATTTACAAATCCGGATGCAATATAAAGTGTACCATATTCTTGGAAAAAAGAGCATTAACAAAATAATGCTTTCCATGTTTTTTGCATTGGGTTTGATACTTATGTCTGGGTATACGATTAAAAGTTTCTTGCTTGAAGATGCCGATACTATTGAAAAATCAAGTGAATTGGATGAAAACGAAAAAGAATCTGAAAATGAGACTGAATCCGAAGAAGAAGATGAGAAAATAGAAGATTTTCTCAGAATTCATTTCCCTTCCACTAGCTTATCTTTTGAATCCAACAAAGACGTGTTTATTCATTTGGAAATGCAGAGCATGCACTTTGGCGATACCTTTACTCCCCCTCCAGATCAGATTTAAGTTCACCGTTGGATAACCTATCCGGCGGTATTCGCTCTTTTACCGCAAACTATTCAGAACTTAAATTTTTATTATGAGTGCAAAAAACACCAAAGATCGATTTGATAATCTTCAAACCGGGTACAATGCCGGATTTCTTAATAATCTAAAATCAGATATCCCTGCAGGGCTTGTCGTTTTTCTAGTTGCCTTACCTCTTTGCTTGGGGATAGCGCTTGCATCAAAAGTGAACCCAATTTCAGGTATTATTGCCGGAGTGATAGGTGGAATCATCGTCGGTGCTATTTCAGGTTCCCCTTTGGGAGTTTCAGGTCCGGCTGCTGGATTGATTATTATTGTAATCAATGCGATTGAGTCATTAGGTTCTTTTGAAATATTCCTTGCTGCTGTGGTTCTTTCAGGTGTTTTTCAAGTTATTCTTGGTTTGCTCAAGGTAGGTGTTTTGGGTTATTATTTTCCTTTAGCAGTGATTAAGGGGATGCTGGCAGGAATTGGAGTAACGATCATTATCAAGCAAATACCCCATACGGTGGGTTATGACAAAGATCCGGAAGGAGATATGGAGTTCTTTCAAATGGATGGCGAAAATTCATTTAGTGAACTGATCAATATGCTAAACTTTGTATCTCCAGGAGCCATTGCTATCACTCTGATTTCAATGGCAATATTAATCCTTTGGGAAAGAAAGTTTTTCAAAAAAATGGCTTGGACAGGAATTATTCCGGGACCACTGGTAGCCGTAATTTTTGGAATTTTTTGCACACTTTTATTTAAAGGGGATACCTTTTGGGGATTGGGCCAAGATCAATTAGTAAGTATTCCAAAAACGAGTTCAGTAGGCGATTTTTTCGGTTTGTTCTCTTTTCCTGACTGGGGGCATTTTGCCAATCCGGATTTGTATATTGTGGCAGCAACAATTGCGGTGGTAGCCAGTTTGGAAACTTTATTATGTGTCGAAGCCACGGATAAACTTGACCCACAAAAAAGAGTTACTCCAGCAAATAGAGAATTGATTGCTCAAGGATCCGGAAATATTCTATCAGGACTTATTGGAGGTCTTCCCATCACTCAAGTAATTGTTCGATCCTCGGCAAATATCCAAGCTGGTGGTAAAACTAAATTCTCGGCGATATTCCATGGAGCCCTACTCATGATTTGTGTTCTTTTGATTCCGGGTGTATTGAATCATATTCCCTACGCAAGTCTGGCAGCTATCCTGCTCATGGTGGGGTATAAGCTCACTAAACCGGCTTTGTACTTTCAAATGTTTGCTAAAGGTTGGTCTCAGTTCATTCCATTTTTTGCAACCATTGTCGTTATGGTTTTTACAGATCTACTTATCGGAATTTCTGTTGGTTTAGCCATCGCGATTGTTCAAATTTTATGGAATAACTTTCAAACGCCTTTCCATTTTAATCCTGATGAATATAAGGAAGGAGCACCAATTGAAATAGAGTTGTCTGAAGATGTAAGTTTTCTTAACAAAGCTGGAATCCTTCATACTCTTAATCTTATTCCAAACAATTCGAAAGTGATTATTGATGGGAGAAAAAACAAGACTATTCACCCGGATATTATCGAAATGATCGAAAATTTCAAAGAAAATGCCAAACACAGAGGCATTGAAGTTGAATGTATTGGAATGGAAGAACCTCCAAAGAAAAACGTTGTTTTATCATTCAAAAATCTATTCGGAAAAGGATTCAAAGTGGAATAGAGTCCATGGGCCTTTTCACTTTTACCGGAATTGAAGCACTATTTTTTACCAAATTCACAAACTACATTAACCTCATAGGTTTTGTGTGGCGCATAACCTACTCCTATGCTATTCACATCTGGGTTCAGGATATTCTCTCTATGCCCTTTTCCCGGCACTCCTTCGTCAATGAGCAGGTCAATAACTACTTCTAATGGATCATCGACTCCGTAATCACAATTTTCAGAATAATAACTGTAATCTTTACAATATTTATCTGATCTGATATTGTAGCCACGATGACCTACATGTCCGGTTTTGCCTGAAGTTACAGCGTGCTCCTTCGCCATATTTGTTAAATCTTCAGTTGGGTTGAGTACTGGTAAATTTTTTACTTTTTTTAACTCTCGAACCAAAGAATTGTAATCGGCATTTTTGCTGTAATCCGTCGTTTTTTCCATAAAAGGATCTAGGTAGTTTTCAATAAAATAGACTCCATCTAATCGAGCTATATTGTGATAAAACACAACCTTTCTCTCCTTATCGCTCATGAATGTCGCATTCTTAGCAGTATTTGCTTTCTCTTCTATGGTCTGAGCGAATCCAGAAGCGTTAACAATAATTATCAATAAAAAAGCCCATATTTTCATACTTGTTTTTATTTTTGATTCGTTGAAATTTACGGAATCTAATGATACCTGCACTTGATTTTAACAAAATTATAATTGATAAACTAATTTGAAGTTACACTACGATTTCCCTGGATTTCTTTTTCTGATTATAGCAGCATTTGCTTTGCTTGTTGCTTGGTTTTTATATCGTAAAGATCAAAATTTCGGAAAAGAGCGTTGGGGTCTGATTGCACTTCGAACTCTAAGTGTTTTTCTGATTATTGTCCTTATTTTAGATATTTTTCTAGAATCAAAAAAAGATGTGGAAATGAAACCAGTAATCATTCTTGGTTTCGATAATTCGGAATCCATCTATTTAAAAGATTCCAATAATTTAAACACTTACTTAGAAGCCTGGCGGGAACTTACCAATCAGCTGAAACAAAATTATGATGTGATTAGTTTGAAAATTGGCGAGAACACTGAAGATAACACTTCGCTGAATTTTAAGGATAAAAAATCCAATCTGTCAAACTTTTTCGAGGAAATTCGTGATCGGTATTATAATTCCAATATTGGAGCCATAGTTTTAGCAACGGATGGGATCTTTAATGAAGGAATGAATCCGGTTTATACAGCCGAAAAATTGAATTACACCCCTATTTATTCAATTGGTTTAGGCGATACTACTCCAATCAAGGATTTAAGGATTACAAATATTTTTCACAACGATATTGCTTTTTTGAAGAACAAGTTTCCATTAGAGCTGGATTTGAATGCAGAAGGCTTAGTTGGTAATTCAAGCAGAATGGTCATCCTAAGAGATGGTGAACAAGTGTTTTCTGAAGAAATTGAAATCAATTCTGAAAGTTTTAATCTTACTAAAAAAATCCTTTTGGATGCGCAAAAAGTAGGAATCAACAAATACACTGTGAGTCTTTCCGAAATTGAAGGAGAAGAAATCAAGAACAACAACAGTCGAACCTTTTACATTAACGTAATTGATTCCAGACAAAAAGTTTTGATTCTTGCCAATGCCCCTCATCCCGATGTTGGAGCGATCAAATTTGCTATTGAAAACAATTCAGATATGGAGGTAAGCTCTTCTAATATCAACGACTACAAGGGCAATTTTAAAGATTTTGATGTCATCGTGCTTCACAATCTTCCATCCAGCAGTTATGCGATTCCAGATGAAATTGTACAATCAAAAAAACCGCTCATGATCCTAGTGGGCGGCCAAACAGACCTAAACAAGCTGAATCGCTTGCAATTGGGATTCACCTATACAGGTAATTGGAATACGGATGCCGTTTATGCTTCAATAAATCAAAGTTTTACGGCTTTCAAAATAGACGATCATTTCAATAAAATTTTCAGAAGTTCGCCTCCAGTATTTTCAAGATTTGCCAAGGTGAAATTTAATGGAGCTAACTCGGTTTTCCTTTATCAAAAAGTTGGAAGTATTGTAAAAGAAGAACCACTGGTGTTTTTTAATGAGCTCAATGGAGTGAAAAAGGTTATCATCAATGCGGATGGAATCTGGAAATGGCGTTTAAACGATTACAATGAAAATGAAACAACAGAAAATTTCGACAACCTGATTGACAAATTCATTCAATATGTAGCAGTTAAAGAGGATAAATCTAATTTCAGAATTAAAACCAAAGCAATATATAACGAAAATGAAGATGTCGTAATAAGCGCCGAATTGTACAATGATTCATACGAGTTGGTTAATACGGCAGCTGTTGAACTTCTATTAACAAATGAAGCGGGAGAACGATTCAATTATGCTTTGTTGCCCTATGAAGACCTATATAAACTGAATCTTGGCAAGCTTAAAAAAGGCTTGTATCAATATTCTGCAAAAACAGAATTGAATGGTAAAAATTATACAAAATCAGGTCAATTTCTTGTGAAGGAAATATTATTAGAATATATTAATTTGCAGGCCGACCATAATATTCTGAAAACCATAGCGAAAAATAGTGGAGGACAATTCATCCAAAAATCGAAAATCAGCGAATTAGCAGAACTTATTCAGTCTGACCGACAAATTGGTACAATTGTTTATCAGGAAAAATCCTACAAAGACATAATTGATTACAAATGGCTTTTCGTCATCATAGCCCTTTGTCTTGCAATAGAATGGTGGCTCAGAAAAAGACTAGGAACTTACTAATGACTGCAGACGGATATTTTTATACCATCATTGGAATTCTTGCATTTGAGTTTATTTTAGAACGTGTTCTTGAATACATTAACGACAGCAACTGGTCCGATAAGATTCCTGAAGTAATGAAAGATTATTATGATCAGGAAAAGTACACCAAATCACAAAAGTACCATAAGGAACACGGGAAACTGGATGCCTGGTCAAGCTCAATTACTTTTATGCTTACAATGATCGTTTTCATTTCCGGACTGATGGGTCAGTTTTCTGATTTTATTTTGAGTTATTTCTCTAGTCCATTTATTGGCTCGCTTATCTTTTTTGGAATTTTGATGATTGTAAATGATATGCTGAGTTTGCCTTTTTCAGTGTACAGTACGTTTGTCATCGAAGAAAAATATGGTTTCAACAAAACCACTCCTGCAACCTTTGTTTTGGATAAAATTAAAGGGTATTTGCTGGGTGGAGCGATCGGTGCCGGCATGCTTTGGGTCATCTTGTTTATTTTCGAACATTACACGACTCATTTTTGGTACCTGGCATGGGCAATTATTACGGTTTTCATGCTCATCATGAATATGTTTTACGTAGATTGGATTCTACCTTTATTTAATAAACTTAAACCACTGGAAAACGGGGAATTAAGGACTGCAATTGAATCTTACAGTAAAAAAGTAGGGTTCAGCTTGAAAAATATTTTTGTCATAGATGGGAGTAAACGTTCCACTAAATCCAATGCCTTCTTTAGTGGAATTGGCCCAAAAAAAACCATCGTTTTGTACGATACACTGATAGAAAAACACAGTACCGAAGAACTGGTTGCTGTATTGGCACATGAAGTAGGTCATTATAAGAAAAAGCATTCATTACAAGGTTTAGTTCTGGGTATATTGCAGTTAGGGTTGACCCTTTTCATTTTAAATGTATTCATTACTGAACCTAAAATTTCAATGGCTTTGGGTGCAGAAAACCACACTTTTTATTTAGGATTAGTTGCGTTTTCAATTTTATACAGCCCTATTCAGTCAATTATGGGAATTTTTTCTTCAATTATGAGTCGAAAAAATGAATTTGAAGCCGATGCCTACGCCAAAGAAACCTATAGCGGAGAAGCCCTTGGAACTGCACTTAAAAAACTATCTGTCGATAATTTAAGTAATCTCTATCCTCATCCGGCTTATGTATTCATGCACTATTCCCATCCACCGGTATTACAGAGATTAAAAGCCTTGGATGAGTAAATGGCTCATTTTTTTAGCGACAAAGGCTAATGTTTGTATAAGAAACAAAATCTCATTTTAAGTTTCACAAAGATTTTCTCTAAAATTAGATTTCCTCTATTTACTTGTATGGTCTTACTGTGAAATGATGATACAAAACTCCGTATAATTCGGGGTCAAAATCTTCCAGATCTTTTGAAGTTTGTATTAGAATTGCATCTTTGGGCCGAACAACACCCCAATATTTAAATCTCTTTTTATGATTTTCAGAATCCTTCATTTTTTCAAGATTCAATTGAAGCAATTTTCTGTTAAATACATTTGTTTGAGCGGCATTATCAAACTGATTCACATGCCATAAAATCAAGATGGTTTGCTCTCCTTGCTTCAAGGTATAACTATCGTAAAACACCGTATTAAAATCATCTAAATTGGGGAAATTTCCTGCTAATTTTTCAAATTTCACAAGCGTGTAGCCTTTTTTTTCTGTTAATTCCTCCAAACGTCTGTAGGCATCTTCAAAAATAGGAATCTCCTTTTCATTAAAAGAAAATGTGCTTAAGGTGTCCTTATCTTTTTCAAGTTCTGGAATAGAATCCTCACCATTTTTTCTAATCTCTTTATTGTCAACTTTATTTTTTTCCGAATCTTTTTCAGTAGGATTAGGTTGTTGTCTACCACACGAAGAAAAAAGAAAAGACAGAATAAATAGAATAGAATAAAATGGATTCATAAGATATGTTCAATGATTAATTGAGAAACCTCCATCTCAATCCTACCCTAAATTGAAAAGGATTGATCGGGTAACCTTCTGCTATACGAATATCTGAAGGCGTTTTATAAAATAAGGCAGAAAGATTATACACCTTGAAGAAAAAGCTCGCCTTTCCTAATTTCATATTGATAAAGGCGTCTAAATAGGGAAAATTTGCTCCCGTTGTATTCCCAATCTGATAAACAGACAGCGCGTTGTTAAATGCATACAAACGCATCGAATTAAAATAGCGTAAACCAAGCCCAAGTTGAACATGCAATTTCTTGCTTTTAAAAAGTTTACCATCAAAATAAAACCGGTAACCGATATAAACATCGGGAATCAGAAAAATGTCCTGCTTACTTGTTCCCATGTAATAAATATCAAAATCGTTCTTAAACTTCCAGAATTTGACAAATCCTTTTAAACCTGCTCTAAGGTTAAATATTTGTCCATCATGCTGAATCATACTACCTATGGAATCAAAATAAATTGGATTGTCCAGTAAATTTAAATCCGCAAATAAGGTGAGATTGGTCTTGGGAATCCTAAAATCCAATCCCACTTTCAAATCACTCAAATAAGCCCTAGAAGTATCAATCTGGTAATAATTGGACAAATACTTCTCTTGATCCAACATACCTGCAGAAGAATAATAATTCGCATACGCCCCAAATTGCCATATACCAAAGTGAAACCTTGCGTCAAATTTTGCAGTGATGGCATTCTGATTCCTTCCAAAAAAGTCATAATCAAAATACGCGTTCATTTTTACCTTTTCATACTTTAGTATCGCCATAAAATGAACGTAATTGTCCAAATAATTTGAAACACCAAAGTTTTTAGATTGATAATACTGAGCTTTGTATCCTATATCTAATTCTAATCGCTTTAAATTAAGGACGTAAGATGCCAATCCATGCAAAGTGGAAATTTGAAATTTGTCATCCGTGAAGGTTGAATCGTAAAAGATATTTGTGTACAAATTGGCTAGTGAGTCCTCTTCCTGATAAAGTCTAAACTTAATATCGAGTCCGGCAGTTAACCTAAATTTATGTCTATTGTTGGTGTCTAGATTGAAATAATTGTTGAATTCAAATCCACCATTTATATATTCGCGTCTGGCATTAGTTCTAAGAACGGGAATTAAATCTAAATCCAGACTCCTCTGAGAAGAATCAGGAACTATTCCTCCATTTTCTTGAAAATCCATTTTTTCCCAATAGCCTTGTACAAATAACTTGTAACGTTTAAATCGCGCATTCAAACTCAGCCTTATTTGATGTCCATCATTTCGGGAACGTCTTAAAAAACCATTGGAAACTGATAGATTATAATCAATTGAATAATTGATGTTTGGTCGAATATTTTGAGTAAAAAAGGCGTTAAGATTGTGCGTATTTCGGCGTCCTAAACTGTAAAATATCTCTAGAATCGGAACTTTAGAATCGAAATAAGGTAATATCTTTGTAAAGCGTTTTAACAAGTAAGATTGGTCAGTCCAATCGGAATTCTTATCAAAAAAAGAATAAAACATGAGATGTTCTCTTGGATCTAAATCCAGACTCACCTCTTCTGTGTAATGTATGACATCAAAACTATCCACATCTCTTATGATTCCTGGTAAATTTTGAATTTCCGTTGAATCAAGATAGGGATTGATCACATTAAAAAACTGCAAAGTATCTTGCGCAAAAACATATCCTCCATGGAGAATAAACAGAATCAGTAGTATTTGATTTCGCAATTTGGTCATCGACTTACAGGAACGCAAATTTAAACGATAAATTGGGATAAGAGATTCCAATCACAGAAATTGCTAAATTTCAATTAAAGTCGCTTTTTTTCGAGGAATAAAGCTTCATGTTTCCTAAATTTGTAGAAGAAAAACCAAACATTATCAAACTCAGTATTACCATTAGCATTATTTTTTTCGTGGCTTTGCCCATATTTAGCCAAGATCGGAACATCTATGATCGTGCTAAAGATCTTCTTACAGAATTCAATGAAAAACATATTTCTCCTCCATCGAGAGACTCACTTTTTAGTTTAAGAATTGGGGAATTACTGTTAGATGAAATGGACGATCGGGGATATTTCTTTCTTGATTTTGATTCTGTTTTAATCATGGAAACCAAATATTTTGATGAAGAAGGGTTATCAAAAACACTCGATTTTCATTTAAGAAATATCTACAAAAATTACCATGAAAGAATTGAATATGTTGCGAAAACCTTTGAAAACCTTGCAGGCAAAGGTGATGAATACAATGATTTTGGTGAATTAACTTTTGGAAAAAGGAAGAAAAGATATCAAGAAGATTATCCAGCACTTTTAAGTAAATGGAAACGTTATGTAGCCTACTCAACATATCTCAGGATTTTTGATAATGTGGAGCCCAAGATTATGATGGACAAAAATGCTACCCTCAGAATTTTCCCAAAATACTGGGACGAAGTGGTTGCTGACGAAACATGTGGCCTGAATGACTACGACCTCTCTTACGAAGATTTTTGTAATGTTTTTCTGGAGTGCATTGCTAAAGCTCACGACCCACACAGTGCGTATTTCACGTATGAAGAGTCTACAGATTTTTTTAATTCCATGTCAACCCAAAATCTATCCTTTGGATTTTACCTGGATCGAAATAAATCAAATTCTTTGGAAATCACTTATTTAATCCCAGGTGGGGCAGCATGGAATTCTGGAGAATTGAACGAAGGAGATATTATTTTAATGTTAGTCGCCGGGGAACAAGACACCATAGACCTCAGATGCAAAGATCCTTACGATCTAATCGACGAATTGAACAACGGAAAATCGAAAAAATTACTGATCAAATTCAAAAAAGCAAATGGAGAAATAAAATCCATTACCCTCAAAAAATCGAAGGCTGAAATCGATGAAAATGTTATAAAAAGTTATATTCTTGGTGACGACATCGGCTACATTAATCTTCCAGGATTTTATTCTGCATGGGACAATTTAGGTGCTTCCGGATGTGCAGAAGACATGGCCAAAGAAGTCATGAAGTTGAATCGTGACAACATTAAAGGTTTGATTGTTGACCTGAGATTCAATGGAGGAGGTTCCCTTCGTGAAGCCGTAGAACTTTGCGGAATTTTTATTAATGAGGGTCCTTTATGTATCACACACAGTGAAAAAAGTGGGACCAAAATCATGAAAGACATGAATCGGGGAACTATTTACGATGGTCCGATGTTGATTCTAGTGAATCCTTATTCTGCTTCGGCTTCAGAATTATTCGCCGGGATTATGCAGGATTATCACCGAGCAATTATTGTGGGGGACACAACTTTTGGAAAAGGATCTGTTCAAAGAACTTTCGACTCCGACACGGACAATACGGGATTCAAGGTGACGATGGAGGGGTTTTATAGTATAGACCTCCAATCTCATCAAAATAAGGGAATTGCTCCAGATATATACCTTCCCAACTACTACTTTAAACGACCACGTGAAAAGAATGAGAAGTTCTCCCTGGAATTTCCTTCAGTAGAAAAGGATTTGGTGATAAAATTACTTCCTGAGATGAATATAGCTCCAATTAAGTCCAAGTCTGAAAACCGAATTGCAGAAAATGAATATTTCCAAAATAGAATTAAAATTCAGAAATTGATTAATGAATTCGATAGCAAGACCTATCATCTTAATTATGAAGGAGTTTTGGGGATTTATGAGTATTTCAATAGTTTCATTAAATACGACACAGACCTTTCCGAAGAAGAGTTCAATACGGTAAAAAACAACTCCACAGATGCCATACTCTATGACTTTGACGAAGTAAAAAAAGAGGTGAACTTAAGTGCAATGGAAGAAATAAAAAATGATATATATATTCGCGAATGTACATTAATAATGAACGATTTAATTAAAAACAAATGATGATGAAGTTTACTTTACTTGCCTTCGTAGTGGGAGCTACGAGTATGATTTTTGGGCAGAATAAAGCCTGGGAATACATGACCAAAATTGATGAAAATTACACTGAAATCTCAAGCAGAATGTGGGATTATACCTCCACGGTTGCACATTCACGAAGTGGGAAGAAAATTGATGCAAAAAGACAAGAATTGATCTCCTCTGTACGTCAAGCTAAGATTAACGTAAGCCGCTTAGGGGATTATGAGGGAAGTACGGCCTACAGGGATTCAGTTTTGTCCTATCTAAAATTACAAGAGATAGTCTTGACCGAAAACTACGAAAAGATTCTCAACATGGAAGAGATTGCAGAACAATCGTATGACTTGATGGAAGCTTATCTTTTGGCTCAATCGGAGGCCGGAAAAATGATGGATGCAGCGTCAGATATGCTACAAGCTGAACAAAAGAAATTTGGAGATGCCAACAATATAACCATCACAGAAAACGATTCTAAAATTGGGAAAAAATTACAAAAAGCAGGAGAAGTTTACGATTACTATAATCCAATTTATTTGATCTTTTTCAAATCGTATAAGCAAGAAGCCTATATGAACGTAGCGATTGCTGAAAATGACATCAATGGTATTGAACAAGCCAGAAAATCTCTGATCACCACATCAGAAGAAGGACTTCAACTTTTGGCCGACATTAAAGATTTTAACGGAGACAATAATTTAAAAGAGGCTTGTTTGGAAATTCTCAAGTTTTACAAAAATGAAGGTGAAAAAGATGGTAAAGTGATTTCGGATTTCTATCTTAAAAAAGAAACTTATGAAAAAATTCAGGCCGCCTTTGAAAATATCAAGAAGAAGGATCGAACACAAGAAGATGTGAATAAAGTGAACAAGGCGGGGGAAGAATATAACAAGGCAGTAAACGAGTACAATGAAATTGTGAAAGTCACGAATAAAGAGCGATCCAAAAATATTGACAACTGGAATAACGCTGTTACTAAATTCTTAAAAACACATATTTCTAGATAAAATTGCGGACTATGAAATAAAAAAACGCTTTAAATACTAGCGAGTTTTTCATAGTTACAAGCTAAATTAAAAGCCCTTGTTTCAGCGGATTCAGGGGCTTTTTCCTTTCAATCACAATAATTAATCGTATTATCTCACTTTTCAATCAAGTGGGAAATTCCTCGACCTTCATAATATTCTTTTGTTATTTGTTTAGCTTCCTCAAGAGTAAAAACAAAATAACCTTCTTTTTCCATTTTTTTGAGTCGATTTATTTCAGTTAATGACAATCGACCTTCTATCATCATTCCGAAAAGCATCAATTGAGAAAAGCCTTTTTTGGTAAGAGCACTTCCTTTTTTTATTCGATCTAAAAACTTCTCGTCATGCACATGATCGGGATCAACCTTGATATCAAATTCCGCTAAAGTAAATTTTGAAAGAAGGTAATGGTTGTCGTGAAACGCACGTTTCATTATAGCCAGATAATCCAAAATGTGATAGATTTCATTTCGAAACTCCTCATTCCCTTTTTGTTCTTTTACAAGGTGATTCAATAATATTTGGATATTTGGTGGGGCCAAAACTCTAGTTTTAGCTTCTTTATATACCCGATTAGCTGCCCAAGCATTCCAAAACGCGTAGATCGGAATCCCTAACAGATCGACCAACATCCTTAGGGCATATCTTCCAAGTAAACGTCTCACTATCAGCTTCATCAGAGCATTAGTCAACGTAGCTTTAATGATGTTGAACACGGTAATCAGTAATACATAAAATTTAGGCATACCGAAATAAGGATTGATCCCTAGTTCGGATTGATTTTTAGGTTTTTTCTCCAGTCCAACAGAAACCAACTGATCCACCCTTTGTTCAAATTCTCTGTCGGTCGGACTTGGATAACCACAGGCATGAGAAACTTCGCGAACAGTTCGAATATTATTGTAGGTCAGAAAAGCGATCTCAATGACCACCAATACCAAGCTAAAAATGAGAAAAATGACAGGTACTGCGTGGTATTCATCCAAAATTGGAATTTTGATCAGTTGATCAGGAAAATATTCAGGCCAAACATGGTAAGGCACATAGCATGCAACGACCCCAATAGCCCCGGCTAAAGCTGCCAAAGATAGAGAGACCCAGCGTATTCTGATCAAATCCTTTTGCTCTTCTGGGCTTAATATATGAATTGCACCATCGCGGTTGTTGTATTCCTTTGAAGAAATACTTTCATAAGCATATTTTTCTATTTTAGAACGCTGCTTAGCTCCCACCTCTCTAATTTCCTGAACGTGTAAATACCCAATTATTTTCTGTACTCAAATTTGCATCAAACCCATACCCTTCTAGGTCAAAATGTTTGATTTGCTCGGGATCCTCAATTCTGTTTTCAATAATGAATCGGGTCATTAATCCTCTTGCCTTTTTTGCGAAAACGGCAATCATTTTATATTGATCTCCTTTCAATTCCTTGAACTCCGGAGTGATAATTCTGTTTTTAAACTTTTTCTTATCAATTGACTTGAAATATTCGTTAGATGCCAGATTAATCAAAACTTCGTCGGATTTCATATCTTTTAATAAGGTTTCGGCAATTTTTGACCCCCAATATGCATATAGGTCCTTTTTGGATTTCACTTTAAGTTTTGTACCCATTTCTAGTCGATAGGCTTTCATTAAATCCAAGGGTTTTAGCACACCATAAAGTCCAGATAGAATTCGTAAACGATCTTGTGCCCACTCTAAATCAACAGAGGACAATTCTCGTGCTCTCAAACCTCGATATACTTCTCCCGTAAAAACCAAACAAGCTTGTTTTTCATCTGGATAGGAAAATTGCTTATCCCAATCTTGAAAACGTTCATAGTTCAACTCCCCCAAACTTGAACTAATAGACATCAAATCTGAAATCTTTTTAGGTGAATACTTTTTAAGCACATTGGCAATAACTTCTGCATCTTCCAAAAGCTCTGGTTGCGTGTACTTTCCGGTAGGAGATTCAAAATCAAAATCCAAGGATTTTGCGGGTGAAAGAACAATTTTCATACTATATTTGTTAGAAGTTCAAAGTTATAAGAATTTAAACAAAAAGACATGAAAATAGTTGCACTAGTAATTACCCTTTTATTTGGATTAAGTATGAAACATGAAGGACACAAAACCGCTCACAACTTCACAGTCGAAAAGATTGACGGGTCAAAATTGGATTTATCTACATTTAAAGGAAAACCCATCTTGATTGTCAACACAGCATCGAAATGTGGTTTCACGAAACAGTATAAATCTTTACAAAGTTTACATGAAAAATATGGAGATAAATTGATCATTATAGGTTTTCCAGCAAACAATTTTATGGGCCAGGAACCAGGAAACAACAAAGAGATTGCTGAATTTTGTTCTGCCAATTATGGTGTATCTTTTGATATGGCGGCAAAAGTTTCTGTGAAAGGAAAAGATCAACACGAATTATTTACCTGGTTGTGTAACGAGCATAATCCGGATTTTGAAGGAGATATTAAATGGAATTTTGAGAAATTTCTCATCGGCAAAGATGGTCATTTAAAGCGCAGATGGAGATCAGACGTGGATCCTGAAGATGCCAAAATTACAAGTGCAATTGACAAAGAAATTTAGATTAGAAAATAAATCACATAAGTGAAAGCTCGGTTTACCGGGCTTTTTCTTTATCCTGCCATAATTTTCTTGTGTTCACTAATTTTTCTTTTCCAATCACATGCCAATTCCAATTTTTGCTGATTTACTTTTCGGTTGATTTGTGATTCATTTCCAAAACACAACAAAAATTCCAATTCATAAGCATGTTCGATTTGAGGAATTTTAAAATGAAGATCTATTTTCTTAATATCCTGATCAAAAGCTAAATCCGTAACTTCCTGATCGTTTACCACTACTTTTGCGTATTCGACATCTCCAGAATTAAAAATAAACACTTTATTTTGCTCATCCAATAAAGCAATTCTTCCTCTCAATTCATCAAAATAAAGGTACCTCCCATTGAGAGATTTGAAGCTTTGTTGCTTAGAAAAACCTTGTTTTTTAAGGCTTTCCTTTATTGACCTTTTTTTAAAAAAGACCACAATAAGTGCTATAATTCCAGCCAAAATCAGAAGATTAAGGGTTATTCTGAACGCTGTTACTAAAGTTCCAATTGTATCTAACATCTTTATGCCATTTTTAAACTATAAGAAATCATTAACTCTTCAAAAACGAACTTTTTTATGTGAGTCGTTTTAAATAAGTGTGAAAATAGTAGTTTTAGGGGAAAATTGCTTTTTATCATTCATCAAATACCAAACTGTTGCAATTATGAAGTCTTTTTTTCTGTTAGTCAGTATTTTTCTTTCTACCAAAATCATCTACGCCCAAAAAGAGGATAGTCTGTTTATCCGAAAGATCCACAATGAAGCACTTGAAAACGGGCATTCTTATGAAGATTTAAGATCACTCTGCAAAGACATTGGCGCCCGACTTACAGGATCTGCAGAAGCTGAGATGGCCGTTCAATGGGGAAAAAAGATCATGGAGAAACATGGTTTTGACAAAGTTTATTTACAAGAAATTCGTGTACCACACTGGGAAAGGGGAACTACGGAGTCTGGCTGGATCGAAAATGAAAAAGGAGAAATCTACAAATTGCACATTTTAGCTCTTGGTGGATCCAAAGGAACCAATGGAACCCTTTCAGGTGAAGTCATCGAATTCATGTCACTAGACGAATTAAAAAAAGCCTCGGAATCGGAAGTAAAAGGAAAAATCGTTTTTTTGAATCAGCCAATGGATCAAAAGCTAATCAACACTTTCAAAGCCTATGGAGGTTGTTGGCCGATACGAGGCAACGGTGCCATTGAAGGAGGTAAACTAGGTGCAAAAGCGGTAATCATACGTTCATTAGCTATACCAACTGACGATCACCCTCATACAGGTAGTATGAAATATGAAGAAGGAGTGGATTCAATTCCATCTGCCGCCATCTCTACTTCAGACTCAGACCAACTACATAATTGGCTTAAAAATGGAAAAGTGAACTTGCACTTCCACATGGATTGCAGATTTTACGGAATGGTCAAATCTTATAATGTCATTGGAGAAATTACAGGATCTGAAAAACCAAACGAAATCATCACCATTGGAGGTCATTTGGATTCCTGGGATGTAGGGGAAGGAGCTCACGACGACGGAGCTGGAATTGTGCATTGTTTGGAGGCGGGAAGGATTTTCAAAGCCCTCAATTATCAACCCAAACATACCATCCGTGTAGTCTTTTTCATGAATGAAGAAAACGGAAATTTCGGAGGAAAGTCCTACGCCATGCAAGCTAAGAAGAACAATGAAATACACGTGGCAGCAGTAGAAAGCGACCGAGGAGGTTTTTCACCAAGAGGATTTGACATTCAAAACGCTAATCCTAAATCATTTAAGAAGTTTATAGAAACCATGAAACCTCTCTACGATTTTGAATTGACAAGATTTAAAGAAGGCTACGGAGGCGTGGATATCGGACCTTTAAAAGAAGTGTACCCCGAAATTCCGTTATTTGGACTCGTCCCCGACTCCCAAAGATATTTCGACTTTCACCACGCTGAAACCGACGTATTCGAAAATGTAAATAAAAGAGAACTCGCATTGGGGGCAGCTGCCATGGCTTCTTTTCTTTATTTGTTGGA
This sequence comes from Crocinitomicaceae bacterium, assembly GCA_041392305.1. Classification (GTDB taxonomy): domain Bacteria; phylum Bacteroidota; class Bacteroidia; order Flavobacteriales_D; family Crocinitomicaceae; genus JAGQYP01. The sequence continues at coordinate 79,754 of JAWKMJ010000018.1, forward strand.
TAGTTATTATTTTTAGTACTAGATGCTAAGTCTATTTTTGTACCCTGGACTGAAGTCACAGGGTTACAAAGTGGCTTGTTCGTCGTGACTATCATTTTTTGATTAGTGAAAGTCAAATGGTAATTATATCTATCTTGGAATTTGGTTTCGAGCTCTGAAAATGTTTCGTTCAAGGATTGAAATCCTCCCTACAGTCATAGATAAAATCAAATTTTTCATTTTTAATTTTTCATTTTTAATTTTTCATTTTTCATTATTAATTGTTCATTCATAATTCCTAATTCTTAATTCATAATTCTTAATTTAAACCTGTGAATCAAAATCTAACAAAAACAGACAAAACCAAGATCAAAGTACAATGGATCACCCTTTGGGTTTCTTTGGCTTTATTGATTTTTAAGTTTGTGGCTTATTTCTGGACCAATTCCAATTCTATTTTGTCGGATGCAATGGAGTCGATAATAAATGTAACGGCTTCTGGATTCGCTTTGTACTCAATCTACTATGCTGCACGCCCGAAAGACTTCAATCATCCTTATGGACATGGAAAAATGGAATTCATTACTTCCGGAATTGAGGGGGGGATGATAATGATTGCAGGATTTCTTTTGATTTACAAGGGAATTTATAATTTGATTTTTCCTCATCATATTCAAGAGTTGGGATTCGGGTTAATTGTTGTGGCAGTTGGTGCAGTTGTGAATTTGATTCTTGGACTTGCTCTTCGATCTACTGGTAAAAAACATCGATCTCCAGTTTTGGAGTCAGAAGGAAACCACATTCTGAGCGATTCTTACTCCTCTTTTGGTTTATTAATTGGGATTGGAATCATCATGTGGACCAACATCACTTGGATCGACAATGCGGTGACCATTTTCTTTGGAGGATTGATTATTTACATGGGTTATCGCATCATCAGAAAATCACTAAAGGGAGTATTAGACGAAGCGGATTTTGGTGTATTAAATGAGATGATTCAGTTTTTTCAGGATAACCGAAAAGATGACTGGATAGATATTCATAATATGCGCTTAATCAAATTTGGAAGTCACTATCATTTTGACATTCATCTTACGATTCCATTTTATTATTCCATTAGGCAGGGAGACGAAATCATGGAAGAAATCGAAGGTTTAATCAAAGAAAAATATGGTGAAGACGTAGAAAATTTCATTCATATTGAACCTTGTTTACCAAAATCTTGCGAACTTTGTAGTCTTTCGAATTGTTCCCAACGTAGCAAACCTTTTCAACGTCAGTTAAAATGGACAAAAGACAATGTCTTGAAAAATCTAAAACACGAATTAAAATGAAATGGATTGGTATTTTTTTGTTAGCACTTTTTATCCTAGGTTGCAATAAACACTCAACAACTTCCTTTACAGTTAAAGGACAGATTATCAACTCCCAAACTCAGGTTGGTGTTGCTAGTGATGCAATTTACATTTATGAAAACACCTCTAGCGGGATGAACGCAGGTCAAACACTCATTGCCACGGGTTCTTCAAATTCAGACGGCTCATATTCCATTGAATTCCCTAGAAATCTAGTGGAATCTTATACTTTTAGATTTTATAAAGAAGGTTATTTTTTAGAAGAGATCCAGAAAAATTTTGATTTCTTCCACACTTCAAGCGATAATATTATCAATTTAAACCACCGGCCTATCGGTTGGATTCGATTTATTGTTCAAAATACGGCTCCTACAGATCCACAAGATCAACTTAAAATATTGAAAGAATCGGGTACTGAAAATTGTTCCGATTGTTGTCAGGATGGATATTATTATTTTGATGGACCTAATGTGGATTCCACATGGATTTGCCCCAATGAAGCAGGAACCTATTTTGTCTTTCACTTTTGGGATGTTCTCCAGCCAAGCTATTCAAAAGATTCTGTTCTGATTCAACAAAATGATACCATAGACTATGTTATACAGTATTGAGTGGATGAGTAAGAGTATTGAGCAAGAGATTTGAGCAAGAGTATTGAGCATGAGCAAAGAACTTGGAACTTGGAACTTAGAACTAAAATACTACCATAAAATCACTAACTTCACAGTATGATTTACGAATTCAATGGTTTTAAACCTGTAATTAAGGAGAGTACCTTTATTCACCCACAAGCAAATGTCACAGGTAATGTGATTATTGGAGAGCATTGCTATATTGGACCACATTGTACTATTCGTGGTGATTTTGGTCAGATTATTATTGAAGATGGATGTAATGTACAGGAAAGTTGCACGGTACACATGTTTCCTGGAACAACTGTTTACCTCAGAAAAAATGCTCATATAGGCCATGGTGCCATCATTCATGGTGGTGAAATAGGTGAAAACTGTCTGGTTGGAATGAATGCCGTGATCATGGATAATACCAAAATTGGAAAGGAATCCATTATTGGAGCACTTTGCTTTGTGCCAGCTAAAATGGTAATTCCCGAAAGAAGTTTGGTGGTCGGGAATCCTGCCAAAATCATCAAAGAAGTCTCGGATGAGATGATCAAATGGAAGACAGAAGGGACGAAAATATACCAGAATTTAGCAAAGGAATGTCATGACACTTTAAGACCCTGTGACCCACTAAGAGAAATTGAGCCAAATAGACCCGAGCAAAGATCCGACTATATGACCTGGGATCAAACAAAATAATTTTGGGTTTACTATCCCATTGATATTTTTGTTCGTTTTCTTTTAAAGAAATGGTGATATTTACATTTTACTTGCTCCTGCTACACTACTGTTGCTTTAAATTACAAACAAGATTACACGATGATGAATAAAGGATTGAGCCTAATAGCAGGTCTATTATTTTCTTTTGCTGCAATGAGCCAAGGAACATCATGGATTGAAAAAATGATGCAGCCTAATGCCAATTTTTATGAAATTCAAGAGCAGTTTTACGAGGATTGGGATGGGTATGAATACCAAAGAGGTAAAGGTTGGAAACAATTTCATAGATGGGAATGGTTCTGGGAAACCAGGGTATTGCCTGATGGATCCTTCCCGGATTTCAGAAGAACTTGGGCCGAAGTTCAAGATCGTGAAAACATGGAAAGAACCATGAACTTTTTTGGTGGAGATTGGCATCCTGTAGGTCCGTTCAACTATAATAATACGGCTTCTTGGAGTCCTGGTCATGGTCGGGTTAATTTCATCAAAGAACATCCTACAAATTCAAACATTATTTTTGTGGGTGCACCAGCTGGAGGAATTTGGAAAACAATAGATGGAGGAATTAATTGGAAACCCGTTGGTGACCAAATTTCTTTGATTGGAATCGGATCAATTGCATTTGCCCTTTCTGATCCCAACATTATGTATGCAACCACTGGAGATCCAGATGCTGGAGACACCTATTCTATCGGCCTTTTGAAATCGACTGATATGGGTGAATCTTGGAGCGTTGTAGGAAATGTAGTGGGTAATCTGAAAGATGTGGTTGTCCATCCTACAAACCCAAATGAGCTTTTTTTAGCAACCGCAAATGGAATTCTTAAATCTACAGATGGAGGACTAAGCTTTGCAAATAAGCAATTGGGAAACATGAGAAATGTTAAGTACAAAGTTGGAAGTACAACCGCTTTGTTTGCAGTTTCAAATAGGAAGTTCTATTACTCTATTGATTCAGGTGAGAATTGGCTGGAAGGATCCGGATTAAATGATTCAACTTCTACTAGATTATGTTTTGATGTCACAGAGGCCAATTCTGAAATGGTGTATGTTTCAATAGCCGGTCCAGGAAGTGAGTATTTCGGAGTATATCGATCTGTAGACGGTGGTGTCAACTTTACACTTAGAGATTCTTCTGATGGTATTTTTGATGGTTCGAATCAGGCTTGGTACGACATGGCCATTGCAGTTTCCGATACAGATCCAAACTTACTTGTTCATGGAGTTTTAAATGTATGGAGATCTACAAATGGAGGGGTTACATGGAATAGAATCAATCAATGGAACAATCCAACTCAGGCTTCCTATACCCACGCGGATATTCACTTTTTGGATTGGCAAAACGGAACTTTGTATTGTGGCTCTGATGGTGGGATTTATACCTCAACCAATAATGGGAATAATTTTACTGATCTCACTCAAGGAATTCAAATTGGACAGTATTACAGAATTGCTAGTCCTCAAAGTAATCCAAATCGAGTTGTAGGTGGATTGCAAGATAATGGAGGATATACATGGGATGGAACTGAATGGAAAGTTTATCATGGTGCAGATGGAATGGATTGCGCTGTAAATGAGTCCAATCCGAATCAAATTTTTGGAATGATTCAATATGGTAGTCTCCGGATCTCTAACGACGGAGGACTTTCTTCTAACAGTGTGGGCAACCCGGAAGAAGGATATTGGGTTACACCAATGCAATACGACAATCAAAACAATCGAATAGTAGCCGGTTATACTGAAGTCTATGCAAACAGTGGAGGAAATTGGATGCAATTATCTTCTCATCAATTCCCTGAATTACTTCGATCTATTGAACTTTACGAAAGCAACACAAATATTTTGTACGTTGCAACCACAAATAGAATATATAGATCTACGGACGGTGCTTCATCTTTCACCGAAGTCACAAACAATTTACAAAATCTACTCTCAGGTACTCAAATTACCTCAATTGAGGTGGACCCCAATAATGATCTGCGATTATGGGTAACACTAAGTGGGTTCAGTAATAACAATAAGGTGATGATGAGTAATGATGGAGGTCAAAATTGGATCAATATTTCAGAACTCAACGCTCTACCTAATGTTGGTGCCAATATTGTTAAATATGACGCCAGTTCCTCAAATAATGCTCTTTATGTAGGAATGGATATCGGAATTTACTACCGAAATGACGATTTAGGAACTTGGATTCCCTTCAAAACCAACTTGCCGAACACGATCGTTAATGACCTGGAAATAAACGAGCAAGCCCATGTAATCAGAGCCGGAACTTATGGCAGAGGAGTTTGGGAGTCGGAAATATACCCAAATAATATGGCTGACGAAGATGCTGGAATAACGCAAATTATTCAGCCTAGCGGAGATGTTTGTGGCTCCTATATTGAACCTAAAATTTGGCTAACCAATTTTGGAGCGAATGATTTACATCTGGTCACTATCAAATACCAAATTGATGCGAACCCTATTGATTCTTTCCTTTGGCAAGGAAACTTAAATTCTTTTGATAGTGCTCTAGTAACATTGCCTTCTTTTAGTTCTTCAGGCTCGCACAACTTTAAGGTTTGGACACATTTACCGAATCATCTCATTGATCCCAACCCAGATAACGATACCCTGACTTCAACTTACAATACGGTGGTAGGTGACCAGATGATCACGATTCAAATTATGCAGGACTGCATGGGCTCCGAAACCTATTGGACTTTAGTTGACGGATCCATGAATATTCTATTTTCTGATGGGCCATTTCAAGATGGAAATGAGGGCTATGTACATATCAAAAATGTTTGTGTTGATTACGGATGCTATGATTTAGTGGTTACCGATCTTAACGGAGACGGATTAACCGGATCACAACTCAATCAATACCAATGTACCATTGATGGAAATTATTGGGTATTGGATGCGAATGCTGATACCTTGACGAAAATGACTACTGCCGCTTTTGGCACTGCCGCAACTCACAATTTTTGTCTCAATGAAGCGGCTCCAGTTGCCAATTTTACGGCGGATCACACAAATTTCTGTGTAGGGCAACCCATCAATCTCGAAGATTTAAGCACTGGTTACCCGAATTCTTGGTCGTGGACTACTACTGGCGGTATCCCGGCTAGCTCCAACTCTTCAAGTCCTCAGGTTGTATATAATACTCCTGGGATCTATGAAGTCGTTCTTACAGTGACTAACGGGGTAGGATCAGACACCAAAACTGAAAGTACCTACATTACCATAAGTGATGCGCCTGCAACCACTTTAACTTCTTACGATGTTGATTGCTTTTCAAACTGTAATGGTGCTCTCGCCTCCTCGGTTACTGCCACAAACCTACCTATCATGTACGAATGGAGCAACAATCAGACCTCTGATAGTATTTCAAATCTTTGCGCAGGAAGTTATACTTTGTTTGTCATTGACGCTTTGGGCTGTCAAAGTATTGAATCTGCAGTTATTTCAGAGCCCACATTACTCGAAGTCTCAACTGATACCACTCAATCAAATTGTGGACAAAACAATGGGACTGCAGTTTTATCTTCAATTGGTGGAGTACCTCCTTATATTGAAAATTGGTTTGGAGAGGATCCAAATAATCTTGAAGCAGGCTCCTACCCTTACCTCATTGAAGATCAAAATGGGTGTCAAATTGGGGGTACAATTTTAATTGAAAATATTAACATGCCTGAAATAGCGGTTGCTACATCAAATGTTGAATGTAATGGTGAAACTACTGGAAGTGCCAGTTTAAATATTACAGGTGGAACTCCTCCGTTTTCGATAAATTGGGGTGGATTCGATGAAAACCAACTCGGTTATGGTCAGTACACCGTTTCCATTACGGATGCGCAAAATTGCTATGTTGAAAATACATTTTGGATTTATCAGCCTCCTCAGTTTTCTTTAACCCCGACCATTACACATGAAAATTTTGGCGCTGATGGAGCGATACAAATGGCAGTAAATGGAGGTGTATTTCCTTATTCTTTCAGTTGGGATAATGGTGCAATCACCAAAGACATTTCGGGCTTAGTCGCAGGTTTCTATACATTTACTGTGACAGATGCAAACAATTGCGACACTTCTATTACTGTTGAAATTGAAAATCACTTGAGTTTGGAGGAAAACAATCTACATGGGGCATTAATCTATCCCAACCCAGTTCAGGATGAATTGATCATTTCCACTTCAACCGAGGATCTTTTATTCGATGTGAAGTTGATTGACAGCAGAGGAAGAGAAGTGTATCGAATGGATGATTACAACTTAATGACTGGTTTGAAGGTTGATATGAGTTCGTACAGACACGGCATGTATATTTTGAAATTCCAGAGTCAGGGAGAAGTTTTCACCTATAAAATCATTAAAAAGTAGAATCCGAATAATAGAAATATAGTCATCTCTAGATGGTGCGAGTGTCACACACGTATCGAATAGCCCTCCTTCCACTCCCGGACGAACCAACACAGGAGCTTTGCTAAGTAAATCCTTTCACTTCGTAAAACGATAACCGAAGATCAGACTATAA
>JAWKMJ010000019.1:0-72741 GCA_041392305.1 Crocinitomicaceae bacterium
TGCCTTCAACATATATGTTTTTGCCGTCCTTGGCGCAGGAGAAAAGGAGTAAAATGAAAAATATACTTAAGCTTTTATTTATCATAGTACCAATAATTTATGAATTTCTACTTGATGCCCCAAATATATTTTGACAAAATAAGTGCCCGGCTTAAGTCGGTGACTATACCTAAAGACTTTTCCAAAAGCTTTGACTGTTTCTATTTTTTTACCAGAAATATCAAAAATTTCAATAGAAGTTATTTCCTCTGTAGATTTAATCAGCAATTCATCTTTGGAGGGATTAGGGTAGATTGAGGTTTCTAAATTTAGTTCAGATTTAGTTTCGGTTTCTATCTCGAATTGTTCTGGAAAGGAAGGTTTTTCTTCCCAATAACCATCTATATTGATATTGGGAGGCAATTGCGAACCACAAATGTCATAATGTATTTTGGCATGAAACTGTGCCCCGTTTGAAATATGTACGCCCGGTTTCAAAACAATTTCATCACCCGCATTCAAAACCACATCTCCATTGCCGAGTACATTATAGTCCCCCGGATCTGTAGAAGGGGTTACCAGATGCCCACATACAATTTGGTGCTTAGCTCTTCTTTTGGCTCTATACGTATAATTACTCAATACTGCGGAACCAATATTTTGATTTTGTAAGCCCAAGTACCAAGGCTCGGATTCATTCAATATAAACTGATTCAAGGAATCTTTATATTCATCTACCTGAAACTCCAGATCAATGTGCGGGTCAATTTCTTCATCCACATAAATGGCTTCAAAAGGGGTGATATCAAAATGGTCATTGGGTCGACCAAGATTTGGGTAACCAAAATGACGTGACTTAACACCGTTTGATAGGTTTGATGAGTTTTGATACAATAAATCTAATGAATGAATATCCATACTCATAGATCCATTAGCTGGCCAAATATTTGGGTTTATGGCTAAGGCAGTCAGAACCGATTTATGCGAGTATTTGGTTCCCAAGATTGATGAGTAAGAAATAATGTCAACAGGATCTAAACTGGCTATTCCACCGCCAACTCCAACCCATCCAATTACCGCTCCAATATTTCCTAGACCTATCATATAGGAACCCGAAGCATTATCCACTTCTCTTGTGTAATTTCCATGCATTCTTTGGTGTAAAAACATAAATGGGATTCCCGTCCAGGCATAAAAAGATCGGCGTTTAAAAATAGGCAAATGGTATTGAGAATACTTTAAGGCATAAGCTTCTATTCCTTCTGTAAAACCATTATAGTAAGCAAATGTATTTCCAGGACCTCTAAACTGGTTGGATATATCATCTACCCCATCTCCAAGAGCTTGAGAAGTTGGGGGATATTCTAAGGTATTTTTAATTCTTCCCAAAGAGATTCCAATATTTCTTGTATCTCCTGGAATTGGCACAAAACTATTTGTATAATTATATGTTTGCTTCACGTTTTCCATTGCAATTCTATCAGGATGCTCTCCAGGAGTCATATATCGATTAACCCAAGGAGACCATGGAAAGTTAAATTGATTAACATCAGTATGATAAGAAACAAGCTCCTTAAACAACTTAGCTTCAACTACTTGATTCATGTAAATTCTTAGTGCGATACTTCCGATTGCTCCTAATTGTGAAGCTACAGGAATCCAACCTCCTAAAAAAGCAGTTAATAGGGTATTAGCCGAATAATGAGCGAACTGGCTTTTCACAATGTACTGCATACTCAATGGGATGTTTGCTCCGAAATAATTTGCATCATAACTAATGAATAACCTTGAATGATGAAAGCGCGTTGAACTTTGGTCAATTTTATGCTCTTTTTCCATTTTTAGTAAAGCGGTAGTAACGACATCACATCCCATTGAATTGCCATGAATAATATTTTCATAATACCCATCGCTTTCATTTGCCTTTGCTGCATTAACGATATTTAGAAACTCGATAAATATATTTGCTGCATCTTCTACGCCCATTGCATAGGGTCTCCAATGAAAATTAAATCGTACAATAAAAACATCGTATCCATTGTTTTGAAGATGTCCGATTAGGCCAGCGTGATTCGTATTGTATAATTCGAAAGTTCTTGTGAAACTTTGTCCAAAAATTGGAGGTCTGTAGCCCGTAACTATGATATAAGGTTTATCTATGCCATTATTATTACAACCTTCCAGTAAACACCATTCTAGCCATTTATCTCCATTTTGTGCAGTTGCAGGAACCTTTCCGGATCTACTGCAACCAAGAGACCATTTTTGTTGAGGAGTGTCCGGAATTTTTGGTGTCTGAAAAATAACCGAATTCTCAATTGTAAATCCGGATTCAAATGAAACCCTAATTCTAAAAAACTGCATGGTGTCTGCAGAGCAGAAATAAGTAAATGCTTCATTCAGCTTATATTTTGTCCAACCTGAACCATCATTAATTTCATATCCAATGACCGCAGATTCATCCTCAGTGATAATAAAATCATTGGTTAATACAAATTCGATTTCAGGATCTGATATAAAATCAAAAAGAGGTCCTGCATAACTTATTCGATCTTCGTAAAATGGTACGTTCGGGTCTACTATTTCATAAGAAATCCCATTTAATTGAATTGCTCCAGAAGTAATAGCAGAGTCCTTATTGAACCAATTAAATTTATAATCAACCACACCTAATGGTATTTGTTTAATAGGTCCGCCATGATCAATAATATGATTAATTGCACTTACTCCAAAATTAGAAACAGAAGTCATGTAGACACTGTCGTAAGATATAAAGTTCATCTCTTTTATCAAATGATAAAGAAGATCACATGAAATGGAGTCATTCACTGAATTTCTATCTTTTAAAAAATATGTAAAAGTACTGTCCCAAGGATCTGTATATTTATTTAAAAGCCGATGCGTTTCACAAAATGGTTCAAAATCAGCGTAAACAGAATCAAGAAATTCAATTTCTCTAATTTCAACCGTGTCTGGTAATTGAGAAAATGCTTGATTTGAAACAAGTAGAATAAAAATTGCAAAATATTTCATGACTACTTATTTTCATTTTTCAACTTTTCCTCCAATGCCTTCACTTTCTTCTCCAGTTCAATCATGTAAAGGGTCATTTCTTCCATTTTCTCCATCAACATCTTGTTGGTTTCTCCAAGATTTAAGCCTTCTTTCTCGATTTCCTTCGCACTTTTTACATTTGGAAGGTGTCCGTTTTCTTCGATGTATTTCTCTACTTCAGAAAGAGGCATTAAAACATAGTCTTCTTTAAAAACATAATCCGGCCAATTGTCTAGATTTACTTTGATCTCTCTGGCAAATACCAATCCATCTCCTCCTACTTGAAATAGGACATTATTCCCATTTCCATTATCGTAATCTGGATTTTCAATCACCAGCATTCGATCTGTATTCGTTGCTCCAAAACCAATTACATGTAAATAACCTTGAGGGTCATCTGTATTGATTCCCACTTTTGCATTTCTTTCACAATCCCAAATCCCTGTAGATACAATATCCGGATTGATAGAATGCCAGGTAGGAGAAACTGGTATGACATTTCCATAAGGGTCTTGCAAACATTCCTTGCCTGCATTGGCAATATCCAAAATCAAACGAGCAAAGGAAGTCCTGTCTTTTGGAAAGGTTCTCCCATCTTCATCCAAAAACATGATTCCATAGTCCTGAATGGAATCTGCATACCCTTCCATGATAATGTCGCCATCTATATGCGCATCTTCCTTTACAATCAGGTCTTTCTTTGTTTTTAACTTCTTTTCAAAAATACCTTTCCCATCCACTCTTAAATCTTGTTTAATTTTGGCATCCCTTTCTACCACCATACTATCTCCAATGGTAATAGAGGAATCAATTGCTACACTTCCTTTTAAATTAGATTTTCCTACCACTTCAAGTGGAGTGGCCGGATTGGTAGTTCCCACACCTACATTTCCAGTAGTGTTAAGGGTGTTTTGTTGAGTTTGACCCAAAGCAAAATAGCTTACAATAGTACATGCAGTTGCAAATAGAATTTTTTTCATGTTATAAATTTTACACTACCGTAAAATGCTCAAGAAAGAATCTTAAAATAAAAGGATAGATTCAAGTTTTCACAGGCGCATTATGCTGATAGTCAGTTTGATTGACCCCAAATTGCAAAAAAAAAATGGATTAATCCAAATTTTTTGAATGGAAACTTTTGAACATTCGTCTAATTTCATCTTTTGAAACCCCGAATTTTAGTATCCGAATTCACTGTAAAATCAAAACCCTACACCACAAACTCAATCCTCATCCTTTTTCCCAACAAAAATCTTATTTTTGCCCAAAGCCATTACCATTATGAGATTTCAATATATTTTTTCATTTGCCCTATCATCTTTACTATTCCTTGCTTGTCAACCCGAGGAAAAAGAAAAAGGTTTGGAAAAAGAACAGGAAACCGTTCAAACAGAAGTAGAAGTTAAGTCGGAAATCGATTCCCTGTCGGAGCTCATAGATAAAGAACCCAGCAAAGCTCTTTTTATGGTGCGCGCCGAAGCCTACAACAAATTGGGGAGATTTGATCGGTCTATTGTGGATGCAAAAAAAGTTTACGAATACTCGAAAGACGATTACGACAATATGATCTTTTACGCCGACATGCTGATGGATGCTTTGATCTACAATCCCAACCTCATCGAAGAGGCCAAAGTGATTTATGAGAAAGCGGTTGAAATGTATCCGGAAAAAGCAGGTGGCTATCTTGGAATGGGGAAAGTGTACACGCTGGTAAATAATCCAGAAGAAGCATTTACCTTCATAAATAAAGCACTCAAAATGGATGAAACCTTAAGTGAAGCCTATTATTTAAAAGGGTTTTTATATCAATCTCAAGGAAAGGTAAAACTAGCCGTATCTTCTTATATGACTTCTGTTGAGCAAGACCCTGAGTTTACAGAGGGGTATATCGTACTGGGATCAATTCTTTCAAAATATGGGGATGTGAAATCACAACAAATGGCCGAAGGGTACTTTCGAACTGCCTTAACCATTGAACCTCTAAACAAGGACGCATTTTATGGTTTGGGTATGTTATATCAAAATCAAGACAAACTGGACAGCGCAATGGCACAATACAGAACGATTGTAAAAATTGACCCCAATTATGCTATTGCCTGGTTTAATCAAGGTTGGGTTTATATGAATCGAAGTGATGAGATTGATTCTGCTATATTCTATTTTGAACATGCCATCGAAGCGGATAGTCTCTATGCCGATGCTTACAATAATCTGGGATATTGTTATGAGAAAAAGAAAGATCTGAATCAAGCTAAATCTTACTATTTAAAAGCGATTGAGGTAGATCCTATGCATGAGAAAGCGAAAAAGAACCTCCAAACCTTATACAAATAATGGCCACAGCAATCAAAGATCGGATTCGAAATCCACTGTTTGCGAATATTGTATTAGAGAATATTTTTCCGATTCTTGGTTTTTTTCTTTGGAAATGGAATCTCTACTATATTTTTCTCTTTTACTTTTTGGATTTCTTTGCCTCCGAATTTTCTTTTGGTGTTAAATTATGGAACATCATCCGTAAACCAGGTCATTATCATGGCTTCGATCCTGAGTTTAGAACCAAGTTCTGGAAAATGTTTCTGGTTCAGTTTCCAATATTCGTGATCGTTTTCTTGATCTGTGCCTGGCTAAGCACATTAACTGCGGATTCCGTGATGACAAGCTTAGACTGGCAAGCAGAAATTCAACGGTTTTTTCAAAACGAATACATTTTCGTTATCGCTATTTTCTTCGCCCAGTATCTTTATGTAAAAATGACCTTTTTAGTACCCCGAAGATTTGTTGGATTGCAAGAGGGGGAGTTCTACAAACGAAATTTATTTGGTCTGGCAACTACTTTAATTGGACTTGGATGCCTTTTCGGACTTACCCAAATCATACACTTCAACGAAATCAGTATGATTTTAATGATCATCTCTGTAAAAATGGTTTTGGATATTTTTGTCTATAATAGATTGGGTTAAAAATTAAATCTTAGATTCAACATTCCTCCTATACGATAATTGAGTATTTTGCTATCCTTTGTTCTGGAATTCAGACCCAAACTACCAGGTAAATGGATTCCTATACTCCATTTTTCATTTAATCTGTAGTTTAATCCCAAATCAAGTGTTGCATCCATTCTGAATTTTCTGAAATTTCCATGATCTATACTTTGCAAATAATCCATGCTCTCCTGTGCATTGTAGCTTGTACTCACGTCCATTAAGAATCCAAATCGAGTTCCTGCCAAAATTTCTAGATTCCATCGATTCCCTAGTCTTAGCTGATACCCAATTTGTAAAGGCAAAGTAAAATAGGATGTAGAAACACGCATTTGATAGGAATTTGAAATGGCCGAAGTATCCGCAAAAGTGTATAAAACAGAATTATAAGGATTATTATTCGAATCAAGTAATTCTTCAAAGACAACCGTATTTCGGTATTGTACTATATCTTCCGAATAGTTAGTGGTTGAAAAGTCATTTTGAATTCCAATTCCAGTTTTCACCAAAAAAGATTTGAAATTTAAAATCCCGTGAATCTCAGCCTCAAAGGTTTGTAGATTCTTAAACATCCCAATATTTTCATAGTTTAATTGTTCTTTCCCTCTATAAATATCGGAAAAGGAGTATCCCACTCTGGCTTCTAAACTATACTGTAAAACTGATCTCTTTTTCAAGTTTCGAAGATCAATCTGAATATTTTTACCATCTGCAACAGGTAGTTTGTTAATTGTATTGGCGGCAAGTTTGTCGAGTCGATCCCACTCTATTTTATCCTGATTATTATTCTGATCCTGCAATTGCTCTTCGCCCTGTTTCACAACTTTTACCTCAAAACCAGTATTTTCAACAAAGTTATCATCCGGCTTAATTTCTGCTTGGATATTCTTTACATTTTTAGCGACGAAATTTTCCTTTTTGTCAATATCCAGTTTTCTTTGCTTATTTATCCCTTCATTATTTTGATTCTTTCTCTTGTTAAAGAAATTCCCTTCGCTCTTAGTATTTTTTAAATACTTTACATCCCCTTTTGCATCTGCATCAGCTAAATGGGAAATTTCCAACTTTCTATCCTTTTTTTCATGCTTGTGAGAAAGATCATCCTCTAAAGTTTCAACAATGGAATTCTTTGAATTTTTCATATCCTCAGGAATATCTTTAACTTCTTTTTGTTCGGCTAAATATCCTTCAACAATATCCTCGTTTTCATTAGACCCGGCAATTTGTTGTTCTTGAGATGAAGAAGTTGGTAAAACAAAATAAACTGTGGTCCCCGCCCCAATTAAAAAGAGCAAAACCCACAGATATTTCCAATAGGATTTCTTTCCAATGGTGTTCATTACAAAGTCCTTTGCTTCTGGAGGGGGAGCAACTCCTTCATTTCTGAACTCTGCATATAAGTTATCTATTTCTTCGTCTTCAAGATACATGATAAATTCTTTTTTCAGTAGTTAAAGTATTCAATTCGGCTTTGAGCATTTTCTTTGCCTTATGCAATTGCGATTTTGAGGTATTCACAGAGATGTCTAAATACTCCGCAATTTCTGGATGGGTTAACCCTTCAATCACATATAAACTGAAGATCATTCTATAACCTTCGGGTAGCGATTCCAAAGCTTTTGTCAACCGTTCTTTTGATAATTTTTCATTTTCCTCTTCGTCAAAATCCACTTTCATTTCGATGATTTCATCTCTTTCAAATTGAATGGAATAGTGTTTCTTAACAAAATTCAAAGACGTGTTGATCACAATCTTGCGAATCCATCCTCCTAAACTTTGAGTTGGATCAAATTGATTTCGGTTATTGTAAACCCGAATAAAGCTTTCCTGCAGCATGTCTTTAGCGTCATCTTCATTCCTGGCCATTCGTAGACAATGCGAATACATATTAGGTGCATAAGCATTGTAGATCTTCTCAAAAATCTTTCGGTTGCCTTTAATGAATTTCTTTATTTCTACAGGATCATTCAAATTCAAAAATAGCGCCCCCGTAGAGGCGCTCTTGGTATTTTATCTTATTGTACTGTCACAGTGGTGCAGTCTGAAGACGTACATCCTGTATTGTCAGTAATCGTTACACATGCTTGATAAGTAGTTCCAATTTGTCCTTGCCAGCTAATTGTTTGGCCTACATAGGTACTTGTTTGATTTCCCGTCACCGTCCAAGTATATGTAAATGGCGCCACTCCTGTAGCTACTGCACTTGCAGTTACTGTATTTGATCCTGTTGAATCTACATAAGCCCATGCTTGAACACCGCAGTTTCCTCCACCTGTTGGATTATAACCAACACTATCACAATAGGTAGCAGTACATCCCCCTGCATCAGTTTGTGTCAGACATGCTGAAGCTGGTGTATTTGCCAAAGTAACTGAAGCACCGGTATAAGTAGTTCCATTGATATTCCAAGAATAACTGTATGGCGCTATTCCTGAACCATTGGCATTCAAGGTCATTGTACTGTTTAAACTATCATAAGAAACCGAAAAATAAGTTGAACATGTCGTTGGAGAAGCATTAATTGAATCACAAATCGCTGTAAAACATCCATCTGCATCCAACATGGCTGCACAAAAATCATATACAGGCCCTTGAACAGTGACGGTTTGGCCATACAAAGTGTCTTGATTAATTACCCAAACATATTGAATTGGCGCAACTCCCTGCCCTTGTCCACTAAAAGTATAAATGTTGTTCGTTGAATCAAAAGTGTAGACGTAGTTGAATTGGCAGTTCGTGTTATTCGTATCGATTCCCAAAGAGTCAATAATATTTTGCACATTATTATTATTTGGATTCGTAGGGTTGTTTTGACAAGATCCTATAAATAAGGCTATCAAGGCAAAAGCTGCAATTAAAGAGAATTTCATTTTTTTCATCATTCAAGTTTTAAGTTGTTTTTATACTCTCAATACAACAAGAATAATGAAGGGTTGTCTGAGTGTTCATTTTTTTTTGAAAGACGTAAAAAAGAACTTACAGGTTGATTAGAATCCTCCTTGCTTACTTTCCATGTAGCTCTGTAGAATCAGGGTGGCAGAAATTCGGTCAACAGTGCCTTTATCCCTCCTCTTTTTCTTCCCAATTCCAGAATCAATCATAGTTTGAAATGCCATTTTCGAAGTGAATCTTTCATCAACCCGATGAATTGGAATTTGAGGATACACTTTTCTTAAACGATTCACAAATTGATCCACAATATCGGACGAATCGGTTCGTTCATTGTTCAATCTTTTGGGTTCGCCAACAATAAAGGCTTCAACAGAGTTCTTCTCCAAATAGAATTTCAGAAATTCAAAAAGCTTAGGTGTTTCTATGGTTTGTAATGCACTGGCAATGATTTGTAGTTCATCGGTTTCTGCTAAACCTGTTCGTTTTCGACCATAATCAAATGCCAACAATTTCATCAAATGAAATTTACGTAATCCTCGTCTATATATACCATTTCAATTCTGCCTCCCGAACCAGTGGTCATAATCAAAGGCATTTCTCGTGTTCTAGTAACACGAATCTTGTGATAGCCTGAAAGATCATTCATTTGGCTGGAATAAATTGTAATGTCATTGTAATCACTTGATCGGTTTTTTTGAGTCAAAACAACACTATTTGCCGAATTTATAATCTCAATTTTAATTTCATCATTCGAACCCATAATGGGCATACCTGTCCATGTAAAATACCACGAGTAATTTTTATATACAGTTAAAGTGGATGGTATCTGAATAGCATAAACATTACCAATCAACCCATAATTATTTATTGTGGTTCCTTTATGAGTAACGGTGGTATAGACCGAGTCAATAAAATTGTAGAATTCAGCTTCATAGGGATAGGATCCTGCTCCTTCATAACTCTGGATAATTCCCATAATCGAAACCTGGTCTCCATCAACAAATTCTATGCTGGCTCCAGACTCCTTTTTCCTTTTTAATTTGTATTTAACATGCGTTTGATTGATATCTTCATGATATTCTATACGAATCACTTGATAAATATCATTGGTGTCAATTTGATTAGATTTTTTAGTACACGCGGCGAATACCGCTGAAACTAAAATGATAAAAGCTAGTCGTTTCATATTCGCAAAGTTACAAAACCTCCTTAAATTTGGTGCAAAGAATCAAATTGAATACTATTCCTAAATTTTGCTAGTTTTGGACTTATATGATTCGAATACCAACTTATTCATATCTGCATTCATTCCTCTTTGCCATCTTATCTTTGTTTGTCTTTTCTATTTTAATGAATCTCGGAGAGAACTTAGTGGATCTGAATTACTTACTACCGGATAGCTATAGTTATATACAAGCTGCGAAGGATCTCTATTCAAATTTCAATGTTCACCCCATTAGACCCCTACTTTATCCTTTAATGATTGGACTTCCTTTTCTTTGGGATGCATCGATAGAAGTGGTAGTTTATTGGTCCATATTTCTCAATCTTATATTCTGGTTTCTTCAGCACCATTTGATTTACAAAATACTTGGATTTTTTGCCAGTAAAAAAGAGCAATTTTATGGGAGTCTTATTTTCTCCTTAAGTTTTGGGCTGCTGGCCATGATTTTCCAACCCCTTACGGAAATTTCATTTGCATATTTTTCCCTATTAGCTGTTTTCTTTTTCCTGCGCTATCAAAAGGAAAAAAAAGATCAACTACTACTTTTGTCGATATCTATCTTTTTATTATCTGTTCTCATTCGACCCGGAATACTTTATCCGGCAATTACATTCCTCTTTTATGGATTGTGGGTGTTAAGAAGAAACTTTATAACTGTCCTGAAATTCTGGCCTTTGGGACTCGTCTTGTTTTTGTTTTTCCTTCAATTATTCAAAATGAATGAGCAGTTAGGAACATTCAAAATTTCAAATATTGACAATTACACTTGGTATACCTATCTCGGGGCAGAGGTTGAAGCAGATCAGACAAATGGGATTAGAGATGAAATCCAACAGAAAAGAACACTGGAAATAAATAATCTGAACTCTTGGTCAGAAAAGAATAAATTGGCGTCTAAAGATCTTAAAAGTGCATTAAAGAACGCTCCTTTTGATGTATTCAAAAATCTGCTTTTTAACCTATTTAATAATATCACAGGCAAGAGTAATGCTGTAGAATCTATGAAGATCAGACATCCTGAGAATGTACATCATCATTTTAAAAATTTCTTTCTTATCCTAAGTCGGGTGGAAAATTTCTTGTTCGGATTTATTCTGATTTTGATTATTCCACTATTATTATTCCTAAAAAAAATCCAAATGAATCAAATCACCTGGATCCTTTTTATTTATCTGATCTATTCCGTTTTTGTATCTGGAATCTCCTTTTGGCAAGGGGATCGATTCAGTATTGTTTGCTACCCAGTTCTAATTGTATTGAGCTATTATTTTCTAGCTCAACGAAAGCTTAGTTTACAACAACAGGAAAAGTAACCTCCACATCTGTATCTCCAGGTGTACAGGTGCCATCTTTTACACCTGGCTGATGTTTCAAACTAATCTTAACTTCTCCATCGTCATAAGTGGTTACTGTCCATTCCGAAGCAAGACCAATGGGTAATGAATTAGCATCTTGGTCCGTAATATTGAATGCGACCATCAAATTGTTCATAGCTTCATAACATACAATATGCTCATCCGACTCTGTTTGAATTTCTGTTGTTATATTCTCAGCAGGGGTTTCAGCTTCATTCCAAAATTCGATTGATACTGTATAAACCTTACCGCTATCAAGATTAATTGTACCGATGGTAGGTGCATTTCCACCAACACCATCAGGATCTGAATACTCAACGGTGAAGGTGTTTTGATTGGACTGATCTGTGAAATTTAATCTTACGGTCGTGATGGTTTCTTCTTCATTCTGATCGTCTGGATTTTCAGCCTTTTTGCACGATGAAAAGAAAATAGTAGCAATAGCCCCTAAAAAAAATAGATGTTTTTTCATTTGACTTGATTTTTATATTGTATAACTTATTTTAATTAATGCTCCTATACCCAATTCGTCGGTATAAAAGCGAAATCGATTCATATAATCTCTGTATTTGGTATTCAATAAATTTTGAACCTCAAAGCCTAGAGTTACAGCTCCCTTCTTTTGAATAAATGTAATGGCGGATTCAAAATTCATTAAGAAATAAGCTCCTGGAACTCCATAAATATCATCTTCGGGACTATGCTTCCATTGCCTACTTACCCCTGTTCCAGATAATTTTACAAATGGTTCCGATAATTTATCACTTGATTTAAATCGGTACTTTAGGAATGCCCCGACCCGATCTGCAGGCATCATAGAAATATATTCCTGTCTATCTAAATTATAGGCCCATAATGTTGATCCATTAATATTTATTTCAAATTGCTCAATTGGGAAAAAAGACAAAGACAAATCCCCACCCGTTAAAATGGCATCATTCTGATCAAAATGGAATGTAGGAAAGGCTCCTCGGATTGTTAATTCAGGCTCCCCAGGTTTCATATAGATGAAATTTTGCATGTAATTCACGTAAAGCTCTATATTGAATTGTATTCGCTTGGAATCCAGCTTATAACTCAATGAAGTACCAGTAGAAATTTCTGCTGATAGATCCTCGTTTCCGTATTCGATTGCGGCGGCTCCATGATGAAGTCCATTTGAAAATAATTCGTTAGCCTCAGGGTTGCGCCAAGCTCTTGTAATTCCCCAATTTATTGAATTCTGTTTGTTGAAGCGATATTGTAATCCGAAATTTCCAGAAACATTATTCCAACTCTTTTTTGGATCTTGAAGCCCCCCTTGTTTATCGTAGTAATAATATTCGAAAAACCTTAAATCGTATCTGATGCCTATTTCCAATTTTAACCTTCGAATTGTCAATGATTCAATCCAATAGATTCCTCCACCGTACTTATTGTAATTTGGAATTAAAAATGAGGTACCGCCATAAATATTTGCAGCTCCTATGTAATTTATGCCAATTTTTCCTTTGAATCCCTTCTTATAAGCATGTTCCCAGTGTACATTCCCGTAAAAACCATCGAGAAAAAATTGCATTTGAGCACGATCATCAAACTCTCCTCCATAGGGTTTGTGAGAATCATATTCATTTCTGTTGTTTCTCTGATAGGCAAAGTCTAAAACCAATTCTCCTTCTTTTCCAGTTTGAATCTTACTTCCAATTTTCACTAAATGGTGACTAATTTTCTGAAATGGCCTTGCAATATCATATTTGAAACCTTCTTGAATCAGAGGTTTTTCCCTTTTTATAGCGTCTTCTAAATCAGTGAGATTACCTATATGAGATCCCTTAAAAATTCCCAATTTGGTATTAAACATGGAGTAAAAAACTTCGAGATTCCATCTTTTCCCTTTGTATAGAGTGTTGAAAGACATATTGTATTCTTCTACTCCAGTATTTGAGTTATAATAATATGATGTGTTAGCATTTCCCAATTTTTTAATGCTTCCCTGCAGTCTCCAACTCCACCCAGGTGTTTTTTTAAACATCCCTTCAATTTCACCATTAAAAGATCCACCTAAACCATTAGAATTGAAAACCAAATCAACCCCTCCATGAATTCCTGCTGAATCGGTTAGTTCTTTCGGTCTCACTATAATTACCCCTCCTATAGCCCCTGGGCCATATTTTACAGATTCTGCTCCCTTTATTAGATTTATTACCCCTAAAGCATACGGGTCAACTTCCGGCGCGTGCTCTTGACCCCACTGTTGCGACTCTTGTATAATATCATTATTTAAGATCAAGATTCTCGAACTATGAAGTCCATGAATGATTGGTTTACTAATGGAATTACCTGTTTTCAATGAAGATACTCCATTAATGTTTTCCAGAATACCCCCTAAGTTTTGCGATTTAAGCAAATTTAAATTCCGCCCTGAAATCTCATTGGTTGATTTTCCCACATTCCCAATCTCCACTTTTTCTGATATCTCAATCTCCTCAAGTAGATGATGTTCTAAATAAAAAGTAACCTGAATATCCTTGTCAATATAAAGATGCTTAAAAACAGGATCGCATTCAGCATGAGAAATTCGGAGTGTATAGTGTCCTTTGCATAATCCTTCCATTTTAAAGTATCCATTCGCATCTGAAACCGTTCCTTTTTGCAAAGAATCAATATATATGTTTGAATATGCCAATTGTGAATTATCATGATTATCCAACACCTGTCCTGACAATCTAAGTTCGCATTGTTGACCATATACAAATGCAACATTGAATGCAAAGAATAGCAAAGAAATAAATGATCTTAATATGACACCTCTTTCTAAACGCAACTTGGTTTCATTTATTTTTTCGACAAAGATAAACTTTTCTTGTTTAAATGCAACACCGTTTCATTTAAAGTCGTACTTTTGCATGGAATGGAGGAAATGCTTCGAAATAAAAAAATCAAAGTCACCGACACGCGAATTGAAATCCTGAGAATTTTACAATCTAGTAGTTCTGCTATTTCCTATAACACAATTCAAGAACGAACGAGTCAAAAACTGGATAAAGTAACTGTATATCGAACCCTTGATACTTTCGAAAGCAAAGGAATCATTCATTCTATCCCATCTGATGAAGGAGTGAAATTGTATTCATTTTGTAAAGATGATTGCGAAGATCATCAACATGACGACAATCATGTGCATTTTAATTGCGAAAAGTGTCATAAAACCATTTGCTTGTACCATACCGATATTCCAAAAGTGAAACTGCCTGAAGGTTTTTTTTCTACTTCAAGTCAACTAATTGTTAATGGAATATGTCGTGATTGTAATGAACTAAAATAGTATGAAAAAGACCCTAATTGTGTTTGCTTTTGTTTCTGTCGGATTCGTCTTGATTCAAAGCTGTGGAACTACGAAAGAAGTGGTTGAAAACAATCCCTCTTCAGTTTGTAAATCGGATATAAATGTCACTTATGCTCAAATACAACCTATTATTGAAGCAAAATGTACACGTTGTCACAATGCATCTAAAAAGAATTCAATTGGAGATTTCACTTCTTTTCAAGGATTAAAACCATATCTCGAAAATGGACAATTTGAAAAATTAGTCTTGATCAAAAAAACCATGCCCAAAGGAGGGGATGATTTATCTGTTGAAGAGTTGGAAAAGATTGAATGCTGGAAAGCAAATGGATATAAAAATTAGTCCAAAGCTACTAAGAGTCTTTTGAGACTTACTTTCTCTTCAATAATGGATCGCAACTGATCAATTGCTACGCGTTCTTGCTCCATCGTGTCACGGTCACGAATTGTTACGGTATTATCTTCTAGTGTTTGATGATCTACCGTTACTGAGTAAGGAGTTCCAATCGCGTCCTGTCTTCTGTACCTTTTACCAATAGTGTCCTTCTCATCATATTGACAATTGAAATCGAATTTTAAGTCGTCAATAATGGCTCTCGCTTTTTCGGGCAGGCCATCTTTTTTAGTCAATGGCATTACAGCAACTTTATAAGGAGCCAATGCTGGCGGGATACTCATTACCTTTCTGGTGGTACCGTCTTCCAGTTCCTCTTCTTTAAACGCCGTGGAAATTACAGCCAAGAACATTCTATCTAAACCTATAGATGTTTCTACAACATAAGGGACATAAGATTCATTGATCTCAGGGTCAAAATACTGTAATTTCTTCTTAGAAAATTCTTCATGCTGTTTCAAATCGAAATCAGTTCTTGAGTGAATTCCTTCCAATTCCTTGAATCCCATTGGAAAATCAAACTCAATATCGCATGCGGCATTTGCATAATGAGCCAATTTAATATGATCGTGAATTCTGTAGTTGGATTCTCCCAGTCCCAAAGCCTTGTGCCACTTGAGTCTTAGGTCTTTCCAATAGTCGTACCACTTCATTTCCTCCCCTGGTCTAACAAAGAACTGCATTTCCATTTGTTCAAACTCACGCATTCTAAAAATGAACTGACGCGCAATGATCTCATTTCTGAATGCCTTTCCAATTTGAGCAATTCCGAAAGGTATTTTCATTCTTCCTGATTTCTGAACATTCAGGTAATTCACAAAAATTCCTTGGGCGGTTTCAGGTCGTAAATAGATTTTTGAAGCATCTCCAGCTACTGCACCTAATTCAGTAGAAAACATCAAATTGAATTGCTTTACATCCGTCCAGTTTTTTGAAC
The DNA here is from genome assembly GCA_041392305.1 of Crocinitomicaceae bacterium. Taxonomy (GTDB): domain Bacteria; phylum Bacteroidota; class Bacteroidia; order Flavobacteriales_D; family Crocinitomicaceae; genus JAGQYP01. Next base: position 16,146 of record JAWKMJ010000019.1, read on the forward strand.
CTGTTTCCGGATCAGCAATTTCCAAATCTTCAATCAGTTGTTTTAGATCATCTAATTTTTCATTTTCCAAAGCATCTCTCATTCGGTCTTCAATGCTTTTGATCTTCTCCATATTTCTAAGCACATTTGGATTTGTGGCTTTGAATTGTTCTTCATCAAAAGCATCACCAAATCGTTTTTGTCCTTTTTCTACTTCCTTCTGAATTTTAGCTCTGATCTTCTCAATGTGTTCTTCAATCAAAACATCTGCACGATATCGCTTTTTGGAATCTTTATTGTCAATCAAAGGATCATTAAATGCATCTACGTGACCTGAAGCTTTCCATGTCATTGGATGCATAAATATAGAAGCATCGATTCCAACAATATTTTCATGCATGCGCACCATTGCAGTCCACCAGTACTCTTTGATATTATTCTTCAGCTCGGCACCAAGTTGACCGTAATCGTAGGCTGCACTTAAGCCATCATAGATTTCACTCGATGGAAATACAAATCCGTACTCCTTTGCATGCGCAATAATATTCTTTAAATTGTCTTCTTTCTGTGCCATTTTGGTGAATTTTGGGCAAAAGTAATGAGTTTGTTCAGATTGTTCCTATTTTCTAATACAGATTTTAGGTTCCTCCTCATTCTTTCTGTAACAAATTTCTGAAATGTGATTACATTTATATCTCCTGCACCACATTTATTAACACAACTAAAACTCAAATTATGAAAAATCCAATCTTCATTGTTATCATTACTTTGATGGCAAATAGTTTGTTCTCAAAAGGAATCGAATTTGAAAAAATGACATTAGATGAGGCAAAAGCTAAAGCAAAAAAAGAAAATAAAATAATATTTATTGACTACTATGCAGATTGGTGCGGACCATGTAAATGGCTTGCAAAAAATGTTTTTACTGAAGATGAAGTTGGTGAATTGTTCAACACTAATTTTATTAATCTTAAAATCAATGCGGACGAAGATGATTTTATAGGTCGAACCTATAATTCTAGCAGTCTACCTACAATGCTCTTTATTGATCACGAGGGGGATCTGAAGAAAAAAGTAGTTGGAGCTATCGACAAACAAACGTTATTGAACAATGCGAATTTCGTAATCCACCCCGAAACGGATCCAATCGCACTAAAACGAAGGGAATTCGATGCCGGGAAAAGAGACAAGGATTTCCTATTGGAATTTGCAGGAGTCCTTTCTGAAGCAGAAATAGATTATGCTTTTGTAATTGATGCATTCCTTTCAGAGCATCCAGATTTGGATCTAAAGGATAAAATTGATTTCACATTCTTTTATTTAGAAGATGTTCGACAAAATAAAAAAGAACTGTTAGATCTGTTTATGACTGATTTTGGTAGCTTCTACAAAGACGAAGAGTTAAAATCAATGGCAATTCAAAAGCTAATCAACCTGTATGTATTCAAAATTGAACAAGATGCTGCTGAAAAAAATGAAGACTTACGAGACACACATATAGAGGAATTAACCAAATTTGTGAACAAATACAAAATAAAGGAAATTGATAAAGACAAGATATCAGATGCCTTTATAGCCTATTTCAAAGAGAAACTAAAAGAATGAGTAAAAACAGAAGGGACTTCCTAAAACTGAGTCTGGCGGCAGGAGCCTACACCCTTCTGAGTGCTCATAGAACAACTTTATTACTTGACGACGAAACAGTTCCAATCCTAGAATACAGTATTGAAAATGGGAGTGTTTTTTATGAAAACAAACTTCAGGAACTTTTTGTAGGAATCGATAAATCAGGTTCTTTAGTTATCAGTAAAGAAAAATTACTTGCAAAAAAATATATAGATGCTTCCGGAAAAATAGTGGCGCCAGGTTTCATTGATATTTTAGCCGACAATTCTTCTAACCCTGAAACCACCTATAAAATTTTTGAATCCTATAAAGTAACCGATGGGGTAACCACGGCTCTTCAACTACATGGAGGGCATCACAAAGCGTCCTATTATTATGGTTATATGGAGAACCGCCCTCATTATGTAAATTACGGTGTTTCTACGAAAGTAATGAATGTAAGAAGGGCTTATGGAAGCGTAAGTTCAAGGGTAGCTGCTGTAGAGCGTAATTTACAAGAAGGCGCCATTGCTGTATCACATTCCATCGAATACCAACCTACGCCTTTTACAGAACTTTTAGAATATGGTAAAGTAGCCAAAAAATACAATAGACCATTTTTCCTGCATTTACGCTATTCATCTGAATACCTGGAATTAGAAGGCGTAAAAGAAGCCATTGAAATCGCTCGGCAAACAGGGTGTAAAATGCATATTGATCATTTGAATTCAACTGGAGGAACTTTTAATATGGAGGCCGCTTTGCAATTGATTCGGGATGCGAGAATTGAAGGGCTGGAAATTACTACTTGTGTTTACCCTTACTCCTATTGGGCTACTTATGTGCATTCCAAAAGATTCAATAAGGGATGGAAAGAACGGTATGGGTTAACATATTCGGATTTAACTGTTGTAGGAACTGGAGAAATACTAAATGCATCTAGTTTTTATAAGTACAGACAACGAGCAGGTATTTTAGTTGCCGTTCCTGAAGGCACAGTTCCTATGGATAACACTGTTAATTTAGCTCTAAAAGAAGAATTTTGCCTAATAGGTTCTGATGGAGGAATTGAAAGAAGCACACGGGCCAACAACCACCCAAGAGGTGCAGGATGTTTTGCCACTTCGATTAAACATCTACGATCGATTGGCCTCAGTATGGAAGAAACTTTAAAAAAAATTACCTATTTACCTACTCAGTTACTTTATCCAGTATTGAGTAAAAAAGGAATGTTAGAAAATGGATACGATGCCGATTTAGTCATATTCGATCCTGCGACTATCGACGGTGCAGCTACACCACAGAATCCAAATCAATATTCAAATGGCATAGATTATGTCTTTGTAAATGGGCAAATTGCTGTTGTCCAAAAGGAATTAAAAGTTTTGAATGGTCGTTCAATTAAGTTGGTTGTTTAGATTCTAATATCAAAAAAAGCCCCGATTTCTCGAGGCTTCCTTTATAAAAGTTAACTAATTTCTCTAGTTGTTGATCCTTTGCTTTGCAGCATAACAGATCTTCAGGGCGTTGATATCTCTTAAAGATTCTTTTACACCCGATACCAATCCCATTTTTACTCCTTCATCGATTTTCATAGAAGTAACGATGTATTGAATATCCCGTTCTTTACTCTGTACTTTTTCAAGTTTCCATCTGGCGACACTTAAAACACTAACTGTTAGCTCCCCATCCAGCTGAATCATATCTCTATTCCCACCATCAATTGGTTTTCCGATATAAAGAAAATCCACTTCATTCAACTGTTTAAGAGAAGTGATGTCGGTCACTGAACTCCCTTCAGGAATTTCAATTTCCACCAACATGTCTACCTCCTTCATTGTTGTAGCAACCATGAAAAAGAACAGAAGCATAAATACGATGTCGGGTAGTGCAGAAGTATTGACTCCCGGTACACCTTTCTTTCCTCCTTTTCTAAACTTAGACATAACAATTAATTTTTAATTTTCGCTTCCGCAATTCTTTGAGGTACAAGCTGCTTAACTGTTTTGATCAATAATAGATCTTCTTCCGTTTTTGCCCTATCATCTTTGGCATCCACCTCTGTAAAGATCTGTCCGTCAAAAAGTTCTTTGGAAATCTCATTTCTCATGTCATCAATTGCTCTTTGCAGTTGATCTTGTACTTGAAAGTACAATCCATAACTGGTTTGAATCTGATTTGATAATGAGATCGTTGCAAACTTTGAAATCTCGTAATAACCACCTTTCGCCCTAATATCCGGAACATTTAAAATGATTTCTTCACGATCTTTCCAGTTTTCCAATTCCTTTTCAACAAACTTATTTTCAGGAGATTCTTTAAGTTGAGCTTCAAATTCTGCAATTCTCTGCTTTACAGTATTTAAGTCATAAAAATTCCACATAGGGAAATTTCCATCTTTTTCAACTCCTCCTTTATTCATCTCATAAAACTCTCGAGCAAGGTCGTAAATGTCTTCAACCTCAACATATTCATTCCGCACCAATAATAAATCGTCATTGTTGGCCATGACGTTCAGAATATTTCTTTGTTTTACGATAACATCTTGTACGTTATTCTCAAGTTTTTGCGGCATATTTCTAATGATTCCCTTATCCTTGTCCATGGTTGTTGTTACCAGGAAGAAGATCAACAAAAGGAAGGCAATATCTGCCATTGACCCTGCATTGATTTCTGGAATTTCTCTTTTAGCTTTTGCCATCTTAAACTTATTTCTTGATTACATACTTCATAATTGGCCCCATGAAAATTGCCAGGATCACTGCAATCACAAAAAGGAGAATGAACAAGCCAATTCCCGAACTTGCAATTACTGCGTCAGTATCTGTGTTTCCCTTTTCAGCTAATGCCTTAGAAACAGTAGAACCTGAATTAATTCCATAGAAAATTCCAACTAAAATTGCTATAATTCCTGTAGACAGTAATGATTTCTTATTCTTACCAAAATTGGTTATCAAAGCCATCACTGTAAATGCTACAATCAGCACAAGTACAAGGCCTAACAAAGCCCATATCGTAAAATTTAAAATTACCGATACAGCTCCAGCTTGCGCTTTGATCTGATCCTGAGTAGGATTGTCGTCCGCTCCGGGAGCGATGTTTACAAAGAGGTAGATTGCAAGAATCACCCCAATTGCGGCTAGCCCCCAAACAACAACAGTTTTTATTGTGTTTATTAATTTGCTATCCATTTTTTTATCTTTTTACAGCATTATGCTTAATCAACAGATCTACTAAAGTGATAGAAGAGTCTTCCATTTCGTTTACAAGACCTTCAATTTTTGCAATAATAACGTTGTAGAAAATTTGCAGAATGATCGCAACGATCAAACCAAATACAGTTGTCAAAAGTGCTACTTTAATACCATCAGCAACCAAAGATGGAGATACTGTACCTGCTTCTGCAATCTTATCAAAAGCTTGAATCATCCCGATTACTGTTCCCATAAATCCAAGCATTGGCGCAAGAGCAATAAACAATGTAATCCAGGATACACCTTTGTCTAATAATCCCATTTGAACACCTCCGTAGGATACAACTGATTTTTCAACCATTTCCAATCCTTCTTCTGATCTATCCAAACCTTGGTAATAAATAGAAGCAATAGGTCCTCTAGTGTTTTTAGCAATTTCCTTAGCAGCTTCAACACCGCCGTTTGCTAGTGCTTCGTCGATCTCCTGAATGAATTTCTTTGTGTTGATCGAAGAAAGATTTAAATAAATAATTCTTTCAATAACTAAAGCCAATCCGAAGATCAAACATACCAATACGATTCCCATGAAATCGGCACCACCTTCGATGAATTTAGTTTTCAAAGTGTTTGTGAAGCTTTTTTCAACTTCTGGAGCTGATTCTTCATTCTTTTTGTCGTTTTTTTCAGGCTCTGCAGCTGGTGCAGGTTGTGCGGCAACATCGGGTTCATCAGCAGTCGCTGACTCCTCTGGATTTCCCTCTGCCATTTCAACACCGTCTCCGGCTCCTCCTTCATCTTGTGCATAAACATTACTAGTTCCGAAAAACACCATTCCGGCAATAGCTAACGAAGCAATTAACTTTTTCATAATCTTCTGATTAGTTTAACTTTTAACTTTTATTTATTTAATTTATTTACACTATAAACTCTGGAATTTTACACTACAAACCCAAAGTAAGAAGGCACTAAAGTACAAAAATTTTGTTACTCACAAGGTTTCTGATAAATGCCAACAAAAAATTAATGTTAAATTGACATTTCACCTACCAGATTTGACCTTAAAAGCGCCTTCGCCTCTTCTATTTTTGTCTCCTTTCCAAGTACATACATCATCTTGCAAACAGCGGCTTCAAATGTAAGATCCTTTCCAGAGATTGCACCTACTTCTTTCAACCACAAGCCTGACTCATAAACACCTTCTCTTACCATACCATTGAGGCACTGGGTTATATTCAATAAAACTCCTCCTCTTGAGGTAAAATCTTTCAATGCATTTTGGAGTTTAGGATATTTAAACATATTCCCGTTTCCAAAACTTTCAATTACGATTCCTTTCAGCTCCGGATTTTCAATAGCAGGCAAAATAAAATCCGCATTCATTCCCGGAAAAGCACGTATTGTTATAATCTTATTATTCCAATTTTGTTCTAACACCAATTCTCTTTTCTCCATATTCGTGAAGTTAGATGCCAAATGGTATTCAATTTCCACACCAGCCTCGGCTAAAATGGGAAAATTTGGGGATACAAATGCCTCAAAATGACTCGCCGAATGTTTGGTAGTTCGATTACCTCTATACAAATGGTATTCAAAATAAATGCATACCTCTTTGATGATCGACTCCCCATCGGGTTGCTTGGCCGCTGCAATTTCAATGGCGGTAATTAAGTTCTCCTTTCCATCTGTTCGAATGATTCCAATGGGCAGTTGAGATCCGGTGAGAATGACAGGTTTGTCCAAGCCATTCAACATGAAACTTAATGCGGATGCCGTGAATGCCATAGTATCAGAACCGTGAAGAACAACGAACCCATCAAACCTCTGATAGTTTTCAAAAATGATCTTTCCGATTCGATTCCAATCCTCAATTTTCATTTCTGACGAATCGATAGGGTTTTCAAACTCAATACATTCTATTTGAATTTCAAAACGAGTAAGCTCAGGCACATGTTTATATAGGTTTTCAAAATTGAATGGTATATAAGAATTGGATTCCGGATCTTGGATCATTCCGATAGTACCTCCTGTATAAATCAATAAAACACTTGCGGTATCCTGCATTGAAACTACTTTTGTCTGAAGTAAGAACTCAAATCTACATCATAAATTTTACAAAACAAGAAATCAATTACTAAACTGAAGCAATCATTGAGTAAAGCATAAAATCATATATTGAACAAGGTTTTGGCGTTCTTTGTGGTGATTTGTGCAATTTTATCTATCTCCATCAACTTTAGATCTGCCAAAAACTGTGCGATATTATTTGTGTATGATGGTTCATTGCGCTTCCCTCTATGCGGTACAGGTGCTAAATACGGTGCATCTGTTTCCAAAAGAATTCTATCCATCGGTATTGCATCCACAAAACTCTTAAGTGTACTGTTTTTAAAGGTCAAAACACCTCCTAAACCGAAATAGAAGTTTTTGTACGATTTCACCTTTTCAATTTCACTTTCCTCCCCAATGAAACAATGAAAAACACCTCTCAGGTCTGCCGTCATCTCTTCATCTAAAACAGCAAAAATTTCCTTCATGGAATCTCTAGCATGTATGATAATTGGTAATTCGTACTTTTTTGCCATTCGAATTTGAGCTCTAAAAGCTTCCGCTTGTTCTGCTTGAAGGGATTTATCCCAATACAAATCAATGCCAATTTCTCCTACAGCGATATACTTCCCTGTTTGCAATTCCTTTTCTACCCATTCCATCTGATCTGCAAAATCAGACTTAACTGAACAGGGGTGAATTCCCATTGCCATTGAAAAAAAATCGGGATCACTTGAATAAAGTCTGAGCATTGGCTGAAAAGATTCTTCATCTATATTGGGTAATACTATTTTTGAGACTTGATGCGACTTTGCACGAAAAATTACCTCGTTTAAGTCTGCTCGAAACTCATCCGAATATAAATGACAATGCGTATCTATAAAATTCATCTGGCAAATATAGTTTGAGCATTTGAGATTTACACAATCTTTTATATTTGTATCAGGTGACCAAATTTCTTCTTATACGATTTAGTTCTATCGGTGATATTGTATTGACTACGCCGGTTATTCGCTGTTTAAAAGAACAATATTCAGACGAAGTGGAGATTCATTTTTTAACAAAGAGTAGTTTTGCTGATCTTGTTCAGCACAACCCCTATATCTCAAAATGTCATTTTTTAGGAGATTCAACTAGTGCCTTGATTCAAAAGCTGAAAGAAGAACAATTTGACTATATTATTGACCTTCACCATAATCTAAGAACCTTGCGTATTAAAAAAGCTTTGGGAATTCAAGCCCATTCATTTAAGAAACTGAATATTGAAAAGTGGTTACTCGTCAACTTCAAAAAAGATAAATTACCTCAAAAACATATTGTTGATCGATATATGGAAACATTGGAGTCCTTTGGAATCAATAATGACGGAAAAGGACTAGACTATTTTTATCCAAATAATTTTCAGATTGACCCCTCACAACTTGGACTTCCACATAAGTACATCGCTTTAGTTATGGGTGCCCAATTCAATACTAAAAAGTTTCCATTTCAAAAGGTAGAGGAACTCTGTCAAACTTTGCAAATACCGGTTGTTTTAATAGGAGGGCCAGAGGAAAAAACGGAAGGTGAAATTATTGCATCCAAATTGCAACATGTGACCTCTCTTTGTGGAAAAACCGGTCTATTGGAATCAGCCAAAGTAGTTGAAAATGCTTTGGTGGTAGTCTGCAATGATACTGGATTTATGCATATTGCCTCCGCCTTTCAGAAACCTGTAGTTTCCATTTGGGGCAATACAGTGCCAGAATTTGGAATGTATCCCTATCTCGAGAAAAATAGCTTTAGCATCCATGAAGTGAAGAATCTGAATTGTAGACCTTGCTCAAAAATTGGGTTCAAAGAATGTCCCAAAAAACACTTTAACTGCATGAATCAGCAAAACCTAGAAGAAATTCGATTGCAAATTCAGGCGTTTATTTCCCTCCACTCTTAACAAAATTCTCAATCGCCATTGTCATGGATGGGAACTGAGGTTGAGGTGCATGTACATCCAATCTCAAATTTCTATCTTTAATCGCCTTAGCCGTTGTGGGTCCAAAAGCAGCAATTTTGGTGTTGTTTTGTTTGAAATTTGGAAAGTTTTTGAACAAAGATTCGATTCCAGAAGGGCTAAAAAACACAAGCATGTCGTATTTTATATCTGCCAAATCTGATAAATCACTTGCAACTGTCCGATACAATTCCGCTTTGGTAAACTGAATATTGTGTTCTTCAAGGCAGTCAGGAATTCTTTGTCTCAGAATGTCAGAACATGGAAGTAAAAACTTCTCATCTTTATTCTTTTTTAAGGCATCAATTAAATCAAGAATTGTACGCTCGCCGTAAAAGATCTTTCTTTTGCGATAGACCACGTATTTTTGCAGATAATATGCTGTAGACTCAGACAAGCAAAAATATTTCATGCTGTCAGGAACTGTAAATCTTACCTCTTTTGCAATTCTGAAGAAATGATCTACGGCTGTTCTACTCGTAAAAATAACCGCAGTAAAATCTTTGAGATCAATCCGTTGTTTTCTGAATTCTTGAACATCAACTCCTTCCACATGTATGAATGAGCGGAAATCAATCTGCAACCCACACTTCTCTGCCAAATCAAAATAAGGTGATTTTTCTCCCTCAGGTTTTGGTTGCGAAACTAAAATAGTTTTAATACTCAATTTTAATAAATTTAATTGTCTAAAACTTTAGCTAACTCATAAGATTCTGTCGTTAAATAACTTAAAAATTACGACCAACGGCAAAATTTCGAGGGTGCAAAGATACAAAAAAATGTATAGAACAGAAAACCCATAACGTATTGCATATAAAAAAGAAAGAGCCGTTCTAAAAATACCGAGAAAAGTAAACAAGCTTATTGTTATGAGTGCCAAATAATATTGCGTTTGGGAATCAGAGAAAACAAGCCCCACAGCAAAAGGCAATAATAAAATACCTTGCAACTGAAAGAATATTTTATAGTTGGTTAAATATTCAAAAAAACCTTGATTCGTTTCAACTAAAAAAGCGAAAAAACGAACTAAGAAGATTTTAATCAAAAAAAAGAATAAAGGAGCCGTCAGGCAAACGAATAATATAATCCAGTTTATTTCTTTAGAAAAAGAAAATATATCGTAAATACAATATCCCAAAACTCCGATGACGACGAAGTAATTAAATTGCAACAAATAAGAAGCAATACCATTAACATTGAATCCTTCCCTTAGATGCAAATGCATATGGGCATTATTCATGGCAATTCGAAAAATAGAAACAAAAGTTTTTGGTGATCGAAATCGAACCAAGGCAAGTAAGATCATAGTAAACACTAATGGCCAGAAAAGCACTTCCAAATGATTAACAACTCTTGGTAAACCAACTATATTGATTACTACACTATCCATTTAAGTTCAAAGATAAGAATTCTACGTGTTCCCACTGACTTATGTTTCTTTAACCGAAACTCCGATTTTTAACAAAAATAGCTAAATTTGTTGCTTTAAAATTATTGAAGAATGGCTACAGATCAATACGTACATCCTGATTATTACAATATGGATGATTTGCTCACTGAAGAGCACAAGTTAATTAGAGAATCTGCCAGACAGTGGATTAAAAAAGAAGTTTCTCCAATTATTGAGGATTATTATGAAAGAGCAGAATTTCCGAATCAGGTAATTAAAGGTCTTGCTGAAATAGGTGCTTTTGGACCATACATCCCTGAAGAGTATGGAGGACCTGGGTTAGATCAGATTTCTTATGGATTGATCATGCAAGAATTGGAAAGATGTGACTCTGGATTGAGATCCACCGCATCTGTACAGTCATCTTTGGTAATGTATCCAATATGGAAATACGGTTCTGAAGAACAAAAGAAAAAATGGTTGCCAAAACTCGCTTCAGGTGAGGCTGTGGGATGTTTTGGATTGACAGAGCCGGATCATGGTTCAAACCCAGGTGGAATGATCACCAACTTCAAAGATATGGGCGACCACTACTTGCTGAATGGTGCAAAAATGTGGATATCCAACGCACCGATTTCTGAAGTAGCCGTTGTTTGGGCGAAAAATGAAGTAGGAAGAATTCATGGATTATTGGTTGAAAGAGGTATGGAAGGTTTTTCGGCTCCTGAAATGCACGGAAAACATTCGTTGAGAGCTTCAATCACTGGTGAGTTGCTGTTTGATAATGTGAAAGTACCGAAAGACAATATTCTTCCTGGTAAATCTGGATTGGGCGCGCCACTTGGATGTTTGGATTCTGCCCGTTTTGGAATTGCTTGGGGAGCTTTGGGAGCGGCCATGGATTGTTATGATTCTGCTTTAAGATATTCCAAAGAAAGAACCCAATTTGATGTGCCAATCGCATCTTTTCAGTTGACTCAGAAAAAATTGGCTGAAATGATTACTGAAATCACTAAAGCACAATTATTGACATTAAGATTAGGTCAGTTGAGAAACGAAGGCAAAGCTACTTCAGCACAAATTTCCATGGCAAAGAGAAACAATGTGGAAATCGCCTTGAAAATTGCCAGAGAAGCAAGACAAATTCACGGAGCAATGGGAATCACGAATGAATATTCGATCATGAGACACATGGCCAATTTAGAGTCGGTTGTGACTTATGAAGGAACGCATGATATTCACTTGTTGATCACAGGTATGGATATTACAGGAATTCCTGCCTTCAAAAGGGAACTTTAGAATTACGATTTACGATTTACGAAGTACGAATAAATTGAGCCTCGCATTTGCGGGGCTTTTCTTTTATCCGATTACTCCACCACAAACTAATGCTACATTCTACACTCTAAATTATCCCCCTATCTGTCGATGTGCTCGCTATCGCTCGGTTCTACTTTCACTTAATGTCTTTTACATTCAATTGCGGATAGATTTTCCCATTCCATGGGTTTTCCTCCAAGGTGTAGACAATCTCAGCCGGACCATTTTGTATTTTCTTTAAATAGTCCTCCCCCATAAAGAACCCAATACCTCCCATTCGATTGGCCATGTCTCCTTCTTGAAACAGGTCCAATTTCAGGTGGTTTTGGTCATCCCCGACTAATCTCGACCCACAGTCCATGACATTTGTAGATCTAAAAATGGGTTTCATGTTGTTGGGTCCGAATGGCTCCATCCTGCCAATGATTCGCATCAATTTGGTTCTTCCTTCTTTGTCCATGCCAGAGAGAAGGTCTCCAAAATTCAAATTCATTTCAATTTCAATTTCTGGCACCAATTGGTCTTCAGAAATTGTAGCCTGCACCACTTCCTCAAATCTTTGTCGGAATGCGGAAAAATTCTCTTTTTTGACCGACAATCCGGCGGCTGCGTTGTGACCTCCCCATTTTTCAATCAAATCATCACATTGCAATAAAGCATCATAGACCGAATAATCGCTGACAGATCGAGCAGATCCTACAAAAACATCCTCTACTTGAGCAAATACTATTGTGGGGCGATAACGGTATCTCTCTATGATTTTCGAAGCTACTATACCAACAACCCCTTTATGCCATTGCTCATCCGCAACTACATTCGTGAATTTGTGATCGTCTTCCTCTAATTTCAAAATGGCTTCGGCCGTGATATCTTTTTCAATCTCTCTTCTCTCTTGATTGTAGGCGTCTATTTGAACGGCCATTTCGTACGCGAATTGTTCATCTTCGGTCGTCAATAGTTCTACTGCTTCCTTCCCGGATGAAATTCTACCAGCCGCATTAATTCTTGGCGCTATTGTGAAAACAATATCCTCAATATTGAGCTTTTGATTTTCTTTGGAGCCCGTCCTCAATAACTGAAAAATTCCGGCTCTTCGGTATTCATTCAAGTGCCCTAATCCGAAATGGGCAAGTATTCTGTTCTCTCCAGTTATGGGTACAATATCTGCCGCTATTGAAATACAAAGTAGATCTAGAAACTGAAAAAGCAAAGATTCATCCATCAAATTGTGCTCGCAAAAAGCCTGCATGAATTTGAATCCAACACCACATCCAGAAAGATGTTTGTAAGGATATTCACAATCTTTCCTTTTTGGGTTCAATACGATCGCTTCGGGTATCTGATCTCCTGGGGTGTGATGGTCGCAAATAATAAAATCGATGCCTTTTTCTTTTGCATAAGCCACCTTATCAATTGCTCGAATTCCACAATCCAAAGCAATAATCAAGGTAATTCCATTTTCTTTGGCAAAATCGATTCCTTGGAAAGAAATGCCATACCCCTCTAAATATCTATCGGGAATATAAAAATCCAAATGCTCATAAACTTGACTCAAGAATGAATAGACCAGAGCAACTGAAGTAGTTCCGTCTACATCATAATCCCCATAAATTAAAATCTTTTCTTCATTGTCAATGGCTTGATCTAATCGATGAACAGCCTCTTTCATGTCCTTCATTAATAAAGGATCATGTAGGTCTTCCAATTTTGGATTAAAGTAGTTTTTAGCTTCTTCAAAATTTTGTACCCCTCGATTCAGGAGTAGTCGCGCAATAATTTCATCCCCATTAAGATCTGTGGTGAGTTGAGAAAGCACCTGGGGATCGGGCTCCTCTTTGAATATCCATCTTTTATGCATAATTTAGGTTTAAATTGTTAGTGTCTATGTCAAACCTAGTTAAAATTCTCATAATAGGAATCATTCTGCAGTCATCCGTTCATTCAATTGCTCAGAAAGATACGACTGTGCTTTTTCTTCATTCACAACCAGAAAGTAAAAAAGAGATCAGTAAAATTACAAAAGAATGGTTCGGAAAGTATCGAGATACAGCAAACTTGGCTTGGCTGGAAATCAATATGCGAGGAATTTTTAAAATTACGGCGGTTATGATGCAAATGAAAAAACCTGATTTAGAAAAAAATCCAAAATACTCGGTTCGCAACAATTTTATTTTTGGTGTAAAAGAGAATGACTCCCTGCCCGTTGTTTTGGAAGAAGAGATTTATCATTTTGCATACCCCTATAAAAATGAAGTGTTTTCCTTTAATGGAGATTTCAGTCTAAAGAAAATGGATAGTCACACTTTTTTACTTTCTTCCAAAGACCAAACTGATTCTACTTTTCAGATTTCACAGTTTTATTTTAACGAGAAAACCATTGAATATTACAGTTTTGATCCATATACTTTCGATAGTAAAAATGATTCCTTAAGTAATCACTTTATCAATATAGATGAATCTACCCTAGTAAAAGCACTCAAAATTAAAGATGAAGAGTTTTTTGACTATCCGGGAGTTCAGAAATACTTTCACCTAGAGAATGTTTTTATCCGAGAGGAAGAGTGATTGTATGATCGTACAAAGTGCTAGGTGCTAAGTTCTAAGCCCTGCACATATCTAAAACAGAAGGATTCTAGGTTCTCAAATAAATTACACCTTTAAATCGTGCCTCGTATTTCTAATTATTGATTGCTGCAATTCCCGGCAACTCTTTCCCTTCAAGGTATTCCAACATGGCTCCACCTCCAGTAGAGACGAAAGACACTTGATCCTTTAAGTTGTATTTATTGATGGCCGCCACAGAGTCTCCTCCTCCAACAGCTGAAAAAGCTCCTTGTTTTGTAGCTTTAGCAATAGCATTAGAAATAGCCTTCGTACCTTCTTGAAAACTATCCATTTCGAAAACACCCATTGGTCCGTTGAACAAGATCAATTTTGAGTTCAGAATCACTTCCTCAAAAGTTTCAATAGAATTGGGTCCAATATCCAATCCCATCCAACCTGAATCTATACTGAAAATGTCAACAGTTTTCTTATTCGCGTTGTTGTCAAATTTGTCTGCAATTACAGCATCGGAAGGTAAAAATACCTTTACTCCTTTATCTTCTGATTTTTTAAGAATTTCATTGGCCGTGTTTAAGAAATCATCTTCCACCAAACTACTTCCAACTTGACCACCTTGAGCTTTAATGAAGGTAAATGCCATTCCTCCACCAATAATGATGTTGTCTACCTTTTCAAGTAATTGCTCAATAATTGTAATTTTTGAAGAAACTTTTGCTCCTCCAACGATAGCTGTTAACGGCTTTTCAGTTGAATTCAATACTTTGTCTACCGACTCAATTTCTCTTTCAATTAAATACCCGAACATTTTATCATTTGGAAAAAACTGAGCGATAACTGCCGTGGAAGCATGTGCTCTATGTGCAGTTCCAAAGGCATCGTTGATATAGACATCACCATGCTTCGCCAATGATTTAGAAAACTCAATATTTCCTTCTTTTTCTTGAGGATAGAATCTCAAATTTTCCAGAAGAACAACTTCCCCAGCTTTCAAGTTTGAGGTCAATTCAAAAGCTTCTGGTGAAACACAATCATCTGCAAAAATGACTTTGGATCCCAATACTTCTTCAACCTTATAGACAATGTTCGATAGTGAATATTTCGCTTCAGGACCATTTCCTGGTCTACCTAAATGCGACATCAAAACGACACTACCTCCATCTTTCAGTACTTTTTGAATTGTAGGCAAAGCAGCTCGAATTCGAGTATCATCTGTAACCTTGAGTGTGTCCTTATCCAAAGGCACATTAAAATCCACTCTGATCAATGCTCTTTTTCCTGAAAAATTGTAGTTGTCTATTGCAGCCATCCTTCTATAAATTTTCGGCAAAAATAGGCAAAGAAAGAACAATGCACAAAGTTCAATTCAATAAAATATTGGATTGTTTTACAAGAACTATTAATTCAAGGAAATCGAATTTACCCAGGCTCTCATATTCAAATGTAACTTTCTTTGAGAAACACCCGGAGCATGTTGGTAGGCACAAACCGTAACCAGTTTCCCTGTTTTCTGGTTGTAAAAACTAGTTTGGTAAAATGCTCCTCCCATGTGAATTGCTGGATCTCCATCCACTTTCCACATTCCAGACAAATCGACTTTGTATAATCCATTATCCTCGTGAACTTTATTTATGGGTGCAAAACCCTCCATATATTCAGTGGCCATATACCCTTTTTTCTTTTCGTAAGGTACTTTTTTCATTAGGACAGAGTCCCTTTGAGCCAATAAGCTATCTGGGTCAAATTGAGACTCATTCAAATAATCTACTTGCCAAACCAATATTCCTTGCTGAATCCAAACTGTAAATCCTTCTTCCGTTTTTCTTGTTTCTTTGCGAGTCATCCAAATAAAATCTTTCTCATCCTCATTCACAACGAAATCATTGGGTAAAACCATGTTGATTCCAAAACGGTTATCTAAAGACTTTTGGCTGGATTTGTGTCTTTTAGATTTCGTTCTTTTATTGATATAATCCAATTCATATTGTTGAAGAGGAGCCAAAACCTTTCGATCCCATCCCTCTAAAATAAAATCATCGAGAGTTTTTAGATTGTTCACCGTAACCGTAATAATAATTTGATTGGTAACATATAAATTGTACTTAATGTCAACTTTAGGAGTTGCATAAGTATCTTCTGGTACGATCTTAATCACAACCAATTCCGTTTGTCTGTTGGTTGCGTTACTTTTCGATTCTTCCGGAACGTAATAGGTTTTGTGAACCTTTTCAACTGGGTAAGTTCCATAAATTTTCTTGTCCATTTTGGTCTTGAGATGTTTCCCTACATCTGTATCCAAAATGTTTGTATTCATTATTATTGTAACGGAACCCACTTCGCCAAAAGATTCCGGTTTCAATTGCTCATAGTCAAATTCACATCTAGTAAATGAGCCAATAATTGCAATCAAGGTTAACAGTCTTACCATTTTATTTCAATTTTATGCGATCACCCGGTTGCATTTTTTTCGGGTCGATATTCGGATTCAGCTTTTGTAAGACATCAAATGGTATGCCGTATTTTTGACTGACTGTCCATAGACTTTCTCCTGACTTTAACGTATGGTAATCTGGTGTTCCTGCTTTTGGTTTATAATCACTGGGGGGTGGGGATGTTTTAACTGGAGCGGTCTTATTTTCTTCGGCCTTTGCGGGAGTCGTTTTCTTTACAACAGTCGCTTTTTTTCCATAAATGATCAACTTCTGTCCAATATTAATCCTCGTAGATTTCAAATTATTCCAGTTCATTAAATTACTTACCGAAACACCATATTTCTGTGCAATAACACCCAAATTCTCACCTGATCTAACATAATGATATTGTGTTTCTTCCGAACGAGCATTTACTTCTTCAGGGTGCGTCTCTACATATTGTTTAATCACAAGACTATCGAACTTGTAAATACTATCTTCCATCTCAATAAATTTTGGAATAAATTCCTTTGGAAGTACAATACACCATGATTCATCATGTGAGTGAGGGACATAGTCCTTTTTAAATTGGGGATTTAAATGCTGTAAATCATCAATTTTAACATTTAAAAGTGTGTCCAACGTTTTAAATCTTAGAGCCGCTTTTAAACAAACGGTATCCACTTCATAATGATATACTCGCGCCT
This sequence comes from Crocinitomicaceae bacterium, assembly GCA_041392305.1. Classification (GTDB taxonomy): domain Bacteria; phylum Bacteroidota; class Bacteroidia; order Flavobacteriales_D; family Crocinitomicaceae; genus JAGQYP01. The sequence goes on from JAWKMJ010000019.1 coordinate 33,350, forward strand.
CTCTAGGTTTGATATTATGTTCTGCATGGTAGGTCATCATATAGGTCATCGCAATAAATCCAGGAACATATCCTTGTGTCTCTCTTGGAAGATACTCTCGTATTTCCCAATAAGTTGTCTTTCCACCAGATCTGCGAATTGCCTTATTTACATTTCCTGGTCCGGCATTGTAAGCTGCTAAAGCCATTGACCAATCATTGTACATATTGTAAAGAAATTTCAAGTATCTGCATGCTGCATCCGTAGCTTTGAGAGGATCCATTCGCTCATCGATATAGGAATTTTCTGTTAAACCGAATGCCTTTCCCGTTCTGTACATAAATTGCCATAGCCCAACCGCACCGGCTCTTGATTTAATAGTAGGGCGAAGACCCGATTCAATAATCGAAAGGTATTTTAGTTCCAGGGGAAGATCATATTTATCTAGCATTTCCTCATACATAGGAAAATACAATTTAGACCTTCCCAAGGCTAAAGCAGTAAAAGTTCTCCTTTTCCGGGCAAAATATTTAACTACACTGATTACCTCATCATTCCATCCTAATTGAAAGGGGGTTAAAGCATCAATATTCTGAATCCTCATTTTATATACAGAATCTGAAAATTCAGGTACATCTGATTCCTTGTAGCCTAAAGCTTTAATAATAGAATCTGCAGATGATCTACCATAATATTCTTTATAAGATTGATAAATTGAGGAATCGATGATGGCAAGCATTTCCTTGTATTTTTCAATCCCTTCTGGCTCTTTTATAGAATCAGTTTTAAGAGAATCTAAGTTTGTTTTGAGAGAATCCTCTATGGCCGACCAAGAAATCAGGTTAAAAAATACAAATCCGATAAGAATTAAATGCTTCAAAATTAATCGATTATTGTTGTCAGATAATGTGCAAAAGACAACAGGTTTTTTTCATCAAAGTGATCTGCCATTAATTGCATTCCGTAAGGCAAATTATTAGAACTATGAGTTTTAAACGGAATAGAGATCGATGGATTGCCCGAAAGGTTAGAATGTACCGTATAAATATCTTGTAAATACATGGTAATTGGATCCTTCACGGCATTCTTTTCAAAAGCTGTGGATGGCGTAGTTGGCCCAATTAACATATCAAAATCCCTAAAGATCTCATTCGTTTTATTTTGGATCAGTCTTCTAACTTTTTGGCCTTTGGAATAATAGGCATCGTAGAATCCGTGGGATAAAACGAAAGTTCCAGTCATGATTCTTCTTTGTACTTCCGGACCAAATCCTTCCGAGCGTGAAAGTTTATAGATTTCATCAATCCCTTCTGCGTTTTTAGACTGGTATCCGTAATGGACTCCATCGAATCGGGATAAATTTGATGATGCTTCGGCAGTAGTTAAAACGTAATAGGTAGGAACCAATTTATCCAAATAAGGGAAAGAAACTTCCTCAACTTCAAATCCTTTGGCCTTCAGTTTTTCAATCAGTTCAAGACAATTTGCCTTTATTTCCGAATCCAACCCTTCATCTTCCATGATTTCTTTGATATAGGCAATCCGCTTCACATCATGCTTACTTAAATCCGAAAGATCTGGAACTGATTTTAAAGAAAGAGTACTATCAAATTCGTCTTTCCCACACATGATTTCAGTAACCAAAGCCGCGTCATCAATAGAATTTGAAAATGGTCCAATTTGATCAAAAGAGGAGGCATAGGCGATTAATCCATATCTCGAAATTCGTCCGTATGTAGGTTTCAAACCAACAGTACCAGTAAAAGATGCAGGTTGTCTGATTGATCCTCCTGTATCCGACCCTAAAGCCACATGACACATTCCAGCACCCACTGCAACCGCACTTCCTCCTGATGATCCACCTGGAACATAATTTTCATTCAAATGATTAGAAACACTTCCAAATGCAGAATTTTCATTAGAAGATCCCATGGCGAATTCATCGCAATTTAGTCTACCAATAATGATAGCGTCTTCAGCTAAAAGGCGCTCAACAGCTGTAGCTGTAAACTGGGATTCAAATCCTTCTAAGATTTTAGAAGATGCAGAAAATTTGTGGTTTTTATAGGCAATGTTGTCTTTCAATCCGATCACCATCCCAGCTAGTTTACCATGGGTTCCAGCTTTGATTTTTTGATCGATTTCTTTTGCCCTAACTTTCGCTTCCTCTCCGTAAACCTCAAGGAAAGCGTTCAAATGCTGATTAGAGGCAATTTTATCCAAAAAGGAATTAACAGTCTCTTCAACAGAGAGTTCACCCTTGTCAAATAACTCCTTTTGACTTGAAAAAGAACTATTTCGAATCAAAATTACTTTGCTTTTTTCTCTTCAGAAGACTCTTCCTCTCCTTTAGAAGCGTCCTTAAATTCCTTAACGCCTTTACCAAGACCTCTCATTAATTCAGGGATCTTTCTACCTCCGAAAAGTAGTAAAACGATCGCAACGATCAAGATCACCTGCCAAGGACCAAATACTCCTAGTATCATATCTTCATTTATTAATTGAACCGCGAATTTACGAAATTCTGAATGAAAACCAATGCTATTGGCCATACTAATATTTGCTTACACAATACGAGTTTCTTCAAAATCAAACCCAACAAAAAGGAAGCATCAAATTAAAATCGAAATGCACTATCTGCTTATTATCATTTTTTTCGTGTGAATTTCATCTCCTGCTATAAGAGTATAATAATACATCCCCTGACTAAATTCTGAAGTGTTTAATTCAACTTTATGTTGGCCACCCCCCATTGAACCTAAAGGTATTTTTTTCAGAGTTTTCCCATTTATGTCTTTAATTTCAAGAATGCAATTTTCAGGAGTTTCAAGTATAAATTGAATAGCCGTTTTATCCATGCATGGATTTGGCCAATTTTGTTCAAGTGAGTGAAGATTGTTTTTGACAATTTCGTCCAATGACTCGATAAAAGTCATTTTCAAAGAAACCATAGCAGGCTCATTGATGAACAAGTACTGTTGTCCACCTGTATCCCAGATCCATTTCAATCCTAAGTGGTAAGCTTCGTTTCCAGAAGTTGCGAAAATAAGTTCTCCGTCATTATCCTGAATGTAGAAATACACTTCTTGATCACCACCTGACAATTGAATTTGGTTGTCAAAGAAAATATCTTGAGGTGTTCCCAACAATTGATCGTCTACAGTAAAGGCTTTAATAGCAACGATACTTCCGTCTACTTCAACAACTGCAGTTGCAGGTGCAAATTGGTTAGATACTTCATCTGCGAATGTAACTCGAATACCATAGATTACTTTCGGTTCCAGTGTAAGAAGTCCAAACTGATCCACCAAATGCAGCATAAGCTTCAGTAATTGAGCTATAATCTGTCTCATTACCATATGTAGTCCCTGTAGCAACTGTTCCAGCAGCTGAATAATACCAGTCAGTAATATCAATATTGAAGTTGAAAGTATCTGCAGTACCCATTGTTTGGTCTGCAGTAGGATATACTTGGTAAGCATAAGTCCCTTGTGCAGTTGGCATTGCAGCAGAAGCAACGTGTAATGCAGCAGAATTGTTTCCAGCATTGATTGCCTCTCCAGTTGAGTTAGCTACTATTGTTCCATTTTCAGTAACTGTCAATTTAGCATTCGTCCAGTTATCTCCTCCTTGATTGAACAACCAAGCTGACCAGTTATTTGTAGTTGTTGCAGCAGCATAAGAAGGAATTTGTTGGAATCCACCAAATGCTCCCCAGTCAGCTACATCTACAGACCATCCTAAAGTATCCAATTCAGCTCTGAATTGCTCAGTCTCATAAACCGCGATGTCATCAATCATCCACCAATATGCAGTTGGGTTATAAGTACTTCCCTCTGTTCCCATTCTGAATCTAATCTGAACGTTGCTTGAACCACTAGAAATTGCGCTTGTGATGTTTACATTGTGAATTCTTGTTCCTGAACCAATGTTAATACCTGCATCTGAGTATGTCAAATCGTAAGATGTGAAGTTGGTAAATCCATTAGTAGTAACGTCTAAATTCAAGTGTGGAGGTACAGATGCACCTGACCAACAACACAATGCATAATTATGATAGAATTTAACCGATACATTCGCATAAGTAGACAAGTCCATCACAGGAGAAACAAACCCTGCGTTTACTGCTTGCTCAGTACCAGCTGTAGGCGCTCCACCACTTCCGTTCAAGAAATCCACATCCATCATAGCAAAACCATTGGCCTTTGTTGGTGAATTCAAAATAATCGGTGGGTTTTGTCCTCCACTAGTTGCATAATAACCATTTGTTCCATCGATGTCCCAAAGTGCAATTTGGTTAGCTGGTGTTCCTGGATTTGCTCCAACTACACCACCTTCTCCATCTACTGTCCACCCGTTAAGACTTCCATTAAATGGCTCATACATTATGGTATCTCCATAGGCTCTAGAACCTGAAATTACATCCGATCTGTGCATGTATTTCACTCCGTCTCTCTTAGCCTCATTTTTTAGGGTAGTTGGACCATCAAATGATCTCTGCCCAAAAGATGCAGCTCCAATAAATAAAGCAGGCACCAATAAGTAACTTTTTCTCATAATACAGAATTTTCAATAAAATACAGATATTGTTGAATTTCTTAAAGGGAATAAGGTCGAATTTAAACAATATTATACAGCTCTAGGAAAGTTGGATAAAAACGTATATTACAACCGCAAATCGAACAGCTTTTCCAATCAGAACTAAAAGCATTGTAAACCAAAAATTGACTCTATTGGAGCCCAGCAAAAATACTCCAGCATCTCCAATTATAGGAACCCAGGAAAAAAGAGCAATCCAAATTCCATATTTTAGAAAGAAACTATGCGTTCGTTGGATGTTTTTTTCCTTAATTCTTAGCTTCTGAAGTGCTTTTTGGTAGGTGATTAATCGACCTATGCCATAGGTAATAGTGGATCCCAAAGTATTCCCGGAAGTTGCAACAATAAAACAAACAAAGGGATCGTAATGGACAAGAAGCATCCCTGTTAAAATGAATTCTGAAGAAAATGGAAGAATTGTGGCGGCCAAAAAGGTGCCTAAAAACAATCCAAGATATCCCAGTTCTATCCAGTCCATAAAAAAACCCCGACGGTTCCGTCGGGGCTTCTTTTAATTATTTAGAAAGAATTATTACTTAGTAACAATCATTTTCTTAGTCATTCTAGAATCTCCAGCAGTAAGTGTGTAGAAATAAATTCCACCTTTAAAGTCACCTGCATTCAATTCAACTTGGTGTTGACCAGCTCCTCTTGATCCAAGATTGATTGTCTTAACAACTTTACCAGTTACATCAGTAACTTGGAACGAACAATCTTGAGCTTGACCAAGGTTAAATCTGATAAGCGTAGTGTTATCAAATGGGTTTGGCCAGTTTTGATCCAATGAGTTAATTGAATTCAACTCATTCTCTTCAACAGAAACAAATCCTTCTTGAGTAATCAAAGAAACCATAGCTGGCTCGTTGATGAACAAGTACTGTTGTCCACCTGTATCCCAGATCCATTTCAAACCTAAGTGGTAAGCTTCGTTTCCAGAAGTTGCGAAAATAAGTTCTCCGTCATTATCCTGAATGTAGAAATACACTTCTTGATCACCACCTGACAATTGAATTTGGTTGTCAAAGAAAATATCTTGAGGCATTCCCAACAATTGATCGTCTACAGTAAAGGCTTTAGTAGCAACGATACTTCCGTCTACTTCAACAACTGCAGTTGCAGGTGCAAATTGGTTAGATACTTCATCTGCGAATGTAACTCGAATACCATCGATTACTTCGTTTCCAGTGAAAGAAGTCCAAACTGATCCACCAAATGCAGCATAAGCCTCAGTAATTGAGCTATAATCTGTCTCATTTCCATAAGCATCTCCATTCGCTACTGTTCCAGCAGCCGAGTAGTATTTATCAGTAATATCAATATTGAAGTTGAAAGTATCTGCAGTTCCCATTGTTTGGTCTGCAGTAGGGTATACTTGGTAAGCATAAGTCCCTTGTGCAGTTGGCATTGCAGCAGAAGCAACGTGTAATGCAGCAGAATTGTTTCCAGCATTGATTGCCTCTCCAGTTGAGTTAGCTACTATTGTTCCATTTTCAGTAACTGTCAATTTAGCATTCGTCCAGTTATCTCCTCCTTGGTTGAACAACCAAGCTGACCAGTTATTTGTAGTTGTTGCAGCAGCATAAGAAGGAATTTGTTGGAATCCACCAAATGCTCCCCAATCAGCTACATCTACAGACCATCCTAAAGTATCCAATTCAGCTCTGAATTGCTCAGTCTCATAAACCGCGATGTCATCAATCATCCACCAATATGCAGTTGGGTTATAAGTACTTCCCTCTGTTCCCATTCTGAATCTAATCTGAACGTTGCTTGGACCACTAGAAATCGCGCTTGTGATGTTTACATTGTGAATTCTTGTTCCTGAACCAATGTTAATACCTGCATCTGAGTATGTCAAATCGTAAGATGTGAAGTTGGTAAATCCATTAGTAGATACGTCTAAATTCAAGTGTGGAGGTACAGATGCACCTGACCAACAACACAATGCATAATTATGATAGAATTTAACCGATACATTCCCATAAGTAGACAAGTTCATCACAGGAGAAACAAACCCTGCGTTTACTGCTTGCTCAGTACCAGCTGTAGGCGCTCCACCATTTCCGTTCAAGAAATCCACATCCATCATAGCAAAACCATTTGCCTTTGTTGGTGAATTCAAAATGATTGGTGGGTTTTGTCCTCCACTAGTTGCATAATAACCATTTGTTCCATCGATGTCCCAAAGTGCAATTTGGTTAGCTGGCGTTCCTGGATTTGCTCCAACTACACCACCTTCTCCATCTACTGTCCACCCGTTAAGACTTCCATTAAATGGCTCATACATTATGGTATCTCCATAGGCTCTAGAACCTGAAATTACATCCGATCTGTGCATGTATTTCACTCCGTCTCTCTTAGCCTCATTTTTTAGGGTAGTTGGACCATCAAATGATCTCTGCCCAAAAGATGCAGCTCCAATAAATAAAGCAGGCACCAATAAGTAACTTTTTCTCATAATACAGAATTTAATTAATTTTTAACCTCCGCAATATATGAAAATTTTCAGTAAAACAAGAAACAGATTTCATGCTTATTGATTAAAATGTTGATTTTATTTACTCATTGACAAAAATCTGTTAAATCATTTAATATCATTGAGAAATCCAAACATAGATCTTGTGGTATTGATGAACTCAAAATTTAATGAAACAGAAGAAATTCCTTCCATTTGTTGTTCCATTTCTAGGATAGATTCTCCGACTGGATTCACTACTTTGGAATCTCCAGAGTATGCATTATTATTCCCATCTAATCCAGTTCTATTGACACCTATGCAGTAAGATAAATTCTCTATCGCTCTTGCCTCGAGTAACTTTTTCCAGTGTTCAATCCTTTTCTCAGGCCAGTTGGCTACATAAACAAGAATTTCGTACTCAGGGATCCCTTCTTGCATTTTTATTCTAGACAACTCAGGAAATCTCAAATCATAACAAATTAATGGTAATATTTTCCATCCATTGAATTCAAAAATATGTCTTTCATTTCCTGGTGTGAATTTTTTATTTTCACCTGCTAAAGAAAACAAATAATTCTTATTGTACCATCCTAGTAATTTTCCATCCGAAACAAAAACCAATCGATTGAAATAATGCCCACCTTCCTCAATGATTAGTGAAGTTATAATGCCTATCTCAAGGCTTTTAGATTTATCAATCAACCAATCCAAAGAAGAGCTTTCGCCCCAAATATCTGCATTTCTCTCGGGTTGAGTTGTAAAACCAGTATTAAACATTTCCGGAAGAACGAGTAGTCCTCTTTTAATTATGTTTGCTTCCTCAATAAGATAATTGAGGTGTTCTATATTCGCTTGTTTATCTTCCCAAAATTGATTGACCTGAGCTAAATAGACTGTTAAATCTGACATAAAACCCTCCCTGCTTTAATTAATGATTCATCATCCTTTCCAAAACAAAACCTTAATATTTTATGGTCAGAATCGTCTTCATAAAAACCAGAAACCGGTATCGATGCTACACCAAACTCCTGGATCAATTTTAACGCCATATTATCATCAGATTCATTACTTATTTGTGAATAATCCAATAACTGAAAATAGGTCCCGCCTGTTGGTAGTATTTTAAACCGAGAACTGGCTATCTGACTCAAAAAAAGTTCCTTTTTATCCAAAAAGAATTTAGATAAGTTTTCTATTTCGTTCAACGAAATATAGCGTGAAATGACTTCTTGACTAAAACTATTGACTGAAAATACATTGTATTGATGTATTTGTACTATTTGACTTAAAAGATTTTCTTCTGCAACGATATATCCAATTTTCCAACCTGTTATATGCAGCGTTTTACCAAAACTAGAAACAATTATCGCTTTCTTTTTCAGCTGCTCTCTTTCGTTCAGGCTCAGATGCTTTTGAAAGCTTATATTTTCATAAACCTCATCAGAAAGAATTATTAGATTTGGATGCCTCTGTACAATAGATTCCAGTTGATCTAAATCATAATTCGAGAGTGTTGCGCCAGATGGGTTGTGGGGATTATTCAGAATTATCATTTTTGTTTTTGAAGAAACCTTGGCTTTCAATTCGTCCCAATCAATTTTAAAATCAGGAAAAGTCAAATTTATTCGGATTGGTTTTGCCCCTCGTACTATTATCGGAGTCACGTAACAGTCATAAGCTGGATCAAAAATAATTACTTCATCCTTTTGTTCTACAAGTGCGGTGATTGCAGTAAAAATAGCTTGAGTCGCCCCGGCAGTAACTAAAACATTTGAAGGTGAAATTTCTCGACCATAAAAATGTCTTGTTAGAAGTTGAATTTTCTCAATTAAATTCGGATTCCCTTTCATTGGGGCATATTGATGAATTTTCTCATGAGCTGTTTCCTTAATGATTTCAACCATCTCTGGATCTGGGTCGAAATTGGGGAATCCCTGACCTAAGTTAATAGCGTTATACTGTTGGGAAAGTCTCGAGATTGTAGTAAAAATAGTTTCCTTTTTTTCCATAGATCTAAATGTACTAAAAAGGATCCCTGATTAGCTTCTTTTATTGATCCAATTTTGCGTTGGTCTCCGTTGAGGATTTGTATTTCGCAAAATGCACTCTTAACATGATTTCATGAGTACCTGAACTCACGCGTTTGAGGTCATTAAAATCATAATCATAGGAATACCCAATGGAGATTCGATCCTTGATTTTATATCCCAACATAGCTGTCCAAGCGTGCTTCATGCGATATCCAATACCAAACCATAATTGCTCCTTCCATATTACTCTAGCAAATACATCCAACTTTATGGGAGCAGGAATAATTAGTTTTAACATAAACGATGGTTCCAATTGCCAATCTTCATGTAATCTGAAAGCATAAGCTCCATTGAAAAAATAATGATCCTCCATAACAGATAAGGTTTTGGATGAATCTTGCCAAAACCGCATTTTATTTTGAAATAGCTGCGGAGCGGAAAAACCAAAATACCAATTGTCTCCATACAATACAAGACCAGCTTTAGCGTCGAAATTATTTGTTGCAATACGTCCACTGTTGAGTAAAGGATCATTAGGATCTTTGATTGTCACCTTATCTCCATCCACTACCCACTGAGAAAATCCTATTGAAATACCCAATGACAATTTTACTTTTTCGTGTAATTTGATGTGATATGCGTAAGAAGCTTGAGCTCCGATCCTTCTGGTAGGCCCAACCATATCAACATAAACCAATCCTCCCATTCCCATTTTTAAATTTTTAAATGGGCCTTCCGCCGTGAAGGTAAAAGTTCTTGGAGCATCCGTTACACCAGACCATTGATAGCGTTGATTGAATGTGGCATTCCAATTTGGCTTAAACCCACCAAAAGCAGGATTTATTGCATACAAATTAAATAGATATTGAGTATACTGTGGCAGTTGCTGTGAATATGAATTCCCACCAATCAAAAGGAGTAATATAATCAGTATTCTCTTCATTCTACCTCATAATTGTAACGGGACCCGCAAAAGGTTCCGGATACTTAATGTCATTCAGTTGTATAATGTAATAATATGTTCCCACTGGTAAATCTTTACCATTGTACTTTCCATCCCATGGAACTGCATAACCAGAAGATCTAAAGAGCTCTTCGCCCCATCTATTGTAAACGAATACCTCAATATCTGGGAAATAAATAGCAAAATCCAATTCCCAAACATCATTTACTCCATCTCCGTTTGGTGTAAATCCATTGATAATAATAATATCTGGAACTACTTCTACAATGACTGAATCACTGTATACGCAACCGTTGGTGTCTGTCACGTATACGGTATATTGAGTAGTTTGTTGCGGTTCAATAACATCCGGGTTTGCTATCGTTGAGTCATTCAAGAAATAGGACGGAGACCATGCAAATGTAGTGCTATCTGGACCAGTAGGGGAACCTCCGATTTGCGTGCTTTGCCCTAGCAATATTTGAACATCAGCTCCTGCATTAACGGTAAAAGGAGCAGCAACTGTAACATAAATTGTATCCGAAGTAGTACACACTCCTTGAGACACTGTAAAAATATACATTGTAACTCCAACCGAGGGGCTATCGACTAAAATTAGACTGTCTGAAAGGATATTTCCAAGTGAATCCGTCCATTCCACGGTAGTCGATCCTGAAGCAGTTATAGTTCCAGAGAGTTGGAGCTGTGATTGATCACAAATAATGGTGTCGTTTCCAGCATTAGCAATTAAAACCAAGCTGGTGTCTACAGCCACAGTATCGAAAGCAATACATCCTCTTGCATCAGTTACCTGCAAATAGTATTCCATTGGAAACAGTCCTGTAATAATCAGAGTTGTATCTGTAAACATTCCATCCTGAGAAGTCCATGAATATGAATATCCAGGAGTCCCGCCAGAGACAGATGAGTAGATCGCTCCATCTGGTGAATTAATACACGTTGCATCAGTTATGGAATCGGTTGTAATAATAATTTCCGTTGGTTCTACAACCGTTGCACTATCAGTTAGTGAACATCCATTGGCATCTGTAATTACAACCGTAAAGGTGCCTGCACATAGGTTATTTGCTCCTAAATCAGTTGAATTTCCAGGATCATTCCATAAATACATATAAGGTTGTATCCCCCCTGAAACAATATAGTTGATTTGACCATCGCATGCCCCGAAGCAAGAAATATCTGACACAACAGGTAAGCTAAGTATCATTGTATCAACATCCTCTACAATTGAAGATCCGAAGCCAATACAGCCAGATGCGTCTGTTGCTTGAATGATATAATTCCCTTGACACAAGTTCACTGCAAATGAATCTGTTTGACCTAAAGCATTTCCTGTATCGTCGTACCATATATAGGTATACACTGGGGTTCCATTTGTTACGGTAGCATTAAGCTGTCCATTGCAGTCACCAAAACAATTAATTGCAGAAGAGTCAACCTTAACATTTGGGCCATCTTGATCCGACAATGTAAAGAATAGATCCTGTGTACATCCATTTGCATCCGTGATTGTAACGGAATAAATCCCTGCAGATTTATTGATAATCCCCTGAGTTGTTTCAGCTGTATTCCACAAATAACCATGTGGAAGAGATCCTCCACTTGAATTCAGAGTAATCGTACCATCAGCATTTCCGCAAGTAGGTGGAATAATATCTGCAGTTGCAACAATTTCTGTTGGAGAATTAACAGTAAATGAAGTTGTTTGCACACAATTATTAGAATCAGCCACTTGAACAAAATAATCTCCTGCACATAAATTATTTAAAGAAGGTGAGCTGCTTCCATCATGCAACCAAAATACAGTATAGGGCAAAGCTGTTCCTGTTGGACTGATAGTAATCGATCCATCACACGTTCCAAAACAAGTTTCCGGAGTTATCGTTTCATTCATTCCAACAAGACCATTAGGGTTGGATACCGTAGTATTGAATATTTGCTGACACCCTATTGCGTCGGTTACCATCAGGTCGTATACTCCCGCACAGATAGAATCAGAACTTGTACCTGTATCGCCATTTGACCAACTCAAGTTCAATGGTACAGCGCCTCCAGTCACGGTAGCGAGAATATCCCCATCACACAATCCACATGTAGGTTGATTTACATTAAAACTCACTTGTATTTGAGGTGATTCCGTTAAAATGGTATCATAGAAGTTAATACACCCGGCTCCGTCCGTTAGTTGTACCGAATAATTTCCAGAGCAAAGACCAGTTGGATCTTCATCTGTAATCCCACCTGGATTCCACAAGTATGCAATTGGGGGAGTAATGGCAGTGGCCGTAATTTGAATAGCTCCATTGCAGTCACCAAAACATGTTGGTGAAATTAAAGTATCCCATACCAAAGTTGTAGCCACAGGATTGGAAACATTAACAGAAAACTGTTCCGAACATCCATTACTATCAGTTACTTCAACATAGAAAGTTCCCGCAGCAATATTACTTATTGTAAAAGCTGTTTCTCCTGGAAGGGGTGAAAAGGTTGCGTCCATCCATTGATATGCAAATGGTGCATCGCCTGTCAACATTTGAACAGTGGCATCTCCATCAGCGAGTCCACAAGTGGCGTCATTTGAATAAGTATTAGCTGTAATTTCACTTGGCGATTGAAGAAAGACCTGCTGAGGTCCGAAAGCACATCCATTAGAATCTGTTACCTCAACAATATAGGTGCCAGTACAAAGATTAAAAGTACTGTCATTAATTGTATTGACAAGTGTATTATTTAAGGTATCCGTGAAATTCCATGTATAAGGAGTAGTACCGCCGGAGGTGTTGGCAACAATATATCCATCACAAGTTCCAAAACAAGAATTGGAAACAGCTGTCAAGTTCACTATAAAAGGAGCTGGTTCAGAAAGTGTGTAAGTTGGGGTAGTTATCATACATCCATTTGCGTCCGTAATTTCTGCATAATAATCACCGTCACATAAACCTGTTGCCAATGTATCCGTTTGACCAATCAGACTATTCGATCCGTCATACCAATTGATCGTGTATGGTGTGGTTCCACCTGATATTGAAATCTCAAGTAATCCATTACAATCTCCGTTACAAAGGGGGTTGCGCAAAGAATCCAATGCATCAGAAAGCGAGTTTGGTTCCGAAATAATAATATCCGAGGATTGTATAGTACATCCTGCATCATCAGTTATTTCAACGTAGTAGGTGCCAGGACATAAACCAAATAGTATTGGATTTGTTTCTCCCGGCATAGCAACACCTCCATTGAACCATTGATACGTTAAAGGAGCCAGACCATTAGCAACAACACTTGCAGTACCATCGCACAGCCCATTGCAGGTAACATTTGTTGAAGATAAATTGTAGGTAATTAAAACAGAATTAGGAACAATTAGAGTATCTGTTTTAGTACAACCATCCGAATCAGTTATGTCTACAATGTAATTCCCAGGGTTTAGGCCTGTCGCATTATTTGTTCCTTGACCACCGCCAGGAGCTGGGGTCCAGTTAAAATTATATCCTGCGCCTGAACCTCCTGTTGGATTAACAGTTATTTGACCGTCATTCCCGTTAAAACAAGTGGGGGGCGTTATAGTATCATTTGCAATGATTTCTGTAGGTTCATTAATTGAAATACTATCTATACTTATACATCCTGCACCATTGGTCACAAAAGCATAGTAGATTCCTGAGCAGCCTCCCTGGACTGTAGTATCAGGAATTCCTAAATTGTTAAATACATCATTTAAATACCAATCAACAGTACAATTGGGCACAGTACAAGTAAAAGAGACATAAGCGTTCCCATCACAAGAACCAAAACAGGAAGCAGAATCTGCGGACATAGTTAATGTATCTGCATTTACATTATCGATAGCAAAAGTTGCTGTATCGGAACAACCTTGATTATCAGTAACTATCAAAGAATAAAGATTTGGACAAAGATCTGTAACGTTTTGTGTTCCTTGGCCTGCTCCAGGTGCTGGATTCCAGTTATATATAAATCCTCCTGAACCACCTGTAGGATTTGCCGTTGCAGAACCATTACAAATATTACACGTTGCCATATTTGCAATCAAATTCGCTTGAATTTCTGCTGGTTCTACCATGATAACTGTCGTATCCTTAAAACAGGCATTGTTATCAGAAACTCTAATATTTAAAGTATCGGGGCATAAATTAGACATTGAATTCGAGCCTGGAAGCCCATTCCAAGTGTAGATGTATCCCGGAGTTCCTCCACTAGTAGCAGATAAATCTATATCCCCATCACAAAGTCCAAAACATGAAATTTGATTGATATTTGGGTTGAACAATAATTGATCAGGTTCTAATATTTCCACTTGGACAGTTGTATCACAGGCTCCCGTTGCATCCGTTATCGTCACATTATAAACTCCTGCAGCGATTGGGGCAGCGATTGGAGATGTAATTCCACTTGGATTCCATAAATACGTATAAGGAGCAATATTTCCTGCGTTGACGATTACTGTTCCTCTTCCATCCGCAATTCCATTACATGTTGCAGAATCTGATATTGTTGTAACATCCCATGGAATTGGGGCTGACAAAGTCCAAGGACCAAAAGTAGAATCACAGCCATTTTGATCAGAAACCCTTAGGAAGAATGTTCCAAAACACAAGTTAGAAATCGTATCATTTGTTTCTCCTGAGATTGTGTCTTGATTTTGATCCAGCCACTGGAAAAAATAGTTTGGTGTTCCACCCGAAACACTTGCCATTAATTGGCCATCACAAGTTCCCGAACAACTAACTTTGTTCGAATCAATAACCAAAGTGAATGGTGTTTTGTCCCTGACACTATCACAAGGTGTTTGTTGAACACATCCGGCTGCATCGGTAACCTGAGCATAATAACTTCCAGGACTTAATCCTGAAGCTAATGGTCCGGTAAGACCCGTATTAACCCCTGTACATGTGAACCACTCAATAGTATAGCCTGGTACTCCTCCAATTGGAGCTTCAGATGCTTGTCCATCAGCAGCGCCAGAACAAGAGATATCGGATGTATTGAAATTGCTAACATCTAAAGGAGGATTGTCAATCAATTCTAAGCTATCAATATACTGACATCCATTATCGTCTTCCACAAGATAGACATTCCATCCTGCGCACAATCCAACTGCATGATTGGTTCCTTGTCCGCCAAGGGGCGCCGGACTCCAGGTTACATTGATAGGCGGAACTCCACCTGTAATATTCAATTGAATTTCTCCATCGCAAATACCGTTACAAGTCGGATTTGAAAAACTTAATACTGCAACATCAATAGTGTCTGGGGCATCAATTATAACACTTTGATAAGCAAAGCATCCTCCTCCGTTTTCAAGCTGAGCTGTATAGGTACCAGGGCAGAGATTGGTAGCTACATCTCCAACTTGTCCAATTGGATTGCCAAGGTCATCGAACCAAGTAATTGTGCAAGGTGGTACGAGACATGCATAATTTGCGGTCGCAGTTCCATCACAGGTATTGTAGCAAGAAGTTGCGGTAGAATCCATTGTGATTAATTCATTTGCGATACCATCAATAGTGACAGTTAAATTTTTAGAACATCCTACTGAATCTGTTACTGTAACCGTATAAATTCCTTCACATAAGTCATTTTTCGTGGTTCCTGTAGCACCACTTCCAGGGACTGGACTCCATGAAACTACAAGTGGGCCTGTTCCTCCAGAAACTAAAATATCTGCCTGACCGTCGCAAAGACCACACGTTGCATCAATAAAAGAATTGAGTGAAATATTTAGAGGAGGTAATTCAATAATTGTAATCGTGTCGGCATCCAAAATACATCCTGCTGCATCTTCAACAGTTGCTGTATAAGTTCCAGGGCAAAGACCAATAATCGTATCATTATTTACTCCCTGATTCACTCCGTTTGATGCATTAAACCAATTGATTGTATATCCAGGTACACCACCAGAAATATTTAAATATCCCTCCCCGGAACAACCGTTAAAACAAGCTCCAGCGTTATTGCTAATTGGTGCAAAAATTTCAGAAGGGGTAGCTATAGTGATGGTGATGGTAGTATCACAAGCATTTTGATCAGTTATGGTAACATCTACTGGTCCACCACACAATCCGGTCGCAGTTAATCCACTTTGATTTAAAGGGTCCATCCACTGAACAGAGAGAATTCCGGTTCCCCCCGCCAAATTCGAAACATTAGCTGTCGCATCGCAAATATTCCAGCAAGAAGGTAGGGTTGAAGTGGTATCAAATGTTATACTGTTTGGTTCCGTTATGACAATCGTGTCTCGACCAACACACATAGCAGTATCCGTAACCGTTAAAATATATTGACCCGCACACAATCCAGTTGCATTAGGTGTGGATTGGCTTGAGGGATCATTCCAAGAATAAGAAAGAGAGCCTTGTCCTCCAGCCACCACACTTGAAGCAGTTCCATTACAATCTCCGTTACAAGTTGCATTTGAATTGACATTTGCAGTCACTGTTAATGGATTAGGTTGCGCCAATGTAATTTGAATCACCGTATCACAGGCCAAACCATCTGAAATTGTTGCTTGCCATATACCGGCAGCAAGACCTGTCAAACTGAAATTTCCTTGCTGCCCTCCCGGAGGAACCGGAGCCCAAAGAATTGAATACGGACCACCGTCACCACCGGAATTGACAATAACATCGATTGTACCATCATCTGATCCGTTACAAGTGAGGTTTGTAGAAGAAACACTTAAGTTATATTGGGCAACGGCATTAATAGTCGCTGAAGCTGATTTAGTACAACCATTATTATCAGTTAACAGCAAACTATAATTCCCGGGACACAAATTTGTTATTGAATCTGTTCCGTCACCTGTTGGAGAACCTGGAGACCAGTTATAGTTATAAGGAATAGAGCCTCCTGAAACAAAAGCACCAATAGATCCATTGCAAATATCGTAGCACGTTGGATCATAAGGAGTAATAATAATTGAAATTGAATCTGGAAAAACAAGAGAAATAATAGCAGAAGTATCCTTACAATTATTCGAATCTGTTACAATTACGTAATAGTCTCCCTGACCCAAACCGTTAATAGTAGGTGAAGCCCCTATTTGCGCCCCGGTTCCATCATTAAACCACTGATAAGTATATGGACTAGTTCCTCCTGCCGCTACAACAGAAACGAAGCCATCCAAAATTCCGTAGCATGAAGGTTGTCCAGAATTAGTTGTCGAAGAAATGTCTGTTGGCTCAGTAATCGTAGCGGTTGCAGTAATATCGACACATCCATTTGCATCCGTCACTTGTACTTTATAAGTCCCAGGACATAAACCTGTTGCTATAGAATCAGTTATTCCAATCGGATTGTTAGCTGCATCCATCCAAACAAATGTATATGGGCCACTACCGTTTAAGGGAAGGGCAGCCATTGTTCCATCACAAGCACCAAAGCAATTTACATTTTGAACACCCGTAATTTGTGCTTGGAATACCGGAGGATCTACAATTTGGAAGGAAAAATCATTATAACACAGGGAATCGTCCTCAATATGTACGGTATAAGTTCCCGAACACAATGCAGAAATACTATCCGTTCCATCACCTGTAGGACTTCCTGGACCCCAATCATAGGTATAGTTTACTCCATTTCCACCAGAGGCCACAACCAATAATGTCGCATCACAATCTCCATTACATGTAGGAAGAGTTTCTGAAAAGGTAGCCGAGATAGAATCGGGCTGAGTAATTGTGACTTGATCATCATATTGGCAACTATTTATATCGGTTAAGGAATAATCCCAAGTTCCATCACAGAAACCAGTTAAAGTTGTTAATCCTGCCAAATTCTCAACTCTTGGAATTGTTGGGAAGGTTAAAGTATAAGGGGGTGTTCCACCGAAAAGATTGATATCAAACTTACCCGTACATGAATCATAACAAGTAGCTTGAACAACATTGAAAATAATCGGTGTTAAGGTAGCTGGCTCGATAATGATTTCTGATACGATACAAGTATTAAAAGTTGCCGAATCCAAAACCACAATTTGGTAGGTTCCTGCACCTAAACCAGTATACACAATTTGGCCACTCCATCCACCATTGTTAAGATTATATGCAAAAGGGCCTACGCCTCCTGTCACCGTAACAGTTAGTTCTCCGTCATTTGCACCATTACAACTGACCATTGACCCGTTATAGCTTGAAGTCACGACCAAATCAACAGTAGCCCAACCACAGTTCTGAGTGGCTCTAACAATTGAATTTGAAAAATCTTGTTGAACAGTGGCCGTGGCATTTGGCCATTCAATTAGATTTCCTTCCTCTGTTAAATCGATATTATTTCCAACTTGAAGGTCCTCTTGAATATTAAGCACTGAATGCTTCAAATTTAATTGTCCAAAAGAATTTTGAGCGACCAGACTTTTACAAGAAATGGTTTGCCTATCAGCCACTAGACTTCCTTGATTCAGAATCAGATTTTGAGTTCCGGTATTCAAATTTCCTTCAAGGATTACATCTCCTTTAATTTCAACAATACCATCAAAAAGTTTATCCCGAAAGTTTACTTTACAATTTGTTCCTCCTAAAATCAATTTCACATTAGACTGGACGTTTGCACTCAACTCCATTTTGGAAGTTACTTCTAAGGATTTGTTTGATCCATGAAATGAAACTAGAGATTGAGAAGAAATAAACAATTCTGCTATGGTAATCGATGAGGAGAAATTGATTTGAATTGGACTATTGGAATTGAGAATGATAAAGGCACGGTCACTGTCTTCAGGAACACCTGATCCTCCTATTCCACTTAGATGATTTGACCAATTCTGTGCATCAGAAAAATCTCCATTGCCTCCCACCCAATAAAAATCAGCAGCGTTAGAAATGCCAATACTGAATAGTGTTGTTATTGCAAGTATGAGGTTTTTCATTTCGAATTTAGCGTTTGAAAGATAAATTTATATTATTCAAGCAACAATGTTCTTTAAAAAATTGGTTTCTTATTTACAACATAATGTTTACAAGCTCACAAAACAAAGTAATTTACACTTAATATACGGAAAAAGAAAGCATTTAGTTGTATTTACTCAAAAGTAGGACAGCCTGATGGGTCTTCTGACTTGCTTTTGCAAGTGGAGAATCCTATACCAAATTCATGCGTATAGGCCGTTTTTGGTCCCATTTTGGAAGTCACAAAATCAAATGAATATGAGATTGACATATAATTTAAAAATCTAAATCTAAACATAGCTCCGAAGGCATCTACTGATCTGTATAACAGCCCAACACTAAATAGATTTTTAAAATTATACAGAACATTAATCTCCATAGTAAGCGGTCCTTTAGGGGGAATTCGAAGCAATACAGAAGGAACAATAGACATTTCATTATTTGAGAAACGGGCGTTATAACCTCCATTTATGGTGTAATGCATTAACATTCTCGAATTATAGCCAATTTCTTTCCACTTATTTCGTATGAGATTGCGAATAGTTCCACCGAAATAAAAATTTCGTCCACTCAACCATACTCCAAATACAGCATCAGGAACATAGAACTTACTAGACTTGCCAAACAAACTTGGATCCGAAACTATTGTGCTTGCATTGTTTCCTCGGAATTCAAAAATAAAGACCCCCATCTGTAATCCAAAAGCCAGTTTCAGTTCCCTGGTAAAATTATACTGAAAACTATAGGCTACATTCAAACTAGTTTGAGCAAAATGTCCAATATCATCTCTTTCAATAATTCCACCTATTCCATGCTTAACTCCAAGATATTTCTTGTTTTTTGTCTTTATTCCTGAAGAAAATGAAAGGTAGCCGGATTTTGGGGCTCCTTTTATTCCAATCCATTGAAACCTGTAGGAAACATTAGCGTCAATACATCGTTTGATTCCAGCTGTAGCCGGGTTCAAGCTAAATTGATTAAAGACCGTTTGTGAGTATTGAGTCAACTGCTGACCTTTTCCTGAAAGACAGAAAAATAAAAACAAAAATATGGTTCCAAAAAATCGATTCACTATCTGACTAAATTTATGGTTCCTCTATATGGATCGGGGTGTGCAGGATCCTTAAAATCGATATAATAAAAATATGCGCCAGGACTCAGTTCATTTCCATTTTTACTCGTCCCATTCCACCATTTTGATTGGGGATATCCATTTGAGCGAAAAACAACTGTTCCCCATCGATTATAAATGATAATTTCACAATTTGGGTATTGATCAGCAGTCACAATCTCCCAAGTATCATTGACCCCATCTCCATTCGGAGTAAACGTATCTGGTATCTTGAGTTGTGGGTCTACTGTTATGGTTACACTATCCGTATCACTGCATCCATTTACTGTATCTGTGATAGTCATAAAATAGGTTGTTGTGGAATTTGGGGAAGCAACTGGATTAATAATGGATGAGTTATTAAGTGTAATATCCGGAGTCCAAGAAACCGTATAATTGGTACTATTTGTAGACCCATTTAAATTGGTAGATTCTCCATCAAGAATCGTTTGACTCACCCCTGCATCAAGAGTCAATTCTAAAACACTAAACAAAATTGAATCATTAGGCGATGTGCCCCCACATACCGAATCACAAACTGTATAAACTCCTATGTAGTCCCCATCATTAATCAGATTGGTTTGAAATGTATCCACACTTGTTACTGCAATTACAGTTCCGTTTTGAGTCCAGTTAAAAGTTGAATCCAATATGCAATCGCTAGATCTAGTTGCAGTCAGAGTAACGAGATCACCTTTACAGATATTAGTAGTTAAAGTAGTCAAGGCAATCGAAGGAGTAGGCCGAATCACACTTGGCCCTGACACAGTAATATCAAAAGTTGCTTCACCAGGGGCAGTCACTCCTGCACCAAAATCAATCCCGTCTACAATAATGTAATACATTGTGTTCGGGTTAAGATTATTTGTACTAATAGAAAAAGTAGTAGCTGCATTGGTATTGTGAGTATTCCCACAATTAATGACTTCGCTATAAGTGGAAGGGACGCAAGGAGTTCCCATCTCATAAACTGCTATTTCAATGTCCTCCGCTCTACCTAAAGCCACATCATTATAAACAATATTATCTAGAGTAACATTAGCAATCCCTCCAACATCATTCGTGAAAAATTTGAACCAAATACTATTGTTTGCAATTAAACAGGCAAATAATTGAGTGTCTTCACACCCGGCACATGTTTGGGCCGTAGCCCCAATGTTGGTTGCATTTACAGGAGTGTTTGGACACAGATAAGTTGCGTTGGAACAGTTATCATTTACGGGCTGAGAATAACTCAGACAGCTGAATATCAATATTGTAATTGCTAGTACTAGTTTCATTCAGACCTTTAGTTGCCTTATAAATATACGTAAAGCTATACGCAAAAGAAAAAAGAATGTTCGATTTCTTAATTATTTGTTAAAACTTATATTTTAATAACTTTTTCATAAGTTTGGTATAATAAATGCGCTACTCCGGTATTAAATTATTGATTATGAAACGTTCAATTCTACTTATACTCACAATACTCAGCCTCAATATTGCCTTTAATCAAAACTCAAAAGTTGTTTATGATTCCGATTCTAGATGGTTTCTTAGTTTTGGTGGTGGAGTAGCCTGGCATACGACAGATGTAAAAACAAAAATCAAATTTGGTTTCACCGGAGAGATTGGATATAGCTTTTTCATGAAACCTGCTAGTCCTATTTCGCTAGATTTAGGCTTTAGATATTTAACAGGAGTATACGAAGGACAGAATTACGATTTTCATAATGGTTTAGGGCAAAACATTGCCTTAAATGGCGAGATGGATACTTCTGTTAATTATGCGGCTGGTCCGGGTCGTGTTCCATTG
This sequence comes from Crocinitomicaceae bacterium, assembly GCA_041392305.1. GTDB lineage: Bacteria > Bacteroidota > Bacteroidia > Flavobacteriales_D > Crocinitomicaceae > JAGQYP01. The sequence goes on from JAWKMJ010000019.1 coordinate 55,183, forward strand.
AATTTTAGGTCTACAGTACATGATATTTCACTCGAATTGCAATTAAATACTAACAGGCTACGTGAGCGCACCGGAATAAATTTATTTTTATTTGGGTCAATTGGATTTTCATTTTATCGAACTCTTGGGAATCTCACTCAATTTGATGTGCCGTCACAATCTTATGTGATGTATGATTACGAAACACTTTATGCCAATAGTAATCAGGAGTTTACGAAAAGCAATATTAAAGGACTGTTGGATGACACTTACGAATCTGCGCTTGAAGGCTCCTCTTTGACAAAAGGCAAGATCAATTCCAAATTGACACCAAGTATTGGAGCGGGATTCAGTTACCAAATTGCTCCTCGAATTGCAATAGGTCTTGAACATAGAACGACTTTTACTCTAAACGATCTTTTTGACGGAAACAGATTCAATCAGGATAATTCTGTTTCTACTAACAAAGACCTTTATCACTACACTGGCGCGTTCATCCGCTTCCATTTAAAAAGTGGAAAAGCTAAAGTTACGCCAGAAGGGAATAATTCATTGAATCAAATCAACAATTACAATTCTAATCCAATAAAGCCTGAAGTTGATATTTTTGATCCGGCAGATAATCCGTACACAACCGATTTCCCTTCATTTACGATAAAAGCGGTTGTATTGAACGTAAGTGATCGTTCTCAAGTAACTTTCAAACAAAATGGTGCAGTAAACAACAATTTCACCTTTGATCCAAGTACTCATAGATTTGAATCTAATGTAAGTTTAAATCCAGGACAAAACGTGTTTGAAGTTAGAGGAACAAATTCGGCAGGAACCGATGCTGAAAACAGAATCATTGTTTTGGAATCAGAAGAAAAGCAACCTCCAATTGTCAACTTCAATAATCCCTCCTATTCTCCATACACTACTACAAATGGAACGTTTCAAATGTCTGCAACGGTCTTAAATGTAGAAGATCCAAACAAAGTTACGGTTGAGTTAAATGGACAATCTCTCACGAACTTTACTTTTAACCCGACTACGGATGTGCTCACTTGTCCTTTGAATTTGAATGGAGGCCCTAACACAGTTAGAGTTACAGGTACCAATGATGTTGGCACTGATTCAAAGGAAACCGTAATTGTCTATGAAGTAGTTGAGCAAGCCCAGCCCCCTATTGTCAATTTTGTTGTCCCAGGATTGAATCCTTATACTACTCAAAGTAGTAGTATGAATGTTCAAGCATCGGTATTGAATGTTGATGATCAGAATAATATTGGGGTTAAAATAAATGGACAATCAACAGCTAACTTTAATTGGAACCCAACCACTCATACAGTAGATCTGGGTGTGAATTTAAATGAAGGGAATAATGTGATTGAAGTGTCTGGAACCAACGCTGTTGGTTATGATTCAAAATCAACAGTTATCATTAAAAAGACTGAAACCGAATTGCCTCCAGTGGTAAGTTTTATTGATCCCAATATAAATCCAAAAACAGTATTTGCTGCACCATATAACCTCGTAGTACGAGTGGAAAATGTTCAATCGAATAATCAAATTGAACTTAAAATCAACGGTTTACCTACGACCAATTTCAATTATGTTGCCTCATCCAAATTGATGACCTTTCATACTACATTAATTGGAGGAGCAAATATTTTCGAAGTCACTGCAACAAACAATGCTGGTCAAGATTCAAAAAATACCACAATCATACTTAAGGAAGAGAATTTGACACAACCTCCAATAGTAACTTTCACTAACCCAGGAATTAACCCAATTACGGTAAACAGCAGTTTATTTAATGTGGCTGGAACTGTTTTAAATGTCGATAATTCAAGTCAAATCCAAGTACTTGTAAATGGGAATACATTCAGCAGTTTCACTTTTAATGCAATTACAAAAGTGATTAGTTTTCCAACCTCATTAATGATGGGCAATAACGTTATACAAATAACTGCAACAAACAATGCGGGTACTGATTCCAAGCAAACAATCATCAATTACGAACAAATCGTCCAAGGGAATCCACCAATTGTTACTATCACAAGTCCATTTGTGAACCCTTACAGCGTAAACGTGAATCATCATTTGGTTACGGCAACAGTGTTAAATGTAGATAGCAAATCACAGATTCAAGTTAGAAGGAATGGAATGGTAATCAGTCAGTATTTATATTCTTTTGATATTAATTCAAAGCAATTAGTTTTTAACGCAACTTTAAGTCAAGGAAATAATATTTTTGAAATTTCCGCGGCAAATTCTTTTGGTAGCGATATGAAAACTACTATGATTGTTTACAATCCTGTAGTAGCACCTTGCAATAAGCCAATCATTTCTTTTCAGAAGCCAGGATCAAATCCACAAACCGTTTCAACAGCTTCTTATGAGATTCGGGCTCAGTTGCTTAATGTCGCTAGTTCGCAAAATATTACTTTAAGAGTAAATGGGAATATAGTTTCTTCCTTTAGCTTTAATACAGCTACAAAAATATTGACGAAAAACTTGAATTTAAACCCTGGAACCAATGTCATCCAGATTGAAGCAACGAATACTTGCGGTGGCTCATCCATTACAACCTTCCTGAATTATGATCAACCAAACAACCCTTGTATTCCTCCGGTAATTTCTCCCATCAGCCCGAATATCTCGAATTATTCAAGTTTAAGTAAATATGTTACTGTTCAAGCAAGTGTTACCCAAGTCCTAAATAGTTCGAATTTAAGTTTAAAACTCAATGGTCAAAACGTGAATTTCACATTTGATAATGCAACAAAAATGCTTATTGGGAATTTGACTTTAAATACAGGAAACAACAGTGTAGTGGTATCCGCAAATAATGGTTGTGGAGTTGCAAATTACACCTGGAACATTTATCACAGTCCTTGCTCACAACCATCAATTGTTATGAACAACCCAACTGTGACAACTACTACTGTTTCTAATCCTAGCTTTGTTGTAAGCGCGGTAATTTCTGAAATACAGAATTCAAATAATATTCAATTCAGAAAAAATGGACAAAATATTAATTTCATTTACAACTCGATCACCAATTCATTTAATTCAACGGTGAATTTGTCCAATGGTGTGAATAATTTCGAGCTAGTTGCTCAAAACCAATGTGGAAATGATACGAAACAGTTTTCAGTAACATACAATCCAATTCAAACAATAAATCCACCAGAAGTAGATATTACGAACCCAAATGTTTCACCATACAATACTTCTAATAGCGGAATGACAATAAAAGCAATTATCGACAATGTTGCTTCTGCTTCTCAAATTACCGTGATTTTCAATGGAATGACAGTATCCAACTTTAATTACAGTCCAACAAGTGGCATATTGACTTTCTATACTGGTTTACAAAACGGAAACAATACCGTAAAAATCACAGCGGTAAATCAAGCTGGTAGCGATATGGATCAAGCCACTATTATTTACAATCCACCTGTGACAATAGATCCGCCCCAAGTTGTATTCACAAGTCCGACATCAAGTCCAAAACTGGTTGCTGGAAAGGATTATACGGTAAAAGGATTTGTAAGAAATGTTACCAGTTCGAGTCAGGTAATTTTTAAAGTCAATGGGCAAACGATTACTAATTATCAAAGAAACTTTACTACGGGTCGAATGGAGTTTAGCTTGGAACTTAAATTGAGCAATGCGAATAATTTGTTCAATGTAAATGTAACAGGAACAAATCAGGCAGGTACGCATTCTGATTACAGAATTGTGCAATACGATCTTGGATCCAATCCAATGGGAGTTCCTGGTTCGAATGGTGGTGGAAGCAACATGAACATCAATAAATCTAATGGAAGTAATTCGAAATTTAATCCGAACAATTCCAACGGATCAAACAAATCGGGTGGATCCAATGATGTAAACAATGGTGGGAATAACAAATCCTCTACCCCTGTAAAAAATGTGAATACAAAGCCAGTTAACGGGGGTTCTAATAAGAATCAAAACAATACAAACATTAAAACTACAAACATAAAAATGTAGTTTCGAATTCCACTTTATTTCACGGTCTATCTTTTCAGGTAGACCGTTTTTTTTGAGCTCTGTTTCCGTCCATCGTCTCCAATAACTTTTAAAAACAAAATATAAATTCCAGAATTACATAAGTTTTGATTCTGATCCCTTCCATCCCAAAAAACCAATTTTTCTCCACTGATATATTCTCCATGAATCGGAAAAGCTACAACTTGACCCGCCATATTATATATTGATAAATGAACAACAGAAGGAAACTCCAGTGAAATAGAAATTGCCAAATTGTCTTTGTCACCATCATTGTTGGGTGTGATATAATCCGGTTGAATTTCAAATCCCAAATCAGATTCAAAATTCAGGTGCTGAGAATTTTCGTACCCTGGAGTACCAAAATTCGTATGGCCGCTTGCTGTATTCCAGTTTTCCGTATCCATTGAGCTCCCTTCAAAAGCAATTCTTTCTAAGGATTTATTTTCTGTTGATTCGAGTAAAGGATAGTGCATGTTTTCATTATAATGCACTTCATCCAGAATTAAATCCTGATCATTGAGCAACACGACAGCTCCAGCATCATTAGGATAAGAAGGCAAAACTGGAATATTAATGAATTTTCGATTTTTATCCGTTTCAAAAACGTTTTTAACCCAGTTTGAATCTTTGCTTATCAGCACATAATCCCCTGAATTTAAAAGATATTTAGATGATATGACCCTTTTTCGGTTGGCAAGGGTATCATTTTCTCTGTTTGAGAGAAACAAATTAGATAAATCCAACACATGAGAACTCAAATTATACAGTTCAATGAAATCGGTTCCTCCACTTACTGGGTCAAATAAAATTTCATTGATGATTAGATCATTTGAATCTGCAAAAAACGGCGCTTCAAATTGAATAACTGTGTCCAACTGATTTCCAAAACAATCGATCAAATTTGAAATTTCTACTATTACTTGATCGCCTGGTAAGACGCTTTGACCCAAGTTTAATTGAAGTATTTCCTCATCCACCAGAAAAGAAACCAAATAAAAATTGGAAGTAATAATGGCGTTGCTCATTCCAGTAGCCAGAGGTTTGTTGAATTCCAATTCCAATAAGTTGGGGTGAGGAAGATTCCAATCTAGAACTGTAAAATCTATATTCCACGGTGAAAATGAATGTGAATTGAACTGACCAGGTGTTCCTCCAAGCGAATCCAGACTAGAAAGCCAGTTTTCCTGACCACAAAAAATACCTAATTCCGCTTTTTCTAACGCATATCCCCCATCATCCTTATCATTATCGTGCCAGTCATTTTGATAGTGAACAGAATCAACCAACAGAGAATCAAGATTCAGTATTGCCACCCAATCCGCTGAATTATTTAGAGAAGGCAATTCACAGTAAATCTGAGTAATGAGAGCAAATGAATCCACACACGTCTCTGGCACCAGCAAAACATAGGCGTCTGGGTAAAGAAAATAATTGGTGTCGATTTCAATGGTATCTGATAAATCTGCCAGAAGTAAATCATTGAGATTAATAATTTTTGAAGAATTATTGTGTATTTCCAGATACTCGCACTCCGGGAGTCCATGAGAGGGTGTGGGATCAGATTGAATCTCGGTAAATTCGAGATCATGCCAGCTTGGTACTTCTCCATAAACCAGTAGAAGTGAAGTATCCATATTTAAAATGTTGGCTTCAAAGTCTGATATGGAATCCAAGATGAATTGGGAAAATTGATCGTTGTTGAAAATAGTTGGAAAATGCAGTTGTAATTGACCTCCTACATAGGTAAAACTAGAAGGATTTTGAAGAGATGGATTATCAAGACTACAGTTGGCCAAATTTAGCTGAGTGGTATCAATGGATTCCGAAAAAGAAAGTTGAATGGTATTTGAATCTAGTACAGAAAAACTAGTCAATGAAGGTGGAATGGTGTCGTATTGAATTGGCCCGACATACACCTCATCAAAAAAGAAACTATGTGTATTGGAACTTGTATAAAAACAATCCATAGCTAGAATATTTAAATCAAAGGCTGCCGTGTCGATGTAAGACCATTCATTTTCAAACTGATTTGTAGTTGGATTCCATAGATCAAGACTTAAGTTGGAATTACTGTAGATAATTTTCATCTCTATTTCAAAGGCCGCCGCTACTCTTCCATCTAAACCACGAACCAATTCTAGGTCATTTCCATTAAATATTCCTCTGAGGGAAAGCGCATCATTTGAACCCGATTCCCCAATCTGGACATAGAGTGCATTTTGTGCATTTTGTACCTGAACCGAATCAGAAAAAATAAACAGATTTAAACGATTATTACCGGATGGAGAGAATCCCAGGCGAATTTTTAGGCGAATTTCCGTTTCCGAATAATAAAAAAAGGAAGGCGGTAAATAAATTACTGAATGGCCTGCTTGTGATACATTCAAACCCAATTCTTCATTTTGAATTTGAAAGTCAGATGTTTGTCCTTCCCAAGGGACGGGGAATCCAGAGTTGTTTCCAAAATCTTCTTGAAACTGCGAAAAGGTGAAAATTCTAACCAATCCGCATAGTATTGTGACGAATATTCTCATGATCGATTTAAGTGGTTGATGGAAATATAATATTTTTGCGAAAAATTTATCAGATGAAAATAGCCGTTGTAGGTGCAACCGGAATGGTAGGCACAGAAATGTTAAAAGTATTGGACGAATACCAAGTAGAAGTTTCAGAGTTAATTCCTGTAGCATCGGAGAAGAGCGTTGGAAAAACGCTTTCATTTAGAGGAAAAGCTTATCCAATAGTGAGTATGCAAACAGCGGTAGACATGCAACCCAACATTGCGATTTTCTCTGCCGGTGGATCCACTTCACTAGAATGGGCACCAAAATTTGCAGAAAAAGGTTGTACGGTTGTAGATAATTCTTCGGCCTGGAGAATGGATCCGGATAAAAAATTGATCGTTCCTGAAATCAATGGAGATCTTTTAAGGAAAGAAGATAAAATCATTGCCAATCCAAACTGTTCGACCATTCAATTGGTGATGTGTTTGGCTCCTTTACACGAAAAATATGGCGTAAAAAGAGTAATTGTTTCTACCTATCAATCGGTTTCTGGTACCGGAAAAGCGGCCATCGACCAAATGAATGGAGAAAGAGCAGGAGAAAATGTTGAGAAAGTATATCCTTATGACATCGACATGAACTGTTTGCCGCACTGTGACTCATTCACTGAAAATGGCTACACGAAAGAAGAAATGAAATTAACCAACGAAACCAAAAAAATCGTTGATCCAAATATCAATGTTTCTGCTACGGCGGTGCGCGTTCCAGTTTCTGGCGGACATTCAGAGGCAGTCAATATTGAATTCGAAAGAAAACCAGATTTAGCAGAAATTAGAAAGATTCTGCATGAAACAGAAGGTGTAGTGGTACAAGACAATCCCGACACCAATAGTTATCCCATGCCCAAATATGCAAAAGGAAAGAATGAGGTTTTCGTAGGTAGAATAAGGGAAGATTTCACTAATCCCAATACGGTAAACATGTGGATTGTAGCGGATAACCTAAGAAAAGGAGCGGCAACAAATGCGGTGCAAATTGCGAAGTATTTGATGGAGAAGGGACTTGTTTAGAAGAACAGAGGTACAGGGTTTTGATTTTAGGACTTTACGATTTTATGATGTTATAAAAACTGGTCAACGGTCACAAGGAACTTGGAACTTGGAACTTGGAACTTGGAACTAAAAAAACAAAAAAGACAGCCCTACGCTTAGAACTGTCCCTTTAAAATTATACACGAAAAAAACTACTCTGATAGGGTAAATGCCAAAAGCGTGCCAAACTTATCAGAATGAGAATGAGTGTGTAGAATGAGGCGGGTTAATCCAACTTTTCGCTTTCAACTTTTGACTTTCAACTTCATTTCTGTAACTTTTCGAATTGTCAATCTGTTTAATGGCTAACTAAATTGATATGAAAAGACTTTGTTTGTTGTTTAGTTTTATCGCTGTTCTTGGGTTTGGACAGGATCATTATATTGGATTTACGGGTGGTTATTCCTATTCCAGCGCAAATATTTTAAGTGGAACTTCTGGAAATACCCTTCCTCAGCATCTTTATTTTGGTGAGTTGAATTATCAATTCCATCCCGAGTCATGGTTTTATTTCAATATTGGTTTGCGCTATGATAGAAAAGGCTTTCAAATCAATGATGAACATGTCGTTAGAATGGTCAACGATGCGGAAAATCAATCTGATACTCTGGGTAATTACACCTATGATTTTCACAAAGTAGGTGTCCCCCTGAAAATAGGATTTAAATTAGGTGGAAAAGTGTTTTTTCAGTTCGCCATGGGAGTTATTCCTTCTTATTCGATTCTTTCCAGTGCTTCGTGGACTCTGAATTACCAAGGAACAGAGATCGAAAACTCCTCCATTGGCAATTGGACCAATATCAAGAATTTTGAACTGCCTTGGATTGGGGAAATTGGATTTGGAGCACATTTGGGAGAAAATGTGATGTTGAACTTCTTAGCAGGCTATACTCAGAGTTTGACCAAGCACCTTCTTCCCAATCAAATTGTAGAAAATAATGTGATTACTACTGACTACAGAACTGTTCGTTTCAAAGGCATTCACGCTTCTATTGGCTTGTATTTTAGATTGCATAAAAAGAAGCCGAAATTGCAGAAGTTTACTCCTTCTTCGGAGTAAAAGAAGAATAGTCCAGTAACTTTTCCCTAATCCAAACTGTTTCAATAAAAAGACCTAATTTATGTTGAAACACCTTTGCCTCATCCTGCTTTTTATTCCTTTTGGACTTTCTGGTCAGAAACATTGGTTGGGATTTCAGGGTGGTTACCAATTTAATAGGGCGGTGTCATGGATAGTTCATGGTGAAAACGGCTCATATCAACCTTTTCATTCTTTTAATTTTGGTATTTCTTATCGATTCGATTTCCACAAATATCTTTTTGCAACTGGAAAAGTATGTTTTTCTAAAGAAGGTTTTAATACCATCCGATCAACTTTCCATAGAAAAAATGAAACACTTGGAATTTATAAATACATTCATGCCGATGTTGGTTACAGACTTGAATTTATTTCTCTCCCTCTAATCATTGGTGTTCGGTATGGAAAGAAATTCTATTTCACAATGGAGGCAGGTATAGTTCCTCAATTTCTGCTGAAGTCAAAAACAATAGCAGACTACTATGTGTCTGATGGTTTTTCAAGGACGATTTACGACACATATAAGGAATCAACAAAAGTCTATTTACAATGTCAATTTGGTCTTGGTCTAGCATTAAATGTAAGCTCGAATATGACAATTATATTGCTTTCAAATTACTTCCGAGGGTTTTTCCGATTCAAGAACAAACAAGATTTTGAAGGTTATGGAATGTGGCATAATCCAAATGCTCATATTCCAGATGGATATTCAATTTCCCTGCAATTTCTTTTCAATCTACACCCAATAAAACCTGAACTAAAACACCCTGAGAGAAATAAAGAAAATTACTAATCATCAAGAACCAATCTTCGGCACACCCTTTGCATTCTAACAAATGTTATTATTTAAAATTTGTTATTATGAAGCGTAAAAATTATGACCTAGCGGCCGGGTCCATGGCCGACATTGCTTTTCTGTTGCTGATTTTTTTTCTGGTCAGTACCACTATCCAAAAAGACAAAGGCTATATCCGAAACATGCCCGCGAAGAAAGAAGGACCAAGGCGCTCTCCAGCTTTGGCAAAAAATGTTTTTGAAATTCACATCAACAATGAAAACCAAATGATGGTGGAAGGTTCTCAGGCAGATCACGAATTTTTAAAACAACAACTTCGGGCTTTCTATTTGGGAAATTCACCCGTTGGAAAAAATGCGGAGGATCAACCTAATTGGATCAAATCTGAGAAATTTCCTGCCTACACTTGTCTGGACACGGTGGCTGTAATTAAATTGGATGCACAGATGAAAACCAACTACAAAGACTATGTAGCCATTCAGTCTGATATCCAGGAAGTTGTTGAAGAAGTGCGCAATGAATTAGCATTTTACTATTTCGGCACCAGTTTTGATTATCTAAAAGAGCACAAGGAAAAAGAATATGAAAAAATAAACATTCTGAAATCCATCGTGCCTATTCGAATTATTGAATCTAAAATAGATCAATAGAATAAGAAATTAAGTCGGGACAGACATCGGGTTTATTCGTCCAGCCATACCGGTGGTTGTTCTGACTTTTAAAAAATAAAAAAGTCGGCCAATGACTGACCGACTTTTAATTTCATAAAGATCAAATACTAGTGCTTCACAATCTTTTCTCTGATTACAGTGTCGCCATTTGTCAAAATCACCAAATAAACTCCGCTATCAAAGTCACTCACATCCACTGTTGAAATAGGTTTTGAATAATTCAAGACTTGTTGTCCTGTCATACTATAAATCTCAACATTGTAGTTAGACTCAATCGTTTGAGGGATAGAAAAATTTAAAACTTCTTTCACTGGGTTTGGATATATCTTTAAGTTCTCTTCTTCAATTGTATTTGTTCCAAGAACAGGATTATCCATATAATTGCCATAATAGGTACTTTGCCCGGCAGTGTTTGAATGAGTAAGTGCTAAAATTGGGGAATGTTGCCCTTCCAAATAGAACATGTAAATTGTATTTAAAGTCATATAAATTGGTGTTCCTTGATAGGAATCTTCATAATCTTCAACAATTTTTACTCTGAGTACATTATTATATGTCCCACTTGGCAAAATTAATGTTCCATATGAATCAGCATCTCCTGAAACAGTTCCCGCTCTAGTAAATCCAGTAGATATGGTGCCAGATAAATTGTCGTTCCAAGTGGTTTGATAAGTACACGGAAACTCCATGATTTTTTCTGGATCCGAGTAAACGGTTGTTCCACTAGCCGTATAGAAACCAATTATTTCTTGAGCCGAAGAAGTGTTATTATTGAATTGATAAACCTGGCTAGCTGCATTCACACAAATATTTGCAGCGCCAAAACTACTCGCAGATGGTGCGGTCGATGGGTCGATGTACGACATGGCTAATGCTTGACCTGACAATGCACTAAAATCCCAACTCTGATTCGCACCTGTAGTTCCTGGATTTCCATCCCAAGTAAATCTCAAATAACTAAAAGATTGTCCAATTGAAGGATTACTATTCGACGTAATTGTGGGTTGAGCTAAAGAAGTTAGACAAAGTAAAAACGAAGCTCCAAAGAGGTAAATTTTTTTCATATAAATATAGATTAGAATTAATAATAACAGCAATATACTTAATTTTTTAAAACCATTAAATTTAAAAGAAAAAATTTAGCAAAAAACTGATAATCAATTATTTCATTCGTCTGTCTCGTCCTCTGAATACTTTGCAGAAGGATTGATTTCAAGATAATTGCTCAACCATTTTGTAAGAATATAAAACGGAATGGTATCTAAAAGTGCAATTACCATTTTGAACACGTAAGCACTAAATACAAGGGTCATTAATTGCCCGAAAACCGGTTCATTAAAATCCAGAGGTAAAGCGTAAGATGCCCAAGCATAGGTAATGAAGATCACAGCAACTGAATCTACCATTTGTGAGATCAAGGTTGACCCATTATTTCTCAACCACAAGTGTTTCCCCTTTGTTAGATCTTTGAAAAAGTGAAATACCTTCACATCTGTAAACTGAGCTAACAAATAAGCAATCATAGAAGCAAAAACAGAAACTCTAGTCAGACTTCGAATGTAATAAAACGAATACTGTTGAGGCACTTCCACTCTACCGGTATGTTCAGACATAACTGGAATCAAACCATGTTCGTTCAAGTCCGCCGGCGGATCCATCAATCCTCCAACCCATAAAATAAAGAACACCCACATATTGAGGAAAAGTCCAACCCAAACCAGAAGATTGGCTCTTTTATGACCATATAATTCTGAGATTAAATCTGTGCAGAGAAACGTAATAGGATAGGGCAAAACTCCAATAGCAAAAATAAATGGAATCTCAACAGATCCAATAGTAAAGGAGTAATCAACGAATTTGGATGTTCCTAGAATATTGAGCATCGTCAACGACCCAAGAAAAATTCCGGCCATTATTAAAAACACCCTTTCTCGGCGTTTCAAAATCTCGGGTCTGTTATTTGCTTCTTCTATAAACATATCACGGCCAGTTTCTGGCTCGAGTATAATGAAACGAATATAGCATAATAAAGTTTCATATATCTTTTTTTTATTTTCTTCGTATAGACAAGCTAATTGATTGAAACAATTTTGATTAGGAAAATTTTCATAACATTATTCAATGTCGAAAGGAGCGAATTCCGAATCGTATTTTGGCTGATTTTTCAGTCGGTCTTTCTCGGTATTTTTGTTGGAACTTATGATGTTGCAGCCCATTCCTTATTTTTGGATCAATTTGGAGATAAAGCCATACCACAAGCTTATGTGTTCTCAGGTCTTTTAGGTATTGCTACCACCTTTATTTATTCTCAGCTTCAGAAATATTTAAAGTTTTCAAGCCTGTCGTTGATTAACCTGACTTATATTACAATTGCTACAGGAACAATCCGTGTTTTATTCGAGGTATCTACTGAGGAAATGGCGACATATATGGCCTTTATCTTCTTTGGACCATTAAATATTCTTGCCATTTTAGGGTTTTGGGGCTTAGCCAATCGTATTTTTACTTTGCGTCAAGGGAAAAGATTATTTGGTATTATCGACTCAGGATTGATTATAGGTGTGATTCTATCAATGGCATCTATTCCTATTTTGCCCGCCTTATTTGGCTATACTCCTGACGTAAAAGATTTGATTTCAGTTTCCAGTGCCTTTGTTTTATTAGCAACCTTGATTCAATTTAGGATTCTGAGACTTCGAAATGTACGTGAATCCAATTTAGCTCCAATCAAAGCACAAAAATCCGCTAAGAAGGTGAATCTTATCAAAAATAAATATTTGCTTTTCATGTCCTTGTTTGTAGGATTATCCATGGTAGTTGCCTTTTTTATACAGTTCATCTTCCTTGCTGTAACAGAAAAGCAGTACGAATCGAGTGCGGATTTAGCGATGTTTCTTGCCCAATTTACGCTAGCGATGATGATTGTGACTTTGATCGTAAAAACCTTTGTTTACAACAGATTGATCAAGACATATGGACTAAAGGTCACACTTCTTATCTTGCCTTTTCTATTGATTCTGATTCTCTTGGGAATTAATATCTTGTCTTACACGAGCGATGTTTCAACCATAGAATCTTCAGGATTTATGCTGTATTTTATTTTAGTAGCACTTGGACGATTATTTTCAAATGCTTTAAAATCAGGTTTGGAAGTTCCCGCATTTAAACTATTGTATCATTCATTAGATAAAGAAATAAAATACGATGCTCAGGCTCGAATTGATGGGGTAGTAAACGAAATTTCCGCAGTATGTTCAGGATTAATCCTTACAGGATTGGCTCTTATTTTTAAAGAGTCCATTTTCTTTGTTTATGTTCTGGTAGGTATTTTAGGTCTATGGATTGTGGTCACGTTTTATTTGTACAAATATTATCGCGACTCCCTGGCTCATACGGATCAATTGGTGTCTACGAAAAAAGAAGAACTTGGAATTGAAGCACTTATTAAGGAAAAAAAGGTAGAACTCACTCCTTTTAAGAGACATATTCTAAGTGTAATCAATCCTTTTTTCATTGGATCACAAGAAGTTGTTTCGGATAAAATTAAGAATGCAAACTATTCTTATAATGGTTTGAGTGATCGAATCAATTCTTTTGATGATATTGCCATATTAGAGGCGTTGGAATACATTGAATACCATGTAAAGAAAGAATTTACGCCTCTCCTTTTGAATCTTCTTAAATCCCCAAATGATCAAATCAAATTCAAAGCCATCCAGGTCTCCGATAAATATGATGACCCAACTATCAACTCAATACTTGTAGAAAACATAAAAAATCCAAAATTCAAACAATTGTTGTTTTCTATTCTAAGCAAGAGAAAGTCAGATATTCTTCCTATGGTGAATTATCATTTTGACTCTTCTTCATCCACTTACGAATACCAGAAGGATTTGATTGATTTGGTGGCGCAGATTAAGGGGAAAAATGCCATTGAGTTTCTTAGAAAAATGTACTTAAGAAACAATCCTCGGCTTGTTGATCTGGCAGTAGTTCGCCTTTCAGAGCTAGGGCATCAAGAAGTAGAACAAAAAGAAACCCTGATTAGATTAATCAAGGAAAGACTTGAAATTGCATCTTGGAATTTGGTTGTTCAACTGAATCTTGATAAGGTCGAGCATAAGGAACTCTATCATATCTTCGATAAGCAAATCGCTAAGGATCGGGTAGTAATTTTTAACATTTTGAGCTTGATCTATGAACGATCCATGCTAAAAAAAGCTCAGGAAAATTTTGAACTAGACACTCTGGAAGGAACCGAAATGTCCTTGGAGCTGATGGATATGATGCTTGAAGATTCGATCAAACCTTTAGTAAATGTCTATTTTGAAGAATATAGTCCAAAGGAAAAAATTAACCGTATTGCAGACTATTTTCCCATCGAAAACATTAACGAGACGAACGTAATTGATATGATCAGCATTCGAGATATTCGCTATTTGAACCATAATATTATTGCATTTGCCATTTTGAATCATTTTGGATCACTATCCAAAGTTTCCCTCCTCAAGGCACATTTTTACAACCCTACTTATTCGATTAGGGAGTCCGTTCAATTTATATTGATGAACTATTTTACTGAACATTATAATGAATTGCTGAAACGAATGAGGGAAGATGAAAAGAAAAAATATTATATCAATATTCCTCAAGACATTACCGAGTTAGTCGCTTACAAATTTTCAAAATTGATTGAAATGAACTCTTTGAAAGATCTTGATTTTGACCATTTTGGCGAATTGTCTAGTCATGTTAACAACAGGTTTGTTGACCATATTGAAGTTTATTTTGACTTTGAAAATGATCTTGTAATTAACGCGAATAAAGCCAGTCAGGAAGTTCAAGAATCCAGTTTGTCTTTGGACAGGAAAAATCTTTTCGAACTTGCTGGAGATCAACAATTTTTGAGGTTTATTCTACAGAGTGAGAGCTTAGCCTAAAAAAGGCTGTTTCCTGTTAATATATTTATATATTTGTAGACTCAGCGCGTAACCATGGTAAAGAGCTACAAAGAAAAGACCACAACGATTTTCAGACAATTGATTCTGAATATCATTCTTCCCGTTGTGGTTGCGCTTATTACTTTAGCTCTTATTAATTTTTGGGAAGTATCAGACATCCATCAGGAACATACGGAACAATCTAACCGAGAATTAAGAGCCAATATCGAAACAGTTTTGGCTTCACAAGACAAGCAGCTTCAGCAAATTGAGCGTGACGTAGACAATCAACTTGAAATTTTATCGGAATATCTCGTAAGTACCGTTTTTAAGGTAACGGATAGTATAGAAATCGCAGATCTTGATTCGATTCGGGTGAAATTAGGCATGGATACCGAAAAAGAAGATATTTATATTATTGACTCCAAAGGAGTTATTGTGAATACAACTTATGAAAAAGATAGAAACAAAAATGTTTATGAGTTTGGGGACGATTTTAAGGATTTCATTATAAGTACTCGTGAAGATTTTGAATTTACTCCTGAAAGTTTTACCATCGAGCAAAGTACATTAAAACTCAGAAAATACACCTATCAAGCCACCAAAGACCATAAATATGTGGTACAAATTGGTGTATATAATGATAAAGCCAATCAGGTTTTAACAAATACCCGGGATCTTTTGAATAATTTCTATGAAAACAAATCGGGTCTTTATGGAGTGGATTTGTTTTTTGGTGAAGACAATCCATTTTCTTTGAACCGCAAAGAAGAATTTTTTGAGGATAAGGAATTGATTATAGACCTTTTTGGTGAAGGTGATTCAAAAGTTGTAGAAAAATCGATAGATGGAAAATTTATGCGTTTTGACTACGTTCCAATCACAAGAGAAAATTCAGAATTGTACCGCCATGCAGTCATTCGAATCATATCAGACAATTCAGCATATATCCATGCCAGAAGGTGGTCTTTAATTAAAAATGCTGTCGTTTTTGTAATTACTATTTTGGTGGTCATTTTACTCATCTTTAGAAAGACCAAAGTGATTACCAATCCTATTAAAAAACTAGTAAATCATGTTTCTAAGGTGACAGATGGTAATTTTTATGAACGAGCAACAGTCGAGGGAAACAATGAAATCACCAAACTTTCAAAACAATTCAATTTAATGGTTGAAAGATTGGAAGACTATTACAAAACACTGGAGCGCAAGGTAGAAGAAAGAACTGCAGAAATAGAAAAACAAAAAGAGGCTATCGTTGCTCAGAAGAAAGATATAGAAGACAGTATTCGATATGCAAAGAGAATACAAACTGCTATTTTGCCTCCCTCAAGTTATGTTCGTGAGCTATTTGAGGATCATTTTATCTATTACGTTCCAAAAGATATTGTTTCTGGTGATTTCTATTGGGCAAGCGATAATGAAAATTTCAATTATATCGCCGCAGTAGATTGTACTGGGCATGGAGTACCAGGAGCTTTTATGTCAATCGTTGGAAACGACCAATTGCATTATGCCCTGAATGTAAAAAAATCGAAACATCCTAGCGAGATATTAGATGCTCTGAATGAGGGTGTTACACAAACATTGCGGCAAGAACAAAACGAATCAAGTGTGCGCGATGGCATGGACATTTCTTTGATCGGTATCGATAAGAAGAAACAAAAATTGGAGTATGCTGGAGCTAACAACAATATGTATCTTATCAGAAATGGTGAGTTGATTGAATATCAGGCCAATAGAAATGCTATTGGTGGATTTTATGGGGATGATCTGAATCAATTTTCTAACCATAGCATTGATATTCAAAAAGGAGATACGATCTATATCTTCTCGGACGGATTTCCGGATCAATTTGGCGGACCAAAAGGGAAAAAGTTTAAATATAAAAACTTCAAAAATCTTCTCTTATCCATTCAGGGGATGTCTATGGAAGATCAAAAGAAGGAAATCAGCAGTGTTTTGAAAAACTGGATCGGAAATTTGGAACAATTAGACGATATTCTCGTAATAGGAATACGAATCTAATGATTCCAAGTATTTGATAAAGAAGATATTCATATCATCCATTGACAGAGGAAAATCTATTCCATCTGAAAACAAAGGTTTTGTAGAGGATTTGAAGTACTCTATTAATCTTAAATTCCCAAAAGGGCAAGTGGTTATTTCTGATTCCGAATTAGATGTCGACACTCATATTTTTCTGATTCCAAAAGGAAAAAAATCCGCAGCAATTCACCCAAATTCAAAAAATTTCTATATTAATTTTGATCCGGATCAACCCTTGTTGCGGAATAGGTATTTTTACGATTTATCTATTAAAAATAAAAATACGGAACAAGAGCAGATAGAAAAATCTTGGTGGAATACCATTACTGATGTCCTTTTTCAATTAGATGAAAATCATGCTCAAAACAATGGGAAAATTGTTTTTGTGGCAGAGACTTCTTTGGATCAAATTGAAAATAGGAGAA
>JAWKMJ010000002.1:0-307543 GCA_041392305.1 Crocinitomicaceae bacterium
CAGCCATCTTTTTCAAGACTAAATGATTTCCAACCCAAAGTAATCCTTTGACATGCCATTTTAACTTCACAATATTCATGATAATCTTCCCAAATCGCTTTTTTAAAGGTCTTCTAAAACGATGGATTTCACTTAAATTCTTTTGAGGCCAGTCCTGGCCATCGAAATCAGGCAAATAAAGATCGTCTTGCTCTTCAAATAAAGGAATAATAGGATATTCTTTTCTTCCACTTCTGTTGTTCGTAACCACGAATGCATCTTTGGATAAATGGGCGTACCCGTTATTGATAATTGGATTCTCTGCCTCAATAGGAATAGTAAAGTATTGTCTCAAAAAACGCTCACAATTGGCTCTTCCCAGAAAGTAATCGTGCAATCTGAAATCACGATGAATAAAGCCGCCAAATCCACTTAAAAATCCACAGGCAATAGCTTCTTTCCCTTCTATTTTTTTTGTACTGCCATCGGCTTTTTTCTCATAACGAACTGGCGCAACTAAGTAAACGCTGGCATCATCAGGATCGTTACTGTCACTGATGCTTTTGGGCTCAAATCTTAAGTGATTCAGCATGGCTCCAATGGTTCCTGAGATTACATTGCCTATCTGATCTCCGAATTTCTTTTCAATGGGTTCTTCACTTGGGAAAGGATCTATCATCAACACAGTGGAAGTAGCTTTGGAATAGGATTTTTCAAGTGGTTTGTCCTGAGCAAGCACTTTTTGAACCTTTTCATAGGGTTCATTATTTATAGTTCCACCATCAATATTCAAAGTTTCAAAATATTCTTCTTCCACTTTCATGTCTACATCGTCATGAAAAATGCAGTCTTTAACATATTGAGTAGGTCGTATTACTTTACGAGCTTTTAAACCAATAGGGAATGCTCCAGTTGCCATTGCCGCATCCATTGCCAGTTGACGCTCATCTGGATTACTGAAATTAAGAGGAATCCAGCCTCTACCTTCATACTGCTGAGCATTGATTTGAAAACAGGCAAAATCAGAATGCTTGGAAATATGGTAACTGGATTGGTCAGAATCAGACATGAATTCTTGTTTGAACTGGATGCCGTTGAGGTTGGTTAATGTGGTAAAAACTTTCAAATCTTCGGCGAAGTATTTTCTATTTGCTGGCGACAGATTTGAATTAGGTTGCAATGTTATCTGGGCAATTTCATCAATAAAATGGGCATTAAAAAGAGATTCAACAACTCCATCTTTTAAATCATCGTTTTTTAAAAGCTCCGGAAACATATCCTCATTCGTCAAATTCACCCAGGCGTTGAATAGTTTGTTTTTCGGGCTATTCGTTGGAATATCCTCTACTATTCTAATTGGGACTATTTCATTCTGAATCGCATTGGCGGTGATAATACAAGTCATTCCACCAGCAGAAGCACCGCCCATGACAGGAATCACAACATCATGCATAGGTGTGTTTTCGGGGTTACTTAACTTTCTTTTTTCCCATTCTTCCAGGGCTTCAATTAAATAGTCTATTACTCCAGCCGTATAGGCACCAGCAGAAACAGCTCCGGCCATACAGAGTCCTATTTCAAAAGGGGTTGATTTGTGGTCCATTATGTTAATTATTAGCGTATTAAAAGGCTAATTTAGAAATATTTTTGGCCCATCATATGATACAAAATAGCCTACCTAAATAAAAAAATCCTTGTTCAATCCTATTCTTAAGGTTCCAATGGATTCTAAGAATTAAATTTATTTCTTCATTCATTTTTAATATCTTCCGCTCAAATTTAAGGCTATGAAAAATTTACTATTGGCTTATTCTTTGATCGTCTCCTTTTTACTTTCAATCGGTCAAAATACAGTCGGATTAATTCAAAATTCTGGTCAGCCAAGTGAAGGGCTTACATTATTTGCTCCCTCTTCAAATGGGAAAGTCTTTTTGATTGATGAATGTGGTTATTTGGTGCATTCTTGGGAATTCAATGAGGATCCTGGTTTGTCTTGCTATCTGCTCCCCAACGGCAATCTGTTGCGTGCAGGAAAGGATTCACTTCAAATAAGAGACTGGGATAACAATGTTGTTTGGACTTATCCGACTACGGCAAACAATATTCCCCAACATCATGATATTGAGCCACTTCCCAACGGCAACGTTTTGTGCATCGTAGCAGATAAATACACTCAGGCTGAAATGACCCAAGAAGGGCGTGATCCATCTATAACAAATGCCAATTTTAAATTAGATAAAATTGTGGAAATTCAACCTGTAGGAACAAATCAAGCTAATATTGTTTGGGAATGGAAATTTAAAGATCATTTGATTCAAGACTTTGACGCGGGCAAAAACAACTTTGGAGTAGTTATAGATCATCCGGAATTACTTGATATCAACTATAACAATCTTTATTTCAACGATTACATCCATCTAAATGCGGTAGAATACAATGAGAATTTGGATCAAATTATGATTTCCTCAAGACATTTGAATGAACTATTTATCATTGATCACAGCACCACAACTATGGAAGCGGCTAGCCATTCAGGAGGTAATTCCAATATGGGAGGTGATTTTCTCTGGAGATGGGGAAATCCTCAAGTTTACCGGCAAGGAGATTCTTCAAATCAAATGCTTTGGACACAACATGATTGCAGATGGATTCCGAATGGATACCCCGAAGGAGGAAAAATTTCGGTCTTTAACAACAATGGAGATGCCGCTGGTGCTTACAGTTCTTTACATATACTTGACCCAGTATTAACTGGAGGAGTGTACCAGAAAACAAATAATCGATTTGATCCTCAAAGCTACGACTGGTCTTGGAGCGGAGTGGTATCAGGAGCTACAATGTATGAATCAATAAAGGGGGCACTTCAAGTACTACCAAATGGCAATAAACTAATTGTTCAAAATTCAATATCCCAAATGGCCGAAATTGATGCAGGCGGTAATGTGATTTGGGTCTACGCTAACCCTGAAGGATCCAGTCTTCTTAATCAAGGCGATATGATTAATGGACAAAGCAATACTTTCTTCAGAGCAGATAGATATTCCTCTTCGTATGCCGGGTTTAGTGGAAAAGATCTCACGCCTATTGGTCTAATTGAAGATGTAAATCAACTTTCAGTGAATTGTGCCTCGGTTGCTGGAATAGCCGAAACCAATTTAAACGAAATTCAGGTAGTGAATCCGGTTATAAATAATTTCATTGAGTTTGTGGAAAGCCAAAAATTAGATCAGGTTTCTATTTATACCTTGGAAGGTAAGGAAATACTCACTGAAAAGAATTTTGTCGGCAAACGTTTCCTATTATCCAATATTCATTCCGGTATTTACTTTGTTAGGTTAAACAAGGCGAACCAAACAGATGTAATTAAAATAATTGTCGAGTAATCTTCCAACATCTTAGATTCAGTAAAAAATGATTATTTCAATTTTAGAACATCTTCTAGGTTGATAGTTTCTTTGTCCGAGATTTTATCTGAAACTTTTTTAAAGTCACCATCTGCGTAAGCACGCGCACCGAATTCGCAATCCATGCTTGATGATTTTTGGCTGATCGTCAGGTTTTTATTCTCAAAATTGAAAACCAAATGGCATACAGCCTCATCTCCATAAAGTGATTGATTGTATTCATATTGATTTTTGCCAATCTTTACTGCTATACCATCAAAAAAAGCTACGTGATAGGTAGGTCCGCACATCAATTCAAATTTGATTTCCAAACTATCTTTGTGTAATTCTTTTACCGAAACAACTCCTCCATTATAGCCCACTTCCATGTTTCCCGTTTCTTCCAGCCACATGTCATTTAAAAAATACATATCGTAGGCATAGCTCCCTGTTAATTGAGAACTGCAGTTCTTTTGAAGGGTTGACATATCGTAAGCTACAAACTGACTCATGTCGCCATTTGAAACGGTTAAGGAAACATCAAAGTACTTTTCATTTCCCGTCCATTTTCCTTTCCAAGATTTGTCCTCATATTCAAGAAAAAAAGAACCAGTGTGTTTTCCCTCAGCATTGCTTTCTTCCAAATAAACGATGTCGTTACCATACATATCCCCTTTCAAAATCAGAAAACTTGTTTTGCCTTCGTAATGGTATTTGCCCTTGATAGGAAACTCATTGTTATTGCTTTTCTCTAATTCCATTTCAATGGCATATTTCCCTCCAATTTTTCCTTTCAGTTTTACGGATGCAGAAATTCCAGTATTAGCAAATAAGGAAAGTAATAGGATGAATACTATCTTTTTCATTTTCAATTCAGTTTGATCCAAAAATATGAAAAACAGCTGGTATTCAGTAGGAATATTCATTTTTGTGGAGAAATTTAGTTTAAGCATGATGATTTTGAAGTCGGAATAAATTATGATTGAATAATTATACTTTTTAATGCTATTACGAAAAGATATTTTGGGATTCAAGATTTTGCCCGATAATGAAATCGAGGAAATGATCAACGATAAATTGAGTGAACAGGAAGAGTAGGTCAATTAATCTAAATACACCCGCTTCACACGATCTGATATCCGTGTAAATATTTCATAAGGAATGGTTCCGGTTTTATCAGCTACTTCCTGAACTGAGATGTGGTCTCCAAAAATTTCGACATCATCGCCTTCTTTGGCATCTATTTGAGACAAGTCGATCATGGTCATATCCATGCATATATTTCCAATAATTGGAGCTCTCTGTCCTTTAAGAAAGACTGAACCCGGTTGGGAGTAACTTCTCATAAGACCATCAGCATATCCAATTGCCAACACTCCTATGCGCATAGGCTCTTTAGCAATAAAAGCCCTTGAATACCCTACCGATTCCCCTTTTTCAATAGTTCGAATTTGGGTGATTTTTGTTTTTAATTTTAAAACAGGCTCCAATTCTGAATGCTGTGGGTCGCTTATACCATACAAGCCAATTCCCATGCGAGCCATTTCGTATGGGTTTTGTTTGAAATGCAGAATGGCATTTGAATTATACAAATGACGAAGAAAGCCATAGCCTAAAGCATTTTCTAATGTGGCGACTGCCTGATCAAATAAGTTCCTCTGCTCATTGGTCCATTCTTCTTCATTAGGATCATCTGAGGCAGAAAGGTGGGAAAATACTGATTTCACTCTTACTTCGGGCTGACTCACAATTTTCTCAGCAACCTTTTTCAAATCAAATTGACGAAACCCAAGTCGGTTCATTCCTGTTTCAATCTTCAAATGAATAGGATAATTTTTAATCCCCTTTTTGATCAGAAATCGGATAAATTCTTCTAAAATCTGATCATTATAAATTGAAGGTTCAAGTTTGTTTTCAATCAGCTTCTCAAAGGAATGTTTTTCACAATTCATGACCAGTGTAGGGGTGTGTATTCCAGCCTTTCTAAGTTTAACTCCCTCTTCTGTATAGGCTACACCTAG
Organism: Crocinitomicaceae bacterium; assembly: GCA_041392305.1. Lineage (GTDB taxonomy): Bacteria > Bacteroidota > Bacteroidia > Flavobacteriales_D > Crocinitomicaceae > JAGQYP01. Next base: position 5,384 of record JAWKMJ010000002.1, read on the forward strand.
ATAATCAATCCCCTCATTTTCCAGAACTTTTCCGATTCGATCCATTCCGCCTCCATAGGCAGATGCTTTAACCATGGCCAATAAATTTGTGCCAGGAGCTAGTCGCTTTCGAAATACTTGAATATTGTTTCGCATGGAAGACAAATCGATTTCCAGCCAGGTTTTATGGGTAATTTCCTCTAATTTAAGTGTAAGCTCTTCCAAGTGATCTTTGCGGTAGCCTTTAATTAAAATCACCGTATCCTGAATCTCATCTAATCTTCCGCTTTCAATTAAGGCCTCTTTACTTTCAAATATTTTGGTCTCAGAATGTGGCTTAGAATCTCCAATCAACCAAATTTCATCTAGATCGTAATTGTTTATGATCTTATAAAAATTGTCTTCCATGTCTTTCTCTGGCACTGAAGCAATCAATAATTTTTTTCCTTTAGGATATTGTTGGTACTGATAATTCAAAGCTATTTTCAAGGAATCCAAATCAAAACTATAGGCATCGTTGATAATGATGTTGCCATGATTTCCATTTTCAGTTTCCAATCTTAGAGAAAGAGAGGATAAGTCTGATATATGCTGCTCAAAATGGTCAGAGAATAAAGACGCGCATAAGATGGAATTCATCAAGTTAGTAGGAAATTGAGTTGAAAAATCCACCACCAAGTCTTTGTCTTGTAATTTTAAAAAGGATTGATGTCCTCGGATTTCAATATCCTCATTAGTCCAAGCCAAAACAGGAGATGTAGCATATGTTTCAAACTCTTGATTGCAGACTACCTTAGAACAGTTTTGAAATAATTTGAATTTCTCTGTAATCTTCTGCTCCATCGATTCAAATCCAGTATGATGCGCCTTTCCAATTCCTGTAAAAACTCCTATTGTAGGTTGAATCATTTTTTCCAAATGATCCATTTCACCGTGCAAACTTATACCTGCTTCGAAAAGAGCTAGATCGTGTTCCTTTCTAATTTGTAAAACAGAAAGCGCTACCCCAATTTGAGAGTTATAACTTTTAGGACTTCGCACTATGGAATATTCATCTTTCAGAAGTTCATAGATCCACTCTTTCACAATGGTTTTTCCATTACTACCTGTAATACCAATAACTGGGAGGTCAAATTTGGAGCGATGATAAGCAGCAATTTCCTGCAGGGCTTGAAGGGTGTTCTTAACAAGAATTAGGTTCGCATCTTCCAATTCTGTTGTCCTTTCAGAAACAATGAAAGTCCGACAACCTTGTTCGTAAAGGCTGGCAATAAATTGATGTCCATCTGTTTTGTTTCCTTTTAAGCAGATAAATGCGGTTTGGTCAGGTAAGTAAACGTCACGGGAATCAATATCTACTCGATTGACAATAGCATTCTTATTTCCCCAAAGCAGTTCGGCGGAACAAACGTCTAAAATTTCTTGTATGCGAAGTTCAAGTTTCACTGTTCAATTTTGTTGAAGCAAGATCTGCAAAGCGGAATATACTTATCTTTTTCGCCAACATCAATGACATCTTTATTATTCGTGATCCGATAGGAGAAATTCGCCAGACTTCCGCATTTAACGCAAATCGCATGAACCTTGGTCACATATTCCGCGGTGGCCATGATGGCAGGCATTGGTCCGAAAGGTTTTCCAGAATAATCCATGTCCAGTCCAGCCACAATTACGCGCACTTTTTGAGAAGCCAACCAGTTGCAGATTTCAAAGAGTCTTTCATCGAAAAACTGAGCTTCATCAATGGCAACAACATCCGATCTTTTGAATTTTTCTTTGATTTCAGCGGCATTTTCAACTGTAATGGCTTCAAAATCTGTTTCGTCGTGCGATACAACTTTGGTGTGGTGGTAGCGATCGTCTACTTTGGGTTTGTAAACTTCAATTTTTTGATCTGTAAATTGAATGCGCTTAAGCCTTCGGATGAGTTCTTCCGTTTTCCCTGAAAACATAGATCCACAAATGACTTCAATCCATCCGTGCTTCCTTGAATCATAAGGCATTTGCTCAATAAACATGCTCCTGTTTCGTTATTAAATTAAAAATGTGAGTAAACTTTTGACCGCACTACATAATTAAGAATTAAAAGGCGATAAATTTGGGGACTCAGGGGTATAGTTTTGAAAAATTATCAACAGATGGCAGATTCGAAATCAATTGAAAAACAAGGGAAAAGAGTAAAAGAACTCGCAAAAAAGATCCAGGAAAAGGACTATTCTTTACAAGATCTTCATGAATTCACAGAATTGCTAAATTCCATGAATGAGAAAGTGGCCGTATTGAAATACCTCACGGCTAAAAACGATTTTCTACCTACTGAGCTTAAAGAGACAAAAGCAGACATCCCTAACGAAACAAAGACTCAACCAGTCAACGTAATCGTCGAAAAAGAAGAGCCAGAAGTGGAGCCTGAAATAATTGAAGAAACCCCCCCCGCATTTTCGTTCAACTTATTTGATGCTGAACCAGCAAAAGAAGAGGAAACTGCAGAACCAGAGCCAAAAAAAGAAGTTAAAGAAGAACCGAAAGCAGAAGAAAAGAAGGCAACACCTCCATCTTCTTCCAATTTAAGTGCAGCCATCGAAGAACGAAAAGCCAGTGGATCTTTGAATGATAATTATTTTGGTCAGGAAGACAATTCATTAGCCAACAAATTGAAAAACACACCTATTCAAAACTTAAAGTCCGCCATAGGCATCAATGTAAAATTCGCGTTTATCAATGAACTTTTCTCTGGCAATGCGGATGATTTCAATCAATCGGTGGAAGCCATAGACCTAATGAACAATGCGGATGAGGCCAGAGAACTCTTAGGCGAATTATCTGGTAAAAACAGCTGGGATCTTGAATCAGAAACCGTTTCTCAATTCGTTGAAATGGTGGAAAGAAGGTTTATGTAGGTTAATTCGGAATGATCAATTCGAAATGCTGAATTAATTTATTCTTGAATTACGAACCGAGCAGTAGCGAGCTCATTGACCGATAGGGAAATAATTACGCATTACGCACCGGTTTCCCAACCAACCAAAGCTTATTTCCTTTTCCTTTGACAATACCTTTCTCCCAGATGTAGTCATCTGATTGCAAGTCTTTGGTCAATAGGTCTAAATCATTCTGGCTATAGGTTCTTGCGTTGGATACCGCTCCATCCCAAGCAATAACGAGAGGAAGTACGGGAATCAAATAGGTAAAGATTATCTGATTTAATGTAAGGGGTTTAATCATCGGAGTAAGAAGCAAAACTACTAAAATATTGATTGGAAAGGCGGTCCACCATAAAAATTTGGGAGAACTATTGTCCGAAATTTCATAAATCAGGATGGGTTCTTTTTTGTCGAAAGCATCTTTTAAAATCGATTTTGCATTGTCCTCCGTCATGTGGTGAAAAGAGCACACCATGGTTCGCAAACCATCTAGCTCTTCCTGTAGATGAGTAGCATCAACGGGATGCGTGATATATTTTAATCCCTCCTCATTTCTAGAGTTCACCAGATCTGCGGCTTTCTGATTGGGATAGAGATCACTTAGACTTACTTGTAGATGTGGAAAATCCGATTTTTTTAAATCTTCAAAGGCGTCAATCATTGGGCCACCTGCTCCTGAACAAAGATCTATGATGTGATTCTTGCCTGTAGACTTTAATGTTGTTGATAGCAAGTCGGCTATTACTGGTCTTGATCCAAATAAATTGTGTATCAGTAATAAATATTGTGTCATGCATACCCGAATAAAATCTGGAAACCATGACAGATCCTCAAATTCAAAAAGATGAATCCGCTTCATAAAGTGCCTCTTTATTTGGACGCTTTTTGAACAATACTTTTTAGTACTTCCAACATTTGGTCCTTAGTTCGGTACCCTAATACTGTTTCGAGAATTTCCCCTTTTTGATCTACAAATTTAATTGTTGGATAAGCTGTTACGTTCAATTTTCTAGCCAATTGATGTTGAGAATTCCTTTTAAATTTATTCTCCGGTTTATAGTCGGGATTTTCGTAACTGACGCCATTAAATTTAACAACTTCATTCCCTTCAGCATTAAACTTTACAATATGAAAATTTGCTTTTAAATAATCAGCTACTTCTTTCTCCTGAAATGTTTGAGCCAACATTTTGCAAGGGCCGCACCAAACCGTATGTGCATCTATTAAAATAGGTTTACCATCTTTTTTGCTTGCTTTCTGGGCCTCTTCAACAGATACCCAGTTCAATTCATTTTTTTCCTCCTGATTATATCCTATTGCTGAAACAAGTAGGAATAGGCATAGAATTAGTGTATTTTTCATGATAATGTTTGTTTAAGTTCCAATTTACAAATTTTCTCGTTTGTTCTAAGCACAATTTATGTACCACGATTTAATTCTTAACATAGGGAATGGTTAATAATTGATCGCTGGGATTCGATTGAATATAAAGTGTTAACTGATCTTTTGCGGTTTTTTCAAAAGTGTATCCATGAAAATAAATCCTGTTTTTTTCTTCTTTGATCAAGGGCAAAACTTTAGGTTGATCTTTTTCTTCCCAAGCTTTTAAATGGGAATCAAAATGTCTGATCCTTAGAATTAATGTTCCCTTTTCCTGTGTGATGGTGCATATTTCGAACATAATGATTTTGTTTTGCTCATATATACTAGCCACAGCCATCATTGAATAGGCTCCATTTCTGGACCAGTTTTCCTGAATAGTGATTTTTTCTCCACTCGATTTCCAATTTCCTTCGATCCAACCCATTTTGGAAATATTCATTTTTGGTGGGCTGAAAATACTATCGGCAAAAACCACATCTTGAGCAAAACTAGGTAAGCATAAAAATATTGAAAATAATAAAACACCATATTTACAGGTCTTTCGTGTTGATTTTCTTGGAGTTATATTGGGATTCATAGAATAAATTTTCGTTAAAAAATGAAAAAAATTGGTGTTTGTACAATATTCTTTTCATATTTGGGTTATTATTTACAAGTCAAGTGAGTAGTAGCGAGTAGAGTAAAGGAGAAGGGTTGCAACAGCAACCCTTTTTCTATTTCAATTCCTCAATACTTTCTGCATCGATGCGCCAGCCAGTTGCGGCTTGTGCATCAGGGTGACCCCCACCAATGACAACTCCGTAATAGAATGTGCAACTCATTCGAACTTCCTTACCAATAAGCGATTTAAAATCCAATTGAGAACTCGTTTTAGCGATCACAGGGATTGTCACAGAGTCCTTTAGTAAGATTTCATAATCCCAAAACATGTGACCCGCTCCTTTGCCTGTTTTATTTGGAGTATAAACTTGCAATCTACCCTCAACAATGCCTTTCTGATTTTTATGCTTTTCAATACAGCTGTAAGTTTTACAAATAGAATCTTTTTCACCATTAAAGTTCAAAAGAAAAATAGAAATCAGAACAAGTGCTTTCATAATTAGGGTTTAATAAGCAAGCAATTCACCAATCATGGTACTTACTTTTTCACTATTAGGTAACAAAGCATGTTCCAAAATGGAATTCAGCGGAATTGCAGGCGTATCTTCTGAACCACAAATGGATACAGGAGCATCTAAAGATCGGAAACAATTCTTTTGAATTCTAGCTGCCAATCCCAATGTAAAGCTGCACTCAACAGATTCTTCTGTAACCAACATGACTTTATTGTGTTTTCTTGTGGCTTCGTACATGGCCTCTTCATCCAATGGATTCAAAGTTCTTAAGTCGATGATTTCTACCTGACCAGGAAAATCTTTCTCAGCTTCTAAGGTCCAATAAACTCCTCTTCCGTAAGTGATAACAGCAATGGACTGCCCATTGTCAATTTTTTCTTGGTCTGCTTCTTTTACCAAGCGAGCTTTTCCAAATGGGATAACATAATCTTCATCTGGTTCAATGGTAGCAGCAGCTTCGGTTCCTTTTATTTTGGACCAGTACAATCCTTTGTGTTCTAACATTACAACTGGATTGGGATCATAAAAAGCAGCTTTCATTAATCCTTTTAAATCTGCCCCCGTTGAAGGATAAGCGACTTTCACACCTCTAATGTTCGTAACCACAGATTCAACTGAAGAGGAATGGTATGGTCCACCCGAACCATAGGCACCAATTGGAACTCGAACAATAGAACTTATAGGCCATTTTCCATTGGATAAATAATAAGATCTTGAAAGTTCTGTAAACAACTGGTTCAGACCTGGCCAGATATAATCAGCAAATTGTACTTCTACAATTGGCTTTAATCCTACACAAGACATTCCAACCGTAGAACCAATAATAAAAGCTTCCTGTATCGGAGTATTGAATACTCTATTGTCTCCAAATTGTTGAGCAAGTGTAGCAGCTTCTCTGAAAACGCCACCTAATCTTCCTCCTACATCTTGTCCATAAAGTAAGGCTTCGGGATGTTTCTGCATTAATTCACGAATCGCAAATAGGGCAGAATCTACCATTACAGTTGGTTCTTTACCAGCAGGTTCTCTTTCCCCTTTTTCTTCTGTGATCGGGGTTGGAGCAAAAATGAAATCCTTTACGCTTTCTGGTGTAGGTTCTTCAGCTTCTTTTGCTCTTTCATATTCTGCATCAACCAGCTGGCTGATTTCTTTTTCAATGTTTTCAACCTCTTTTTTGCTAAATAGGTTTACTGCAAGATCTCTTAATTTCGGATAAGGATCTTTTTTTGCAGCTTCTTCCAGATCATCACGGTACCATTCTTTTCTTACGCCGGAAGTGTGATGTCCTAATAGTGGAACTTTTGCATGAACAATAAAAGGTCTTCTTTCTTTTCGTACAATGTTAATGACCTCATTCATAGTTTCATAAGACTGAATGAAATCTGTTCCATCAATGGTTCTTGTTTCTATTCCATTAAAGCCTTTCGCATAATGGGTAATATCTTGTGCACGAGTTTCTTTAGCATTTGCTGAAATGTCCCACTCATTATCCTGAACCAAATAAATAATCGGAAACTGCTTTAAGGCCGCCATTTGGAAAGCTTCTGAAACTTCACCTTCTGTGCAGGAAGCATCTCCAAGCGAACAAACTACAACAGGATTTTCCCCGTTAAAGTCTTCGGCCAAACCTTGCAATTCTTTAAATTGAATTCCCATGGCCACACCAGTTGTTGGAATGGCTTGCATCCCAGTTGCTGAGGATTGATGAGGAATTTTTGGCATATCGTCTCGATTCAAAGAAGGATGAGAATAGTAGGTTCTACCCCCTGAAAAAGGTTCGTCTCTTTTTGCGAACACATGCAATAACAATTCGTAAGGCGTAATTCCTATACCAAGTAAAATACTATCGTCCCGATAATAGGGAGCGACCCAATCCTGAGGTTTAAGCTGCATACTTGTAGCAAGCTGAATAGCTTCGTGCCCTCTTGAAGTTGCGTGAACATACTTTGAGGTTAATTTGGCATTTGCTTCGTATTTTTCAGCTAAAGTTTTAGCCGTACACATGAGTTTGAATGCTTCGAGTAATTCTTCTTTGGTGAGATTTGCTGAGACTAGATTGTCTGTTTGAACTTCCGCCATAAAACAGTTTTTAAAATTCCTCCTTCGAAAAGGCGATGCAATATAGTGAATTTAGACTAGAGCTAAAAATGATCAAAAAGAGGAAAACGTAAAAAAATCAACTCACTTTTAAAGGGTTTCGATCTGTTGCATCAACTCTTTTCGTGAAGATTCGCTTAGTGGTATTTCTTTGTCTTTGATCTTGATGTAATTAGGCCCAATAGAATCAATTTTATCAATATTGATTACATACGATCGATGAACTCGGACAAATTTGGATGGAGGAAACTTTACAATTGTTTTCTTCAAAGTTTTACTTAGTAAATATCTTCCATCTTCTGTGTAAACCATGCAGTAATTATCGTTCGCTTCCAAATAGGTGATTTCTGAAAAGGAAAGTTTTTTCAATTCATGATCCTTTTTCACGTAGATAAAATCACTGGTAATAGATTCTTGAATATCCTTACGATAATTGAACAATGCGATTTCCAAATTCGATTTAAGATCTTCTGTAGTGAATGGCTTAACAATGTAGCCGATTGGTCCGGTATGTTTTGCTCTTTCAATTGTCTTATCATCAGTATAAGAAGTAACGAACATAAATGGCATGCCGTATTCGTTTTTAATAATATTTGCTAGATCAATCCCGTCTAATTCATCGTTCAGATTGATATCCAAAAGCACAATGTCAATATCATTATGTTTCTTTTTCAAAAACTCGATAGCTTCGTTCGCGGAATCAATCATGTTAACCACCTGATAACCAATATCCTTCAAACAAGCGTTTAAATGTTCCTGTATTAAGGGTTCATCCTCGATGATCAATACTTTACTATATCCTGCCTTCATTTAAAATAGTTTTCTATCGTCAGTGAGTATTCTATTCCTTTCTTTTTGTCCACCTTCAACTCTCCTTTAAGTTTCCTGCTCATAATTCGAATTAACTTCATCCCGAAACCAGTTCCTTTAATTTCCTCATCACCTTCAACGGTTCCATTGTCTGAATAGGACATAATCAAGTTATCATTTTTTCGAGAGAAATCAATATTAATTATGATTTCTTTTTCATTGACGTACTTTATTGAATTGGTAATCATTTCATTTAAGATCAGTCCAAATGAAATTCCCACATCAATGTCGAGAAAGAAATTTTCAATGTGTGCGTTGAACTCTACATTTTCCTTTGAGGTCCTCAAAATCTCTTCAAACAATTTGTCGAAATAGATGTTGGAGTCGATTTCAGTTACATTCTCCTGTTCATAAAGTCTTTGATGAATAATACCAATAGACTGAATACGGCCGATGGTGTCTCGGATTTTTCTACGCGCTTCCGGGTTTTGAATGTTTAAAGAATCCAATTCCATCATACTTACAATTAACTGGAGATTATTTTTCACTCGATGGTGCACTTCTTTGATGAGAATATCCTTTTCGGATAAAGCGGATTCAATTATTTCGTTCTTGTTTCTTAGTTCTTTGTTTGTTTTCGATTTGTTCCAAGAAAAAACGATCATGGTTATAATCATGATACCCACTAGAATTAGTACGGTTACAATATAAAATTCTCTTTGTTTGCGGGCAAAGTTATCCTGTTGAAGCACAATATATTCCTGTTCAAGTTTTTCAATTTCCAATCGTGATTCCATAATGGCTTTGTCTCGAGATAATTTCTCCTGATACCTTGTTCTTATCTCTGAAATTTCGTCACTTTTATTTTTGTAAAACAATGAATCATTTAGTTCAAAGAACAATTTAAAGTATTTCATGGACTGTTTAGAGTCTCCCATTCCTTCATAGGCGTATGAAAGAGCTTCACTTGCACTCATTTTTGATTCGGGTATTTTGTGATCTTCGGCTATTTTAAAGGCGATTTTGCCATGATAGAGTCCTTTTGAAAAATCACCTTTTTTATTATAGCAATTTGACAAAAGAATGTGAATCCCAGCTTCTGTGGGGGCATCCATATCCTGAGGTCTATAAGCGAAGGCTCTTTGAGCGTAAGCGAAAGAAGAATCAATATTTCCTTTTTCAAAATAGAGTGATGCAATGTTTTGATTCAAAGCAAGTTGCATGCTTGAATCTAAATGAATCGTATAATATTCTAGACTCTTGCGATATATTTCAAGGGCTTTATCATAGTTCTGTAGGTTTTTGTATATGACTGCTTTATTTATGTTCGTAGTCACAACAGATTCTTTGTCTTTGGCTAATTCAAATTGTTTGATTGCCAAATTGTAATATTTCATGGCTTCATTCCAATCTTTCTGATTGTAATAATGAATTCCAAAATTGTTGTAGGCAAATGCCAGTTCAGCATGATCATTTTCTTTTTTCAAAAATTCAACACCTTTCTGGAAGTACAATGCAGCATATTTAGTGTCTCCAGAAATATCGTAAATGATCGCCCTACGAATATTGGCAATTCCTAGTAAGTGTCGATCATTACGGTCTTCCCCCCAAGTAATAAGTTTAAGGGTAAGATTCAAAGCTTTGTGATTATCTCGGCCCGTGTAATAGTCAACCTTTTGAAGTAGGTCCTGTACTTTTTTATCTTGCACGTAATCTTGTGCTTTAATACCCGTTGGGTAAAGACAAAGAAGCAAGAGGATAAAACTTGTTATATTTAAATGGAGTGTTCTCAATTAGTGTTTTACTATTTCTTTGTAAAATTCACTATTATTGTTCAATAATCAAAAACCACTTTTATGAATACCACCAAATTCACTATTAAATCCCTTGCGGAGGATGATCGGCCTCGCGAAAAAATGAGCCTTAAAGGCAAGCAATCCTTGTCTGATGCAGAGTTATTGGCTATATTAATCAATACAGGAACCAAAGAAAATTCGGCCATCGAATTGGCGAAAAAAATCCTCAACTCTTACGAAAACGATCTCAATTTACTGGCAAGAGCTTCGATTAAAGAACTAACAAAATGCAAGGGAATTGGCCCGGCAAAAGCCATTACCATAGCGGCTGCTTTGGAATTGGGAAGAAGAAAAAGCGCTTTCACTTCTCAAAAAGTAAAGATTACAAGCTCTAAATCATTGTATGATTCGTTCAAACACCTTTTTGAAGACAAAGTCCATGAAGAATTTTATATCATTTTGCTGAATCGATCCAATACGGTTATCAAGCCAGTTTTAATTTCAAAAGGAGGTTTGTCAAGTACCATCGTAGACGGCAAGATAATTTTTAAAGATGTATTAGAGAATAATGCCTCTGCCTTTATCATGTGTCATAATCACCCAAGTGGAAATGTACAACCAAGTCAGTCTGATATTGACTTAACAAAAAAGATAAACAGTTTTGCAAAATTAATTGATCTCCAAGTACTTGATCACATCATTTTCACTGATAAGGAATATTTTAGTTTTGTAGATGAAGGGGTGGGGTTTTAGTTCCAAGTTCCAAGTAGTCAGTTCCAAGTCTATTACAAATGGATGATTGAACTCACAAACTGCCCTTTTATAATTATCTTCTTAATGATTGATTAGCTGGCTAACGCTCGGTTGATAATTCATAATTCATAATTCATAATTCATAATTGATATTTCCTATTTTTGAATCTATGAAGAAAATTGTCACCATAATTGGGGCTAGACCGCAAATCATAAAAGCTGCTGCAATTAGTAGGGAACTGAAAAACAACTTTACAGATGAAATAAAGGAGATTATCGTTCATACTGGTCAGCATTACGATACCAATATGTCCGACATATTTTTTACAGAACTTGGTATTCCCCATCCTGATTACAATTTAAATATTGGTTCTGGTCAGCATGGTAAACAAACATCCGGAATGTTGGAAGGGATTGAGACCATTCTTCAAAAAGAAAATGCAGACCTTCTGTTGATTTATGGAGACACTAATAGTACTGTGGCGGGGTCTTTAGCCGCCTCTAAGTTGCATATTCCTGTTGCTCATGTTGAGGCCGGTTTAAGGTCTTTCAATAAATCCATGCCTGAAGAAATCAACCGGGTGGTAGCTGATCACGTTTCTACTTTACTTTTTTGTCCTACTGAATCTGCACTTGTAAATTTAAAGAACGAAGGATTTAGTTTAAATATTGATTCCAAAAAAGCAACTATTGATAAACCAGGTGTTTACAAATCTGGAGATGTTATGCTTGACAACACTCTTTACTTTGCGCAAATGGCAGAGAAAAAAAGAGGGCTATTGGATCAAACTGGAATAGAGAGTGGAAATTTTATTTTGAGTACATGCCATCGACCATCCAACACAGATAATAAAGAAAACATCAATTCCATTTTTGAGTCACTTTTGGAAATTGCCGAAAGCAATAGGTTACAAGTTGTTTTGCCGATACATCCAAGGACACAAAAGTGTTTTGATCAATGGGTAGAGTCTAAACTGAAAGATCATATCCGCTCATCTGCATTTTTTAAAATGATACCACCTGTCTCCTTTTTAGAAATGATTTTGTTGGAGAATCATTGTCGTATGATTGTTACCGATTCAGGTGGTGTACAAAAAGAAGCATTTTTTTTAAATAAGCCTTGTATTGTTCTTCGAGATGAGACTGAATGGGTAGAATTGGTAGAAAATGGCAATGCAATTTTGGTTGGAGCAAATAAAAATAAAATCAAAGCTGCTTATGAAATAATGATTAATCAAAATTATACTTATCCCGAATATTATGGTGATGGTAGAGCAGCAGAAGATATATGTGTATTGATTAATGAATTCTTAGAGAAGTGATTCAAATTTACTCCGAAAATATTTCCAGCAGATTGCTTTATGTTCTCGATTTCGTTTTCGAAGGAAATTATACGATTACCAGTTTTATTCATGACCTAGGAGATAAAAAAATTCTAAATTATTCCACTCAAAAAATTGAAGGAAAGAATCAGCTGTGGATCATTCCATCTGGACTTCTAGAACACGACACTGTTGACGAAGATTATAAACATGACTTTGAGCATCAGGATATATTATCAAGTATTTTTTATATCCTTACCCGATATGAAGAATATTTTGCTCGAGAGAAAGATCATTTTGAAAGGTTTACTGCAAAACAATCCGAATGCTATGCGTTAGGTAAGCTAGACGAGCCTATAGTTGATGAATGGGTGAGTGAACTGCGAAGACGTTTTGATCTACCCGTAGAATTTCCATATCAATTCATTCCCACTTTCGATATAGATAATGCTTGGGCCTATAAAAACAAGGGGCAGTTTCGGACTGCCGCTTCTAAATCCAAAGATTTGATAAAAAGTGACAGAAAGAGAATCTCTGAAAGAAAGGCCGTTTTGACAGGAAAAATGAAAGATCCGTATGATACTTATGATTTTATTGAATCCTTATCTAATTGGAGGCCAAAAGTGTTTTTCTTATTGGGAGATTATGGAAAATACGATCGGAATATTCATTTTAAGAACAGAGAATTTAGGGCTTTAATTCAAAAGATTGATCAATTTGCAGATATAGGTATTCATCCTAGTTTTTCATCATTTCGCGACTTAGGGAAAATGCAAAAGGAGAAAGAACGGCTGGAAGAGATCGTGGGACATGAGATTACGCGCTCCCGACAGCATTTCCTTCGACTCGAGCTCCCGACAACTTATCTTGAATTGGAAAAAATAGGAATTCGGGAAGACTACTCAATGGGTTACGCGGATCATGTTGGATGGCGTGCGGGAACTTCCAGACCATTTTTGTTTTTTGACCTGAGCCAAAATCGAGTTACAGATCTTACAGTATTTCCTTTTCAATATATGGATGGGACTTTGAATGAATACATGCAAGTAAATACTGAAAAGGCAAAAGAAATCGTATTTGATCTTTCCTCTAAAACTCAGAAATTTGGTGGAAATTTTATTTGTTTATGGCATAATGAAACGATTGGAAATTATGAAAAGTGGGAGGGTTGGAAAGAAGTTTTAAACTACAATATTAGTTTGAATGAGTAAAATTTTGCAAGTAATCACCATTTTCTTGATTTTAAATTTATTGCCGGGATGCATCAATAAAAGCAATTTAGTTGAAGCTGAAAGTAAGGCAACTGACGAAACTTCAGCCCAAATAAAGATTCACTATGCAAAAGGATTTCGCGCATATTATTTTGAAGGAGGAAAATTTGTGGAGGTTCTGCATCCTAAAACAGGAGAGGTCCTAGATCAAATTGTGCTCATCGGATCTGAATCTGCAGTAGTTCCCGACTCGTTAAAAGCAATAAAATCAGTGAAAATAAGTTTGAACACGATTGCTAGTCAGTCCACCACTCACGTTTCCTTTCTTGATCGAATAGAGGTGCTGGATAAATTAAAGGCCATCGGTTTTGCTGAACTCGTTAGAAATGAAAATGCCCGGAAATTAATTGATTCTAAAAAAATGGCTAATTTGTCAGAAGGTCAGCAAATGAATAAAGAAATACTAATAGACTTAAGGCCTGAATTGTTTTTCATGTATCCTTTTGATCAGCAATCTGTAGAGCAAATTAAAATGCATGTAAAGACGATGTTGACCACCGAATATTTGGAAACTAGTCCATTAGCCAAAGCCGAATGGATCAAATTTTTTGCACTTTTTTTTAATCGAGAAGAGATGGCTAACCAACTTTTTGATCAGATCGTAAATAACTACGAGAAACTTGTTGTGTTTAATAAAACAAATCGAAGTTATTTTATGAATTTACCTTATAATGGAATTTGGGATTTTCCACCGGCAAACTCTTATTCTGTCCAACTTATGAGCGATGCGGGAATGAACTATATTTTTCAGCAGGTAGAGCACGACGCAAATTTGGCTAAAACAACTGAAGAAGTAATTGATCAATGTATTGACACCGACTTTTGGATTATCATTGCCCAAAGGAATGTAGGTTTTGGTGTGCAAGATTTGATAAACGAAAATTACTTTTATAAAGAATTTAGAGCTGTTAAATTAGGGAATGTAGTGATGTGTAATACTACTGTTTCGGACTACTTTGGGGATGCCTTGCTGGAACCTGATAAATTACTTTCAGATTTAACTCAAGTGATATACGGAACCAAGGATAGTACAGAATACTTTTACAGACTTAAGTAATATCATCGAATAACTTGACAACTATCAGCAAAAGAATCATTAAATTACTGGAAATTTGTACGAATTCGTAAAAAAAAATGATCATGGAATCAACTTCAAACACACATTTTATAGATCGCGTAGCCGAAGCAATGCGTAAAGCTGCAACTGAGTTGGAAGAGCTGCAGGTAAAGCTTACTATTGGAAAGGCTGATGCAGTGGATAAATATGAAGAATTAAAGAACAAACTAAATCAGTTTTTGCAAGATCACGATACTGAAATTGATGCCGGAAAAGAGAAGTTAGCACAGATGAATATGCTTCTAGATCCTTTGCGAGTGTATCTTGAAGAAGGGAAAGCAAATACTTTAGAAGAATTTAAAGCCCAGAAGGAAAAAATTGAAGCAAAAATAGATGAGATCGTTGCCAAGATTAAAAGTGACGAAAAACTAAAGACCTATTATGCAATGGTGTTAATCGAACTGGAAAAATTCAAAACACAGCTCCATTTTTTAATGAGTAATTTTGAAGCAGGTAAAGAGGCAGCAAAAGAAGCTTATGAAAAAGGGAAGGTAGAGTTTGATAAATTCATTGAGGAAATGAAAAAGCGCTATCAGGAGGCAAAGGAAGAAGGTAGATTCGAACATTTTAAAGATGAAATTAAGGAAGCATTCGGTCATTTTAAAAAGGCTTTTGCAAAACCCAATTCATAGCTCACAAAATTATAAATAAAAAGCGGGTCTAATTTTGATCCGTTTTTTTGAGAAAACTAAGGTAGTCAGTTTATTATCATATTTGGTTCATCATCCTCCCCAGCCTTTCCAATCGTCATGGTCTCCTTTTCTTAGGTTTTTGAGCATTCCAAATGCAAGGACACCCGCCACAATAAATCCGATAATTCCAAAATCTGAATAGCCTCCAACAGTAGGTTGAATATCAAAGATGATAAAAAGAGAAGAGGCAATAATTAAAGCACTGATGAGAAAAGCAGCGATAATTTGTTTAGCAATTCTTTGGGTGGTATGTACTAGAGGATCCACACCTTTGTGAGTGAGATCTACTCGAATCTGACCATCATTTATCTTTTTAATTGCATTTTTTAAATCTCCAGGAAATTCCTCCATGTAAGACCCCAATTCATATAAGGAATTCAACACTTTTTTTGCCATTTTGATCGGATTCAACTTTTTTGCTGCGGTTTTCAGCAAATAGGGTCGCACAACTTCAAACTGGTAAAGAGAAGGATCCAGGCTATATGTTACACCTTCAATAGTTACTACTGCTTTGATGAAAAGGAAGAAGTGTCCAGGTACTTTCAAATGATGCTTCACGATGATATTTTTAACCTCCATCAGGATTGTACTCATTTCGCTTTCATTCACTTCCCTAACGTAATACCTTTCTACAAATTCATTCACGTCAAATTCAAATTCACGCATGTTGTGAATGGGTGCATTATTAGTAAGATCTTGTATCGCTTTTACAATATTTCGAACATTTTGCTCGCGAAGGGATATAAATAAACGACCAAATACATCTATATCTCTAGGTAATATGCTCCCCATCATGCCAAAATCGAGATAGCATATCTTTCCATCAGGAAGTACGTAGAGGTTCCCAGGGTGAGGATCGGCATGAAAGAATCCGTACTCAAATATCTGTTTAAAGAAGGTGTTAGATAACCTGTAAGCAATTAATTTACGGTCATGACCTTTTTCTTCTAATTCTGTAAAATGACTTATTTTGATACCGGAGATAAATTCCATCGCCAAAATTTTATCTGTTGTATAATTCAGAAAAACCTTGGGGGCATAGGCAAATTGTTTTGTGGACTCATCTCTTTTCAAATAATTTCTGAATCGCTGTATATTGATTGATTCATTTAGAAAATCTAACTCTCGGTTAATTGACTTTTCAAAATGTTGAACCATTTCAATGGGAGAAAAGCTTTTCAGTTCGGGTATTCGTTTTTCCAAAATAGCTGCTACATGGTACATTACTTTAATATCCTCACGAATGATTTTTTTGATTCCCGGCCTTTGAATTTTAAGTGCGACCCGTTCTCCAGTTTTTAAAGTGACATTGTGTACTTGTGACATTGAAGCTGACGCGAAACACTGTGGTTCATACCAAGCAAAAAGCTCTTCAACTTTTCCATTCAATTCCTTTTCAACAACAGCTTTGGCCGTAGCTTCATCCATTGGAGGAACATTATCCTGAAGTTTCTCAAACTCTTGAATCAGCTCAACAGGTACTAAATCAGGGCGATTACTTAAAACTTGCCCAAATTTGATGAAAGTAGGCCCAAGTTCTTCGCATGCCAAACGAATCATTTCCCATTTCGTGTGTTCTGCTGCATGACGGCGAATCGATCCGGGAATAAGCCGCCTCAAAAAGCCTAGTTTTCTTTCTTTCTGAAGATGATGAACCCAATCTTCAAAACCGTATTTGACCAAAACTTTAAGAATTTGGTTGTATCGACGGAAAGACCGGTATTTACTTCGGATATTTGAAAATAATCCCATTTGATTATTTGCTCTCTATTTTATTTAATCGCGCTTCCAATAAAGCAATTTGTTTGTCCTGTTGTTCTAATTGCGCTCTCAAACCTTTTATTTCATCTACATGAGCGATATGAACTTTTTTATAAAATTCAGAGACCAATTCCTCTATTTTTTGTTCTAATTCCTCTTTTGCCTGGCCCGCCTTATGAATCAGTTTATCAACGAATTCCATTTCATTCCCATTTTCATCCAAAATAGGGTCATTTACCGCTTTATTAATCCGACTTTTTCCCTTTTCTGCCATGTTTTTCAACCGATGCATCAATTCTTCATCCTTTGACAATTGATAAAGACTAGCAGACAAGCTTACAAGTTCAAGTATAGTTTTTGCTTTCATGTGATCCAATAAGAAATATTCAGACAAATATACGACTCCATTCAGCCAAATAAAATGATTAATATCAGGTGTGTTTACGCATTTTATTCAATTAAGATACTTTTAGGAATTGAAGTTTAGTTTTATCTTTGCAGAACAAAAATTGAAATATGAAGTCAACACCCATTTCCCAAATCATGACTACAAAAATTGATACCGTTTCTCCGGATCAAAAATTGGTTGATGTAAAACATATTTACGAAAAGGAGAACTTTCATCATCATATACCTGTAGTTGAAAATGGTAAACTTATAGGAATGGTCAGTTTAATTGATTTCATGCGAAAGGCAGACAAAGGAGGGCTTTTTGATGATGCAGAGGTTTATCAAAACACATCAGTAAGAGAAATTATGTCTGGAAATCCTTATTTTCTTTACACTGAAGATACCATTAGTCAAGGAGCAGAAATCCTTGCCAAAGGAGAATTTCATGCATTGCCTGTTCTTGAAGGAGAAAAAGTTGTCGGAATTGTTTCAACTGCAGACATCATTCGCTTTTTTCTTTCGAAATAGTTAATTACAGAATGCTGGAATAGGATTGCCAGTGATGTCTGTCCAATTCATGTTTAAAAATTCATCAATCGATGCATTTCCACATCTTTCTTCAACGAATACAGTATCCGCACTAATTGTGCCTGAGTTTTGAATGACGAAGCAATTTTTACAATTTTCGGAACAGCTGAAACAAGAAGAAAGAAGCCCAAGTACAATTAGGTATTTCATAGGAGAACTATTTGAATTTAAATCAATAGAAATATATTGAAATATTGTTATCATTGCAAGTGCGCATTTTGAAAGTACTATTTGAAAACATTTCACAATGACAGGAATTGGCTCAGCTGGATTGACGAGCTCTCCGACAACCGATTCGTAGTAATCGATGATTTTTTGAGTGATGATTTGTATCAAACCATCCGTCAAGACTTTTTATCTAAACTAGATAATTTTGAACAAGCCGGAATAGGTGCAATGGATCAGAACATTATACAACAAAACATTCGTGGGGATCAAACCTATTGGTTGGATTCAAGAAGAGACGATCATTTGAGCGAATGGTGGTCACTGGTAAATGAAACCATTGGCGTGCTGAACCGCTATTGTTTTCTTTCATTATCAGGATTTGAATTTCATTTGGCTCATTATCCTCCTGGAGGTCACTACGATAAACACTTAGATCAGTTTTCAAATAGAGATAATCGAATGATATCAATGGTGATTTATCTGAATGAAGGTTGGGAAAATGGAGATGGTGGAGAGTTGGAAATTGATCTCGAAGGAAAAATTTATTTGGTAGAGCCAATCAAAAAGAGATGTGTGCTTTTCAAAAGTGCAGAAGTCCCTCATGCAGTTTTGGAAGCCCATAAAAGTAGGTATAGTTTAACAGGCTGGCTACTTTATCGACCAGCTGCTTTAGGGAAATTGCTTTAAACAAAAATTCTTTAGTATTTTTGAGTCGAATCAATTTACTGCATCTTATGAAACAGATTTTTGTTACTCTCTTTGTCTTAGTATTCTTTTCTATTGTAAATGGTCAAAAAACAAGTGCATTGACTATTGGCAAAATCCAGTTGATTAAAAAGTATATAAATGAAAGTGGAGGTGAAATAACTTCTGAAATAAGAAGAAAATATCCAATACACAACTTCAATGGAAAGGAATATGTTTCGTTTTTAGCAAAAGTTAATTCAGATTTTAATCAGCTAGAAATGGCAAATCGAGGAGTATTAATTGGAAGTCGTATAAATGATATTGTAACGGTTCGTTATCCGCTGGATATGCTTGACAACGTTTTAAATGAAACCACTTTCAGTTATTTTAAAATGGCGGGAATGATTCAGCCTAACTTGGATAAAGTTCGTCACGCAACTCATGTAGATAGTGTTTGGCAAGGAATCAATTTGCCACAAGGATATTCAGGTCAAAATGTAATTGTTGGTGTTCAAGACTGGGGATTCGATTTTACGCATCCTATGTTTTATGATACGACATTAACTTATAGTCGAATTTTGGCCTGTTGGGACCAGTATAAAAATTCAGGGCCAGCACCTTCTTCTTATGGTTATGGGACAGAGATTATTGGTTTCAACGATCTTCAAAGTGCGCAATCAGATACTTCTGGAATGTATGGTTATGCTACGCATGGAACGCATGTTGCTGGAATTGCTGGTGGGAGTGGTGCCGGAACCATTCATCGAGGTATGGCTTTTGAATGTGAATTTATCTTTGCGACTTTAATCATTGATGAAAGCTTTGCTATTGATGGTTGGGATTGGATGTATCATTATGCTCAATCTGAAGGAAAGAGATTGGTAATTAATTGCAGTTGGGGAGTTTATCAAATCGGTGCTCTGGATGGTACAGATTTGTTAAGTCAGGCTCTTGATGGATATGTTCAAAATGATGTGGTTATTGTTACTTCTGCAGGGAATAATGGAGATTCTCAATTTCATATTAAGAAAGCCTTTGCCTCGGATACGATTCAAACTAGAATTGAATTTATGGATTCTGGAATGCCAGTAGATGAAGGTCAGGATGTACACATGTGGGGGCGTCCTGGAAAAGATTTTTCCATCCAACTATTGATAAAAGACAACAATAACAATTTACTCAATTCATCTCCTTGGTACCATACGGCAAGTAGTCAGGCTTTTTTAGATTCATTTATTGTAGCTTCAGGAACAGACACAGTATTTTTTAATTTGAGTGTCGATGATGCTTATCCATCAAATGGGTATTCCTATATGCATCTTCAAATACTCAATTTACCAGTGGGATATCGAGCTGGTTTTAAAGCAACTGCAATTGATGATACGGTGCATTTTTTCAATCTGATTTCATTTAGTCATGGTGGCGGAAACTGGGGAATTCCTTTTTCATATTTCGGAAATCCTTCGATAACGGGTGATAGCGAATACTCCATTGGTCAGCCCGCTTGTGCTGATTTATCTTTGGCGATTGGTGCTTATATTCCTGAAAATATTGCACAAAATGGTATAGAATATGGAGGACAAGTTGCTAATTTCACAAGTCATGGTCCTTTAATTGATGGTTCTTTAAAACCGGATATTAATGCCCCTGGGAGTAATATAATTTCTTCCATGTCTTCATTCACAACAGAAACTGTAATTCCTGTTGAAACAGTTAATTTTCAGGGAACGGACTATTATTTTGAGGGATTAAGCGGAACTTCGATGTCTTCACCTGCAACAGTTGGAATTGTAGCACTTGTTTTACAGGCAAATCCCTATTTAAGTGGAGAGCAGGTTAGAGAAGTAATTATGCAATCCGCGAGAAAAGATCAATATACAGGGGCGATTCCGCCTCATTCAACAATATGGGGATGGGGGAAATTGAATGCCTATGCCGCAGTACAATTGGCTATAGCTACTACCGGATTTCAAGAGTACGATTTTGAACCGGCGTGGACAATTTATCCAAATCCAGCCAACGACCAAATGAATATTGCTGGTATAGAAGGGAAAGTTAAGAAGTTGGAGGTGTATGATTTGAATGGGAAAATGATTTTGAATCTTCCAGTAGACACACAACAAATCCAAACCAGTCTTTTAGAAAGTGGAGTGTATATTCTGAGAGTGGTAAGAGATGGATTTGTAGAGCAGAGAAAGTTTGTGAAGCAATAAAATAAAGGTAAGAGGCTCCCTGAGGAGCCTCTTCTGTTTACTAGATGATGAGCACTTTTTTAACCGTGACATACTCATCATTTATGAGGAAATAGATAAAATAAACCCCTTTTTCCATGAATTCATCCAAACGAATACTACTGTTGGCTTGAATCATTTTATTGGAACTTATCACTGATCCTTTTGAATCAAGAATTTTATAGATTACTGGGATTGCATTCTTATTCTGAATAAGTACTTCTCCCTCGGAAGGATTTGGATAAACTTTCAGATTGAATTCCATTTTTTCTTCGTCTATTGAAGCTGTATTCCCGGTATAATGGCAGAAAACATTGTTTAATGTGTCGGCAAGCGGAGTTCCCAGAATTTGTCCTGATCCCGGAGCTGTTTCAATATAATCTCCAGTAATTTCCCAAATAATTGCTCCCCCTAAATTGTGATCAATAATGTATTGAGCTTTTAAACCAATGGATTGTTCATCATCATAAGAAAGAAAGGTGTTCAAGCCATTTTTACCTAACAAATATGGAACTTTGGCCTGATCATCCCAATAGCGATCAAATGAATTACTATTCAATAAAACATTGTAGTACAATGGTGTTCCATCATCGACTCCAAATGTGGCCAAATCTGCATTTCCAGTGGAAGCAATATGTAAGTCTGGAGTAGAATTTGTAATCTGACTACGTCCATAAAAAGCCAATCCTAAATTGATTTGAGCTGGATCTACTCCATATTGGTTAATCAATCTAGTAATGGCTGCATCACAATTGAATTCAGCATTTCCTTGGGCAGGGGCATACAATGGAGAATTGTGATTGGTAAACTGATCAAACGCCCCGAAAAAATCATAGGACATTAAATTGATCTTGTCAACGATTGCTGCTACGTTTCCCCATTCAACATCATCCATTTTTGAGGGATCGCCACTGACAGCAATACTTAAATACATTGTTTTTCCAACGCTATTTCCATAGTTGTCAATTGCGGTTCTAATTTCTTGAAGTAAAAGAGTAAAATTTACTTTATCTGCCGGAGTACCAGCATGATCCGAAAAGCCGGGATATTCCCAGTCTAAGTCAATACCATCAAAACCAAAAGCCTGAATAAGTTGAACACAGTTTTGAGCAAAAGTTTGTCTTTTGGATGGGTCAGATGCAATTGCAGGAAAATTGTCTGACAGCGTCCATCCTCCAATTGACGGCAACAATTTCACATTGTTTTGATGACAATAATCACTCAATTTTTGTCCAGATTGGTGATATGCCGGGTTACCAAAATCATAAGATGTGTCGTATCCGGCGGGAGCTGTAGACCAATTGATGGGTCCTAACAGTATGTTTTTATCAGCCCAAGGATCTGTAATTTGAATAGATCCATCTGATAAAGGTTCGAAAAAAGAATAGTTGATGATCGAATATTTAGAATAATCTATAGATGTAGGTGCGACAAGTTTGTTTCGATCATACCATTGCCAATTTGGATAGTAACCAACAACCTCTTTACAAGGTTGAGCATAAATCGAAAGCTCCATTAACAGGGTAAAAACTAGAATTAATTTTTTCATAACTAAAACATTAAAATTTCAGGGCGAAATAAGCGAGATGTAAGCCCAAAAACCAGTTTTATAATTACGAATTGATCAATTCAAAAGACTAATAAAACCCTAATTGATAGGTCTTCTAGATGTTTTTGGAGCCTTTTCTAAATTGAGAAGGTGTAATACCTGTTTCTTTCTTAAAAGCTGAATTGAAAACTGAAATAGATGAGTAACCGACCTCTTGTGCAATCCCCTCGATACTGTAATGATCGAAAGAAGGATTCATTAATAGCTTTCTTGATTCTGAAATGCGAATTTCATTAATCCAGGTATTGAAATTCCTTTGGTATTTTGAATTAATGGATTCGGATAAATAGGTTCTGTTCGTTCCCAACTTTTTGGCAAGAGTTTGGAGAGTGAGGTTGCTTTTACGGAATTCTTTTTTCTTCAAGATGAAATCTTCTAATTTGGAAATAAGATCCTCATCAATTTTTCTTTCTTTGGAATCTACCTTGGGTTTTTCGCACTGAGTTAGATTGATATTTTGTTTTATCAGTGCCTTAGTTTGGTTTCGATTTTTCATCCATAGAACTGAAATCAGAATCAATCCACAGAAAAGAGATAAAGCAATAATTAGAATCAGCTTATTAGTTTTTTGTTGGTAATGAAGTTTTTCCTGAACACGATTTTTCCTAATTTCTTCTTCTTCAATTCTTCTTTCCAAATCCAATCGAACCATTTCTTCTGAAAGCATTTTATTCGGAAGTTGCTGACCTACGCTGTCTGCTTTTCTTGAGTATTTTAAAGCTTTTTCAGGCAGGCCTTCAGACTGATAATTGAAACTTAAGGAATTGTACACTTGTCGCAAATTCTCCATCATATTGTATTGAATACACAATTCTCTGGCTTGGTTCAAATACTTGTTCTCTGTATCGATATCTCCACTTTGTTCGGCAATTGTAGCATGTAGAATGGAGATTCGATAGTCATCCAAGAAATTGTATTTTTCTTTTTTAAAATGTTCTTCTGCTTTTTCAATGTAAATCTTTGAAGAATCCACTTTTCCGTTCACTAAAAAATAGAAAGCATAATTGGAGAATAGTAGAATTTCGTTTCGTCTATCAATGTTTTTGGAGTGCAGTTTGAAGGCTTTTTGAAACCAAGAAAGCGCATTTTCTTTATCATGAAGTGTAGCAAAAAAGGCTTGGTTTGTAGCGGCTAATTTTGCTTCTTCGAAAAATTGGTTTTGTTCAAAATAGGCAAAGGCTTTGGCATTTTCTAAAAGTGCTTTTTTCGGTTTGCCAAGTTTGAAATCCAGTCTTGCCAAAACGAGATTGTAAGCTCCTATCAAATAAGGATCTCCTTCAATTTCTTTTAAGTCAATTGCATAGAGTTCGGAAAAAGCCAGTTGTAAATAGGATTTTTCAATCAGGATTTTGATATAGGCAAATTGGATTTGAATTTTTTCTCTCTCCTCCGCATTCTGAATTTGTTTTACGTATTCTTGATTGATGTTTTGGATATCTGAAATCAGTTCAAATTGATCAACAAGGTCAAGGAAAATAGGTTTTTCTTGTTGAGCATTAGAAATGAAAACGTGGAAAACAGCAACAAATATGGACAGTATCTTTAATCGCATAAGCGCAATAAAGTAAGTCAAATCCAATTAAGGAGATAAATCAAAAACAAGGAAACTATTGTAAAGGTAAGTTGTTGAGCACTTACTTCATCTTAAAACAAATCCAACTAGCCAAAAAAGCTTCAAGCATGCTCAATGGAATGGCGAAAATGAGAATGGAAAAAGGGAGAACTCCCATGTTCCCAACGACTAGCCACATTAGTACAAAACCAAAAAACCAAGCAATGATTGAAGTTTGAATTAAGCTGAATTTTTGGATTAATACTGCAATTCCGATCGCAAAACAAAGCGACCAAATTCCCCAAACAGCCCCATTGATTGGGTCGGCAGGAAAGGTAAGTCCCATTCCCTCGTAATGATCCGTCCAATATTGTTTTAAAATAAATTCATTTCGAATAAACTCAGAGAGGCTAATCCAGATGGTAGCAATCAAAATTCCTAGAAGTACCTTTGGTTTCATCTTATTTCTTTTTTCGTGCCTATTAGTCGAATTACGGAACTTTTTCCCACATGATATAAGCCTTCATTCATTTCCACTTCTATTTCTTCTAATACTTGAATGTCCAAATCCTGAAAATCCGATTTCATTTCCTCAATGGAAAAAAGGAAATCTATATTGGGTGGTCCGCCTGCTTTTGGATTGGCCTTGCTGTATTCTAGGTGTTTTTTACTAAATCCCTCTAAAATGATCTTACCCCCAGGTTTAAGATAATGCAATAGTTTTTCGTGGTATTTGGGTCTGACAGCGGGAGGAAAATGGACAAAAATCAACACGATGAGGTCGAAATAATTGTCTGGATAATCTATTTCATCAAAGTTCGCAACCTGGTAGTCGAGTCTAACCTTTTTTTCGATGGCCAATTCAAGTGCTTTTTTTCGTCCGTTCACACTTTGGTCAAAAGCTGAAACTTCCCAGCCCAAACTGGCTGCATAAACAGCATTTCTTCCTTCACCTTCGGCTGGGAATAAGGCAGTTCCGGGAGTCAAATTTGAAATACTTCCCTTTAAAAATTCGTTGGCCTCTTTTCCATAAGCCCATTCTTCAGCCCCATAGCGTTCATCCCAAAATTCTTTCATTTCTCTGCTCGATTTAATTTTCTTAAAAGATTGATCTGACCTAAATGATAATGTGTGTGTTCTACAATACCAATTAAGTTTCGAAAATAGTTCCCATATTTTGAATCTCCAAAATCCAGGAATAAAGTAGCATCGTCTAATTTTTTGATTTCCTCAACCAATTCTTCTACTTGGATCAAATAGTGGGCGGTCATCATATTCCAATCTTCCTCAGAATGAATGGGTGGGTGATTGAAGCTCAATTTATCATCTCCTTCCAATTTCCCAGATTGAAGATAGTTTAAAGCCACACCAACAAAATAATTAATATGATAAGTCAAAGTAGCAATTGAGTTCACGTTTTCTTTTTGCACCAAAGCTTCATTCCAGTGAATATTGGAAAGAGTTTCTTTCACATTGGAAACCGTCCAGTTTCCTCCGAAATGCACATCATGCATGTGTTTGGCAATTTGCAAGGCAAGTTGATTATTCTTTGTTTCCATAGTTGTCTACAATGTTATATAATAGGTTTTCCAGTTCCTTTAACTTTTTACCATGGGGGGTATCGACAACTAAAAACAGCGCTTCCCCAATGAGCGAAATAGTATTTTTTGTAGAATTTATTTGAAAAAAACCTTTGATTACTCCTTTGGTTCCTTCTCCTTTCAAATAGTCTTTTGCAATTTCTTCTTCTATGTTTTGGTTCAGTCCTTCTTTCAAAACATAATCGGAAATCCTTTTTTGCTCTTCCGTTGTTAAAGTGAGCGTATCAGCATATCTGTATCATGAGCATCTATAGAATAACTTAATTGATCGTTATCCAAAACCCATCTTCGTTCCTGGACATGGAATTTCTTTTCATAGTGGTCGTTATGATAGTTACCATAGAGGATGTCAAATTTTAACTGTTGTGTCCAACCAACAAAAACTACGAAAAAACAAACCAAAACGAATGTGAGACGCATCTGAAATGAAATCTATAAATATACTATCCCGAATTTAGGAATTTTTTTATGTGGGTTTTCTTTTGAAAGTAATAAGTTTAATCAATCACAGAATTCCTTACTTTTGTCAGCTTCAAATGGATTATCATTTACATACATTAAGTAGTGGGATTCGATTGGTTTTCTACCCAATCAAGTCGCAGGTAGCTCATGTTGGAATCATGTCGCTGGCCGGAACTAGATTTGATCCTGATGACAAGGCGGGTCTGGCGCATTTTTTAGAACACTCCATTTTTAAAGGCACCGAAAAAAGAAAACCCTTTCACATATTGAATCGTGTGGATTCGATTGGGGGAGAGTTGAATGCCTATACAACCAAAGAAGAGATCGTTTTATATGCTTCTTTTCCAAAAGAGTTTATCAATCGTTCTCTTGAGTTGTTGAATGACATTAGCTTCAATTCGATTTATCCTGAAAAAGAAATTGAAAAAGAAAAGGATATTGTGATTGACGAGATCAACTCCTATCTGGATTCCCCATCTGAATATATTTTTGATGAGTTTGAAGATACCTTATTTGAAGGGCACCCGCTTGGCAAAAACATTTTAGGCACATCGGAATCGGTTACGAATATAAAAAGGTCGGATTTATTGCATTTTGTTGAGAACAGATTTATTCCTGAAAACATGGTCGTTTCCATAGTTGGTGACTATAAATGGAATGACCTGATCCGAAAATGTGAGAAGTATATTGTTCCGAAATTCCATTCGAAATCAGATTTAAATTTTGACGATTCCTTTCAAAGAGAATCGTTTATAAAAAAGACAAATAGAGCGAATTATCAGAGTCATATCATGATCGGAACCCAAGCCTACAATATTCACGATTCAAAAAGGAGAGGGTTGATCTTACTTAACAATATGTTGGGCGGACCCTCATTAAACTCCAGACTCGTATTGAATATTCGAGAAAAATTTGGATTTACCTATAATATTGAATCAAATTATACCCCGTATTCAGATTTAGGAATGATGAACATCTATGCAGGGACGGATAAGAAATACATGAACAAAACCATCAAACTGATTGAGAAAGAATTAAAAATATTCAGAGAAAAAAAGTTAACTCCTCATCAGTTGGAAAGGGCAAAAATTCAGTTGAAAGGGAACATCACATTATCCGAAGAAAACAACCTGAATCAGATGCTGGCACTTGGAAAAAGTGTTTTATTTAACCTGGACATTGAAAGTTTAGAAACCGTATTTCAAGCAATTGACGACATTACGCCTGAACAAATGTTGGAAATTGCTAATGAAGTGTTTGACCAAAACAGTCTGAATTATCTTATTTACGAAGTCGAAGATTAATTTGAAGATTTGAAAATAATCTTCAAATTTTCAAATCAAACAATTTTCAAATTACTTTTATTTCTCTTCCTCTTCAACTTCTTCAAAATCATCAAAATCATCCTCGTCTTTCTTTTCTTCCCATGGGTTTTGGTTCTGAAAGTTCTGGAACATTTCGAAATTGAAGCTGCTGTTGACTTCGGGTGGTGCAGGTAAAATTCCCAATGCTCTTCCAATAGAAGTGATTCCTTTGAACAAAATGCTGATCAAGAAGAAGAAACCAATCACCTTGAAGATAAATCCAATGATAGGAGCCTCATAAATCCCATGGATGGTGCTTGAAAACCAAGTGATGAAGGCATTATTTAAGATGGCAGGGTAGAAAACACAAGCAATGAAGTTGACAATTCCTACTCCGATAGTGGCGATTTCAAGTGTGCGATCATAGATGGGTTGCGATATTCCAGGCATCATTTTGCTCATCATGGCTTGCATTTGAAGCATGTTTTCTCTCTTTTGGAGCTTTCCCTCCCAATACATTAATAAAATCAGGCCTCCAATGGAGAAATAGGCAATTCCATTGGATGATTGAATGTCTTCTCCCGAAAACTCAAGAATGAATCTAGCAGTTACGGAGGATAAGAACATGTATTTGATCAGTTTGTAAAGGTAGTTTAGAAATTTAGTTCTACGCCCGGCCATCAATAAATTGATACCCAGCATTAAAAAGAACCAGACAAAACTGAAGATCGCGAAAACGATTCCCAGATGAAATATGAATTTGAATAATTCCACTTGTTACTTAATTTTTTGCAAATATTGGAATAAACGATAAAGAACTGAAATAATTTCAAGGGAAGGTGAGAAATTAACCTCTTTTAGCACAGGGAACACAAAATCTACTTTCAGGCATCAATAGAATTCGCTCCTTCTGTATTTCATTCCCGCATCTAGAACATTTGCCAAATTCTTCTTCATACAAATGGGCTAGTGCATATTCCAACCCCTTTAATTTCTCTTCTCTTTTTCTTAAAGCGGCTTGATTGATACTATTATTGTTAATGGCATCCATCCTGGAAACTCTTCCTATGGAACAATCCGGTTCTAAGGTTTGCGTGCTTTCCTTTAAATCGGCAATGTCTTTTATCAATTGTACAATCTTTTTCTGAATGATTTTCTCGAATTCTTTCTTTTCTTTCAGTTCCATTTCAACAAATTATATTTTTTCTTGAATTATGAAGAACTCACCTCTCAATTTTTTTTGTATTCTACTAATTTAATAGGGTTTAATAGTTTTTTTTAGCGTTCGGGTAGTTTGGAATTTTGAGGTATAAAAATAAAGATTTCCTTTTCTTCGAAATATTGGCAACCAATAGTAAAATAAGCCGTCTTCAAATTGAAACTCACCCAAACTCCCGTGTACTGTTAACTATGAAAAGAACGGAGTTTTAACTACAAATTTGATTGCCATGAAATGGATTTACACGATTGTATCTTGCCTCGTACTACTCACAATTACAACAAACTTACACGCTTCTCACGCCTCAGGGGCCCAGTTAACCTATGAATGTCTTGGGGGAAATCAATACCTAATTCGGCTAAAATTTTACAGGGATTGCAGCGGGGTTAGTGTGACTGCGTCACCAACTGTTAATTATGATGGATGTGGTGGATCTGGGTCTATTTCTCTTACCCAAGTAAATTTAACTGAGGTGACTCCCCTTTGTCCAACCGCATCATCAGTATGTGATGGAGGGTCGGTTACCGGTTATGAAGAATATACTTTTGAAGCCACGGTGACTTTACCTGCCAACTGCACCAATTGGCATTTTACTTTTTGTGAAAACGCACGAAATGGAATTATTGATGTTATTAACAGTCCAGACTTACAAGATTTATGTGTGGAGGCTTATCTAAACAATTTGGATGCTCCATGTAACAGTTCCCCTGATTTTACCAACGCACCTGTTTCATTCTTGTGTGCAAACACCCCTTACTGTATGAATCCTGGGGCATTAGATCCAGATGGTGATTCACTTGTATATACGATGATTACTCCATTGAACAATGCTTCTGGAGGAACGGTAACTTATATCGCTCCTTATGGCCCTAACAACCCCTTACCTACAACAGCCGGAGGACCATTTACTTTGAATACTCAAACAGGAGATATTTGTTTTACAGCTTCTGGACCAATTGTATCGGTTATGGCCGTTAGAGTGGATCAATACAATTCGAGTGGAGTATGGGTGGGATCCGTAATTCGAGATATACAGGTGAATGTTAGCAATTGTACCAATGAAAACCCTGAATTACTCGGTTTCGATGGAAGTCCAATTGCACCGGATGGTTCCAATGTCAGTTTGGAAATTTGTCCGGGTACATCAGTTAGTCAAGTGATTAATGCGACAGATCCCAATGATCCAGGAAATGTACTAACCATAACATGGAATTCATCTATTCCTGGCGCAAGTTTTGTCGATAATGGGGATGGAACAGCTTCTTTTAACTGGACTCCAGGTCCTGGTGATATTGGAACAACTCAGTGTTTTACTGTTATGGTTCAGGATGATCAGTGTCCCTATGTAGGTTCCACAACAAATTCTTATTGTATAACTATAAATGGAGGAACTGTATTGGGGACTTCGGATACCATTCAAGTTTGTGGAAACTTACAAGCCAATTTATCTGTGAATAATGGAACGACATTTACGTGGTCCGTTTTGAATGGAGATCCAATTAATGTGCCTGCGAATTTTTCATGTAACCCATGTCAGAACCCTGTGGCTACTCCAAGTATAACTACAACTTATATTGTTACAAGTGATCTTACCGGTGCTGGTGTTTGTGGAAACAAAGATACCGTAACCGTTGAGGTTTTACCGAATTTGGGTGATTTAACAGTAGATGCTGGACCGGATCAAAACATTTGCGCTGGTCAGTGCGTGGATCTCCAAGGTACCGCAGTTCAGGTAACACCTCCTGCAGGACCAGTTACATTTTCAGCCAATCCAAATGCCTATATAGATGATAACACACCTGTAAACTCTACAATCAATGTTTCTGGGTTAACCATGACGAATATTTCCGCCGGATCTATTGAGTCCGTATGTTTGAATATCAACCATGGAGCTGCTGGAGAATTAGATATCTTTCTGGAATGTCCGGATGGAACTATTTTTGAATTGACTACGGATAACGGAGGAACCAACAACAATTATGTTGGAACTTGTTTTACCGTATCCGCTGTGAATCCAATTACAGGAGGTTCTGCACCTTTTAGTGGAAATTTTGTCCCTGAAGGTGGACCACTTGGAAATGCATTTGTTGGATGCTCTGCAAATGGAAACTGGACACTACATGTAACAGATGACACAGGAGATTACAACTGTTTTCTATTCTTTTGTGACAATGATGATGGGACTGTTTTAGACTGGTCGATTACATTTAATGATGAACCGGATACTAACTTTTTAACAACTTCATGGTCGCCTGGAGGCGACATGAATGATCCTTCACTACAAGTTCCAAATGTATGTCCCTCTTCTACAGGTGCAATTGTTTATACGATCACTGGGACAGACGCAAATGGATGTACCGAAACAGATGATGTAACCGTAAATGTAAGTACTTCATTTGCTTTGAACGCTGCAATTACAGATGTTTCTTGTGCGGGAATGGATGGAGAGATCGACTTGACTCCGGCAGGTGGTACGCCACCTTATATTTATCAATGGGTAGCTGTTCCTTCAGGGACAAATATGGGAAGTACGCAAGATTTAACTGGTTTAGCCACAGGAGATTATGAAATCACTGTTACAGATCAAAATGGAACAGGTTGTGTTTCTGTCGATACTTTTACAGTTGGTTCGGCATTAAATGTCCCTGCTATTGATTCAGTAACTATAGTTGATGAATCCTGTTTTGGTTTAAATGATGGATCTATTGAAGTGCATATCAGTGGTGGAACTGGTTCACCAACTGTTACACTCTTACAAGGAGCTGTGCAAATTGCTCAAAATGGGACTGGGATTTTTCCAAATTTAGCACCTGGAACTTACGATATTGAAGTTGATGATGGCGGTTGTGTAGTTACTTCACAAGCAATCGTTAAGGCTGGACCGAATATCAATTTTACTTTCTCAACCGTTCAGGCAACATGTGGGGCTTCCAATGGTTCTATTGAGATAAATGCTACCGGAGGATCTGGTTACGAATTTAGTATCACTGGAGGAGCACCGACTCAAACCGATTCCATTTTTAATAATTTGAGTGCAGGAGCATATTCTGGATATGTAATTGATGTAGCCAGTGGTTGTGAATATTCACAAGCTATTAACGTGACCAATGTGTCTTCCCAGACAATAGTTAGTGTTGACAGTTCAGCAACTAGCTGTAATGGGCTTTGCGATGGTTCATTTACTGTTCACATGTCAGGTGGAGTTACTCCGATTAATTTTAGTATTGATAACGGTACAACTACACAAACCGATAGCACCTTTTCGGGATTGTGTGCTGGAGTGTATGATATTTGGACAGAAGATCAAACTGGTTGTGTAGCCACAACACAGGTAACAATAGATGAACCAGCACCAATTTCATTTATGGCTGATTCAACGGATGCTTCTTGCAACGGCGTGTGCGATGGAGAAATTCAAATTCATAATGTATTGGGAGGTGATGGGACTTACAATTTTACTATTAGTAATGGAGCTGCGGTAGGACCTCAAGCAGATTCCTTGTTTGTAGGTTTGTGTGCCGGAAACTACAGTTTAACTGTTGAGGATGGAAATGGATGTACCAGTAACGGAATCATTAACGTTGTTGAGCCGATTGCCCTCAATTTAGTATTTCATACTGCGGATGCAGTATGTAATGGTGATTGCGATGGCTATGCGGAAGCTAATATTTCCGGAGGAATTGCTCCTTACTCTTTTGTTTGGACAGCTGGATTGAATATTCAAAATGATTCCACAATCATTGATGTTTGTGCAGGGACTTATGATTTGACAGTTACAGATAATAACGGATGTACAATAGATACTCTTGGATTTGCTATTAGTGAAAACCCGCCAATGCAAATTCAAAACGTAGTTATTGCCGATGAGGTATGTTCAGGATCTTGTGATGGATCAATAACTGTAAATGCGGCAACAGCAACACAATTCTCTACCGATGGAGGGCAAAATTATCAGGCTGGAAATGTATTCAATAATATGTGTCCAGGGAATTACGATATTTATGTCCTAGATGCAGACGGTTGTCAACATGATACAAATGTCACTGTTGGGAGCATTAACCCAATTAACATACAAACGGTATCCGATACTACAATCTGTATCACAGGAGCGGCTGATCTTTCTGCACTTGCTCAAGGGGGTACAGGAGTATTTGATTATACCTGGACTGAAATTGGATCCGGCCCTATTGCAACTACATCAAATTCGATAAATATAAATCCTACAGTTACAACTACATACGAGGTTTTTGCAACCGATATTCCAAATGGTTGCACGTCTCCTACGGCTACTATTACAGTAAATGTTAACCCTCCTCTAAATGCACAAGCGTTTACAAGTCAGACTATTTGTCAAGGTGAATCTGTAAATATTTGGGGAACCGCGAACGGAGGAGACGGAAACTTGGTGTATACGTGGACGACTAATTTTTCTGATACTTTGAATGGGACAACGCAAAATGGATTAACTCCTGTACAAACCACCACATATACTCTTGGAGTTACAGATGGATGTGGAACGCCACCTTCTTATGCAGCAGTGACAATCACAGTTAATCCAACCCCTGTGGTTACATTTAGTACTCCAGATTCCGCAACATGTATTCCATCTACATTTAATTTAGTGAATCAAACATTGGTTCAAGGAAGTTGTTTCTGGCAGTTTGGAAATGGAACGAGCTCTACGAACTGCAATCCTCAGGTTACCATTAATAGTCCTGGTTGTTATAGCGCAACACTTACAGTAACAACTCCTGAAGGATGTGTTTCAGATACCACAATAGTGGATTACTTGTGCGGATATCCTTATCCTACGGCATCTTTCTTACATGAACCTCAAGTTCCAACAACGGCGTATACGCATGTTTCATTCGAAAATCTGAGTGAGGATGCTACAACCTACTTATGGGATTTTGGTGACGGTCAGGGCAGCAACGAGGAAAATCCGGTTCATGTATTCCCAGATGAAGAAGCAGGTGAATATCCTATTTATCTGATTGCAATAAATGAATATGGATGTACAGATACAGCCTATTCAAAAGTGATTATTCGAGATGAGTTCATCATGTATGTCCCAAATGCATTTACACCGGACAATGATGATTTCAATGAAACATTTAAACCCATTATGACTTCAGGATTTAATCCTTATTCTTATGAGTTATTGATCTTCAATAGATGGGGGGAACTTATTTTTGAAAGTCACAATTCGGATGTGGGTTGGAATGGAACTTTTCAAGGAAACATAGTTCAGGATGGGGTTTATGTATGGAAAATTTCATTGAAAGATTCATTCACGGATGAGAAGAAAGTATTTCAAGGACATGTTACCTTGATTAGATAATAAAAAGCTAAAAAAGGATTATAAGAGCGAATACCTTATATTTGAGTATCAAAGTTTTACTCTTATGTATTTAAAGATATTCGCTCTTATTTTTTTTGTGTCTTATTTCTCGCAAATTCAGGCTCAATCCGAACCTGAAGTTGTCCTCACTACAGGCCATACAGATGTTATTCAAGTCATGGAGATCTCCAATAATGGAAAATACATGGCTACGGCGGCAAACAATAAGGTAATCAAGGTTTGGGATGTCCCCACAGGCAGAGAATTTCGTACAATTTCCGGAAATGATGGTCGAATTAATAAAATGACTTTTTCGCCAGACAACAAGCATCTTGCGGCTGTTATCAATCACGGTTCAGTTAAAGTATGGAATGTGCAAACTGGTGAGGTGGTTAAGGAACTTCCAGCAGATTATAACGGGAATGTGTGTTGGATTAACAATGGACAAAAAATTGTATTTAAAAATGCGAATTCAGAATTAGAAGTAGCGGACGTTTTTGGAACAGAAGCATCGAAAAAAGTCGCTTTGGATTTTGGCTATACAGTAGATGTTTACGAGCCTAGAATGGAGGCTTATTCTTTTGATGTAAAAGGAAATTTATTAGTTTTTGATCTTACCACCATGACCCTGAAAGGGGAGCACAAAATTTTTGATTTTTTTAATGTTCCGTTCTCTGGACCAGTAATTTCTCCGGATGGGAAATACATTTCAGCTGGTTTTAATGATGATATCACACGTCTGATTAATTTAGAAACATTCAAAGTTGATTTCGAAAGCAAGAAAGAAGAAGGCAAGATCCAAAGAATTCATTTTGACAAAAAGGGAAAGTATTTGTATACCTACAATCACAACTGGATTTTAAGGGTGTGGAATTACGAAACTAAAAAATTGCATCAGGAGTGGAAAATCAAAGACATGTCCGGGGTTCAAAGCTTTGTTTCCCATCCCATTCAAGATGTACTGATTGAGGCATCTTCAATCTATGGAAGGATTCGATATCGAAATGTAGAAACGGGAGACTACGAAAGTGAATACACCCAAAAAATTAATAAGATTGTTTCGATGGATTATGCGCAAAATGGAAAATACATAGCTGTTGCCTCAGATCAAGCGAGAATCAAAATCTGGAATATGAAAAACAACAAGGTAGAATCTGAATTGATCGCCTTTTTTCCAGTAAAATTTGATACCGGAGGAGAGTTACTGTATGCGATGGCTGCGGATATGCGCATTGGGATTTTTGATGTACATAAAAACAAAAGAGTAGGTCAATTGGATTGCGAAATGGAGCTCATTCAAACGTTGGCAATTTCTGATGATGGGAAGTATTTGGCAGGAGCAGGTTTTATGGGAATCATTAAGATTTGGGATTTGGAAACCAAAAAACTCATTAAAAAGATGACTGGTCATGCAGGAGGAATCTATGGTTTAGCTTTTAGTCCGGACAACAGTCATATCGCTTCAGCAGGATATGATCAAACTTTAAGGGTCTGGGATCTTAAAACGGGAAAAGAGTTACATCAAAAAAAGGATCAGACAATTTCCATCTCGGCTGTCAAATATTCTCCGGATGGCAAATATCTTGCCTCTGCATCTTGGGACAAAACAATCAATTTATATGAGACACAAAACTATACCTTAGTAAAAACCCTGCAGGGGCATGTCAATATGATTACTTCTATTGATTTTAATAGTGATGGAAGTCTACTTGTTTCGGCTGCGGGGAATAATGCAGTTTCTGAAGCAGATAACTCCATGATCGTTTGGAGTATCCCTTCCGGAGAAAAGAAATGTCATTTTCTAGATCATAGCGATCAGGTTTCCAAAGTTGTTTTTCAAAAGGATAAGAATCGATTTATATCTGCTTCTAATGATGGGACAATTAAAATTTCAGATGCAGATGAATGCAAAAATGTAGCAACTTTAATCTCTTATGGCTATTCTGATTTTGCCCTGATTACGCCAGATAACTACTACATGGCATCCAAAGAAGCATTAAAAGGAATTAGCTTTCGAGTAGATGGGGAATTGTATCCATTTGATCAGTTTGACTTGAGATTAAACCGACCAGATATTGTTGGGGAACGAATTGGATTTACCTCTCCTCGTTTGCTTAATGCTTACAAATATGTATACAAAAAGAGATTGAGAAAAATGGGATTCACGGAAGAACAATTAGGAAAAGAGTTTCACCTTCCTAGGGTGAGGATTGAAAATGAATCCGATCTTCCAATTGCAACCGAAGAAGCAGAAATGTTGATCAAATTAAAAGCATGGGATGAGAAATTTAAACTCGACCGAATCAATGTGTATGTCAATGATGTACCAATTTACGGAACAAATGGAATACTACTTCGAGATCAAAACTTGGGTTCTATTCTCAAGGATATTAAGGTGCCCTTGATTCCAGGTCCGAATAAAATTTCATTTTCAGTTTTGAATGATAAAGGAGCTGAATCCTTATCTAAAACCGTTTCGATTATGCGAAAAGGGGACGAAAAGAAATCTGATTTGTATATAGTTGCTATCGGCGTTTCCAAATATAAAGATGAACGATTCAATTTGACCTATCCTTCAAAGGATGCTGCAGACATCATTAATTCTCTAGAAGGCTCTATCGAATTGTTCAATGATATCCATGTAAAAAAACTTGTAGATGAAGAGGTGATTATAGAAAATATGGAAGATATTTCGGATTTTGTAAAGGATGCTAAACCGGAAGATGTAGTTATTATTTTCGTCGCAGGCCACGGAGTTTTGGATGCCGATTTTAACTATTATTTCGGAACCTATGACATGGATTTTAATAATCCTATAGAAAAAGGAATGTCTTACGAAAGATTAGATCGTATTCTTGACAACATAAAATCGCTTCGAAAGCTATTGATCATGGATACTTGTCACTCCGGAGAAGTAGATGAAGAAGAAGTTGAAGAAGGTGGCCCAGATGTGGATAAGGTGGAAGGAGATGTGGAATTTAGATCGGCTGGAGCTGGTATCAGACAAAAAGAAGGTATTGGAGTGGAAAATTCTGTTGAACTAATGCAAGACTTGTTTTCAGATCTAAGAAAAGGTTCTGGAGCTACGGTCATTTCATCTGCAGGAGGTGCCGAATATGCCATGGAAAGTTCAGAGTGGAAGAATGGATTATTTACTTATTGCTTTTTAGAAGGATTAAAAAATGGCCGGGCTGATAAAAACGGGGATGGGAAAGTATTGATTTCCGAATTAAGACAATACGTTTACGATAAAGTAACGCAGCTATCAGGAGGGAAACAAACACCAACTGCGCGTATCGAAAATATCATGATGGATTATCGCATTAAGTAAAAATTGAAACATACTCTACTACTCATAGCATTCTTGTCTTCTGCAGTTCTTTTTTCTCAGGGGAAGATTGAACATCAGGTGGACAGTCTAAAGAACTTGCTTACAGAGGACATCCAGGATCAAATGAAAGTGGCCGTCCTCCATAATCTTGCTACCAAGTTAATGCGTTCGGATACACTGGCTTCAACAAATTATGCCAAGGAAGCTTTGAAGTTGAGTCAGCAAACTGGATACAAAGATGGGGAGATTGATGTGCTGGAATTCTTTTCAAGGAAGTTTACGGAGCAAGGAAGATTGGATACCGCTCTGCACTTGTTGAACACCATTTTAGAAATGGAAGATCAGATTGAGAATAAACAAAGATTGGCCAATCTGTATATCTCCAAAGGAAATATTTATGATATAAAAAGCGATTATACCAAAGCGCTGGAGGCCTATCTGAAGGGGGAAGAGTTATTTATTCAATCCAAGTTTGACCGAGGGATTGGGATGGCAAATTTAGGTATTGGAAACATCTATCACGCTACTGAACGTTGGGACCAGGCAGCAGAGAGATATAGAAAATCAGCAAATTATCTTCAAAAAATTAATGATCCTTACACTTCCTGGCCCATCAATAATTTAGCGACTTCACTTCAAAATTTAGGACAACTGGACTCGGCTGAATACTATTTTAAAGTCTCCCTGAAAATGAAGGAGGATGCCGGAGATATTTATGGCGCTTCTTATACCTATTCTGATATGGCAGAGCTTTATGTATTGATGAATCAAATCGATCTCGCTGAAAAGTATCTGAAAAAAGCCTTGGAATTAAAACTTCAAGTTGAAGGAATAAGCCAGGAAACTATTGGTATGGCACTAATCAGATTAGGTGAAATTCAAATCAAGAGAGGAAAATTTATAGAGTCGATTCCCAATCTAAGAATGGGACTCGAAAAGGCCGAGGAGAGCGCATCTGTAGAAGCAATAATGTTCGGAAATAAACATCTTTCTAATGCACTCTATAAAATTGGTAATTATAAGGAAGCCTATGAAAAACTTTTTATGTTTTCCTCCCTTCAAGATTCTATTTCGAAGGTAAAAAGTTCTCAGGCGTTAGCAGAAATGCAAACAAAATATGAAACCAAGGAAAAGGACGAACAACTTCAATCAGCCAATAGAGCGAATGAACTTAATAAACTTAGAGCTTATAAAGCAGAAGCTGATTCGGAACGAAAGAATACGTTGATTTATGGTGCGTTGGCCTTAGTTTTATTACTGCTATTGGGAGTAGGATTTGCAATTCGAAGCATTCAATTAAGAAAAAGGAACAATGAAATATTACGTTCCAAAAACAAAGAAATTACGATTCAAAAAGAAATTGTTGAGGAAAAAAATAAGGAGATTACGGATTCAATAACTTATGCCAAAAGAATTCAATCTGCCATATTACCCTCTGATAATCTAATCAAGAGATCTTTACCGAACTCCTTTGTTTTGTACAAACCGAAAGATATTGTTGCAGGTGATTTTTATTGGATGGAGATGGGCAAGAGTATTGCGCAAGAGCAAGAGAACGTATTAATTGCAGCTGCGGATTGTACGGGGCATGGGGTGCCTGGAGCGATGGTTTCCGTGGTTTGTAATAATAGTTTGAACCGATCGGTAAGGGAATTTGGATTAACAGATCCGGGTAAAATTTTGGATAAAACTAGAGAACTGGTAGTTAAAGAATTTGAGAAATCTCAGGAAGAAGTCAAGGATGGGATGGATATTGCAGTTGTGAGTATTGAGCAACAGCAAGGGGAAGGAGCTTCTTCGAAATCAATTTCTTGCTCGAAACTCAAATATGCGGGTGCAAACAACCCTCTTTGGGTGATCAGAAAAGATTCAAATGAAATAGAGGAATTCAAAGCAGACAAACAGCCTATCGGTAAATTTAGTCACTCAAAACCTTTTGTTACTCATGAGCTGACATTAAATAGTGGAGATACTTTTTATATTTTCTCGGATGGTTATGTGGATCAGTTCGGCGGCGACAAGGGTAAAAAATTCAAAGCTTCAAATTTAAAAACCCTTTTGCTGGATATTCAAAATTTGGAAATGTCTACCCAAAAGGAGCAATTAGACCAGGTTTTCGAAGAATGGAAAGGTGAAAATGAACAACTTGATGATGTTTGTTTTATTGGAGTGAGAATATGAAAAAGATTCCGGAAAAATATATCATTTATGGATTGTTATTCATTGGAGCAGTAGTTCTCACTTTTACATTTTTTAATCTGTCTCAAACGGTCGAAGACATTGCGGAATCCATCCTTCATGAAAAGAAAGGCCAAACACTAGTTGAGTTAGATAACTTTTTCAATCCGGTAATTTCTGATTTAGAAATTGCTATTGAACAGGCAAAAAGAGGTGAATTTGATCAAATGAATTTAGAGGAATTCAACAAACACTTTTTGCCTATTTTAAAAGAATCCAGACCGGTTTCTTCTATCATGATGGCTACAGAACAAGGCAAAGAATTCATGATTTTAGATTTAGATTCAATTTTGATCAATAGAGAAACTTTGCCTACAGGTTCAGGTACTGATTTAAGATCGACAAAATACAAATGGGAAATTCGAGAAAGAAAATTAAAACTGATCGAAAAATTAGAAGAAGGGAGCTCCTATAATCCATGATGGAGACCCTGGTTTCTGGGAGCTGTTAGAGCCAGAGATAAGGCTTATTGGACCAATGTTTATACTTTTTTTACTACTAAAGATCCTGGAATAACTGTTTCAAAAAGATGGGTAGATCGTAAGGGTTTACAACATGTGATAGGGTTTGATTTAATGCTTTTGGATATTTCCAAAAAGACGATTGAGTCGAATGTAAGTAAAAATGGTTCTTCTTTTATTCTGAATAAGGAAATGAAGGTATTGGGACTTCCCGCGGAAATGAAAGATAGGGATCTAAAGGCTGAGGTATTAAAACCTGTTTCTGAATTTTCTGGAACTCCAATGCATTCAGCTTATGAGGCATGGAAACAGTTGGAACAAAGGGAATATTATTTTCCATTCGAACACAATGGCGAAGACTGGTGGTGTGTTTTCCAGCCCTATTACATTGGAAATCAAGTTTTTTATATTGGGATTGTTGCCCCGGAAAAAGATTTTTTAGAATCCATAAAAGGAACAAGAAGAATGATCATTGCATCCATGTTAATTTTGGTTCTTTTCCTAGGTTTTGTGGCTCTAGCAAATAGGCGCAAGCGTAAAATGAATCTTGTTTTAGTGGAACAAAAGCTCATGATTGAAGAGAAAAGCAAAGAAATTACAGATTCCATCAAATATGCTAGTCAAATTCAAAAAGCCATTTTCCCTCCAAGTGAGATGATTAAAAATGCGCTTCCAGATAGCTTTATTTTGTACAAACCGAAAGACATTGTAGCGGGAGATTTTTATTGGATGGAAACGGTTGGTAGTTCCAAGTACCAAGTAGACAGTAGTCAGTCTAAATATGGAACTATTCTATTTGCTGCTGCTGATTGTACGGGGCATGGGGTTCCAGGGGCCATGGTTTCTGTTATGTGTAATAATGGTTTGAACAGGTCTGTTCGCGAATTTGGTTTGAAAGATCCAGGGCAAATCTTAGATAAAACTAGAGAATTAGTTATTGGAGAATTCGATAAATCGAATCGAGAGGTTAAGGACGGGATGGATATCGCGCTTGTGAGTATTGAGCAAGAGCAAGAGCAAGAGGATGGAGTTTCTGCTAAACAGAGTTCTTGCTTCAAACTTAAATATGCGGGAGCAAATAACCCTCTTTGGATTATCAGAAAGGACTCAGATGTGATTGAAGAAATTAAAGCGGATAAACAACCCGTGGGTAATTATCGGGCTGAACATCCATTTACGACTCATGAATTGAATGTTTTTAATGGAGATCAGATTTATATTTTTTCTGATGGATATGCGGATCAATTTGGTGGCACTACGAATCACCCTGGAGGGAAGAAGTTCAAAGTATCCAATCTTAAGAAGCTATTCCTATCTGTGAAAGATTTACCCATGGAAGAGCAAAAAACAAAAATCAACCAAGCATTTGAGGCTTGGCGAGGAGACAATGAACAAGTCGATGACGTTGTTGTCTTCGGAGTTAGAATCTAACGGTAATCAAATTGCTTTATTTTCTTATTCACTATCGCAAAGAAAATGGGAGGCAGAAAAGACAGTAACATCATCCCAGGATATCCGGTTGGCATTTGAGGGGCGTTTTCAATGGAATCCAATATTTGATAAGGTTTGGAAGCTTTGTAGTGATGGTCTGAATGTCTAGACAAATTGAACAATAATAGTCGACCAATAATATGGTCACTATTCCAAGAATGCCAATAGCGTACCCGTTCATAGCGACCTTGATCATTTTGTTTTCTGAGCAAACCATAGTGCTCGATGTAATTGACGGTTTGCAACAATAAAATGCCAATAATCGCAGCTGTAAGAAAAGAAACTAAGGCAAACCAACCCAAAGAAAAATAAACGCCTAATACAAGTAATACATTCCATATCGTATACACGACCATCCTATTTTTGAGGCTATATTTAGTTCCTCGAGCGTCAGCTGAGAGTCTATTTTCAACTTGCCATGCGTAGAGATATCCGGAGAAGTGAGAGCGAATCCAAAAAATGTAAAGAGGTTCATTCAGTCGAGCTGTTGCTGCATCTTTAGGTGTCGCTACTTCTTTGTGGTGGACATAATTGTGGTAGGGAAGGAAATGTGTGTTCAATGAAGAAAGAAGTAAGAGTTCTCCAACCAGTCTTTGCCATTTGTTTTCCCGATGACCCAGCTCATGTCCAATATTTATCCCAACCACACCGCACATGAGTCCAGCAGCCACGGTGTTGCCTACCCAATCCGCGTTGAAAGTTGGATTTTTAGAACATTGAAATAAGTAAAAAGCCAAAACCCCATATTGAATAGGCAAACTAATGAGTAACATAACATCGTAAAACTTGTCATTGGCTACTTTCTCCTCCAAATCCTTGGATACATTATCATGATTGGAAGGAAGTACTAATTCCAAGAAGGGAACCAAAACAAAGAAGATCAAAAGCGATAGAAAGGAAAACCACCCATCGTAAAGCAAATTTACGACCACGCTAATGGGCAGTGACAAGATGAGCAAATATTCCCATTTATATGTTTTACTTGCAGAATTCATTATGCTTACCTAAAAATAGAAAAAGTCTGGATTTGTTCAAATTGGATTGCTGGATATCTAGATTTTTGGAAACGTGACTATTCTATTTTTTAAATCCATATACCAGCAAATTAGAAAAGTACGATTTACAAAGTGCGAAATTCCCATTACTCAATTAACATATAAAAGCACAAGCTCAGAATATCATAGCATCATAATATCATAAAATCATAACATCATTTCATCAATTATCCCCTACCTTTGCCGCCATGTTTCAAAAACTTGTCCCAGCATTTTTACTCACCTTCGTGAATGTATTAGGTTTCAGTATTCTGATGCCTATTCTTCCATTTATTGTAAAAGACTACGGGGCTCCAGAATGGTTTTACGGACTTTTGCTAACCTTCTATTCCGCATTTCAGTTTTTTGGTGCACCTTTTTTAGGTGCTTTGTCTGATCACATGGGAAGAAAGCCCGTTTTGCTGGTGAGTCAGGCAGGAACTCTTTTAAGTTGGTTTGTTTTTGTATTTGCCCTTTATCTTCCAAAGGACCAGCAGCTATTTGGTTTTTCCATTGCACTTTGGGTAATAGCATTTTCAAGAATTTTAGATGGAATAACGGGAGGAAATGCTTCTGTAACGAATGCTTATGTGGCAGATATCACCACTTCCAAAGAAAAAGCTTCTGTTTTCGGATATTTAGGTGGAATTGCTGGTATTGGTTTGATTGTCGGTCCAGGTTTAGGGGGGTTAACTGCCTCTTCTTCTTGGGGCTATTTGGGAACCATGGTTACAGCAATAGCTATTTCAACGGTGACTTTAATTGCCATCTTCTTTTGGTTGAAAGAATCTCATCCTGAAGAAAAAAGGAGTCCTGCGGGCAAACAAAGAATTGTCAAAAATCTCTTTCTGATCAAAAGGATTCGAGAATTAAACATTTCCCCATTTTTGAAGAGAATCTTTTTATTGAAACTGCTTTTTTCAACTACAGTGGCTTGTTATATTGGCTCTATTGCACTTTATCTCATTGATTTATTTGATTTCAACAAACAAGAATTAGGATTTTTTATGTTGATTGTCGGACTGTTTTTATCATTTAATCAAGCGATTGTTTCCCGGTATTTTGTAAGATGGTTTGGGGAGTACAATACTTTGAAAATTGGGTTATCCGGTGTATTCATAGGGTTGTTTTGTATCACCTTGACCAACAATCTTTGGGTTTTCATTAGTTTTTACTACATCATGAATCTGGGCTTGTCGCTTTCCTTTCCAACTTTCAATTCTGTGATTGCTCAGCACGCGAATTCTAAAAAACAAGGGGAAACCATGGGTGTTTCAGATTCCATTCATTCATTCGCTATGGCTTCTTTTCCTTTAGTTTCAGCAGCACTTTATGGTTGGATTGGATTTTATGCCTACTGGATTTACGCGGCTTTTCCTTTGGTGGCAGTATTCATTGCTTTTGGTACAAAAGCGGAGTCCGCTCCGACAGAAAATTAACACAAGCATAACCAATCTTTTATTCTCACTTAATTCAATACTCGATTAATTAAAGCAAATTTGCATCAGTAAACTTTTGGATTCGTCTTACCTGCAACTCGATCTCAAAGCAACAAGCAACTGTCACTGGTAAGGAGAATGAATTAATTTTTGACCTTACCCGACTCGGTGCCAGCCCTGTCGGGTTTTTTGTTTGTACCAAAACGAAAAAATGCTTTAACTGGTAGGCGGGATAAACTTCTGTAATTGATCCGACTGCTCCCAATCCATATGCACAATAGGTAAAGAATAGAGTTCAGGCATTCTGTCTTTGAATTTTCCCCTTAAAAGTTCATCAATCTTAGTAAATAGATTGGCCCGTGTTTTACCAGTTAATAGATAGATGGATTTTTTCTGAATGGAATTCATAACAAGATTCCATCGCTCAATATTCTCTTTAACGTTAACATCTATAATCAGGTGATTTTCCAGCAAAATTGTTGCAATTTCCTCTATTTGCTGGCGATTTTCAGATGAAATTCTTAGAAAAATCATAAGTCTAAAT
The DNA here is from genome assembly GCA_041392305.1 of Crocinitomicaceae bacterium. Lineage (GTDB taxonomy): Bacteria > Bacteroidota > Bacteroidia > Flavobacteriales_D > Crocinitomicaceae > JAGQYP01. The sequence goes on from JAWKMJ010000002.1 coordinate 50,094, forward strand.
TTTTATTGTCCTAATAATCCGAATACATATTCGGTCTCTAATTTTGCTTTGTGGTTTTTCGTAATCAGTTCCACTAATTTCACTTGTGCACTTATGTACCCCAACTCTCTCGAGTTAACCATAAATAAGGAACTCTCCCCCGTATTGAACATGGTGCGCTCGCCTTCTAATAGTTTGAGATAATCGTTCACAGTTCTCTGGAAAAGATCAACTTGATTTTTTGTCGTTTGCCAAGTATTTATTGCGCTGAAGGCTTTTGCTTCAATCAACTTTCTTTTCGCCTCCAATTCCATTTGTGCTGTCTCCAGTTTTACTTTAGCCAAATTGAAAGCCTGTCTTTCTTTTGCAAAACTAAGAGGCATGGAAAAATTGAGTCCCCATTTGTAATTGTTGATCGAATAATTCGGAAACAAATCCCCTCCAAATGGTTCGGTCAAAAAATTATAATTGATCCTAACTTTGGGTATAAACTGTTCTATCTTCCATCTTTTATCCAATTTAAGTTGATCGATTTTCATGTTTGTTCGGTTGATTTCAGGATGATTAAGTCCAATAGTGTCGGCTCGAAGTAAATATTCATTTTCCAAATCTAGAACTGCAAGTGTATTGCGATTCTCAGGCACCGTATTGGATTTAAGTTCCAATGGAATAAAGCCTTCTGCCCATAAGTAGACACTTAATTTTAAACCACTATTTTTAAACTTTAATTCAGCTTCTTGTAAGGCGAGTTTTCGGTTTTGAAGTTGAATTCCTGCTTCTAAAGTATCAATGAATGGTCGATTCCCACTTTTTGCTTCATTCATCACCGCATCAAAACGATCTTGAGCTAATTGAACCGCTTCTTGATAAACAAGATAATTGTTGTGGGCCATAAACCAATTCCAATAAGAATCTCCAGCCTCATAGAGTAATTCGTTCATGAGTAGAATTTGTTCTTGACGACTCATGTTTTCTGTTAATTTTGCTTTTTTCAGTTCAATTCGGCGTTCATCAATCAAAAGCCCTTGACCTAGTGGAACCGAAATTCCCGCGTACCACAATCCTGCTGCAGGCGTGATATTTTGATTGCTGACATTTGTGCCTACATTGTGTTCGTAGCCGGTTTTAACTTCGATGCCAAACCAAGCGGGTACAGACAAACCAGAATTCATCAAACTATAATATTGTTTCTCACTGAAATACTTTTGATCGATATCGGAAAAAATTTTAGCATCAAAGTTCCCTTTAGCATATCGAAGTTGATATTCGCCACTCAATGCACGTAATTCTGCATTTTTGGCAAGAGGGTGATTTTCCTTAACGATTTTCATGAATTGATCGTAAGACAATACGGTTATCTCAGATTGACTGTAAATCCATAACGGAACACTGATGAAAATAAAGATCAACTTTCTCATTTTTTAGACTCTTTCTGGTTGGTTTTCTCAGTTTCATAATATTCTGGAGGAAACCCATTAATTTGTCTCCATAACTCATACCATACAGGAACATCTTGCAGTAAAACCATTGTTCTTGTTCCCGAACCGACACGGAGTGCTTTTGGCCATTCTGGGTCGTTTGGATCTGGAGCCACTAATACTCTGTACTTTCCATTATCACTAATGAAATTATCAATGGCATAAACGGTTCCTCCATAGGTACCATAACTTGTATTTGGCCAGCCTGAAAACACTATAGCAGGCCACCCATCGAACTGGATTCTAACGTGTTGACCAATTTGCATAAGTGGCAGATCAATCGGGCGAATATACATTTCAACCGCCAGTTGATAATTTGCAGGCATAATACTCACAATAGGATCCCCTTCCTTAATAGTTTCTCCTAATCCTTGTTGAATTGCCTTGGTTATGTATCCATCTTGAGGGGCTCGAATGTAATACATACCTGTTCGTACGGAATAATTCATATATTGATTTTGAAGTTTGGTCACGACAGCTTCAGCGTCATACATACTCGATAAGGCTGTGAATTTATCACTTTCGGCTTTTGAGATCTTATCTCGGTATTCTGCTTGAATGGAGTTGAGTTCTACTTGTGCATTGATGACCTCATTTTGGCCCGTCAAATATTTGTTTTCAGCTGATATACGTTTTGCTTGGGCTTCTTGCAATTTCAATTTTCGATTTTCTAAATCCGTTTTTGACTTCAATCCTTTATCAAAGAGTTCTTGTAATCGATCAAATTGTTGTTTGGCGATTTGCTCATTTGTTTCAGCAGCAACCAAGTCGATACTATCCGATTTCACCTTGAGTCTAGCCTGGATCAACTTATTTTTGGTTTGTTCCAATTTCAACAATGAATTTTGTTCCAAAGCATCTATCTGTCCATCTAGCGCTTTTACTTTTTCGAAATAGGATTGAACCGAAAGTTCTTTAGCTTTAAGTTGTTCTTCTGTTCTTCCCAGTAAATTTGGATCAAAATACTCATCCTTAATCTCGGAAATAAATAGAATGGTGTCTCCTTTTTTTACGAAATCACCTTCCATAACAAACCATTTTTCTATTCTTCCTGCGATGACAGAATGAATAGTTTGCGGTCGCTGATCCGGCATGAGAGTAGTTACCTTTCCGGATGATTGGATTGTCTGCGTCCAGGGAAGCAATAATACAATCAATAAGGCTCCACTGAATATATACAACATGCGACGAAGTACTTTTTTAGAAACTTTGCTTTCGACTTCTTTTAGAGACTTTAAATTCTCTTTTTCAATTTCTTCTCTAACCTGATGATTTGAAATATTCAACATTTTCTTTCAGTTTATTGAGGGTTAAGAATTTTACCTTGCTTCATGATCAATACACGATCAACTTTACTTGATAAGTATGGATCAGATGATACTGCCACCATGGTCCAACTATTTTCCTTTGCAGTTAAAAAATCCACGATACGCTGTCTTTCTTCTATTTCAAAGTGTTCAAAAGCATCTTCTAATAACAATAGCTTTGGTTTGATCACGATGCTTCTTGCGAGCAATAGTTTTTGGCTAATACTCCTGGGCATTTTTCTTCCTGTAGGATCAAGAACGGTTTCATATCCTTTGGGCAAATGACTTACATAATCGCTTAATCCAAGCTTTTCGATTGCCCATTTTACATTCTCCATAGTCGCGTCCGGTCTACCAATTGTGATGTTCTCTACGATCGTACCTTCAAATAATTCTTCCTGACTAATGGAATCCCCTATAACTGTATGGACTGAACATAAATCTAAACTCGATTGACTTACATTGTTGTAGAATAACATCCCTTCGGTAGGTGTATAAAGTGATCCAATCAATTGCAGTAAGGTGCTTTTTCCAGATCCGTTTTCTCCGGCGATCACAATTTTTTCTCCTGCCCCAATTTTTAAATCGATATTTTTAAGCGCTTGTTTTTCATTGCCAGGATAATTGAAAGACATGTTTTCCAATCTAAGTTCCAAACCACATTCACTGCACTCTTCTTTCAAATCAATGCCATCCTCGTTTTCGATTTCTAGATCAGTAACTTGAGCAATTTTTTCTACGGAAGTAAGAACATCGTAAATTGTTTCCAAGCTTACTATTAGCTTTTCTACGGAATTCATAATCAAAAGAATAATGATTTCTGCAGCGATAAACTGGCCAATATTCATTAATTGTTCCATTACCAAAATTCCACCAAGCGCCAATAATCCTGCTGCAACGATTACATTGAAAATGATCAACAAATAATATTGTCTAACTAATACTTTGAAGTGGGCTTCTCGTTCTTTCAAATAATTCCCTACATTTTTATCTGTCCGACGCAAATGAAGATTCGTTTTTCCCGCAAGTTTGAATGCGTTGGATGTTCGGGCAATTTCCTCCAACCAATAAACAACTTCGTACTTGTACTTAGATTCTCTTAGGCTGGTCATTAAACCTTTTTTCGCGGTAAACCTAAAAATGGCAAGGACTAAGGCAATCAAAATCATGGAAAAAATAATGAAAAATGGATGATAGAAAGAGAGAAGAATCAATCCGAATACGACCTGTAATCCTGCTGCCGAAAAATCAATTAGTATTTTGGCCAAACCTTTTTGAACTGAAATCACATCGAAAAATCGGTTCATCAGTTCTGGAGCATATTTATTATAAATTTCTTCCAATTTGATTTTAGGAATGCGATAAGCGAATTCAAAAGCGGCTCGTGTAAAGATCTTCTGTTGCAGATTTTCAGTAATTCTCAGCTGAGCTATTCGCAAAAGGCCTGATGCGGCAACCCCAAAAACAACAATACATACAAGTACAATCCAGGATGTACTAATGCTTCCTCCTTGTATCAGGTTTACAATAGCCTGAATTCCCAAAGGCAATGAAAGTGCAACCAAACCATTGAAAATGGCATAGATATATACATTCCGTATTTCTCTACTATCGGGCTTCAGAAGTCTGAAGAATCGATTTACAGGAGTTATTTTTTCCATTATTGTCGAATATTTTTAAGTACCATTTCTGTATAAAAGTTTACAACTGCATCTTCCCCTTTGATTGTATTGGTCAGTCTTGGAAGATGTTCCGCAAAATACCTTTGGATGTGCGCCCCTTCGATAACAGTGGATACCAACATGTGTGGATATTTATATGAGGGATTGATTTCAAGTATGATCTTGCTTACATGTTCTACCAACCTTTTATAAGGAGTAAAAATTCCCTTTTGATTTTCGTCATCTACCTGCTTAGTTAAATAGACTTTGGAGGATTCTGAAATGACAATTTGACTTAATTTTACCTCGTTCACATGAGAGAATGTTCGATCTTCTTCTATGGTTTCTGTCAAAACTTTAAGTGCTTTTTGTAGGCGAACCAGAGGATCTTCAATATTGGCTGTTCCAAATACCAATTTATATTCCATCCATCCCCAATACCAATTAATCAAATAAAGAAGTAGTTTATGTTTGCTTTCAAAATACCTGTAAAGTGAGGCTTCAGTGGATTTTATTTTTTTTGCAAGTTTCCCAAATGTAAAATTTTCAATTCCGTTTTGTTCAATCATTTCAATTGAATGGCGGATGATTTTTTTTCCAAGATCACTAGAATCAGGGTCTTTGAGATAGATCTTGTCATTGACTTGAATTGTAAAATTAGTTAATATAACTTCCATATAAAGATATTTAAAATCGCAAAAATAATAGTAATACTATCACATAAACAAATAAAACTATCAAAAGTTCTAAAAACTTCACTTTTTTATTTCAAGTTGATAGAATGAAAAGTAGGTTTCGTCTAAATATGAATTTATTTTTCCTCAGTAAATCAGTCAATTCGGATGCATTATATAGATTTGTGAAATATCTAGGAAAGTGAAAAAATTATTACCGGTGATAATGGCCTTATCCGTTTGTGCCCATATTTGGTCGCATGATACGGATAAGGCTATTTCTTTTAGCACCCCTAATTCAAACTGGATACAAACTTTTCAGGATCATTCTTCTGATTCCGGGACCAGTGCCGAAACTACGGTCGATTCCATAGCACAAACGAAAAAAGAAAATCAACAGGAAAAAGACAAACTAGACTCAAATAAAATGACCCTATTGTTGCTTTTAGGAGTCATTCCAATTGCTCTCATCATGTATCTAATTTTGAAAAGAAGGGTGAAATAAAATGCAAAATGCAAAGTGCAAAAGGCAAAATGAATAATTTTGTCTAACAGTCTAACAGTCTAACAGTCTAACAGTCTAACAGTCTAACAGTCTAACAGTCTAACAGTCTAACCATCTTTCAAAGCTTTCACGAAAAAGTCTTTTACTGGTTTTCCTGCTTTGTAGTTTTCAAGGAGAATCTTTTTAACATCATCTTTCAAGATAGTTTCTGGATTTAATTTGCAGTAGTAATACCAGTTTTTGTTGTAGATCAGCTCCTGTTTTTCTCCTACTTCTTTGAATTCTTTTGGGATCACTTTATTTTTTTCTCCGTGAATTTCACCATAAGTATTTGTAAATTTTGGGTCGTTCACAATTTTGTCAAATTCCTTGGCATTTTTGGCTATAGCTTCTCTACAGTCGTAAAGCTGTTCTTTGCTTAGCATATAAACACCCCCATAAATGGTGAAGTTTTCTGGTCCCATTTCGAAGTACAGTCCCGGATAGGTTTTGTCTTTCTTACCAGCAGGAGATATTATGGCAGACATTCTCAATTTATAGGGCGATTTATCATTAGAAAAACGAACATCTCGATTGATTCTAAAGACACAATCTTTGGCCGAGATTTCATATTTGATCCCATCAATTTTAGCTATTTCAGGAATGATCTCATCCACAAAAGCATAGAAAGGATCTTTGACATTCTTTTGATAGCGTTTGCGGTTTTCGTCAAACCAGTCTTTGTGATTATTGGGAGCCAATTCCTTGAAGAATTCTAAAAAATCGGGATCAAAATGGGTCATAAAATGAGAATTTAAATTAAAAGTGAATAATTCAGTCTGAAAATAAGTATTTTTCCAGACTAAATAAACGAAGTAGGATGGAATACATTACAGCAGAGCAGATTAATTCAGCGATCAATAAGATCGAAGATATGGACGATGAGGCTTTAAGCCATTTGATAGAAACTTTTGTTTTAGAACAAAATGCACTGGCAAGTTACTCATTACAAGCAGCCATCGAATTTCAAAATGAGGAATTGAGTGATTTGATCATGTATTATTTTGCTATTATTTATCAGTCATTTAAAAATGCAGGGTATAAAATTGGAATTGTGGAAGATGATTTGATCGATGCTTTTCAAGAACCTTTTCATCAAGCTTTGGATCTGATCCATACTACTGAAGATTATTCCGAAATTTCTTCTTTAATCAATCAACCTGTAGTTGAAAATTGGATGGTTGATGAAATAAATGCAGAAGATGCAGAAGGAAATGTCCTGGGCGAAGAAACCCAGATCCAATTGTATTTGGTAACAATGAATATTATAGGTCTCTTAAATAAAGTGGTACATGGCTAAAAGTAAGAAAATAGTAGACCGAATGTATGAGTTTGACTACTTTTCACAGTGGTTAGGAATTGAAAAAGTATTGGTCGATAAAGGACATGTTATATTAAAAATGAAAGTGACTAAAGACATGTTAAATGGTTTCGGAATCGCACACGGAGGGATCACTTATTCATTAGCAGATTCGGCTTTGGCTTTTGCTTCTAATGGAAGAGGAATTCAATCGGTTTCCATAGAGACTTCTATAAATCATATTAAACCCACAAGAGAAGGAGATACTTTAATTGCAGATGCCAAGGAACTTAATGTAACGAACAAAACAGGCCTCTACGAAGTGAAAGTAAAAAACCAGGATGGAGAATTAGTGGCACTTTTTAAAGGCATGGTTTATCGTACTGGGAAAGAGTGGAAGCTTTAAATACTTTTGTTAATTCCTGTAAATATTGATGCGAGAATAAGTAATAGTAATGCTAATAGTCCAAATCCAATCGCTAAATATACAAGTGTAAAACTAAATACGGAGAAACTAATTGCTATTAGAATTGCTGTCGTTAAAATTGCGATTCCAAAACTTACCCATAACCATATAGAAGCTTTTTTAAATCTGCTTTTTTCTTGAACGTGGTCTCTTTTATCAATTCTTAATCTGAATCCTAGTACTGCAAGGACTAATCCAACAATAATAGCAATAAGTCCAAGTGACAAGAGTAAAGTCATAGAAAGTGATTGTAATGAAAGAAAAATAATACCCAGTACTACAAGTGAAAATCCTATCCAAAATAGTTCTGAATTGTTGTTTTTTCCTTCAGAATTTTCTTCTTTATGATTTTCATATCTTTTAGGGATTTCCTGGAATTTTTCATGCTCGATTTTCATTTTGAATTTCTTTTCTGATCTTTCAAATTGATCAGAATCCTCCATTGGTTTATTATCGGTGTCAAATGTTTCAATGTCCTCTATGTTTTTAGGTTCAGAATCTTCAAGGTTTATTTTTTCTGAATGACTAGATACTTTTGATTTGACTTTTTTGGAAGCGATTGAACAGTCACTATGCTTCTCCACATAGACACCTCTCATATAGCGACGTTTTGCAAATTTAGTTGTAGAGCAGGAAGTAATTATTAAAAACAGTAGGATGTAACTAATAAGTTTCATGATGTTTGGTTTAAAAAATAAAGATTGCAACGAGGTATGCGATATAAATAAGCGTCGGAATTACTAGAATCGCTATACCTAAATAAAGAGAGATCAAATGAAATTTTGTTTTGTTTTTACCGCCCAATGCTCCAAGCACGATTGAAATCACTCCCAGACAAATGGCCATCATCTGGAATATGGTAACCATCCAAAGGATAAAACTGGAAACAACAAAATAGAAATTGAACAATAATATCAGAATAGAAGTAATAACTACAAGGGCTATAGCAATATAAGCGATAATCGCTCCAATTTCTCCCAACCTTTCTCTACTTGCTTTTGGCTTAAGGTTGTTTTCTTTTTTCTTGAGTCTGTCAAATTTCACAAAAAATACGATTCCGGTAATTACTCCACCTAAGCCAATGAGTCCAAGAATTGGACCTAGAAACATAATGTTTGAGGCCAAAAAAACGATCAAATAACAAAGTGCCAATAATAGGACTCCAGATATGAAAAATCCTAGCGCCATTTTCAAAAATTTGTCCTTTTGAGATTTTTCTTCTTCGTTTATTTCTTTCAGAAGTTGATTATTTTGATTCTCAACTAGAATTTCATTTTGAATGGAAACCTCTTTTTCTTCTAATTTATTTAATGGTGGTTTGTCCAAAACGAACTCTTCTCCTCTTGCTTTTTCATTTTTTAATTCTTGGTTCCGTTTGGAATTAGAATTCAAGTCTAGATTTGTAGGGCTTGGTTCAGAATTCTCATCCTTTTTTTCCTCCCGCACCTTTGTATCATTTTGTGCAATGAATTTCTTATTTTCTGCTTTCATCTTATGACTCCTTGCACCACCATGCTTCTCCAAATAAACACCTTTCATGTATCGACGCTTTGTGAAATTGCTATTTGCACAACTGTGGATTAGAAAAATCAGAATAAAGATTTTGAATAAATAGGATAGTTGTTTCATAAAAAGATAGTTTAGATTAATCCAATAAAGACGATGATCGAAATGATGGTAAGTGAAACGGCAAGTACCAGACTAATAATGGCCATTACTTTACCGAAAGTACCATAATCCCAGGCAAAAGCTCGTACAACAGAAATTATGGACATGACCAAAGCAGCCACTCCAATAGGCAATCCTAAAAACAATGCCAAAAGTCCTTCAAGGGAAACAAAAATGTCCACTAAAACCATCGCCCATCCAAATAGAGATAAGATTGCACTCCAAATGAATAATGGGGCAGGATAGTATGAAGGCACAGGTGATGAAACAGGAACTGAATAGGTTTGACATGTTGTTTTGTTTATTGGAACATGAGATTTGTTGCTTTCCTCATCTTTTTGGAGATTATCATTTTTTTCGAATCTTTCATATTGCCTTTGGATTTCTTCTGGATCTTGCTCGATTTCAATGATTATAAGATTCAAATTTGATTTATTTTCCTCTTTTTCATCAGTAAATTTTTTAGCTACCTCAGAATTTTTTGTTCTATGATCAGCTTTCATTTTTCTACTCGAAGCCACAGATCGCTTCTCCACATAAACACCTTTCATATAGCGGCGCTTTGCAAAATTATTGGTTCCACATCCAAGAAGGAGCCATAGCAATAAAATCAGTCGAGTATAGTAGATTAACTTTCCCATGATTCTGTTATTGATAGAATCAAAGTTATGGAAAGGAGTCTCAATTAATTTGCGAAAAACGCAAAAAACTGAATTAAATAAGTACGATTAGAAGTGTTAAAAGAAGAATTGCAAGGAAGATAGATCCAATGATTATCCCAGCAAGTGCCATTCCATTTTCATTTCTAGCAAAAGAAATTGCTCCTGTAATCAGCGCAGCTACACCCAATGCCATGCTTCCAAAGAACATAAAGTAATAAATAATTAAGACTAAAGGCCAACCTATCGCACCAGTGTAAAAAACAATCCATAAAATAAATAGGATCAACAAGGATAATAAGAATATACCTAAGGCGGAGTACCCCATAATTCCGGATGCAAGACCTAAGCTATCTGCCTTTTTGGATTTTCGCAATACTTCCCCGTCTTCTAAATCCGGCGGACTCATTCCTCGGTGATCTAGTAAAGCTTCTTTTTTTGATTCTTCGATGTAGATTTGATCATCAAGAAGACCTTTCACAACTTTTTCTTCCTTTTCTTTTTCAACAGGAATTTCCTGATGAATAACATTTTGCTCAGATAGATTTTCTTTATAATCGTCTTTAACTGTGCTTGACTTTTTTCTTGCCAAAGAACTGGAATAGGAGTCGGATGCTACTTTTAGCTTTTTGCTTTTTGCTCCTGTTCGCTTTTCCACATAAATTCCTTTTGTGTAGCGTCTATGCGCAAATTGATTGCTTCCGCAAGAAAGGAGGAATAGGCTTAATATGAATAACACGAAAAATCTCACTTTTCGAAAATAAGCAAAAATTGAGAATCTTTTTAAATGTCATTTTAGCTTTTCTTCTTTTTCTTGTGCGATTTCTTTTTGAATATTTCAATATCATTAATTCGAAATACATAAGCTACTATAAGACCCAAGACAAATCCAATCAATAAGCTAAAAAACAAATAATTGTTCCAAACAACTCCAAATACCATCTCGATCTACTTTTCCATAATCGCGCTCTTTTGAGTTCGAATCCGCTAGATTTTTTGATATATTTGCCCAACAAAATTCAGAATTATGAGCACAGCAAACGCAGTAGATCAAGGACATGTAGAATTCGCTATCGACAACGGAATTGCCACAGTTGAATTTGGTCACCCACTTTCGAATTCTCTTCCAGGAAAAATTTTGGCAAAATTGGCGAATACCATTACGGAATTAGGTCAAAACAAGGACGTTAAGGTAATTGTATTGAAGTCTGCCGGTGAAAAAGCCTTCTGTGGAGGTGCGAGTTTTGATGAATTGATTTCCATTAAAGATTTAGCTACCGGAAAAGTATTCTTCTCTGGATTTGCCAACGTGATCAATGCATGCAGAAAATGTCCAAAACTAATCATCGGTCGTGTACATGGAAAAGCTGTTGGTGGAGGTGTTGGAGTAGCTTCTGCTGTGGATTACTGTTTTGCAACCAAACATGCTTCTGTAAAACTTTCTGAATTGGCAGTTGGAATCGGACCATTCGTGGTTGGACCAGCAGTAGAGAGAAAAATCGGATTATCCGGAATGTCTCAGTTAGCGATAGATGCTACAGAATGGCAAACCGCTCAATGGGCCAAAGAAAAAGGACTCTACGCTGAAATCTTCGATACAGCTGAAGAAATGGATGAGGCGATCTCTACTCTAGCAGGTAAACTATCCAAATCCAATCCAGAAGCCATGGAACTCCTTAAAAAAGTATTCTGGCAAGGCACCGAAAACTGGGACGATTTACTAGCCGAAAGAGCAGCTATGTCAGGAAAATTGGTGTTGTCTGATTTCACAGTAAATGCGATCAATGCGTTTAAGAAAAAGTAGGAATTAGTTCCAAGTAGACAGTAGACAGTTCCAAGAAAAAGTAGATTTTTTGGCATCACGGTTTCTCTTGCTCAAATCTCTTGCTCAATACTGCTCACTGCAAATCCGCCTCATAAACCTTAAAATAACACTCCTGAAATAGATGGTTATCCCCTCCGATATTCCCTTCCCAGGCATCGGTTGAGTCAATTGCTTTAATCAAAGTTCTTCCTGAGCTGAAAGTCAAAGTGAATTCGATATGCTCCCCGCAAGGCACTGCTTCTTTTTGGTCTTTGTATTCGTTGGTTTGTACTAACCTAAATTCGGCTGGTTTTAGATTGAAAGTTTCTGTATTGGTTTGAACGGTGATGGTGTCGTTCGAATAATTGTATACGTATTTACTTACGGTGTTGTCATACTTGCATCCTGAAGCGAAAATCAGTATGATGAACAAGATAATTTTGTCTAGAGGATATGGATTCGAGCGGACTTGGATGATTTTACTTTTTAATTACAGAATATTAATGAGTGAAATATATAAAAAAACGATTAGATTTTATAGATTTGTTCCCGATTTACGGGAGTTAGAGCTCCAAAAAACAGTCATGTTTCCTTGAAGTTTTCCCTATTTCAGTTCGAAGGATAAAACCATTAGAGCAACCCTTACATTCTAAAAATCGAATTATGACACAGAAAGCTAAAATTATTTACACAAAAACAGACGAGGCTCCAGCATTGGCAACCAGATCATTTTTACCAATCATTAAAGCATTTGCTGAACCTTCAGGCATCGAATTTGAGATTAAGGATATTTCTTTGGCAGCTAGGATTCTGGCTTTGTTTCCAGATTATTTGACAGAAGATCAAAAAACATCAGACGATTTAGCAGAATTGGGTAAAATGGTAAAAACTCCGGAAGCGAACATCATCAAACTTCCAAATATTTCAGCTTCTATTCCTCAATTGACAGCTGCAATTAAGGAACTTCAAAAGGATGGATATGCAATCCCAGATTATCCAGCAGATCCAAAGGACGATAAAGAAAAAGAAATTCAAGCAAGATACAATAAGGTGAAAGGTTCGGCAGTGAACCCTGTTCTTCGAGAAGGAAATTCGGACAGAAGAGCGCCCAAAGCAGTAAAGGAATTCGCAAGAAAGAATCCACATTCCATGGGTGCTTGGTCGGCCGATTCGAAATCGCATGTGTCTCACATGACCTCTGGAGACTTCAGAAATAATGAGCAATCGGTGACCGTTTCAAATCCAACAACTGTTTCAATTGTATTGGAAGGGAAGGATGGCTCTACAACTGTTTTGAAAGACAACTTAGCTTTGTTGGAAGGAGAAATCATTGATGCAACAGTACTTAGCAAAAAGAAATTAATTGAGTTTTTAGAAGCTCAGGTTCAAGATGCGAAGGACAAAGGTGTTTTGTTCTCATTGCACATGAAAGCGACCATGATGAAGGTTTCAGATCCAATTATTTTTGGACATGCCGTTCGCGTTTTCTTTGCAGATCTTTTTGAAAAACATGGGGCAATTTTCGAGCAAATTGGGGTGAATGTCAACAATGGTTTTGGAGATTTGATCGCTAAAATTGCTACACTTCCAGCAGATAAGAAAGCTGAAATTGAAGCAGATATTCAGGCAATTTATGCCAAGAATCCAGATTTGGCCATGGTGAATTCAGATAAAGGAATTACCAATTTGCATGTGCCTTCTGATGTGATTATTGATGCATCGATGCCTGCCATGATCAGAAATTCGGGTCAAATGTGGAATGCCAAAGGGCAAGCTCAAGACGCTAAAGCAGTTATCCCGGATTCTTCCTACGCCAGAATTTATACTGCAACCATTGATTTCTGTAAAAAGAATGGTGCTTTTGACCCTGTTACCATGGGATCTGTTTCCAATGTGGGTCTGATGGCACAAAAAGCCGAAGAATATGGATCACACGATAAAACCTTTGAAATTGAAAAGGCGGGGAAAGTGGTGATCAAAGATGCGAATGGAACAGTTTTAACATCGCACGACGTAGAAGAAGGAGATATTTGGAGAGCATGTCAGGTTAAGGATTTGCCTATTCAAGACTGGATCAAATTGGCGGTAAAAAGAGCTAGAGCAACTGGAAATACTGCGGTTTTCTGGTTGGATAAAAACAGAGCTCACGATGCAGAGATCATCAAAAAAGTAAATAAATACTTGCCTGATCACGATACTTCTGGTTTAGACATTCAGATCATGGATCCGGAGTCGGCCACTTATTTTTCTTGTGAAAAAATTAAGAATGGAGAAGATGTGATTTCAGTATCTGGAAACGTTTTGAGAGATTATTTAACAGATCTTTTCCCAATTTTGGAAGTAGGTACATCGGCAAAAATGCTTTCCATCGTTCCATTAATGAATGGAGGGGGTCTTTTTGAAACAGGTGCTGGAGGGTCTGCTCCTAAACACGTAGAACAGTTTGTGGAAGAGAATCACTTAAGATGGGATTCATTAGGAGAATTTTTAGCCTTGGCGGTTTCTTTTGAGCATTTTTCAGAAGTGAATAACAATCCAACAGCAGCTATTCTTGGGACTACTTTAGATGATGCAACGACAAACTTGCTTATGAATGGAAAATCTCCTTCAAGAAAAACAGGAGAACTAGATAACAGAGGATCTCATTTCTATTTGGCTTTGTATTGGGCAAAAGAATTGGCGAACCAAACTAAAGATGCAGAATTGCAGTCGCGTTTTGCAGAAGTAGCCAGCAAATTGGAAGCAAACGAAGCGAAAATAGTTGAAGAATTGAATTCGATTCAAGGTTCCCCAGTAGATATGGGGGGTTATTATTCCCCAGAAGATGCTAAGGCAGATAAAGCGATGAGACCAAGCACAACATTGAATTCAATTATGAATTCGATTGCTGAGATGGTATAATTAAGAAAGAGTTGATCACAAAAAAAGCCCTGATAATTCAGGGCTTTTATTTTTACCAGTAATTAGTTTTATTCATATAAATAACACAAGTAAAAAGAATTAGAGATTACAGTCGGGGCTAGATAAATAATAAGTTATATCGTAAAAAAGACATTTCCTGATTCTTTTTTTCTTTCTTAAGTCAGAACAGTACTTAATGCTATCAAAAAGATAAGCAAGGATAATACAAAAGCAAAGGCAGAGGAAAGGATTACTTGTTAAAACTTTAAACTATGTCTGGTTTTATTAAGCAATGTATTGGCATTGATTGCTCAAAAGATAGTTTTCATGCCACCCTTTGTACAATGGATAGGGATCAGGAGATTTACTTCACCAAAGTACACCGATTTTTAAATAACAACTCAGGATTTAATCAATTACTCAAGTGGGTAAGGCAAAATCAAAAAAAAGATGTTCCTATTTGCTATATAATGGAAGCAACAGGAGTGTATTATGAACCATTAGCGTATCATTTGTATAAAACAAAAAAATCGGTGGTTGTTATTCTTCCAAATAAAGTCAAACATTTCATGAAAAGTTTAAATGTGAAGACGAAGAATGACTTTGTTGATGCAAGGGCAATTGCTCAAATTGGAGTAGAGCGTAAGTTCAACTTATGGGAGCCTCCCACTCCATTGTTTTTAGAGCTGAGACAATTAACTCGATTACATGAACAACTTCAATGTCAAAAAGTAGCTCTCCAAAATATGTTGCATAGTAAAGAGTTCAGCCAGGGAACTATTCCTTTTGTATTAAAAACAAACAAGAAATTGATTAAATCAATCGAAACGCAAATTGAAAAGGTTGAACAAGCCATTCAAAATTTAATTGAAAGAGAGGATTGGTTAAGAGAAAAGATGGAGAGAATTCAGACAATAAAGGGTGTGGGGCTA
This sequence comes from Crocinitomicaceae bacterium, assembly GCA_041392305.1. Classification (GTDB taxonomy): domain Bacteria; phylum Bacteroidota; class Bacteroidia; order Flavobacteriales_D; family Crocinitomicaceae; genus JAGQYP01. The sequence goes on from JAWKMJ010000002.1 coordinate 65,467, forward strand.
ATGGCTGCTGCAGTGGTTATCGCTGAAACAATGGGATTTAAAATGATTCGGAATAGAAAACAACTGGTAAGTTACGCCGGATACGATGTAGTAGAACGTCAATCAGGGACTTCGGTTGTAGGAAAAACAAGAATCTCGAAAAAAGGAAATCGCCACATTCGTCGTGCTCTGCATTTTCCTGCTCTTGCCGCTTCAAGATTTGATGAACACCACAAAAATATTTACAACAGAATAAACGAGAGGAATGATTATCAAACCAAAATGGTTGGAGCTGTTGCGTTACAAAGGAGATTATTACTTATGATATATGCTCTATGGAAATCTGATCAGGTTTATGATCCACAATATCAAAAAAGTAGCCTCTAAAATTAATTAGAGACTACGCGGGATAGTATCCAAAAAATACTTCCTTGAATTTTAAAGATAAATTATTTTATAGAAATATTTGGTTTTAATAACAGTACCTTTTTTGTTTCCAATACTTTTATTTTGATTAGATCAACAACCAGATGATCAACCAGATTAAGAACAATGCGATGGCTGCGATACCGAATGACATCCCAATGTATCCCATAACACTTCCATCCATGATAAGTGCAGCGATACCTGTTCCAATGGCAATAATCCCTAAGGCGAGTGCTACCCATCCTGCCCATGCAAGCGAAAAGAATGCTACAATCGCGATGATGAAAGCCACAATTCCTAAAATCAAGGAAATAATACCCAGAATTAAAGACACATCAGCCGAAGGTGCACTTTCAGGTAGAGCCGTTGGTGCAACAACTCCTTCTTCAAGAATAGGATCAGTCACTTTCGGCGTTTTATTCTCATTAATGATTACATTATCGCTTACCTTAGGTTCGGTATTTTGTTCAAAACCTGCATTTTCAGCGTAAGATGATTCATCATTTTTTACCACATGTTTTTCATTTTTTGTGGCCAATTCTTTTTTCGAATTGTTCTCTTTTTTGGATTTGAAATTTTGTTTTTTCTCGTTTTTTTCGTGAGACACTACATATTTTGTCTCTTCAGCTTTATCTGCTTTAGCAACATTGTAATTTCCTCTTTCAGGTTTGTATTTTCCTTTTGTATATTTTCTCTTGGAAAAAGATAAATTCCCTGTTGAACAGGACCCTAGGAAAAGGCCTAAAACAATTAAAAAGTAAATTTTGTTCTTCATAGTTCACTGATATTTAAGTAAGTAAAAATGCCAAGGTAATAAAAAAAATAAAAAAGCGGTTTAATATGAAAACCGCTTTATCAAATCATAATTTTAAGGATTGCTATTAAATGAAAATTACAAACCAAAGAATCATGAATATAATCGCAAGGACAATTGCAACAGCAGAAGAGATTGTACCCCAAAGGTTCCACATACTCTGACCATCAATCACCCATGATGCAATAGAAGTTCCTAAACCAATAATTCCTAGGGCTAAAGCAGCATAGGCTAAGCCTAGGGTCAACCAACCAAGCACAGCTAACAAGACTGCTAAAAGACCAAATCCAAAACCAATGTATCCCAAAATTTCTCCGGCTCCAGCTGGCGCAGGTTCAGGAGTAACAGGAGCTGCTTCGGATACATTTTCAATGATTTGCTCTTGTTTTCTTTCCGTATTTACCTCCGTGATTCCATCCTCTTGAACTACAGAGTTGTTCTTGTTTTGAGCAAGTACCTCTTCTGTTCTAGATACTTTCGCCTCTTTTTGAAAAACGGGTGCAGCATTATTTTTAGCTACTTGTTCTTCTTTTTTAACTTTTGATTTGGAGACTTTATAACTTTGTTTAGAAGGATTTTTTTCTGTTTTTACAACATATTTAGTATCCTCTGTCTTGTTGCTGCTTTTGGCAACTTTGTAATCACTTTTTTCGGGTTTATATTTCCCTTTTGTATATTTTCTTTTCGAGAAAGACATGTTTCCCGTTGAACATGAGGCAAGGAAAAATATTCCACCTAAAGCCAAAACTGTCAGATTTTTCATAAGAAATAGTTTTTATGTTTCCTTTTAATAATTATCGCGAAATTATAAAAATATTGCTGAAGATGTTGCAGAATAGCAATAGGATTTATATCAACTCAAACGATGAATTAAATCATTGCGACATTTCTTGAGCTTCAAAGTTTGATAGGAAGTTTTTAGCTTATTGGGATATTAGAGGAATATTTGCATTACTTTTGAATCGATTGAAAGGGTATGAAAATTTTAATGATCGATAATTATGATTCTTTCACCTTTAATTTGGTGCATTATCTTGAAGCTCTAAAGAATATCGAGGTTTCTGTTTGGAAAAATGATCAGATAGACTTTGATAGAGTGCATTGTTTTGATCGTATAGTCATTTCACCCGGACCTGGAATCCCTTCTGAATCGGGTCAAATTATTCCCTTAATACAGAATTTTTCAGGGAAAAAACCAATTTTAGGTATTTGTATGGGTCATCAAGCCATTGGAGAAGCTTTCGGAGCACAACTTAAGAATTTAAATGAAGTGTTGCATGGTGTGGCAACCAATGCAGTCATTCAAGAGAAGGAACCCATCTTCGAAAGTTTGGGAGAAAAATTTGAAATAGGTCGCTACCATTCTTGGGTAATTGATCCAGCAACACTTTCGGAAGATTTTGTGGTAACTCTGAAAGACGAAAAGGGTGAAATCATGGCCATTCGACACAAAGAGTATGACTTGGTCGGACTACAATTTCACCCTGAATCGGTATTAACACCAAAGGGATTTGATATGATTCAAAATTGGTTAAGACATTAAGTTTTGGATGTCATCCGAATCCCCAAGTGTTTTGCAAGTTCTTCTTTACTTTGAATTTTATCCGTCATATCTACCATTTTAAATGTTGCTGTTTCATTATTTTTCAAATTCATTTGTGGAAAGGCGCCATTTTTACTTAGATATAGCTGACCATCTTGTGTAAATAGCGCAATTGTGTTATTCGCTGTTGCGTTGCACGTAAATTTTTCTGGTGAGAAATAAAAAGCTCCATTATAGTTTGGGTCTACAAGAGTTAGAAATGCAATATCAATAATAGGGTTGCCCTTTTCGTCCTCATATTTTGCCAGTACGTCTATTTTATTTGGAACTCGATTTATCTTGTCACAATTATATACACCAAAGCTTCCAATATCCAATCCTTCAACCAAATTAGGTACAGGAATGTCTTCGTGTTCATATTTAATTTCTTCTCTGTAAGAAACGTATTGACCCGATTTCACTTTTCGATTGTATTGGCGGTCTATTTGAGCACATTTTTGTTCTAGAAGTCTTACTTTTTTCTTCGATTCCGGAAGCTGTTCAATTTCTTTGATTTCCCTAAGATTGGACGCGTTCCATTGCAGCTCTTTATATTTGGCTCTAGCAATTAGTAGGGTATAGCGTCGAATAAAATGTTTCATTTTTTCATTCTTCTTTTTTTCCATCTTTTTAGAATTAAGTTCAGGGTGAAAGACCTTATTCGTTCGGGTGATGAATTTTAGGGTTTGGATGCTTCTTTTTTGATCCCAATGTCCTTGATCATTGATTTTAAAGAATTCATTTCCTTCATCAGCATTTACCATAGAGTAATCTATCCTTAGACTTTTGTTTTTGGCAATTTGAACGGGATTTTCTTCTGAAAACCCTCTAATGTCAAGCATTCCAGCACTGCTAAAAAATTGTTCTTCACCATTTTGTTGAATTGTCATTGGAATGCCCGAAAACGCAATATCTGCTGAGGATCTGTATTCCTTAATAGCTATTTCAACAGTTTCTCTGACTACTTTCCCATTGTCGTCAACAAATGCATATTTAGGAATATACATGGTCGATCCTTTAGCTCCTATATCGATTACTGTGTCTTCCTCTGGATTAATTTTGTAAATATAGGGTTGGACCAAAAATGCCTCCGGGATTTCAAATTTATTTTTGTATTCTACATGAATTTCAACTCTTCTGTTAGTTTGTTTGCCATCATCGAAAGAATTGGAAGCTATTGGGTTCTCCTCACCTTTATAATGAACCTCTATTTGTTTTTGGGCAATACCATTAATATTTAGTTGATATTCAATGGTTTTTGCCCTGTTTAAGGAAAGATTTCGATTGTACTCCAGACTTCCATCACTATCTGTATGTCCTATTATCTCGACTTTTTTAATATTCTCAACATCCAGATTTTGTATAAACTGATCCAATTGATCACTTGCATTTTCATTCAAAGCATAGCTGTCGTAATCAAACAAAATGACTTCTTGTGTACTTTGAGCAAAAAGCATACTCTTCCCAGTAAGGCAAATCACTGCCAGTGCAATTCGTGTTTTCATGATTTCTAAGATTTAAAGTTTAATGTAGGTCTATGCCATATACCATTAGTTCAATTCTAACGCTTGTTTATGGTCAATGAAAAGTAGTGCGAAAAGTTACAAGAAGGGAAACGGCTAAACAGAAATTCTATTGTCTAATACAAGATTTTATACTTCGTAGCCGGTTGTAATTCATCAGGAAGATCTTCTTCTTCAATCATTTGTAGGACGTCCCTTTCAATAGATCTGGAAATGGCAGTGATCGGAACATCATTGTACAATCCTTCAAATGGATTTTCAGAATACTCTCCCATCGATTCCATTAACCAGAATACCCATGAAACTACCACGGCAAAAGGAATGGCCAACCAAATCATGTGTTCGTGTGGAAGATCATCAAAGGCTCTCAATATTGAGAAAGGAAGTAATACAATAAAAATGATCACGATGTAATAATTTGCCGAAGCGTACTGTCTTGGAAACGGAAAGTTCTTTATGCGTTCTGATTTCCCCTGAAGTTCATACATCTCCTGAATCAAATCCTGCAACTTAATGTGCTCGAAAGTATCGATAAAACCTCCTTCTTTCAATTTTTTCAGGTCTTTGGACTGCAAACTTAAAATATGAGAAGCTTTATTCCCCTTTTGCATGAGGTATTGAAATTCCTCACTTGATAGGTATTTCTTTAATTCGTCAAAATTGATCTCTCCAGTTTGAATTCCAAGCATTTTCCTGAATTCCATGTCGTATCCGGTTTTATGCTCCCATTCTTTTAATTCTCTCAACTGCAAAGTCATGGCTCTCAGCCAGGCAATATGCCTGTAGATCAATCTTTTGTGAATTCGTTTAGGTTCTTCTTCACTTGTCTCTTTTTTAATGAAATCTCTCACAGTCACTCCAAAGGTTCTGGAATTATTAACTATCCCGCCCCATATTTTACGTGCCTCCCACAATCTTTCATAGGATGAATTATTCTTAAAACCTAGGTAAAACGCAGTAGCAATACCTACCAAACTAATCGGTTCCCAAGGGATAATCATCCAGTCAAAGTCACAGAAATAATAAATGCAAACCACTAAAGTGTCGAAGAGAATAAACAAATATAATTTCTTCCTTGTCCAGTTCAGTGTTTGTATAAATGGATATCTTTTTCCAGCTTGCATCCTAGTTGTGTGATTAGGTGATTAAGATACAATTTTCGTCGTATTATTTCTATTTCATGTATATTTAAAAAAAAATAACCTGTGAAACTATACTTATTCTTTGCAACTTTTATCTCCGTATTCGTTTATGGACAGATTATCGAACTCCCTGTTTCTTCTGGTGAAAACAATTCTTCAGACGAAGAAATATTCACGATTGTGGAACAACAACCCGAATTCCCAGGTGGTTTCGAGAACATGATACTGTATATTCAAGGTAATTTTGTTTATCCTAAAGAGGACTTTAAAAACAAAATTCAGGGAACCGTTTATATTCAGTTCGTAATTGAAAAAGACGGTAGTGTTTCAAACATTAGAGTTATTCGTGGGGTTTCAGAAAGTCTGGACGCTGAAGCCATTCGAGTAATCCAAATGATGCCAAAGTGGGAGCCAGGTAGGCAAAGAGGAAAAGCAGTAAGAGCCAGATTTACATTGCCTATCAGATGCAACATTCCCGAAGAGGAAGGCAAGAAGAAGAAAAAGAAGAAGAAATAGAAGATTAGGAGTTGGGTTTCGATCCAGATTGATTTTTTTTATGGACTGTGTTTTTCTCCTTTGAATTTTTGTAATTCCCTTTTCCTTTTTTACCGTAAAACCGTTTTTTAGTATTTCTAGGCTGGATCTCTCTCCATTCAGGTCCTTGACCCAATTCTTCCGGTAAATCCAGTCTTGGGATTTCCATTTCAATCAGCCTCTGAATTTTTTGAATTCGTTTAAGGTCTTCCTCATTTACCAGGGTAAAAGCTTCTCCTTTGGTGTTGGCTCTAGCAGTTCTTCCAATTCGGTGTACATAATCTTCGGCATCTCTCGGGCAAGCATAATTGATCACCATATTGATTTCTTTGATGTCAATTCCACGACTCATTACATCGGTGGCCACTAAGATTCTTACTCTTCTGGCTCTGAATTTCCGCAGTACTTCTTCTCTTTCTTCTTGCTCCAAATTGGAGGATATTCCAGAGGCTTTGTATCCTTTTTTACGAAGTGCTTTAACTATATCAGAAACATTACTTTTTGTTGAGGTAAAAATGATGATACTGTCATAGTCTGGTCTTTCTTTCAGGATATGATCAATGGTTCCAATTTTCTGCTCATTGTGTGTTAAGTAAACAAACTGACTTACCCCTTCAGCAGGCTTGGAAATGGATAGGGAAATTTGATCGGGTTGTTTGCATATTTTTTTAGCCAGCTGAATAATTTTCGGAGGCATGGTGGCACTGAATAGCAAGGTTTGTTTGGATTCAGGCAAATAGTTAAAAATGGCATTCAAGTCGTTAATGAATCCCATGTCCAGCATTTTGTCTGCTTCATCCAAGATTAAATGTTCCAGTTGATCAAACTTAACATAACCCATTTTTAAATGAGATAGGAGTTTCCCAGGTGTCGCAACAACAATGTCACAACCATCGGAAAGGGCTTGTTTTTGCTCGTCCCAATCGGACCCGGACCCCCCGCCATAGATGGCAATCGAACTTACCGACACAAAATAAGACAACCCTTGAATTTCCTGTTCAATTTGAACGGCTAATTCTCTTGTCGGACAAATGATCAGAGTATTAATGGAAGAGTCTTGTTTCCCTACAAGTTTGTTGAGAATTGGTAGCACAAATGCCACGGTTTTCCCGGTCCCAGTTTGGGCACAGGCAATTAAATCTTTGTTCGCTAAAATTTTTGGAATCGCTTGCTCCTGAATTTCAGTACAATCTTCGAAGCCCATGTAATCAATGGCTTCAAGTAATTCATCTTTTAGATCGAGTTCTTTAAATTTCATTGTGATTAATACTTAGTAGCCGTTCCAAGCGATGCCCTGAGAGGCAGCCGAAGGGTACCAAGATTTTTAATTCATAACTATCACCCCACTCTTGCTTTTGCCCAATACTCTTGCTCAATACTCTTGCTCAATACTCTTGCTCAATACTCTTGCTCAATACTCTTGCTCAATACTCCTAACTTCCTTTCACGCCTCGAATCATCATTTCAAGCATATCCCATTGTTCAGGTTTCACCATGGATAACATGTTGAATTCTCCAGCTCCTTGTAACCATTCACCTCCATCAATGGTGACTACTTCTCCATTTACAAAAGCAGAATAATCTGACATCAAATAAGCTGAAAGATTGGCTAATTCTTGTTTGACACCCACTCTTCCAACTGGAATCTTCTTGGTCATGTCGAATTTGTCTTTCATGTCTCCGGGCAATAACCTGTCCCAAGCCCCTTTCGAGGGAAATGGTCCTGGAGCAATGGCATTTAATCGAATTCCATATTTTGCCCATTCTACAGCTAAAGACCTTGTCATGGCAATTACTCCTGCTTTTGCACAGGCGGAAGGAACCACAAATCCAGATCCAGTAAAAGCATAGGTGGTAGCTATGTTGACAACCGTATAAGGACCTTCACCTTTTTCAATCCAGTATTTACCTAAGGCAAGGGTACAGTTTGTAGATCCTTTGAGAACGATATCAATTATATTATTAAAGGCACGGTGGGATAATCTTTCGGTGGGAGAAATAAAGTTTCCTGCCGCATTATTGAGCAAACCATTTATTTTACCAAACTTTTCAATGCCTTTTTGAATGACATTTTCGATTTGCTCATACTCCCTTACGTCAGCGGCCACAGCCAATACTTCATTTCCTGATTTTGCCGTGATCTCCGCTGCAGTTTTGTCCAAAACTTCTTGTTTTCTGCTTGAGATGATCACTTTTGCTCCTAATTCAGAATAATAGGTGGCCATGGCTTTCCCCAAGCCAGTGCCACCTCGGTAACTAAAATTACTTTATCCGAAAAGAGTTCCCTCTCTCAACATGCCTTCGGTGTTGCATTCTTATTTTTAATGAATTTTTGAATTTGTTTGTCCTTTGTCAGTTCGAATCTTGAAAATACCTCCTTGCTTCAAATTGCTTAAAGAAAATGTATGTTGATTTGTTTTTAATCCAGTATAAATCTCCACTACTTTCCCTTCTACATTGGAAATTTCAAAGGCATTGATCTCAGCATCTGTCTCAATAGTTAAATGATTGGTTGCTGGATTTGGGTAGAGATTCAATTCGAAATTTTGTGTTTGTTCTTCAATTCCCAAAACCGAAGTGCAGCCGTAATTGGTTGGTTGTCCCTGAAGGAAATTCCAAATTACTTTTGCTGCCCAGATGTCGTTTGCTGGTGGATAAGGCCAAATATGATCGGCACCATTCATTCTGTAATGCACTAATTCATTATTTGGGTCACAAGTATTGTATTCAATGTAATCAACGGTAATATTGTCTGCAGCTACATCCGTAATTCTGCAAATGGTGGAGTCCTGGCAATTAGAATAACCTTTCCAAAAGTTTAAGGTTTCTGGAACTAAACTTAAGGATGGCAAAGCTGTACCATCGTAAGGAACTGTTTGGTCGGCGGTTCCATGAACATGTAAAACTCTAGCTGGATTGGTTCTAGCACATCCTGAAATGTTACTTGTTGCAATGGGTCCACCCACACTACCAATCGCGTCAAATTCATCATTGGCACAATATAAATGATGAGCCATGATTCCACCCATGGAAAATCCACAAGCGTAAATGCGATCTGGATCAATATTATACCAGGCCTGAATACTGTCTAAGACTTGGGCTGTAAATGCTAAATCATCAGTTGTAGTTGATAAAGCCGTTCCATTATTCCATGCAGTTTGATTAAGGATATTTAAAGTCCCCTGCATATACACTGGAATGAAGTTTGCAGTATCAGACATTTGATTGAAACCAGCTTGAGCCATATTGGATGCATTGTCTCCCAAACCATGGTAAACAAACAAAACTGGAACTGGTGTAGTACCCGTATAACCAGAAGGTTGGTAGTAAATATAATCTCTGGTAACTCCACCTACATCTAGTTGAGCCGAGGTTTGTTGAGTAAAGGAAAATGTTGAGCATGCAAGCCCAAAAGCAAATAGTAAACCTTTTTTCATGTGATAATTTTTTAATGTTGACAGACCAATATACGAAATATTAAAGCAGAATAGGAAATCTTTGGATGAAAGGAAAAAGCCCTTAACTTTAGCCCACAAATTTAAATGGAATACCGATGAGTGTTAGAAATCTCGAACCAAAAGCAGTTTGGAATCATTTTGAGGACCTGAATGCTGTGCCTAGAGCCTCTAAGAAAGAAGAAAAAGTACGCCAATTCATGAAAGATTTTGGAAGTCGATTGGGATTGGAAACTTTGGAAGATGAGATCGGAAATGTGATCATTAAAAAGCCAGCTACAGCAGGAATGGAGAATAGAGAAACGGTGATCATGCAATCTCATCTGGACATGGTGCATCAAAAGAATTCTACCACAAAATTTGATTTTGATACAGAAGGGATTCGTTCTTTTATCGACGGAGATTGGGTAAAGGCTGAAGGAACAACTTTAGGGGCAGATAATGGAATGGGAGTGGCTTCGATCATGGCGATTTTGGAGTCTACAGATATTCCTCATCCAGCCATTGAGGCTCTTTTTACGATTGATGAAGAAACCGGAATGACTGGTGCCTTGAACTTGGATGGGAGTTTGCTCGAAGGTAAAATCCTTTTGAATTTAGACACTGAAGATGATGATGAATTGTGTATCGGATGTGCAGGAGGAATTGACACCAATTCTGAAATGGAAGTGAGAATGGAACCAACTCCAGAAGGGTATACCGGAATTAAATTGTCTTTGACAGGATTAACCGGCGGACATTCAGGAATGGATATCATCTTGGGTCGCGCCAATGCCAATAAAATCATGAACCGATTTGTTTTGGATCTATATGATAATCACGGGGCAAGAATTGTAGAAATTGATGGGGGAAGTTTGCGAAATGCCATTCCTCGTGAAAGTTTTGTCACTTTGGCCATTCCTATTTCTGAAGCTGAAAAAATTCACGACTCCGTTGCTGATTACTTTGAGGAAATTTATGCGGAATATGAAACGACCGACCCGGAAATGTCGATTGAAATTGAAGATTGCCTATGTCCGGAGCAGATCGTAAGCCTAGATGATCAAAATAAAATTATCAATGCGATATACTCGATCTATAACGGAGTGTACAAAATGAGTGCACAAATCGAAGGACTAGTGGAAACTTCTAGTTCGCTAGCAAGGGTAATCGTTAAGGAGGGTTGGTTTAAAACACAGTCCTTGCAAAGATCATCTGTAGAATCTTCAAAAATGGATATTGCAAATACGATCAGAGCAGCTCTTGAAGCAGTGGGTTCTAATGTGCAGCAGGGGGGAGATTATCCGGGCTGGGCGCCAAATGCGAGTTCTCCTATTTTGAAAGAAACGGAAGAGATTTACAAGAAGCTTTTCAATGAAGAACCTAAAGTTCAGGCTTGTCATGCAGGTTTGGAATGCGGAATTTTAGGTGATCGCGTACCTGGATTGGACATGATTTCTTTCGGTCCAACTATTAAAGCACCGCATTCTCCCGACGAGAGAGTTAATATCAAATCAGTTCAGAAATTTTGGACTTACTTACTTGAAGTATTAAAAAATATTCCTTCTAAAAATTAAACAGTTATGAAACGACCAATTTACATTATTGCAACAACCCTTATACTGTCTTCTTTGGTTTCCTGCGGATCTGAAGAAACGAAAAAAGAGACAGAGAAAACAACTGAAAATAAAGTTGATTCCACAGCCGATTCTTTGGTTAGTGAAAAAAAAGAAATAGTTCAACTTGAAAAACTTGAGGATTATGCCAGTTTGAAAACCTACGAAGAGGCAGTTGAATATTTTGGCGAGGACAATATGATTGCAGATACCTCATGGTATGCTGAAGGAACGGTGATGATGTTATCTAATCGTTGCACTGACCCGAATAATAAGCAAATAATCATGCTGGTTTGGGAAAAGGGAGGCAAAGACAAACTTTCTCATGTTGAAGCACATTATAATGTTTGGGACAACGATTTTGCAAAAGTATTAGCTACTCAAAAGATAAGTTCTAATTGTGGCTTATTCACTGGAATGAAGATCGGAGAGTTGCAAGAATTTTGTGGTCAACCGGTTAAATTTTCAGGATTTGGATGGGATTTTGCAGGCGGAGTCCGAATGCTCAATCAACCAAAATTGGAAGCATGCAATATTAATTTGACTTTGGATTTAGATCAATCTGATTTTGAAAAAGTAAAGCACTTATTAGGGGACGTTGAGTTAAGTTCTGATCAAGAAGAAGTAAAAGGAATGCCCATCTTTGTGCAAAAGTTGACATACTATGTGCAATAATTAGTTCCAAGTAGACAGTAGTCAGTTCCAAGAAAAATATTTTTAAAATCTTGAATCAAAAAAGACTACTAGATACTAGACTATCAGATACCAGACGACAGATTTGATGGTAAAACAAAAAAAGTCTTGAATCTTGAATCTGGAAATCTGACATCTTAATAAGACTACCAGATGCTAGACTATCTGTTACCAGACGATAGATTTGATAGTAAAACAAAAAAAGTCTTGAATCTTGAATCTGGAAATCTGACATCTTAATAAGACTACCAGATGCTAGACTATCAGATACCAGACAATAGATGCGATGGAAAAATAAAAAGTCTTGAATCTTGAATCTGGAAATCTTGAATCTACTTCACAAACGCACTTTCATACCTCGCAATCCAATCTTGTGGGGTCATTTTTTGCACTAACTGAGCAAGTAAATCATAGGGAATATCATCCATTTTTTTGAATCGGATGCAGGATTTTCCCATGTCTAGTTTCCGTGTGGCGTGCTTTGGATATTCGTCCACAAACCATTTGTAGAGTTTTTCATCAGCATACATTCCCATGTGGTAAAACCCAATATGCGATTTCTGAGAAGCAATGCTTAAAAATGGAAGTGGTGGATTGGGTTTACAATGATAGCCTTGAGGATAAATGGATTTTGGAACCACCCATCCAGGCATGTTGTAGGACATGGTTTCCTCAAACCCTTCAGGAAGGTTTGCGTTAACGATTTCTCTTAGTTTTTGCATCACCTCTTTACGGTCTTCTGGTAAGTTGTTGATGTATTTTTCTACTTCGCTCATTGTTTTACAATTGTTGATTCAAAAATTATCTTTCCTTTTTCTCTAATGAACAATTTATAGACGCCTTTTTCTCCTTCAATAAACAACTGATGTTCTCCCGAAGAAATGTTTTCTTTTGTCAGTATAATTTGTCCTAACTGATTAACTATTTGCAGCTCTACATTTGAAATTGAGCTTTGTATGGATAAATTGATTTCACCAGTGGTAGGATTTGGGAAAAGATTGAAACCGTGTCCTTGTAAATCTTCAATTGTTGCAGTGGAGTGATTCACACATTCCGTAGTATCAATACATCCGGCATATTCAATTTGAGCTGCATAAGCGGATCCATCAGGTGGTGTAAACTGTTGATAATATTCACCAGAAACAGGAGCATAATCTGAGCAATAAAGCCATTGATAAATTCCAGGTGTTTGATCTATGATCAATTGGTTCCCAACTTCTGAAATAGTAGTATCAATGAGTACAACGTTAACAATTGTCTCTATGATTGAATCACACCCATTAAGCGCTCCATTTGCTATAATCGTTGTTCTTGTAGAGTCCGTAGTAACGAATGGAATTGTTGTTCCATCAGTGAAAGTAAAACTTTCTCCGTAGCAAATACTGTTTATTGAATTGGAATGAGCCAATGGCAATACAATTAATTCTTGAACAATTATGGAATCATTACCAGCTATGTTTTGAAAGGAATCTAGATAGAAGCCTGTTTGATTTCTGTACAATCCAAAAATTAATGCGGAATCAAGTTGACATATTTCAATAGGTGCTAATGTGTCTATAAATGTTCCTGAAATTTGAAAATTATCCATTCTAAAGCCATTATTGATATAATTTCCAATTCCAGTTTCCATTCGTATTTTGAAACGAAACTTAATATTAGGAATACCGCTTAAATTTTGAATTGAATATGAAGCCATAGGAAACCCAACTGAATAATTCCATCCTGGTTCGAAGTTAAGTGCTTCAATGTCATCTATATACCAATTGGTAGCCAAGGGGTCATTTACAATACCAAGAATATCCCATGATTGACCTCCATCTATTGAGTACTCTAAGTTAGATCCCCCTTCATTTGTCCCTTCGGGCTCGCTCAAAATGTCAAAACTTAACTCTATGTTTGTTAAGTTTGAGAAACTAATTGAAGGAGACTCAAGATAAAAAGTAGGAAAATAGTAATATGAAATTCCTCCAATTGTTAAATCATTGGTCCAGTCCAAAACCCATTCTCGATCTAAAACAGTTGGCGAATAGGCCGCCCAATTGGGGTCAGAAATAAGAGGCTTATGCCTTAGAGTATAGTGGATGGGCAAATTATTAAACACAAACTGGCCGATTGAATCAGAATACCATTTCCAACCATCAATTTCATCCGCTTCAAAGTCATTAAAATAACCATTATTGAGATGTTGTACAGTATCCATATTCAACCTTATTACGTGCTGATTATTTAATTCATTTGATTCAGGTATTAGATTGTCAGGATCAATGTCAAGAATGAGATAGTTGTAATCAAGAAGGTTGTATAATATAGTGTCTCTTATATGAATTAGGTCTTTTTCGTAAGGTCTTAATCTACGTATCTTTTTCGTGGATATCAATAAATCTTGGCCAACATTTAACTGACTATCAAAGCTCATGTATATATTTACTCCTGTAGAATCAGAAACACTGTTGTTGTTATTTTTAATAAGAATATTTTCATTAAATACCTTGTCGATGGAAGAGAGCATTAAGCTTTTATTATCGACTCCAATTAAATCTGATTCAGCTTCTCTGATCTGAAAATTATCTATCAAAATCCTGTGTACTGAGGAGTCTTTTTTAGCAATAACGAACATAAATTTGACTGACTCTTTATGCTTGATTTGATGTAAGTCAATTGAAAAATGATGATTGTTATCATAGTTCCTTCCTTGATACATGCTTGATCCTTTTAGAACATTATTTTGATCGGCATAGCACACTCTGGAGTTAAGTGAGGCGAACACGTATTTCTGAAGTTCATCTACCCCATATTCAGGGATATATTCTAGGTATAAAGGTGAATTGTTGTCGTTTGAGGTTTCAATGCTTTCCCATTTCTGCCCACCGTCTATTGAGTACATGATCGAAGTAAGAAGTTGTGAGCTATTAGGATATACTTCATTTGAAAAGTCAAATTCCAAAATTGGGTTTGATAATTGAGTTAAATCATAAATTGGAGAAAATATATGTGTTCTGGCTAATTTTTCGGGCTCAAGGCCAGCACTTGCAGTCAAAGACTTTGATTGTGCAAACAACGTGTCTAAACTATTTCCAAGTGGAGCACCGTATTGATACATATTTGTTCCAATAGAGGATGAAGCTCTCCAATTATTATTATGGATTTCAAAATCATTAAAATATGGAAGGTTTAACTTAGTTTCTTGAATTATTTTAACGTAGTTCATATTATCGTACTCTCTCATTTCATCAATGACACTATCAGCATCATTAATGGCTATAATGAAAAAACTTGAAACCAAAGTTGATTGTTTTGAAAAAACGAAAAAGGTATCAATAAATGAGGTATCTGAAATTATCGCTTCGTTTTGAGTCCCCAGTATAATATCAGATGGGTCAAATATACTATCTGTGGACCAATAAAAATTAGTTTTTGATTGAGGTAAAGGTGATAAACCGCTATTAAATAAGGAATAATGCAGGGTGTCTGTATTCCAATCACTACGGGTAAATCTATGTAACTTATCGAACTCTATGGACACATCTGGTTTGGGTTCTCCTAAATAGAGATCATCAATTTGTCCGTTTGAAGGGTATGAATAGGTGCCAAGGTGTGATTCTAATAGAGCAATTTTGTCATAGTTATTACCTGCCATTGTAGGCATGGATATGCAATGGCAATCCCATCCATAGCGTCTTGACATTCGCGTAAGTGACGCTGATGATATTGATTGACTAAAAACAGGGATTCCATTCAAAAATGCTCTTTCAGGGACAGCTATTCCGCTTAAAACATCAATTGACGAGAACCAATAACATAGCGTAGGGTTGATAGCACTGCTCATGTCGATGTATGGAGATTGAATGATTGCATTTGTTGGTGGGTCCCAGCTATAACTATACCAAGAATTTTCTCCCGATCTAGGTTTTTCGATGTCCCACATTTTACTTTCTCCACGTGTCCAAAATCCATATCCCAAATGAAAGTTAGACCACATCTGAACAGAGCTATCAAAGTCTTCAATGTAGGGATAAGGCAGAATCGAATCAATTTCTAATACAGTAATAGACACATTATTGGATTCATTGGATTCATCTAGACTATCCAAAACATCAATATTAGTCAAAATGTAATAGGTTCCTGCAGCTAAATTTGCTGGCATAGAGTAGGTTCGATTAAGAAAACTTACTGAGCCTCCTGTGTTTAAATTAATATCATCTAAAAAAAGATCAAGAGCATCTAGATTTGGATCGGTCGAAAAGTAAACTTCCAATTTAAAGCTATGTATCCCGGCCCATTCATTCCAGAAACCAAATTTGTGATTGACTTCAAAGTCGGGAATGAACTTATTGTACCCCGATAGAGTATCTTCAGCAATTCCATAAAGGTCAAATCGTTCAAGACCTATTCTAAAGTCATCGATTAACCATCCTCTGTAGCTAGTTGAAGTTGGAGGAGTGGATAGTTTAAATCGAAATTTAACTGAATCCAAACCAACGAGTGAATTCAGTTTAACTGAGGATCTTTGTAAAACAGTATTTCCTTGAAAACCCAGAATTTGGTCTTGCCAATTATACATTCTTACGGCAGGATCGTAATACAAATTCCAATTTATACTGTCGGTGGTATACTCTAAAATGAAGGAAGTTTGGTTGTAAAAATGTTTAGAATGAAAAAAAGATAATGCGTAATTGGTGTCAATATTTGTAAAATCAAAATAGGGTGTTTCCAATGCCATTACCGAATTGGCAGACATTGAACCATTTGCCTTTGTTACCCAGCAGCCAGGGTAGCTTTGCACATCACTTAAACTACCACTTGAATAGGGAGGCCCCATCTGCCAATCATCAGATCCAGTAATAGCATAGTGATACCATAAAGTATCCGATGTGGTATCATCAAAGGGATTGAAATATGGGGGTTGAATACCTTGTGAAAAGCAATTAAAAAAATTCAGAATTAGCAAAGGTAGCAAGTAGCGTAACATGATTGAACTTTTAAGTTTAAGTCCAAAATTAACCCAAATAAAACAATATCCTAAAAACCCCAAATCAAAATTTTCTTAAATTAGACCTCAAACGACAATTAAAAACGAAACCATGGGCGAAGTAAAATCAGATTTGGAAATAGCTCAAGCGGCCACGCTCGAGCACATTAGTAAAATTGCTGCAAAACTCAATGTGAGCGAAGACGACATCGAAATGTATGGAAAGTACAAGGCGAAGTTGCCTCTTTCTTTAATCGATGAGAAGAAGATCGCACAAAACAATTTGATCTTAGTAACGGCATTGACTCCCACTCCTGCTGGAGAAGGGAAAACGACTGTTACGATTGGTTTGACCGAAGGATTGAATAAAATCGGAAAGCAAGCCATGGCGGTTTTACGTGAACCTTCATTGGGTCCCGTATTTGGAATCAAAGGTGGTGCAGCTGGAGGAGGTTATTCTCAGGTGGTGCCCATGGAAGACATCAATTTGCATTTTACAGGAGATTTTAACGCTGTAGAAAAAGCAAACAATTTACTTTCTGCTGTTATTGATAATAATTTACAATCCAGAACCCGTGGATTAGATATTGATCCAAGAACAATTGTTTGGAAGAGAGTCATTGACATGAATGATCGTGCTCTAAGAGACATTACTATTGGATTGGGAGGCACGGGTAACGGAATTCCTAGACAAGATGGGTTCAATATTACTGCTGCATCTGAGATCATGGCCATTCTTTGTATGTCGAATGATATTGAAGATTTAAAAGAGAAATTGGGAAATATTTATATTGGACAGACATTCAAAGAGAAAAAGCCAGTTTATGCTAAAGATCTGAATGTAGTAGGAGCTATGGCCTTGTTGCTGAAAGATGCGATCAAGCCAAACCTAGTTCAAACTCTAGAGCATAATCCAGTGATTATTCATGGAGGTCCTTTTGCGAATATTGCTCAGGGAACAAATACCATTATTGGAACGAAAATGGGCTTGTCCTTATCCGAATACGTTGTAACGGAAGCTGGTTTTGGAGCAGATTTAGGAGCTGAAAAATTCTTGAATCTAAAGTGTGTACATGCTGGATTAAAACCCAAAACAGTTGTGGTTGTCGCTACTATCAGAGCCTTAAGACATCATGGAGGAGCACAAAAAGAAGAGTACAATACGCCAAGTGTTGAAAGAGTGCGAAAAGGAATTGAAAACCTAGAAAAACATATTGAAAACGTTCAAAAATTTGGATTGAACCCTGTTGTAGCGATCAACAAGTTCATCTCGGATACCGAAGAAGAATGGGCTGTGGTAAAAGAAGTTTGTGCAAAACACGGTGTAAAAGCTGTGATTTCAGACGGATGGGCAAATGGAGGAAATGGAACTTCAGATCTTGCAAAAGCGGTGGTTGAGGAGATTAATTCTGGTTCTGCAAATTTCCGTCCATTATATGATTGGAAGTCTACCACTATTGTAGAAAAGATGAATAAAATCGCCAAGGAGATTTATGGTGCCGATGGAGTAGAACTTTCAAAAAAGGCTCAAATGGACTTGAAAAACATTGAAGATTTGGGAATGGGAAGCTTACCTGTTTGTATGGCAAAAACACAAAACTCTTTTAGCGATAATCCTGCTTTGAGAGGTCGTCCAACGGGCTTTACAGTAAATGTGAGAGAATTTGAAATTGCAGCCGGTGCCGGATTCATTGTGCCAATTTTAGGTGTGATGATGCGTATGCCTGGATTGCCAGCTG
This sequence comes from Crocinitomicaceae bacterium, assembly GCA_041392305.1. Taxonomy (GTDB): domain Bacteria; phylum Bacteroidota; class Bacteroidia; order Flavobacteriales_D; family Crocinitomicaceae; genus JAGQYP01. Next base: position 83,918 of record JAWKMJ010000002.1, read on the forward strand.
TACCAGCATCTGAAGGAATGGATATTGATAAGAATGGTGTGGTGACTGGATTATCCTAAAATATGGAGTATATTTTATCTTCAGTAATTACTTGATATGTAGATGACTAATGGTTCAAGTTGAGCAACTGGAAGATATAATATCATAGAAAAAATTAAGTTCAATATTTAGGATTATAGCTTTCGCATCATTACATTTGATTTTAGGTTGGATCAAGCATTATATTTAATATAAAAAATTCTGTCTCTATGATCAGCTATGAAATCACTATACGATTTAGAGGCAGCGCTTAATCTGACCCCGAGTTCACTAGTAAAAGAAGACAACCCTTTCGGAAACGGAGGGGTGTTTTCATTTTAAGACCTTTTCCACGCTCAAATTTCTTATCTTCAAAAAAAAATAAGATTCATGAGATACTTGTTATTTACACTTTTCATTTTACTGTTAAATTCCATTGTATTAGCGCAAGAGAAGGTAAGGTGTGGTAAAGTGAATTACACTTTAGAAGGGGAATTAGCCAATTCTTCCTCCCGCACGCCCATCATGAATCAAAAAATGGGAATTTTACCTGAAATTGGAGCTCGAGGCGAATTATTGAAGTATTTCCAATCAGAATTATTTGGAGGTCAGGTGAGTGGTACATTGGTGATCGCTGAAGTTGAAATTACTGGAATCAAAGGAAGTAATGTATCCTTAAAAGTTCTGGAGGAAAAGTCTCAAATCACTGTGAATGGGAAAAAGAAGAATCATTTCTTAAGTGGCAATCGGGTCAAGTTGAATATTTACGATTATCAAACCCCACAATTGAGGAAAAATTATTGGGAAACAGGTGAGGTAAAATCTGAAGGAATGTCTGTTTGTGGGAACAAAATTGGAAAATGGACTTATTACCAAATAAACGGAACCAAAAAAAGCACTTACGCACTGAATGAAGATGGCGAAATTGAGGGGGCTTATGAGCAGTTTCACCCCAACGGCCAATTGTATCTGAAAGGTCAGTATAAAGATGGAAAGAAGGACGGGGAACGGAAAGTGTACAATCCTGATGGATCCGATGGAGGTTTCTTGAATTACAAAAGGGATGAAAAGTATGGGAAGTATCTATTAAAATATCCAAACGGTCAAACTAAAGAAATAGGTGAATATAGTTTTTCGGGAAGAATTGAGGGGATACAAAAGGGTTTTTACGAAGATGGAAAGCCCCAATTTGAATACGATGAAGACCAAAGAATTCGAAAGGAATGGTATACGAATGGGAACTTAAAAGAGGAGATCAAATTAGATTATTCTGGAAAGAAGAAAGACGGCAGATGCAAGGAATATTATGAAAATGGTAAGTTAAAATCAGATATTGTTTATGATGATGATGAATATGAAGGGGACTACATTTTATATTATGAAAACGGACAAATTAAGAAAAAGGGAAAATACAAATGGACGGATCACAAGAAGGATGGGGAGTGGCTAGATTATTTTGAAAATGGAAAACTAGCTTACAAAAGAAATTATTATCAGGGAGTCATGAAAGGACTAAACGAGTCTTACTATGAGAATGGACAATTAAAAATAAAAGCGTACTATAAAAGTGGAGAACCCGAAGGAGAAGTGATAAGCTATTTTGAAGATGGTAAAGTTAAGTCCAAAGCCAATTTCAAAGAAGGAAAAAAGGAAGGTGTCTGGAAAATGTTTTTCGAGGATGGTACATTGAAAACAATGAAAACATTTGTGCAAGACAAAGAAGAAGGTCCTTTCGAAATTTATCATGAACCAGGAAAACTCAAAGAGAAAGGTTCGAAAAAAGGAATGTTTTTCCAAGGCCCTTTTGAGTCTTACTACGAAAGTGGCAAACTAAGATCCAAAGGCACTTTCCTTGAAGATGGGAAAAGAACAGGTCTATGGTTGTTCAACGACAAAGAGGGAAACCTTGAAAAGAAAGGAAACTACGAAAATGGCTTAAAAACAGGCAAATGGATTGAAGTAGATGAAAATGGAAAGAAGAAGAAGGTGAAGTATTAGAATTTAATTAAAAGTGAAAAGTGCAAAATGCAAAGTTTGAATAGAGTCTGTAAAATGGGACAATATTGAATTCTAGATTTCTGAAATTGGCAAAAAAAGTTAAAGCGCATGAATTAACATAAAGAAGTCTATTACCTTTTTAAGGAGAAAGGAGACGTCTAAAGTCTACATCACATCTCAGCGTCCACCGCGCCTCCTTTGCGCCTTTGCGGTTAAACCCTACCTACTTCTTCCCTTCAAAACTCCTTCAATATCCTTCAACTCAAACCCTTTAGCCTTCAACAAGATCAAATAATGGTATAACAGATCCGCCGCTTCATTCTTGAAGAGCTCATCATTACTATCCTTAGCCTCAATAACTACTTCCACAGCTTCTTCTCCAACTTTTTGAGCTACTTTGTTGATCCCTTTTTTAAAGAGTTGATTGGTATAGGAATTTGGGTCATCTTCATCGATTTTTCTTTGAATGGTTGCTTCCAAATCGTATACAAATCCTTTAGCAGTTTCCTCTCCCCAGCAAGAGGTTGTTCCTTTATGGCAAGTGGGTCCGACTGGATCTGCCATAATCAAAACAGTGTCCTGATCACAATCTACCATCATTTCTTTTACAAAAAGAAAATTGCCAGACTCTTCACCTTTCGTCCATAATCTATTTTTAGATCGACTAAAGAAAGTCACCTTTCCTTCTTTTTGTGTTTTGGCTAAAGCTTCTTCATTCATGTAGCCTAGCATGAGTACTTGCAAAGTCTTGTAGTTCTGTACGATTACAGGAACTAATCCATTAGTTTTATTAAAATCCACTTTCATATCTAATTGCAATATTTTGTTCTTTCAAATAAGCTTTTAATTCAGGCACCGGAATTTCCCCATAGTGAAATATGCTCGCTGCCAATCCCGCATTGGCTTCCGTATTTAGGAAGAGATCTTCAAAGTGTTTTTTACTTCCTGCTCCACCAGAAGCAATCACCGGAATGTTTACATTTTTAGCAACTTGATCTGTTATGTCCAAGGCAAATCCATCTTTGGTTCCGTCATTATTCATCGAAGTAAGTAAAATTTCCCCTGCGCCCAATGATTCTCCGATTTTTGCCCAAAAATTGGTTTCTAGAGGCATTTCTTCTCTTCCGCCTTTCACATATACTTTCCAATTTGATCCATTGAATTTGGTGTCAATGGCTAAAACGACACACTGACTCCCATACCTTTCTGCTATTTCTGTAATTAGTTCAGGTCTTTTCACGGCGGAAGAATTGATACTCACTTTATCGGCCCCAGCTCTAATCACTGCACCCGCATCTTCAACACTATTGATACCACCTCCCACCGTAAATGGAATATTGATTTCTTGGGCGACTTTCTCAACCAGATCCACTAAGGTTTTGCGCTTCTCAACGGTCGCAGTTATATCTAGGAAGACCAATTCATCTGCACCCTGATCAGCATATTTTCTAGCCAACTCAATTGGGTCACCAGCATCTCTAATCCCCACAAAATTAACACCTTTAACAGTACGTCCGTTCTGTATGTCTAAGCAAGGTATGATTCTTTTCTTTAAAGTCATTTTAATTACGAATTACGAATTGGGTTAACTCTGATAGGCTGATTCTATTTTCGTAGATGGCTTTGCCAATGATGACACCTTCGCATCCGATTTTTTGCAATTCTATTACATCTTCCATACAGGAAACGCCCCCTGAAGCTATCAGATTGACACCAGTCTTTTCCATAATCTCCGAATACAAATCATTGCTTGTGCCTTCCAGCATTCCGTCTTTGGCAATGTCGGTTGAAATCACATATTGAATTCCTTTTTTCTCATATTCCTGAATAAAATCAACTACATCCATGTCACTCGTTTGCAACCAACCATTGGTAGCTATTTTTCGATCTTTGCAATCCGCTCCCAAAATGATCTTTTCGGGACCATAGCTTCCAATCCATCTTGTAAAAACTTCGGACTCTTTCGCTGCGATACTTCCCCCAGTTATTTGATGGGCTCCAGATTCAAAAGCAATTTTCACATCCTCATCCGACTTTAAACCTCCTCCAAAATCAATTTTCAGATTTGTTTTAGTACTAATTTTTTCTAGAACGGATTGATTTACGATTTGCTTTGCCTTAGCACCATCAAGATCTACTAGGTGCAAGTATTCAATGCCTGCGTCTTCGAACTCTTTAGCTACTTCTAATGGGTCTTCATTGTATATTTTCTTGGTATTGTAGTCGCCTTTGCTCAAACGAACACATTTACCATCAATGATATCTATTGCGGGTATGATTCTCATAATTCTAAAAAGTTTTTAAGTATTAACTCCCCAATTCCAGCAGATTTTTCCGGGTGAAATTGACAAGCATAAAAATTATTTTTTTCCATGGCTGCCGCAAATGGCCTGATATAATTGCATTCTGCTACAGTTTCTTTCGATGTCTCGCAATAATAGCTATGCACAAAATAGACATCTGAGCTTTCCTTTATTTCATTGAAAAGTGGAGATTTTAGACCAGTAATCTCATTCCAACCCATGTGAGGGACCTTGTCTTCAGGAGGAAATTTTTTGACGTCAACGTCGAATATTCCTAAGCACGATGTATTACCCTCTTCAGAGTATTTACACATCAACTGCTGACCCAAACAAATACCCAAAACAGGTTGTTTCAACGAAATAATTAGTTTGTCAAGATCCTTTTCCATCAAGTATTTCATCGCCGAACTGGCTTCCCCAACTCCGGGAAAGATTACTTTTTCAGCTTTTCGAATCTGTTCCGAATCATCAGTTACAACACAATCATAACCCAAACGACGAACTGCATTCTCAACCGACTTAATATTCCCCGCATTATATTTTATAATTACTATCATCATTTAATTTGAAGATTTGAAAATTTGTTGATTTGAAGATGAGTTCGTTTTTGATGAGGCAATTATTTTAGTTGTAATTTTCATGATTGACATTAGTTTATTTCTTAATTCAATTTTAAATGGATATGAAGGTGCCTTTTCACAAAGCGAAAGCCAATAATCTGTTTCATCTATTTCTTTTGCAGCAATTTTAAATTTGTGTATAAAGTCTGCTTTACTTTCTGCATTTTGCGCTTCTCTGATATTTGCACCAATTGATGTCCCTGATCTGAATAGTTGATTTGCCATGTTGTATTTTCTTAAACTTTCTAGTAGTTCAGTAAATTCAATTATTTCAAGTGCGAATTCAAAACTGAGTTTTACTATTAAATTTTCTTTATCATTTCTCATACTCTTTTCTTCCAAGAGTAATTCATAGAATTCAAAATACCCATATAATAAACACTTATATCCGTTTAAATCCATCTTCAAATTTTCAAATCAACCAATCTTCAAATCAAATAAATCAAAGTATTCCCTTCGTACTCGGAATTCCACTTTCTCCAGTTTTTCTTACCGCCATTTTGATTGCTTTGGCAAATCCTTTAAAAATGGCTTCAATCTTATGGTGTTCGTTTTCGCCTTCAGCTTTTATGTTCAAATTGCACTTTGAAGCATCAGAAAATGATTTAAAGAAATGCATGAACATTTCGGTTGGCATTTCTCCAACACTTTCTCTTTTGAACTCTGTATTCCAAACTAACCAGGGACGACCACCAAAATCGATGGCCACTTGTGCCAAACAGTCATCCATTGGGAGCAACCATCCATAGCGTTCTATTCCTTTTTTTGTTCCCAAGGCCTGTATAAAAGCCTCACCTAAAGCTAAAGCCGTATCTTCAATGGTGTGGTGTTCATCAATCTCAAGATCACCTTTTACTCGAATAGTCAAATCCAGATTGCCGTGTTTGGAGATCTGTTCCAGCATGTGATCAAAAAATCCTATCCCTGTGGATATGCTATTCTTTCCATTTCCATCAAGATTTACTTCGACCTCAATATCTGTTTCATTGGTTGTTCTTCTGACGGTTCCAATTCTTGGTTTTGCTTTTAAAAACTGATAAATTTCTTCCCAACTTGTAGTTGCCAAATCAGCAGTATCAAGTTTCTCTTTTGAAATATAAATGCTTTTACATCCTAAATTTTCAGCTAATTCAACATCAGTCATGCGATCACCAATCACAAAGGAATTTTCTAAATCATAGTCTCCGTATATATACTCGTTCAACAAGCCTGTTCTTGGTTTTCTAGTTGGCGCATTTTCTTCCGGAAATGAACGATCAATTAGAATAGCATTAAATTCAATTCCTTCATTTTTAAAGGCTTGAATGATTTTGTTTTGCGCTGGCCAAAAAGTTTCCTCTGGAAATGAATCGGTTCCCAGACCATCCTGATTAGTCACCATAACTAGTTTGTAATCTAATTCTCTTGCTATTTTTCCCAAACCGGAAAACACTCCTGGATAATATTCCAGTTTTTCTAAGCTGTCTAATTGAAAGTCCACAGGAGGCTCAATTACAATTGTTCCATCCCGGTCTATAAACAAAACTTTATCTTTCATATTCATAGGATTTTAATGCTCTGATCAATACTTCATTTTCATACTTTGTTCCAACGGTTATACGGATACAATTCTTCACCTGCTGGTTTCGATTTCTTACGATGATTTTTTCTTCTACAAGTTTAGAATAGGTTACATCAGCGTCTTCCATTTCAACCAACAAAAAATTGGTGTCAGAAGGATATATTCTTTTGATGGTTTTCAATTGTCCTAACTCCATTATCAAAAGCTCTTTTTCATTGATTAGGGTAGCGACTTGCTCCTCATATGTACCTAAATTATTTATTGCTTTTAATGCAGCTTCCTGATTCAGTTGACTGACATTGTATGGCGGTTTGACTTTATTAAATAAGTTGATAATTTTTTCATTTGCAAACCCTAATCCGACTCTAACCCCGGCTAAACCCCATGCTTTGCTTAGAGTTTGCATAACAATCAAATTAGGGTATTTTTGAATTAAATTTATAGTTGAATTATTTTCACTGAAGTCAATGTAGGCCTCGTCAACCATAACGATCCCTCTTGATTTTTCTAAGATTTCTTCAATTACTGATGTTGAAATGAAATTTCCTGTGGGATTATTTGGGGAACAGATAAAAATAATGTTGAATTGTTCTATTTCCAGTTTTGATCGTAAAGAATTCTGATCTATTTCAAATGTCGGAGATAAAGGCAAAGATTCAATTTCCACATTATTAATGTTCGCCGACACTTCATACATCCCATAAGTCGGAGTGAAAGTCAGAACCTTATCCTTTCCAGGTTCACAAAAAACACGAAATGCCAAATCAATGATTTCATCACTTCCATTACCAATAAAAATTTTGCTTGGATCTACACCTTTTAGTTCAGCAAGTTTATCCTTTAATTTTCTCTGATAAGGATCAGGATAGCGATTGAATTGGCCAAAAGGATTCTCATTCGCATCGAGAAAAATCCCTTCGGATCCGGAAAACTCATCTCGAGCTGATGAATAGGGTTTTAGCCTACGAATATTTGGTCTTACAATTTTATCTAAATCAAACATTTTCTAAATTTTTTAATCTTAATGTCACCGCATTCTTGTGTGCGAATAATTCCTCTGCTTCTGCCATAATTTCAATCGCTGGTCCTATGTTTTGAATACCTTCAGCTGACAATTTTTGAAACGTCACTTTTTTAACAAAACTATCGATGGAAACACCACTGTAATTTTTGGCAAATCCATTAGTGGGTAATGTGTGATTGGTTCCACTGGCATAGTCACCGGCAGACTCACAGCTATAATTCCCAATAAAAACTGATCCGGCATTCTGAATTATTCCAAGTACAGCACCCGCTTCTTCCATGGCCAAAATCAGGTGCTCTGGTGCATAGGAATTACTAAATTCAATGCAATCGGCAATAGTGTCCAATTGAATCGCTCGACTATTTTCCAAGGCTCTCTGCGCAATCTCTTTTCTTGGTAATGATTTTAATTGCTCTTCTACTTGTTGCATACATTGATCTAGTATGGATTCCTTATCACTAAGTAGAATGACTTGACTATCCGCACCGTGTTCAGCCTGCGAAAGTAAATCGGCGGCAACGAAAGCAGGATTGCATGTTGCATCTGCAATTACCAGCACTTCACTGGGTCCAGCGGGCATATCTATGGCAGTTCCCATTTGCTGTGCCATTTCTTTGGCTTTCGTTACGTACTGATTTCCTGGCCCGAAAATCTTGTTCACTTTAGGGATACTTTCAGTTCCTAATGTCATTCCCGCAATAGCTTGTGCGCCACCAACTTTGTATATTTTGGTGCATCCTACTTCCTTTGCAGTATACAAAATAGCTGGATTGATTTCTCCATTATTATTTGGAGGAGTGCAAAGAATGATTTCCTTACAACCAGCCAATTTTGATGGAATTCCAAGCATTAAGATTGTCGAAAACAAAGGTGCAGAACCTCCTGGGATATACAATCCTACCTTTTCAATTGGAATGGATTTTCTCCAACACTGCACGCCTTCGATTGTTTCAACTTTGGATTCTTCGATCATTTGAGATTTGTGAAAAGCCTCAATATTGGATTTTGCCAGCTGAATCGCAGCCTTTAATTCTTCAGAGATTATTTTTGTTGCTCTATCTATTTCATCCATTGAAACCTCGAGATCGTTCAGATCAGCACCATCAAATTTCTGAGTTAGCTCCATCAAAGCCTGGTCTCCATTTATCTTCACTTCTTGAAACACATTTTGAATTACATTGTCTAATTGGTTTTTCTCCAATTGAGGTCTTTCCATGAGCGAGTTCCAAGTATTTTTATCGGGTTGAATGTATTTTTTCATCACATGACCATTTTATCTATGGGTACAATTAAAATTCCTTCTGCGCCAGCCATTTTGAGTTCATCGATTACTTCCCAAAACATGTTTTCATCGATTACAGAGTGCAGTGAACTCCAACCTTCTTCAGCTAGCGGCAGTATCGTTGGGCTTTTGAGAACAGGCAAAATCTTGCTTACTTCCTCAATTTTTTCATTGGGAACATTCATCAAAATATACTTTTGCTTTTTCGCTTTGAGTACAGCGCGAATTCTAAAAAGGAGTCTTTCAAGAATTTCTTGTTTATCCTGATCTAGCTTTTTTGATTTAACAAGTACCGCCTCGGATTGAAGAATAGGAACAAACTCTTTCAATCCATTTTTGAAAAGCGTGGAGCCGGAACTTACAATGTCACAAATTCCATCTGCCAGACCAATGTTTGGAGCAATTTCCACGGATCCACTGATCATGTGGATTTCGGCTTCTATTTTATTCGCTTTCAAAAACCTTTGAAGGGTGTTGGGATAGGAAGTGGCAATTTTTTTCCCTTGAAAAAAGGATAGGTCTTTAGACTTCTCATTTTTGGGCACTGCCAAAGAAACACGGCATTTTGAAAACCCAAGTTTTTCAACGATTTCAACGTCTTTCTCTTTTTCGATTAGGAGATTTTCTCCTACGATGGCAATATCCACCACACCGTCTTCCAGGTATTGCGGAATATCCCCATTTCGGAGATAGAGAATTTCCATGGGAAAGTTGGGCACTTTTACCTTTAACTGATCTTTTCCATTGTCAATCGAAATACCGCATGACTGGAGAAGTTGGAGGGAGTCTTCGTTGAGTCTGCCCTTTTTTTGTACTGCAATTTTTAATTTACTCATTGTTTTTTTTAAAATGTCTGAGTAAACCAAAAGGCAATAAAAAACCCGTCTAATTTACTCAGACGGGTTTCAGATATCGTGGATTTTTACATATCATCATCAGCTCGCCTGTGTGCAAGTATGATAATGATGATGATGTAATTGCATAAAATTCATTTTCCTAAATGTTTCGGGGACAAACTTATAGACTTTATTTGATTTCCACAAAAAAATTATTGTTTTTCATATTTGTAAACTAGGTTTGTTCCCCCCACAGACGTTTCTAAGGTCATTTGATTTCCTTGATAATGGGTAATTTCATAGGTTACGTTATCAATTGTTAATTTCTGATCCGCTATATTCAAACTATAAACTCCAGAATAAATGACTGCTCCATCTCCATACGTTATGTGCGTATTTGCCGACTGAAATTCAATTGTTACTACATAACTGGGCATTTGGTTATTGCCATTCGCCTTAAACTCTACCATTTTCCATGTTCCCACAAGTGTCGACTGATCTAACTTATTACATGAAAAGAAAAGAATTGAAAGAAATGATAATATAAATAAGTTTCTCATATTGAATAGATTAAGATTAGATTCAAATATAAATAATTCTAAATCAAATGAGAAAAAGAAAGGTCAATATGATTATTTGACTAATGTTGCCCTTTTAAAATAGATTTTTGTTCGAACTGGAAGATAGATCAATATCAAACGATCTTCATACATTTCGATTTCATATCGGTCGATTTGAGCGTCTTTTTCCGATGAAACTTCAAGAATATTTTCCTTGATTACAAAATGACCCACATCGCCAAATTTACTAGGATCTTTATCTGGTCCACTCATGAAAATGGCAGACTGCATTTCATCTTTAGTAAAGGCGACGTAGGCCGTATAATTCTTTTCAGGGCAGGAATCTGCTGTAAAGCAAGGAACCCAATATCCAATCAAACTTTTTTCTTGTCCGAATAGACTTAAATTTGAAAGGAAAAGAAATCCAAACAGCAGAATTCTCATTAGTTGGCGATCTCAAATTCTTGTATCGCTGTTCCTAAAGTATCAATGGAAACTTCAAGTTTCATCAGTTTTTTCGCTTCAAACTCTGCAATATTGTAGGTGGTTGTCGTACCACTCATAGTAAGCGAAAGAGTTTGATTTTTCTTGTCTAATTCCCAGTTATCAATCGGAACACTTAGCGTATCAGCCGTTGTATATGTTCCCGTGTGATCGTCTTTAAGTTCCATCGTAATTGAAGTACCGAAAGTAGAAATTGGAATCTCAAACCCTGCAATTGTTATTCTTTTCAATTCCCAGACTTCTGTGATGTTTTTTTCAGATGCTTTCTTACATGATACAAGCACTAATGCCACAAGAAAGAAAAATAAGATTGATTTTTTCATGTTTAAAATAGATTTTAGTTAATAGAGGCCAATTTATTAAAAAAAATTAGCTTGTGAATAAGTTCGTAATTATTGTTTTTCAAATGTGTATTCGTAGGTGTTTCCACTGTCTTCATATTTCACCATCAAAGTATTTCCCTTTTTCTCTAAAACCGTGTAGACTTGATCGGGTCCTGATAATGAAGGGAAAGTAATTGTTTGTGCATCTTCATCTAAAGACCAAACCATTGTGGAAGAATTCCCATTGATCGTAGATGTACCTGTTTGATTATCGTTAAAAACCACAACCCAAGTTTGACCGGCAAGTGGAACATCAACACCATTAAATTTAGCAGCAGTTAAATGCCATTCTCCAATAATGTTCTTCTGAGTGAGCTTATTACACGCTGCCAAAAGGCTAAGCGAAAACAAAGCGATAAATAAAAATTTAATAGATTTCATAATTCGAGTTATTTAGAGTTTAATTTAAAAATGCATAATTTTTCGCATAGAACATCATTTGCTCTATGAATCCTTGTTCATAATTGATTCTGATATCGATGATTTCACCATTTTCTTCCACTGCTTCTAAAACGGGATTTACAAAACCGTTGTAGGGTGCAATGTTCAATGGTGCAGATCTATCCAAAACTTCTTTGTGAATCGCCTGATCTACTTTTACTCCATACGTTTCAACCAAGTTTTTTCCTGCTTCAAAATCTCCTTCTGATTTGATTCTTTGAATTTCCTTCAATAATTCTCCAAAAAGGACTTGCAATTTTTCGTAATCATTGATTTCAAAGTAAGTCTTGCCATCTTTTTGAACTTTGGAAATAACATTATCTGCAGCTCCTTTTTCAAACACCCAACCAGCGACCAATTGGCGGTTTCTCATGTGATCTTCTTCTACTTCATCACCGATTTCCAATCTTCTTAACTGCAACATCAATCCGTTTCGGATATAAGAATCGTATTCTGCTTTTCCAACTTCTAAAGATTCCATCAAACCTAATTCCACCATTTTTGGATTCATCAAATAATAAAGTGCCACCAAATCCGCTCTAGCTTCTTCCAATGTAGATGAATAGTTCTTCAAAGTTTCATGTGGAGGCAAAATACCTAGGTTTAATTTTCCAGATGCATGTCCTACCACTTCATGCAAAGCAGTATGCAGTTTAGAGCCAATTTTCCCATATTTCTTAGCTCTTTCAATTTCTTCCTCATCATGAGCAAATTCTGTCAGCATTCCCTCTCCAGAAGCTTCGTTATAGGCTTCTACGATGTTTCCAAGTGATACTGATTTTGAACCGTGCTCTGTTCTGATCCAGTTCGCATTTGGCAAATTCACTCCAATAGGGGTAGAAGGACTCGCATCTCCAGCTTCACCGGCAACCGTAACCACTTTGTAAGTTACTCCTGTTACTTTTTCCTTCTTGTGCTCATCCATGATCGAAGAATTGTCTTCAAACCACTGCACATTGTCCTGAAGCACCTTCATTCTTTCTGATGCTTCAAAATCTTTAATTTGAACTACAGTTTCATAAGCACCTCTCATTCCTTTTGCATCGCCATACACCTCAATAAAAGAGTTGATGTAATCAATATCTCCTTCTGTGGCTCCAGCCCAAGCAATATTGTATTGATCCCATACTTTTAAATCTCCTGTTTTGTAGTATTCAATCAACAGTTTTAAAGCTTCTGCTTGTTGGTCATTTTCAGCAACCGTAACAGCTTTTTCCAACCAGAAAATAATTTTGTCAATGGCTTCACCATATAATCCGCCCGACTTCCAAACGTCTTCGTAAACATTTCCGCCATCATCAATTTTCATGGTAGAGTTTAATCCGTAAGAAATGGGTCTTGGATCCTTTTTATCAACGATTCGATTGTAGTATTCTTCCACCATTTGCTGTGTGACTCCCGGAGCATAAAAGTTATTGGCTGATGCCGCAATTAAATCTACTCCAGAGGCTTTGTTTACACGCTTCATATCCTGATCATTGAAAATAACTTCCAATGCTTCTGCGGATAATTGCGCACCTGATTCAGCTAAAAGTCCTTCCAAATAAGCTTTATCAAATTCAGGTTTGAACTTTACCGTTGAGTAATGATGGTGAATTCCATTGGAAAAGAAAACTCTTTTTGCATAGGTGTCAAATTTTGCCCAGTCGTCTCCTTCTTTTTTTACTTTATCACTCTGATAAATGGCTTCAATCGCTTTTCTGATCTCTAAATTATGTCTGTAATTCTGATCCCAGATAATGTCTCTTCCCGACATACCTGCCTGAACCAAATAATAAACCAGTTTCTTCTGATTAAGGCTCAACTTATCAAACCCATTGATCTTGTATCTTAAAACTTGTATGTCAGCAAATCGGTCTAACTTATACCAATTGTCTTGGTTAGATGTGCTTGTTTCTTTATTTTCTTTTGTATTTTTTTCATCGGTTTTTTCTTCTCCTTCTCCGCATGATGCCAAGAAAAGACCTGCTAATGATAGTGTAATGAACTTTTTCTTCATGATTTTGTTTTTATCGCGTAACGAATATAAGGAATTTGACCTGAAACTTCTAAAAATTATGATGATGAGGTAGTCACAAATAATGGAGGATTGTAGTTAGTTCAAAGGTAGAGGTAACTCCAAATAAAACAACGAGTTATATTGTGAATGGATGGGAAAAAGAAAAAGTAAATTTTAATTCAAAGTAGCAAAAAAGGACTAATGGTGTTTACTTTTTGACAAGTCAAGAAACTAAATTTCGTTAATTAACTTATCAATGAACTAAACCAAATCCTGATCCACATAAACCTTATCATGGTTAATGTTTTCCAGAACTTTCTCAATTACCAATTTCTGGTTTTCTTTGGAAAGACTTTTTAATGGAAATTTCAATTGGAGGTCGGTCATGTATTCAAAATAGATCTGGTCAAAGTCCTTTTCCATTTTGCGTAAACCGTGAAAATAATACCCACTTAACTGGCGATCTAGTAAAATCAAGGCTTTTTTATTTACGGCAACAGCATATAGATTTTTAGATCTTACCCAGAGGATGTAAAAGATGTTCTCCAATCCAAAAAGAAGAAGAGCCAAACCTAAATTTCTGGTCAACTCCGCATTTTGTGCGAAAAAGTATCCGAATGCAATTGCAAATAAGGCTTCCAACCAGTTGGAAACACTTTTACTGGTGTACCAGCTTTTTTCTACAGGAACTTTAATGATGAAGGAATCTATCTTCCAAAAGGCTCTTATCACGGACCATTTTTGATAGATTCGGAATAAGTTGATCAATAGAATGAAAGCAAATACACCGGTATAAATTTGAGTTTGAAACGGAATGTGAGCGGCATTTTTTTCTGGCCAAAATTCCAGTTCATGTTTGATTGCAAAGGCTAAAAAAGCTGCAGGAATCAGTACGATTACTGATAAAAAATTAACGAATTTGTTCATTTAAGGTCTTGGAATTTGTTTCAAAGTGGCCTTTAATTTTTCCACTTCATTTTTAGCCTTTTCGATCTTCTTTTTTACTTCAATGACCATGGGATTCTTTTCACTTCCTTTTCCGAAGAAGCCCAAATTGTTTTCCAACTGAATAATTTCATCATTGAATTTCGTGATCTGTTTTCTGATTCGATCTCTTTCCTTGAACAAAAGATCTTCAGCATTTTGGCTGTTCATGATGGTCTCGATTTTGGATTTCAACAAAAGATCTTCTTTCTCTTGTTTGTCCATATCCAAGGCATCGTATTGGGCGTCTATCGCTTCTTTGTAAGCTTTGTATATTCTGTCTTTTTCTTTGAATGGCACATTTCCCAATGCATTGAATTCAGCTGATAATTCTTTGAGCTGGCCAATAATTTCTTTCGGTTCCCCAGAAGGCTTGAATGCTTTGATTTTCTCTATTAAAGCTTCCTTTTTCTTCAGGTTTTCAATATTCTGTTCGTCTTGTTTTTCAAAATGTTTTTGACGTGCATCAAAGAAATCATCACAGTGACTTCTAAAAATCTTCCAAAGCTTTTGCTCCCATCTTGGTCCAGCATTTCCTAAACTTTTCCATTGATTTTGGAGTTTTTTAATTTGCTCGGAAGCTTTCTTCCATTCCTGTGAGGTTTTAAGTTCATGAACCTTTTGAATAATGGCTTCCTTGGCTTCCTTCACCTTTACAAAATCTTGATTTCGATCCTTGTAATAGGCTCTTTTCTTGTCAAAAAATCCATCGCAGATTTCTCTAAATTCCTTCCAAAGCTTTTCGTTTTCTTCTCTAGGTCCAAACCCAATGCTCTTCCATTCTTTTTGAATGTCCATCACTTTCTGAGTTTGCTTCTCCCAATGTTTGTGGGTTTCTGGGTCTCTACTTAAAACTTCTTTTAACCTTCCGATCAGTTCTGCCTTTTTCTCAAGGTTTTGCGCAGACTCTTCTCTTCTGCTTTCATAAAAATCCTTGATCTTATTGTAAAGTTCTTTTACTGTATTCCAATATTCGCTTTTGATTGACTCCCAGTCTTCTTGTCTGGTAGGACCAATATTTTCCCACTCATTTTGCAAGAAACGGAGTTCGCCTTCAATCACTTTCACGCTCGTTTCATTCAAGAGGTTTTTCATTGATTCAATCACTTCCTCTTTACGTTGCAAGTTTCTCTTAAGATCGTTTTCCTGAAGTGCTTTGTAAATATTGATGTTGTAGTAAAAATCCTCGACTAGCTGGCTATATTCTTGCTGAATATCGTGATGTACTTTTTTGGAGACACTTCCTATCTCACTCCATTTGTCTCTTACTTCTTTGATTCTGGAGAAAGCCTTCCCAATATTCTCTTCATTTTGAACCAGATCTCTCAATTCTTTGATCAGGTCTTTCTTGATGGCCAAATTTTTAGCTTCTTCTTCATCTCTTGCCTTGAAAAACTCTGCTCTTTTGGTCTTAAAAGCTTCCGCTAGTTGCTTGAATTTCTCTAGTTCCTCTTTTTTGGAGGAGTCTTCCTGAGTTTCAGCTGCAATTTGTTCTTCCGATTTTTCTTCCTCCTCTTCTGATTCTTCAGATGATTTGTCTTCGTCATTTACAATATCATAGAATTTCTGAGTCAGGTCTGAAAACTCCTGATTCAGCTCCATTGTAAAATCCAAATCCTTTAATTCTTCAAGTCGGCTTAAAATTGCATTTTTGTCCATCGTTCTTAGGTTTCCGAGGAAAAATCAGATATCAAAATAAGTTAATTCTTTGAACTGATTCATTCTCGCAGTTATATCTTGTTGAGTCAGATTTTCTAATCTTTCTGTCCCAAATTTTTCTACGCAAAAAGAAGCCATTGCCGATCCAGCAACTACCGCTTTCTTCATTTCTTTAAAGTTGACTTCTCCTGACTGAGCTAAATATCCCATGAATCCTCCAGCAAAAGTATCTCCAGCTCCAGTTGGATCAAAAACTTCTTCCAAAGGCAAGGCAGCAATATGGAAAATCTGATGTTCCCCAAACAATAAGGCTCCATGTTCTCCTTTTTTAATGATCAAATATTTTGGACCCATATCCATGATCACTTTTGCTGCTTTTACCAAAGAGTATTCTCCTGAAAGCTGTCTCGCTTCCTCATCATTGATAATTAAAACGTCAACCAATCTCAAAGTTTCTTTTAAGTCATTCAGAGCAATGTCCATCCAGAAATTCATGGTGTCCATGGCAATCAATTTGGGTCTGTTTTTTAAACGCTCAATAACTGTTCTCTGAACTGATGGAGTTAAATTCCCCAACATTAAAAATTCACAGTCCTGGTACGAGGCTGGAACAATGGGATCAAAGGTTTCCAGTACATTTAATTCGGTTACCAAAGTATCTCTTGAGTTTAGATCGTTGTGGTATTTTCCAGACCAAAAGAATGATTTTTCTCCTTGTTTCACTTGCAATCCTTCAAGATCAACACCTCTGTCTGCTAAATCCGACATGGTTGTTTTTGGAAAGTCCTCCCCAACAACAGAAATGATTTTCTGATTCTTCGTAAAGTAAGATGCCGAGTAGGCTATATAGGTTCCTGCTCCTCCTACAATCTTGTCTGTTTTTCCAAACGGTGTTTCGATAGCGTCAAATGCCACACTACCAACTGTTACTAAACTCATATTTTGTATGCTAATTCGTTACTAAAAGCACAAATATATTGATATTCCCTATTCTTACGTTAATTATTCGTTATCATTTGGACTAAAGAGTTATTTTTGATCCGAAAAATAAAAAACATGTCAAAGCTGTTCGTTTATTCAATTTTTCTTTTCGTTATTTCAGGTTGCTCGCAAGATTCGAACAAGTCAGGTGAAGACTTTGAAAGTAAGGGGAAGCAGGAAGAAATACCTCCGATTTCAGACTATTTTTATCCGAAAGACACGACGGCATATATTTATGTTTATCAAAACATCAAAAATCCTGATGATCAATATATTGAGCGCGTAATCTACAGAGAAATAGATGGTGTGGATCATTTTTTTATTTCTCGATTCAATAGTAAAATGGAACCGAGATCAATGTTATCTTATTGGATTATTACCGGCAACATCGAATTAATGAAAGCCAATATGATGGTTGGAAAAGTAAGTTATGAATGCAAGATCAAAAATGGGCGGGCATTTCCTAATGAAAGGGGATTGGTTGCCAATACGACTTACGATTTCCCGTTGAATGATTCTTTGATTCAGGTAATCGAAATCAACAGAAAATTTAAAGGTTTGGAAACGATCGATGCAAATGGGACTAAAGCTGAATGTATGGTTTATTTGGATTCTATCAGACTAACAAATGTGGATGTGAAAAACCAGAAGGAAAGTTTGATGTCTGGGTACATGGAAACCTATTTTGAAAAAGGAATTGGGAAAGTGCTGGAGAAAAATCAAAGAATGGGTTACCGCCTGATTTTGAGAACTACAGCAGATCAGTTTGCAAAGCTTCAATAATTTCCTCGGCTTTTTTTCGGGCATTCGCATCAGATTGAATCAAATCCTTTAGATCGTTGATCTTTTGAGTTGAACTTGTTTCAATGACACGTTTATTTACCTGAAAGATTTCATTAAATTGAATGCGATGATCCAAAAAGGCCTTCACTGCTACCTCGTTTGATGCATTCAAAATACAGGGATGGGTGCCTCCAGATTTTAAAACCGCCATCGCCAAAGCTAAATTGGGGTATAGATCAGGATTCACTTTTTCGAAGGTAAGCCTCCCCAATATTCCGAAATCCAAACGGTTCATCTCAGATTCTTTTCTTTCCGGAAAGAGTAAAGCATATTGAATTGGGCCTCTCATGTCTGGGTGACTCATTTGAGATTTGATGGTACCATCGACAAATTGAACCATACTGTGGATGATGGATTCAGGATGGATGATTACTTCAATTTTTTCTGCCGAAACTCCAAATAACCATTGGGCTTCAATCATTTCAAATCCTTTGTTTATTAGCGTTGCGGAGTCAACGGAAATTTTAGATCCCATATTCCAATTAGGATGCGTAGTGGCATCTTCTGGTTTTACGAATTCAAGATCTTTTGGAGCTAAACCTTTGAAAGGGCCTCCACTGGCGGTAAGTAAGATTTTTTCTACAGGATTATCCATTTCTCCAGTCAGACACTGGAAAATCGCCGAGTGTTCCGAATCGATTGGAATGATGGTAGCTCTGGAATTTTTTAGTTTTTCCTGAATAAGAGGGCCGGCTACCACTAAACTCTCTTTGTTGGCCAAAGCGATTCTTTTATTTGCATCGATTGAAGCAAGAGTAGGTTCCAGACCCGCAAAACCTAAGATTGCATTCAATACAATTTCAACTTCTTGGGCGGCTACAATTTGATTCAGTGCTTCTTTTCCGCAATATACTTTGATATCATCCTCCCAAAGAGCATTCTTTACCTGCTCGTAATGCTGCTCTGCCCCAATTATAACAGTGTTCGGCTTGAATATTTTAGCTTGCTCAATCAGTAATTCAGCATTTTGAAAACTAGACAAAGCATAGACCTCAAATTCATCAACATGTGATTGGATCACCTCCATGGCTTGCTTTCCAACTGATCCTGTAGATCCTAGTATAATCACACTTTTTTTACTCAAAGGCCTTGTATTTTGGCGCGAAGCTAAAGAATTATCTTTTTTCAATCAATGGAATCCTTACTTTTGTGGCAAATGAATCAGGTTTCAGATACAATTAGGTCAACTATTTCTTTCCAATCGGAGTGGGAATCTGTTTTGATCCCCGAAAAACACATTATGGTGCATGCATTTGAAGGTTTGGAATGGGGAAACTCTACCTTGGTATGTACAGAGGGTTTATCTAACATAAAAATGAAAGTTCCTGTGGGATTGGAAGAGAAAGCCCGTGTGGAACTCATGTTTTTATTTTCTTCGGACTTCGACCATAAAAATTGGGAATTTAAGGGAATGAATGTGAAACTGGTGTTGGAAAAAATTGCAAGGTTAATCTTAGAGAAAGATTCCTGGATTGGGGCGGGGCATACTTTTCCCAATGTTTCCAAGGACGCCACAATTTCGATTTATACCGAGATGGATCATTTTATGCTAATCGAACCTTTGGTTTTCAAGGAAGAGTTTGCAAATATCAAAAATCAAGAAGAAGAGGTTACTTTTTTAGCAATCATTCCTCTCTATCAAAAAGAATTGGACTACAAGTTGAAAAATGGGGCATATAGTTTGATGAGAAGATTGAAGAAAAACGCAATAAACGAACTTTTCGAAATGAAACGACCAAGTGTCTTAAAACGCAAATTTTTTGGCTTGTGATTAAATTTTTCCTCTGGTTTATATTAGCTTTTAGCTTGCATTCTTGCTTCGACCTAATCGAAGAAGTCAACTTCAACGAAGATGGTTCAGGAACATTTTCGTATCAGATCAATTTGGGAAAATACAAGTTCACTCTGGACAATATTATGAGATTGGATTCCATTGGAAAATATAAGGTTCCTTCTATTGATGATATTCGTCGTGATCTTATTGAGTTACAATCCAAATTAAACAAAATAGAAGGGATATCTGGCGTCAAGTGTCATGGGGATTTTGATTATTTTCTCTTCAAAATTAATGGTAGTTTTCGCAATGTTGATGCGCTAAATAAGGTTTACACAGAAGTTTACAATTTTAAAAGGAAGGATAGGGTGCCACTTATCGAAGCGTATAAATATGACGGGAAAACTTATGTTAGAACTGAACGGGAAGCAAAATCGAATATCTTTTTGAAGAACGCTTTTTTAAATGAAAATCAATTTACCGAAGGCAAGATTATGATAGTTGCAAGGTTTGCGAGTGAAGTAGTGGAGGCTTCAAACCATAGAACAGTAATTTCGAAAAATAAAAAAGCCATATTAACAAAATGCTCAGCGGCTGATCTTATGAAGCAACCTTCAATCATCAATTGTGAGGCAAAAATCAAATGAAATGAAAAAATTAACATTGGCTCTTGTAAGTCTAATTGCTGGATTGACATTGAATGCTCAGAATTTAATGCACCAAATTCCGGCCAATTCCGAATTGGTGATTCAATTGGGATTAGATAATTTGAATCAGCTCTACCCAACATCCAAACTATTTAAGTTGGATATGTGGAAGGACGCAGCAAAGGAAATGCAAACGAGTTCTATGGAAACCACTGGAATCAATTTCAAAAAACCAGCTTTCTTAAGTGTTGATTTTGCAGATACTTGTAGCTATTTTTCGTTCCATTTTGAAATAGCAAATAGCAAACAATTCTATGAATTAATAGCTAAAAACCGAAGAGATTTAGAGTCATTCAGAAACTATAAAAACACCAACTTTACATTGGTTAATTTAGGTAGAAATCAGTTTCTTTTTATTGGTAATGATTATGCAGTGCTGACTTGGGCTGAAATGCAGAAAGAATTCAGTGATGAAAAGATGGATTATTTCATGGAAATCTACTATGAAGAGCTTCGAAAATATGAATATGAATATCAACAAGAAGATGCCATTCAAGGGTTCCTCGCGCGCGAAAGAATGGTTGAACTTTTAACGAACAAAGGGAGGTCATTTGACTCTACAAATTGTTTTCAAATTTTTGATGAAACCCACGAGATAAACGTATGGTTCAATCAGTTTTTTTCTCAAATGTCCAATTTCATTTATGATCGGGAAGTTTTGCAGCTTTCTAGACTCTTTTCCATTTTAGATGCACAAGCAGGATTCGATTTTTCAATGCTCAAGGGAAAAGCAGAAATGGAAATGCGAATCGAATTTTCTGATGAAATGGGGAACGAAATTCAGAAAATGTTTCAAGATCGAAAACTAAATCAGGATTTTTTCAAATATATACCTGAAGATCGGCTATTTGTTCAGGCCATGTCGATTAATTCTGGTGTCTATTATCATTGGGTGAAAAGAGTTTTTACAGAATCCTTGGGAGGGACTTATTTATCTAAAGAAACAATGCAAGACATCATGGATCTTGTGAGCATTTTACTGGATGAAGAAGCGATAACCAATTTGGTATCAGGTGATTTTCTATTTGCCCTCAATAAAATTGAGAAAGTTGAATTTGAGTATAAGTCGAACCGATACAATGACAACTTCGAAATGGAAGAGTATACGCGAACTCGTACAGTTGAATTTCCTGAATTTACCATGGTATTGGGAATAGATAATATGCGATTTTTCGAGAAGATCTTAAGTATTCTTATCAGGGAAAATTTAGTAAAAGAGGAAAACGGGTATTTTATTCTCCCTGCAGGAAGGGAGTTCCCAAGCGGTGTTGGAATTTGGATCAAGGAAGATAGAATGATCATATCAAATGATTTCAAAATGCTCAACAATTTAAAACTAAATACCTATTACAATAGCAAGGAAACAATGGCTATAAAAAGTGTATATTCCGAGTTACATATTCATCACCTTTTTGATTATTTGGCCCAGGAAACAACAAATTATTATGATTTTGTAGGATTCAGTTTCCTAAAGAACACCTTCAAAGATCTCAATTTTGAATTATCAACGGATGTAAATAACAAGGTTCGAGGACATGCACAACTAGAAATGATGGATACTAAAACGAATGCTTATGTTTCTTTGATGAATGGGCTCAACGAAATGTTTGTTAAAATGGAATTGGAGAAGGATAAAGGGAAGTACGAATTCTACTCGAGTCGATTGGAAGCACTTATCAAGGTATATGAGTCAATTCCTGAGGAGAAGAAAAGCGAAGAAGGAGACAAATTGGTTCAAATTGTAAAGGAGGCCATTCATTCAAAAGAGTCTAAAGATGATCCCTACATTTTAAAAAGCCTAATTTGGAAAATGGAAGACGCAATCAGGGGGGATTTTAACCAACTTATTGATTATGAGGAAAAATAGATGAATTCGATCTTACGCAATTTATCTGTTTCTATTGAATATTTCTAGCTAAGTTTTCAATTGTATTCATAGTTTGACTTGTTTAAATACGATTTTTTCATTTTTTTTGGGGAAACTGTGAATTTATGAGAAAAACTACGTTGATTTTGGCTTTTACTGGCCTAGCAACCTCCCTATTTGCCCAACAAGGAACAAATGAAATTTATTCAGCAACTGCAACAGAATTTGCTGTTAGTCCGGCTTTAACTGAAATTGAATTTGTGGAAACATCTAAGCCAGAAGAGCAGAAAATATACATTGTTCCTAACAAAAGAAGACGCATTAAGTCAACCAACCCAAATGCTCTTCCTCTTGGAATGGATCCCGCTTTACAAAAGAATTACAACACCCATTCGATGCGTGCACCTTTAATTCAGTGGGATGGATTAAACATAAGTGACGGTCAAGCTACGCCACCTGATCCAACAGGAGCTGTAGGTCCGAACCACTATTTTGAAATGGTAAATGTAAAGTTTGAAATTTTTGACCGAACAGGTAACACGATTTTAGGGCCAAGTAGTTTGGGTTCTTTGTGGACTTCTCTAATCGGTTCCAATGTAAATGATGGGGATCCCATAGTAATGTACGATGAATATGTTGATCGATGGTTTATTTCCCAATTCAGAACTTCTAACAATGCTTTATTAGTTGGGGTTTCTCAAACTTCTGATCCCACAGGTTCGTATTATTTATATCAATTCCCATTGGGTTCTTCTTTTCCAGATTATCCAAAATACTCTATATGGACCGATGGGTATTACATAACTTCGAATAAATCAGGGGATCAATGTTATGCTTTGGAAAGAGATAAAATGATTGTGGGAGATCCCGGTGCACAAATTGTCGGATTCACCATTCCTCAGATTTTTGATGCAGGGTTTTTCAGTGCTCTTCCAACTCATGCTGTAAAAACATTACCTCCTCTAGGTACGCCATGTTACTTATTTTATTTTCAAGATGATGGATGGACAGGAGTGGCAACGGATCATGTTAAAGTTTGGGAAGTTGCAGTAGATTGGACTAATACGGCAAACTCAACCATTTCCGCTCCAGTTCAAATTCCTGTTTCTCCTTTTGATTCAGACTTTACAGCAAATTGGGATGATATTTCTCAACCTGGAACAAATGCAAAACTCGATGGAATTCCTGGTGCGTTTATGTATCCTGCTCATTATATGAAGTTTTCTGGCTATAGTTCGGTTGTATTAACTCATACGGTTGATGTAAATGGTTCAAATCATGCAGGAATAAGATGGTATGAATTTAGAGAATCAGGGGGGAATTGGACACTTCATCAAGAAGGCACCTATTCACCAGATAATGAAAATAGATGGAATGGTTCGATTTGTATGGATGAACAAGGAAACATTGGATTAGCCTATTCAGTTTCTGGTTCCACTGTTTATCCTTCATTGCGATATACAGGAAGATTGTCCTCAGATCCAGCTGGGCAAATGACGGTAACTGAAACAAACGTTTTTACAGGAACATCTGTTCAATCCAATACAAATAGATTTGGAGATTACGCTCACATGTCATTGGATCCAACCGATCACAAAACTTTTTGGTATGTTGGAGAATACATTTCATCTGGTTGGAAAACAGGTATTTTTTCTTTCAAACTAGCCTCTGATTATAACAATGATATAGGCGTTTCGGCTTTGGTAGGCCCGACAGATGGGACACTATCGGCTGCAGAGAATATTGAAATAACGGTAACCAATTATGGTCTTCAGGATCAATCGAATTTTCCGGTAACTTTTGTAATTAATGGTGGAACACCTGTTACAGAGACTTACACAGGAACTTTATCTGCTGGGACAAGTAATAATTATGTTTTTTCCACTACCGCTGATCTTTCAGTTCAAGGTACCTATTCGATTATGACCTATACAGGATTACTTACCGATGAGGATCACAACAATGACACAAATGTGGTGAATGTTACTCATTTGTTTGATAATGATCTTGGAGTCAAAGCGATTACTGCCCCCGCTTCAAGTGGGTCGTTGGGAATCGAGACGATTACAGTTATGATTGAAAACTTTGGCACTTCCCCACAAAGTAATTTTGATGTGGCCTATGTAGTAGACGGAGGCACTCCAGTGGTTGAAACTGTTACGGCAACAGTTGCTTCCGGGGGGACTTATTCCTACGATTTTTCTGCAACTTTTGATTTTTCAAATGTTGGAACATATCAGGTAACCGCATACACATCACTTGGTTCTGACCAACAACATAGTAATGATACGGTGCAATCTACAATCGAGAAAACTTTTTGTCAACCTACAAGTAATTGTCAATTTGGAGACGGTTTTCGATTGTTTCAGCTAGGTACAATCAACAATAGTACGAACTGCTCTTCTGATGGATATAATGATTTCACTAATTTATCTACAGATCTTCAACGTGGGCAATCGCATACACTAACTGTGCAATCTAATTGGTCGCAGCAACAAGCATCAGTTTGGATCGATTTTAATGACAATTTCGTTTTTGAGGCGTCTGAAAGGGTTGTGGCCAATCATAATTTTGGAACCGCTACTTCAACAACTTCAATGGCGATTCCGGTAGGTGCCAATTTAGGGCAGCATATGCTAAGAGCACGAACTAATTGGCAAGCGTCAATTGATGACCCGTGTATAGCTGTTCAATATGGAGAGACAGAAGATTATACTGTGAATATTATTGATGCTGGAAGTGCAGGAATAGAAGAAAATGATGAGCAGTTTAATTTAAGTGTAACTCCTTTGGATCAGAATAATTTCCAGTTATTAATCGATGGGTTTAATTCAGATGTTGAGATCCAGGTGTTAAATTCCTTGGGACAAATTGTCTATCATTCAGGGAAGATAAATGTAGGATCTGCATACAAGCATCTAATTAATTTGAGTAGTCAAGCACAAGGTTTCTATATGGTCAAAGTTTTCAATGACGATATTAGAAGAATCCATAAGATTGTAAAGGAATAGTTCTATTTAATTACATAGAAAAGCTACTCTATTCGAGTGGCTTTTTTTTTAAAATGTGTTTTCAAATGATTTCGGCTCAAATTCTTTATTAACCGTAACATATACGGAATTTCCTGGATTTTTAAGTTTCAAGGGATCTTTTTTACCAAAAATTTTAGAGATCCAGGCAATGGGTGTCAGAAATAAAAAATAAATCAAGCTGAGTAATATATTAGGCACAATGTAGCTCAAAATTTTTGTGAGAAACATCCATAATCTATCAATCTGAATTGCTAGATATTCAGATAGTAAACCAAGGATTCCAACCCCAACTGAAACCCCAAGAGTCCATTTCATTTTGGTGATTAGAAACACTACTGTGAAACCAATACTAATGGTTAAAATGGTTTTTATTGGATGGGATGATTTGGGTGCGCTCATATTAAAATAATGAATAGATAAATGGAGCTACTGCTGAAGAACCTCCAATTACAATTAGCACACCTAATATGATCAAAATCAAAATCACTGGCGCTAACCATATTTTCTTTCTCTCTTTCAAGAAAGCCCACATTTCCTTTAAAAAGTTCATTTAATCGGATTTATTAATTCATTTGTTTTAAAATCTCCTCAGCAATCATTTCATTTGTGGATCCTCTTGGATGAGAATCCCCAATTAAGTGGTATTGTGCACCGTATTCGATAAAATTACTAAGATCAATTATATTAATTCCTTTCTCTTTCAAAAATTCAATAAACAATTTCATCTGTTCTTCTTCATAATCCTTGAAAGTAGGGTAAATGACAACATAAAAATTCGAGTTTCCAAATTGTTTTTCATAGGTTTTCTTTGATTCAAGGATCATTTCCGAGATGAGATTGTAATGATCTTCCCTTAATTTATTAGGGAAATTGATTTTAAAATATTCAGCAATACTGGTTTGGTAAAAGAGCTCATAAAATTTAGAAGTCCAGTACCTCCCATCTTTAAAAGTACGATCTCTCTTAATTTGATTGCCATCCATATAAAAATAAGGAGCATAAGCTACCCATTGGGTATATCGATCCATCGTTCCTAAAGCCCTTGGAATATGATCCCAAAAGAAAATATAAAAAGCCGCACCGTCCTTCTCCTTCACTTGTTTCGATAGATTTTCACGCTGCAACCAAGCTAACATTTGATTGGTCCCCCATCCATTATAAGCATAGTTGTAGGCATTCATTTGTGATTTTTCTTGAAAATGGAAAGGCAAGGTCTCGTTGTCGTTTAGCCCATATCCAAATGCGATTGAACACCCGAAAAAGAGTGCATACTTAGAACGTGTTGAATCGAATTTTGGGGTTTTCCTTCTTCTCAGGCTATCAAAACTGTAGGAAACATCAAAACATACTACATCTCCTTGCATTTTTTTCTCATATATTACAGTGTCTGGATCTGCAACATTTCCAAGATCAAGCGCAGGATGACCTTCTGGATAAGAGGGCAATGCAAATTCTTTTTTGATCTTTTCTGGAGAATCCAATAAATAAAAACAAGTAGCCTCAATTAAAATGAATATGGGCCCAATTACAATCAAATTTGCAAACAGATATCTTTTTTCCTTGAGAAGAAATACGTAGGGCGAAAGAAAAAGTAAGAAGTAGGAAATTAAACGCATCCAAGTAACAGAAGCCGGAATTTTATCCCCATATCGAATTTGAACGAGGTATTGAATGAACCATAATATAACGGCAATTGTTAGAAAGACAAGAGGATAAAACCTTTTTCGAATGAAGGCTATTGATTTTATTTTTAGTTGATCCAAGTCCATCAATCCAATTCAAATTTTGTCTGCCATCGAGCTCTATTTTCCCAATTTGGCTGATCTTCTTTTTTGTACAAATAATTGCCTATGACCAAATAGTCCATTTCTGTACTCATAAAGCAACGATATGCGTCATAAGGTGTGCAAACAATCGGCTCTCCTCTTACATTAAAACTCGTGTTCAATACTATTCCATCTCCGGTTTGTTTTTTGATATCCTGAAGAAGTTGCCAGTATTTTGGATTTGTTTCAAGATGCACTGTTTGAACCCTTGCAGAGAAATCTAAATGGGTTATTGCTTGGACATCACTTCGCTCCCAATACAATCGTTCCCAAAAATCCATCTCAAAATAGTTTGCAGGTAATTTCTTTCTTCTTTCTTCTCTAACTGGTGCCACCAAAAGCATATAAGGCGAATCAACTTCTAGATCAAAAAATTTAGCAGCCTCTTCTTTTAAAACAGAAGGAGCAAAAGGTCTAAAACCTTCCCGGTACTTAATTTTCAAATTGATTTTTTTCTGCATTTCAGGATTTCTAGCATC
The DNA here is from genome assembly GCA_041392305.1 of Crocinitomicaceae bacterium. GTDB lineage: Bacteria > Bacteroidota > Bacteroidia > Flavobacteriales_D > Crocinitomicaceae > JAGQYP01. The sequence goes on from JAWKMJ010000002.1 coordinate 111,599, forward strand.
ACCTAAAATACTTCTGTTTCCTAATGCTCGAGGGCCAAATTCCATCCGATCTTGAAACCATCCAACTACATTTCCGTTTGAAATAATTTGGGCTACAGTTTCTGAAAGAACATTGAAATCTTCGATTTTTTGATAATTCGCTTTAACTTTTTTGTTCGTTTGGTCTATCTCTTTTTCGGAATAAAAAGGACCCAAATAGGAACCGTTCATTTCATCCATTTTATTCGAAACAACTCGCTTCCCTTCGAAATAAATGTAGTTGGCCGCTAATGCACATCCCAATGCCCCGCCTGCATCCCCTGAAGCAGATTGCACATAAAGATTTTCAAAAATTTTCTTGCGAAGTAATTTGCCATTGGCTACACAGTTTAAGGCCACACCACCAGCCATGCAGAGGTTTTTACTTCCTGTCAACTTTTTAGCCTCTTCGGCCATTTTCAACACAATTTCTTCTGTGATGATTTGAATTGCCAAAGCTAAATTGCAATGAACTTGCTCCAACTCGGATTCCGGTAACCTTCTACTAACGCCCAATAATTTTTCCCATTTTGAGTCTTTTGCCATTCTTAAGCCCGTGGCATAATTGAAATATTTTTGATTTAACCAAACAGACCCATCTTCTTTAATATCGATCATATTAGTTTTTATCAAGTCGACAAAACGATTGGTTTCTTCGGAATTAGGATTGCCATAAGGCGCTAATCCCATTACTTTATATTCACCAGAATTAACTGTAAAGCCCAAATAATATGTGAATGCACTGTAAAGTAGTCCAACAGAATGTGGAAAATGAAGTTCCTTTAAAAATTTGATTTTATTTCCTTTTCCAATGGCAATCGACGCTGTCGTCCACTCCCCAACCCCATCGATAGTTAAAATAGCCGCCTCTTCGTAGGGAGAAACAAAAAAGGTACTTGCAGCGTGGGACATATGGTGCTCAGGGAAAAGAAATTTTATTTTTTTCTTATCATAAGGCTCAACTTCCGCAAGTCCTTGATGGATAAGTCTTCGCAAAAACATTTTCTCATTTAACCAAACTGGAATAGCTTTCAGAAAAGATATTAATCCCTTTGGAGCAAAGGAGTAATAGGTTTCCAACAATCTTTCAAATTTCAGAAGAGGTTTGTCATAAAAAACAATGGCATCTAATTCATCCAAGCTCAAACCTGACTCATCCAAACAATATCGTATAGCATGTTTTGGAAACTCTGCAGTGTGCTTTTTCCTTGTAAATCTCTCTTCTTGTGCTGCAGCGATCACCACTCCATCTACAACTATTGAAGCCGCCGAATCATGATAGAAAGATGAAATCCCTAATATTTTTTTGGACATGTGTTTTACCATCAAACGACGAATTTATAAAACCCGTTTGAATAATTCCCATTATTTCTGCTCCAGAAAATATTTCAACCTACGCAAATAATAAGAGTTCCTAACTTAATCCCATATTTTTTCCTTGCTAATTTTAAATTTCTCTGTATTTTCGTTCACTAGCAATTTCAAGGCTTAATGGGAATTAAAAACTTCGGTCAAAAGGTTAAATCTTTTTTTAGCGGACTTTTCAAAAAAAAGGAAAAAGGAACGCAAGAAAGTTCAGATAAAGCACCAAAATGGTTTCGATGGGGAACGATTTTTAGTGTGTGGTTTTTTGGATTATTTCCACTGTTCTTTATCATATTCATGCTTTATTGGACAGACGATAAAGTAAAGGATGTCAATATTATTGAAGATTCACCTGAACTGCAAGCTTCCATCATCTATACGGCAGATGGGGAAGAGATGGGACGTTATTGGAGAATTAACAGAAAAAGTTTGAACTTCAATGAAATCTCTCCTAATGTTGTGAGTGCGTTAATTGCTACAGAGGATGAAAGGTATCATGAACACTCCGGTATAGATGCTCGAGCAGTATTGCGTTCAATCTACACTCTGGGAAAGGCAGGGGGAGCATCTACTATTTCTCAGCAATTGGCAAAACTTCTGTTCACTATCTCAGAAGAGAATAAAGGGGCAGAAGTAGCGAAATCCAAGTGGGAAAGGCTTGAGCAGAAATTTCCTGAAATGGTGATTGCTACGCATCTGGAAAGGATGTATACAAAAGAAGAGATTATTCAAATGTATCTCAACCAATTTGACTTTCTGAATAATGCGGTGGGTATTGGAACAGCAGCAAAAGTATATTTCAATACTACTGCAGACTCCTTGGAGCCTCACCAAGCTGCAATGCTAGTTGGAATGCTTAAAAATCCCGCACTATTTAACCCTCTTAAGAATCCCGAAGACACCAAGAAAAGAAGAAATGTTGTCCTTGGCCAATGGTTGAAAAATTCGGATAACCAATATATTTCTGTGCATCTAACCCAAGAAGAATTCGATAAGTATTCCAAGATGGATTTGGGAATAGATTTTCAACGTGTGGATCATAAAAAAGGTCTAGCTCCTTACTTCAGAGAAGAGCTAAGAAAAGAGCTACAAGCCAGATTTGCGGAAAAAACGGACGATGGCGAATACATCCTCCATAAGCCCAACGGGCAACCCTATGATATATATGAAGATGGTTTAAAGATTTACACTACAATCGATTCACGCATGCAGGAATATGCGGAAAAGGCAGTTTATAAGCATCTAAGCAAAACTTTGCAAGATGAGTTTGATAAGAACAACAAGAAGTTTTGGAAAAACCCTCCGTTCTCGAATGATTTATCAGAAGAACAAATTGATAATATTCTGAATTCAGCAAAAGTAAACTCGGATTTATACAAAGAATTAGTGGCATCTGGTAAATCAAAAGTAGAGATCGAAAAGATTTTTAACACTAAGGTTCCAATGAAGTTCTATTCTTACAATGGCTTTATAGATACAGTGGCTAGTCCTATGGATTCAATTCAATATTACAAAGGGTTTTTACAAGCCGGATTGATGTCCATGGATCCTAAAACAGGATTTGTCAAAGCTTGGGTGGGTGGTCCAAATTTTGATGTTTTTGCATACGATCATGTACGCAATTCTAAAAGGCAAGTGGGATCTACAATTAAACCTTTCGTTTATGCTGCTGCTATTGATATGGGGGTGGTCACACCATGTTCGGAGTTTACAAATACTGCACAATGTATTGAATACCAACCTACACCGTACACAACAAAAGATTGGTGCCCGGGAAATGCAGGTGCACAACTTACAGGCGAACTTACTCCATTGACTTGTGGTTTAGCAGGATCTATGAACAATATTACTGTTGCTGTAATGGGTGCGATGGGAGCGGAATCTGGTCCGAGAGCAATGCAAAAAGTACTTAAGAATGTGGGAATTGTCGTTCCCGACGAGCAAGTAGCTCCTGCTATGTGTTTAGGACCTATGGATGTCTCACTTTACAATATGACTGCAGCTTATTGTGTTTTTGCCAATAAAGGGGTGTACAATAAACCAATAACTATTTTGCGAGTTGAAGACAGGCATGGAAATGTGATCATTGATTTGGAAACTAAACCCTCAGAGGCGATGTCGGAAGATCTTGCATGGACCATGCTCACTATGCTTAAGAATGTAGTTTACGGAACTCGAAATCCAAATCTGCCCGGAAAATGGTATGGAACATCAGGTAGTTTAAGAAGTGCAAGAGATTGGGGTGGATTGAAAGGAGTAATGGCAGGAAAAACAGGTACAACTCAGAATGCATCGGATGGATGGTATATGGGAGTAACTCCAGATTTAGTTACCGGAGTTTGGGTTGGAGCAGATGACCGCGGATGCCATTTTAAATACATGACTTGGGGTCAAGGAGGAAGAATGGCTCTTCCGATTTGGGGGTATTATATGCAGCAAGTATATAAGGATAAGAAATTAAAAATCACCCAAAAGGATTTTGAATCACCCAAAGAATATGATAACTCTATATTCAATTGTAGTACTCAAGGTGGGAATCCGAATTTAATTGAAGGCCCTGGAATAGATGATGACCCTGGGTTGTGGTAAGAAAATAAGAAAATTATGAATAAAGTTGTTGCTAATGTTGAAGAAGCATTAAATGGAATTGAGAGTGGAATGACACTCATGCTTGGTGGCTTTGGATTATGTGGTATTCCAGAAAATAGTATCGCACAATTAGTGAAAATGGGAGTCAAAGATCTTACTTGTATTTCCAATAATGCGGGGGTAGATGATTTTGGATTAGGACTTTTACTGCAGCAAAAACAAATTAAAAAAATGATCTCCTCTTACGTGGGTGAGAATGATGAATTTGAGAGACAAATGCTGTCAGGGGAACTCGAAGTCGATCTGATCCCACAAGGTTCACTTGCTGAAAGATGTCGAGCTGGAGGAGCTGGAATCCCTGCTTTTTTTACACCAGCTGGTTATGGAACTGAAGTTGCTGAAGGGAAGGAAGTTCGGGTGTTTAATGGGAAACCACACATTCTTGAATCTGCTTTAACTGCTGATTTTGCAATCGTCAAGGCTTGGAAAGGTGATACGGAAGGAAATTTAGTTTTTAAAGCTACCGCAAGAAATTTTAATCCTATGATGGCGATGGCGGGAAGAATTACAATCGCTGAGGTTGAAGAGCTTGTTCCCGCAGGTAAATTGGATCCAAATTTTATCCATACACCTGGAATTTTCGTTCAAAGAATATTTAAAGGTGAGAAATTTGAAAAACGAATTGAACAAAGAACAGTTCGACCAAAAAATTGAGGAATTATGAGTCTAGATAAAAACGGAATTGCACAAAGAATTGCACAAGAACTGAGAGATGGGTGGTATGTGAATTTAGGAATTGGTATTCCAACTTTAGTAGCAAATTATATCCCTGAAGGAATTGAAGTTGAATTTCAATCGGAAAATGGAATTTTAGGTATGGGACCGTTCCCTTTTGAAGGTGAAGAAGATGCTGATTTAATTAATGCCGGAAAGCAAACCATTACAGCGTTACCTGGAGCAGTTTATTTTGATTCAGCTACTTCATTTGCTATGATCAGAGGGCAACATGTCCAACTAACTGTTCTTGGTGCAATGGAAGTTTCAGATAAAGGGGATATTGCAAATTGGAAAATCCCGGGGCGCATGGTCAAGGGAATGGGAGGTGCAATGGATTTGGTGGCTTCAGCAGATAATATTATTGTTGCAATGATGCACACAAATAAAAAAGGCGAATCTAAACTCTTAAAAAATTGTACCTTGCCCCTCACTGGTGTAGGGTGTGTGAAGAAAGTAGTTACCAATCTTGCCGTTCTTGAAATTACTGTCGATGGGTTTAAACTAATTGAAAGAGCTCCAGGGGTGTCGGTGGAACAAATTAAAAATGCTACTGAAGGAAGATTGGTGATTGAAGGAGATATACCTGAAATGAAATTAAAGTGATTTAAATGACGGAACAAAAGATCAATAAATTATCTATCATTATACCTGCTTATAATGAAGGACCAACTATTCATTTGATTTTGAATAAAATTAAAGAGGTAGATCTAGGGAATATCGAAAAAGAATTGATCATTGTGAATGATTGCTCAAAAGACAATACCATTGAAAAAGTTCAGGAATATATCAAGAACAACCCTGAAATGAATATTCAACTGTATGAACAACCTAAGAACATGGGAAAGGGGGCTGCTTTACACCGAGGGATTAAAGAAGCCAAAGGGGAGTATTTAGTCATACAAGATGCTGATTTAGAATACGATCCACAGGAATATAAACTGCTATTAAAACCCATTTTAAGTGGATTTGCAGATGTGGTTTATGGATCTAGATTTATGGGAGGAAATCCACATAGAATATTGTTTTTCTGGCACTCAATTGGAAATAAGTTTCTGACTTTTTTGAGTAATATGTTTACTAACCTCAACCTTACAGATATGGAAACTTGCTACAAAATGGTAAGAACTGATATCGCTCAAGGGTTAAATTTGAAAGAGAATAGATTCGGTTTTGAGCCTGAGCTAACAGCTAAACTCTCAAGAGTTCCGAAAGTTAGAATTTATGAAGTTGGAATTTCGTACTATGGTAGAACCTATGAGGAAGGAAAGAAAATAGGATGGAAAGATGGATTTCGCGCAATCTATTGCATTATCAAATACAATATTTTTAGTAGAAAATAATGAAGGTCTTTGAGGAATTAGTTCAAAAAAAATTAATTTCTCTATCGGTGGTTCTCCTCATCGGTTTTTTTTATTTTCAGAAACTTCACGAGGAATCAAGGTGGAATAAGCAAACCAGTATCAGAACGGATGCTTTGGGATATTATGTTTATTTACCCTCGGTTTTTATCTATTCTGACTTAAAGTATGATTGGACTCATCAACTCAATGCAAAATATCCCAACTTCTATTTTGCGAGCTATACGGAAGGGGAAAATGGAGCTAGGTACCAAAAATATCCCATTGGAACATCAATTATGAATATTCCTTTTTTTCTGATCGCACATCAACTTGCTTTAAACTCAGATCAGGAAGCAGATGGTTACAGTCCTATTTATCATAAATGGATTTCTTATGGTACAGTTTTTTACGCCGTTCTAGCACTAATTATGATCGCTCAGGTTATAGGTCTTTTTTTTTCCGATTTGATCGCTGCGATTACTGTATTACTAATAGGATTAGGAACCAATTACTACTATTTTGCTATTTATGAACCAGGGTTGTCTCATATACCAGGTTTGTTTGTGCTGGGTTTGTATTTTTATCACTGCATAAAATGGTTTAGAGAATTTAAATTCCTTAATCTCTTTATCCTCACTATTTCGCTGGGAATTGCAACTGTAATTCGACCAACGAATATTTTATTTGGTGGTTTTTTTATTTTAATGCTATTTCAAAGGGAGATAGGGTTTAAGAAGGTTATTCAGGTCTTCAAAACATATAAGTACAAATGGATTATGCTTTTGCTATCCGCAATTCTAATCCCTTTTTTGCAAATTAGTTTGTGGAAATACAATTCAGGAAATTACATACAATATTCCTACGGAGAGGAAGGTTTCTTTTTTACTTCCCCACATATAATTTATGGTCTTTTTTCAGCAAGAAATGGACTTTTTCTGTACAGTTTGCCTTTTTTTCTGTCTATATATGCCTTATTCATCAGAAAAAAAGAGATTCCAACTTTATTCATTTTCATCAATTTATTCGTGTTTTACTACGTAATTTATTCCTGGTGGTGCTGGTGGTATGGAGGTTCCTATGGCTCAAGAGCAGCTATCGAATCCTATGTACTGTTGAGTATATTGCTGGCTACTGCGATTGATTTCATTTGGAAACAGTTGATTCCAGCTATTACACTCATTTTCATAATTTCTCTATTCCAAATTTCATTTACTACTACATTAAGTTTTTCAGACATGAGAAGAACCAATTTGGTCCACTACGATGCAATGACATGGGAGGCCTATTGGTATTTATGGACAAAGGATGGAATAGGTTCAGATTACTTTGAACTTTGGGAACACCCGGACTATCATTCTTCCCTGAAATATGGGTCGGAATACATAGGTTTTTTGGAATTGAATACTAGAAGTAAATATTCAGAAGGTGTGATGAACAATTATACTAATATTCCTGGTGATACAATATTCGTGAAATTTGAATTTTGGGGAGAAGATGCATTTTTTGGAGATCCAGTTATTTTCTTAGAAGTTGTCTGCGAAGATATGGGGTATTATCAGAAAATACCGATCAAACCTGAAGTCAAAGTAATGGAGTGGAATTCTGGTATTCAATCATTAAAATTTGACAATCAATGGATTAATCATACTGTACACTTCAGGTTAATTTACGAAGGGAAAAGACGAATATTTTATCGTCCTATTGATGTGTTCACAGATAGGCCTTTGGAACAGATTCAATAAGTTCCTTCGTAATAGGACTTTGAGGGTTTGCATAAAGCGCATCTGCCTCACCTAATTCAATCATTTCTCCTTTGTCCATTACGATGATTCGGTCCGACATAAATTTCACCACGGAGAGATCATGAGAAATGAAAATATAGGTAAAACCAAATTCTTTTTTAAGTTCATTAAGTAGATTAAGCACTTGCGCTTGCACAGAAACGTCCAAAGCAGAAACACTTTCGTCACAAATAATGAATTCTGGTTCAACAGCTAGAGTTCTGGCTATGCAAATTCTTTGTCTTTGTCCTCCAGAGAATTCATGTGGATAACGCTCGAAATGATTGGGCTCTAAACCAACTTTTTTCAATAATTCCAATGCCCGTTGCTTTCGCTCTTTCTTGTCTTTTCCAATGTGATGCACCGTCATGGGCTCTATAATTGCATCCCCAATAGTCATTCTTGGATTCAAAGATGAATAAGGATCCTGGAATATTATTTGAATTGATTTTCTGATAGTTCTCTGGCCTTTGGAGTCTAATTTTTGCAGATCCTTTCCTTTAAATATTACTTCCCCTTCACTTGCTGGGATTAAGTTCAAAATAGTTCTCCCTAGTGTTGTTTTTCCACATCCCGAACCTCCAACTAATCCAAGAGTTTCTCCTGGGTATAAATCAAAACTTATGTTTTTAACTGCCTCCTTTTGTGAGGTCACCTTCCCTCTGAAATTCCGCGAGATCACGTAATTTTTGGAAAGATTTTTAACCTGTAAAATAGGTTCTTTTTTGTATATCGCATCTAAGTTTTGCAACCGATCTTCCTTTGACACAATATTAGCCTGAATCATTTCTTTTACATCCTTTTCACTGGATTGTGACATACTTAGGAAATCTTCAACCGTTGGCAAATGTTTTAAACGTTTGTCCAAAGGAGGTCTGCAGGCAATCAGTCCTTTGGTATAAGGATGCTTCGGATTCATAAAGATTTCTTTTACCGATCCTTTTTCAACTATTTCACCTTTATACATTACGGCAACATCATCCGCTATTTCAGCAATAACACCTAAATCATGTGTAATGAAAATAATCGAAGTTCCATGCTTTTCTTGTAGCCTTTTCATCAATCGCAAAATTGATTTTTGAACGGTAACATCCAATGCTGTTGTGGGTTCATCTGCAATTAATAGTTTTGGATTACAAGACATTGCCATAGCAATCATCACACGCTGTTTTTGCCCTCCAGATATTTGATGAGGATAAGAATTGAATATTTTCTCCGGCTCTTTGATCTCAACTTCTTCCAAAAGCTTAATCGCACGCTGCTTGGCCGCTTTTTTGGAAACTTTGTAATGCATATTGATCGATTCTACAATTTGAGCACCACATTTATGTACTGGATTCAATGAAGTCATGGGTTCCTGAAATATCATTGAAATCAAATTGCCTCTAAAATCTCTAATTTTTCTCTTGGAAGTCTTTAATAGGTCGATATTGGTATTGCTATCATATTGAAAGATAATCTCTCCATTTGGAATTCTTCCCGGAGGTCTTTGGATTAAACGCATAATACTTAAACAGGTCACAGATTTGCCTGATCCGGATTCTCCTACTAAGCCTAAAGTTTTCCCTCTTCCCAAAGTAAAGGAAACATCATTTACAGCCGTTTGAATGCCTTCATCAGTGATGAATTCAACCGTAAGATTATTAATTTCCAGTAATTTGTCTTCCTCCATTTTGCTATTGATGTGCCTAAAGTAAAGAAAATAAAAGGAGGAAACAATTCCCTCAATTAATTTTGAAATAACTATAAAAATAGTTTTAAATTTAAGGGCTTAAAAATGAGACTAAAATGAAAAAATTACTTCTGACCATTGGGCTTTTTTGCTCTGCTATTAATTTTTCTCAGGAAACATTAACAAACAAAAAGGGAAGCGAATATAAATTTACTCCGATTAAAATTATGGATGCCACGCCTGTACTTAATCAGGGATGGACCGGCACATGCTGGAGCTTCTCAGCCCTATCTTTTTTTGAAACGGAATTAGAAAGATTGGGTAAAGGTGAACATGTACTATCTGAAATGTTCGTTGTCCGAAACGCCTACCTTGGAAAAGCTGAAAAGTACATTCGGATGCAAGGAAAAGCAAATTTTGATGAGGGCGGTGCTTTTCATGATATTGCGTGGGTGATTCGAAATCATGGGATCGTTCCAAAAGAGGCTTATGAAGGTTTGAATTATGGTTTTGATTATCATAATCATAGTGAAATGGCCGAAGTACTCAGAGGCGCTATGAAAGGCGTTTTACATACTGCTGATAATTTAAAAGGTGATCAGCATTTGTCAACTGCCTGGAAAGATGCAATTGCTGGAATATTGGATGCTTATCTGGGTGAGGTACCCGAAGAATTCAAATACCAAGGTAAAAAATATACTCCACAGAGCTTTGCTGATAATTTAGGATTAAATATGGATGATTACATATCTATTACTTCATTTTCAAATCATAAGTTTTACCAGAAGTGTATGTTGGCCATTCCTGATAATTGGGCATGGGGTTCCTCTTATAATGTACCACTCGAAGATCTTTGGTCTCAAATGCAATATACGCTTGAGCAAGGCTTTACCTTTGCGTGGGGAGCAGATGTATCGGAAAAAGGATTTAACTATCGCGAAGGATTGGCCATCGTTCCAGCTGATCCTTCTACAATTATAACTCAAGGCAAATCCAATAAAAATTTCTCAGATGCGGGCGCAGAGAAAAAAGCTTCCTGCTTTGACAAGCCTATGGATGAACTAGTTATTTCACAAGAACTCAGACAAAATGCTTACGATAATAAAACAACTACCGATGATCATGGAATGCATGCTACGGGCATTGTTAAAGATCAGAATGGAAAAGTGTACTTTTTAATTAAAAATTCCTGGGGAACTGAATCAAATAATTATGATGAGGCAACTCAAAAATATGATGGTTATTTCTTCGCTTCTGAAGCATACATGAAATATAAAACAATCAACATCTACATCCATAAAGATGCTTTGATGCCCGAACTTAAGAAAAAACTCAATTTGTAAGAATACTAATGATCCGTTTAACCCCAATCGAAGAAAAAATTATGCTAAAACTGTGGTCTCTTGAAGAGGCTACAGTTCAGCAATTGTTGGATCTTTATGAAGAACCAAAACCAGCTTTCAATACGGTGTCAACCCAAGTTCGAATTTTAGAAAAAAAGAAATTGGTTGGCCACAAAAAGAAAGGTAGAGGCTATGTATATACCCCAAAACTTGATTTTTCTGAATACAAGACCCTTCTTGTTGATCATCTGAAGGATAATTATTTTAACGGGTCAACGAATGATCTGATTTCTTATCTTTCCTCATCTCGCTCATTGAATGATATTCTGTAGATTTCCTAACAATCAATCTTGATCCATTGTTGTAGGAGATATAGTTCCAAAACCAGTTTACGATTACTATGAGTCTGTTACGGAACCCTACCAACAACATTACATGCACAAACATCCATACAAACCAAGCCAAGGTTCCTTGAAATTTGAATTTCCCTAAATCAACAACAGCCTTGTTTCGTCCAATTGTAGCCATTGTTCCTTTATCTAAATAGGTAAACCCTTTGTATTTCTTTTTTCTATTCAAATACTTGGAAAGATATATCCCTTGTTGCATTGCAACCGATGCTAACATTGGTAAAGGTTGTTTATTTGGAGCTTCAAAATAAGCAACATCTCCAATAGCATAGATGTCCTTGTGATGAAGCAATTCACAATTGGAATTGACAAGAAATCGGTTTCTGTTAAAATCTTCTGGTGAAAATCCCTCAATTGGATTGGCTTCTACCCCTGCAGCCCAAATCAACGTTTTTGTTGGAATTTCCATCCCATCCGCAGTTTTAACGACCTCACCGTCATAATCCTGAACCCTTTTGGACGTCCATACATTAACACCTAATTTTTTTAAAAATTTTTCGGCTTTATTGGAGGATTTTATACTCATGGAAGAAAGCACTCTATCGGCACCTTCAATGATATGTATGGACATATTTCTTATATCCAAATCAGGATAATCTTTAGGTAGAATTTTGTTTTTTAATTCGGATAACGCACCTGCAAGTTCAACTCCAGTAGCCCCTCCACCTGCAATTACAAAGGTAAGACGTTTGTTAATTTCAGTCACTTGATCTTGTATCAGTGCGTCTTCAAATTGTTCTAGAATTCTAGATCTTAAATTCAATGATTCCACTAAGCTTTTCATTGGAAGAGAATATTTTTCGACATTTTCCATTCCAAAGAAATTCGTTTTTGCCCCAGTGGCAATAATCAAAATGTCAAATTCAAGATTTCCTAATGAGCTTTTAATCAGTTTATCATTGTAGTCTACCTGAAAAACGTCGGCAATTCTAAAATGAATGTATTTTTTATTTCTGAATTTTTTCCTAAGTGGATAGGCTATGGAATCAGGCTCTAAACCAGCTGAGGCAACTTGATACATTAAGGGCTGAAAAGTATGATAATTGTTTCGGTCTAGTAGGACGATCTGATAAATATGGGTGTTTAACTTCTTTGCCAGATGAAGCCCAGCAAAACCACCCCCAATGACGACAACTCGTAGTTTGTCTGTTTTGGGTATGTTCATAATTTGTAATTATTTGGTCATCACCTAAAATTAAGGATTTTTACAGGGAGGGGAAAATAATGGACTCTTTATTTTTGTGCCTAGATTCTTGTCTTTCAAGAATGAGTTTTAGATTATTAATTATATTTTTGCCTAAAATTATTTAACAAAATGAGATTCGAAGAAGCCAACAAATTGATCGATAAGCTTTTAAAAGATATCGAAAAGAATGGAGTAAATGATAAATTAATTCCGGACTTAAAGAAACTTAGAGAATGGGCTTTAAAAGAAGAAGATCCTTTGGTAACTAAGGTGATTCGCTTAAGTTACGAATATATAGAAGAAAACGAGTGTTTTGACATTGCCGTGGCTAAGGAAGAGGATGAAGAAGGGAATGAGTATTATTTGGAACCAGGGACCGATAAGGAAAACTTTTCATATTTATTGAGCTTGTTGTTAAAAAATGACAATGAATACAATAGAGAAGAAATCAAAGATTATAGAACTCAATTAAAAGAGGCCCTATATTAGTAGTCCTGCGAAATTCCTAGATTTCTGCTGAATTCACGAAGTTGCTTTCCGAAATTTTGTAATTCTTTATTAAAAGAACTTCGAATCTTTATTTCTGATGGTCGGAGATACATTAATTTCTGTCTAAGTTTTTCGGCCGCTTTAATTACTTTTTGGAAGTCAGTGTAGAAAGATAGTTCAGAATCATTCATTTCAATAGATACGAAATACTTGGATATTGTGTTAATTGTAGATACGATCTGCACATAGGACCTTATTTCAGAAGTATCGGTGTAGTTGCATAGATTTAACCAATAACCGATAGCAGCATACTTTGTATTTAAAATAAGGGTATCCAGTCGTTTACAGTCTTTAATTGCCTCAACTAAGTTGTTATAATTCGTTTCTATGGACAATTTTTGCGATAGGAGGTTAAGACTATCCATATTTCCGTTTATTAGATAGTAAGTAAAAGCACCGTATAAATAGCCAGTTTGGACTTGTCCTTTTAATCGAGAAGAAGGGCTTTTGAGATCTGATTCATTGAACCACAGTCGAGGATGAGTTCTAAGATTTGTGTAATAATTTATTCCTTTTTGGTAAAACAATGATTTCTGATTTCCATTTAAACTTGAATCTAAACTCACAACTTCCTCTAAAGGGAATATCCTTGAATCCATTGCAATTTGGGCTTTTTTTGTATATTCGGCATCCCAAATGAATTCTTTATACTTCGGATTAAAATAAATATACCCGACCGCATTTTCAAGGGTATTGGATTCCATATATTTATCCACAATTGCCATTGAAACATCTGCTTTAATTTTGAATTTTTTAGTCAAATAATATTTGGGAATGTCCGATGTGTTAAGCAAAAAATACTTGTCAATATATCCATTTTTGTGAAAATGAATTTTCAATAACCCTTTTGCCCCAACTTTTAAATTAAATTTTCCTTTTGATAGAGATTGTATCAATAGGGAGTCTCCATTAAATACCGTGATTTCGACGTTTTTAACCTTTTTATTTGAATAGTAATCTATTGTTGCTCCATTGATCCATACATTTTGTGAAAAGGAAAGAACACTGATTAAGCACATCAAGGTAAATATCAACTGTTTCACATAGTGCATTTTTTGATTTAAATTTTAGTGCTAATTTTACCAATTAAACATGTATTCGACACTGAAAGTATGAAAAAATTACAGAATTACATTAATGGAGAGTTGATCTCCCCAGTATCTGAAGAATATTTTGAAAACTTCGATCCATCAAGAGGGAAGCCTTATAGTTTCATTCCGGATTCTGATGAAAGAGACATTGAAATAGCAGTGAATGCAGCTCACAACGCTTTTCCTTATTGGAGCAGTTTACCAAAAGAAACTAGGTCTGAATACATGCTTAAAATTTCCCAAAGAATAGAGGAACGAATGGATGAGTTTGTAAAGGCGGAATCTCTTGATAATGGCAAACCAGAAAAATTGGCTGCGCATGTGGATATACCTAGAGCAATATCAAATTTTAAATTTTTTGCCACTGCAATTTTACATTTTGCCTCTGAATCTCATTACATGGAAGGACTTGGGGTGAATTATACCCTGCGTAAACCTATTGGAGTTGTTGGGTGTATTTCACCATGGAATTTGCCTTTGTATTTGTTTTCATGGAAGATTGCTCCAGCTCTTGCAGCAGGAAATTGTGTGGTAGCGAAGCCATCAGAAATCACCCCCATGACTGCTTTTTTATTGAGTGAAGTATGTCAGGAAGTCGGATTGCCAAAGGGAGTATTAAATATTGTTCATGGTTTAGGTGCAAAAGTTGGGGATGCGATTAGCCATCATCCTGAAATCAAAGCCATTTCGTTTACAGGAGGAACTCATACAGGAAAATTAATAGCAAGTGTTGCAGCACCAATGTTCAAAAAGTTATCACTTGAACTTGGCGGCAAAAATCCAAATATCATTTTTGATGATTGTGACTTTGATAAAATGCTTTCAACAACCATGCGTTCTTCTTTTGCGAATCAAGGACAGATTTGTCTTTGTGGCTCAAGAATTTTTGTTCAACAGGGTATATACGAGAAATTTAAGGAAGCTTTCTGCGAAAGTATCCAAATCGAAAGTGTCCTTTCCTTCTGATCCGGATGCTCAACTGGGAGCTGTTGTTTCAAAACCCCATATGGAAAAAATCCTTTCCTATATAGAACTTGCTAAAGAAGAAGGAGGAACCGTCCTAACAGGCGGTGAAAGAGTTATATTAGAAGGTGAATATAATGAAGGGTATTATTTGCGTCCGACAGTGATAGAGGGTCTGGCATATAACTGTAGAACAAATCAAGAGGAGATATTTGGTCCGGTAGTTACGATCACGCCATTTAAAGATGAGAAAGAGGTTTTAATGATGGCAAATTCTACTCAGTATGGTTTATCAGCAACGCTTTGGACTAACGATTTAAATCGAGCACATCGACTTGCGGACCAGTTAAATTGTGGGATTGTTTGGATTAATTCTTGGTTGGTTCGAGATTTACGAACACCTTTTGGTGGAACAAAAGCTTCAGGTGTTGGACGCGAAGGCGGATTTGAGGCCTTGAGGTTTTTCACAGAGGCGAAAAACGTATTTGTAAGCACTGAATAATAAAATTATCTATGAAGGTATTTCTCTTTAAGGAATTCCTCGTAGGACATATTGTTTGCCATTATCCTTAATTCCATATATCTACGATCAAAATCCTCTGCCGAAGTCGCTTCACTTAAATAACGAATCCGGAATTTGTCAAATGCAACCATAGCAAGCAATTCGCTTTCCGGCAAATCGAGATTTGAGTATGCAAAGTCTTTTATATCATTTATACTTTTGAAGGCCAAAAAAGGGATTTGTTTTCGATTTATTATTGCAGCAAATTATCCAGTCTTTAAAGTATGTTTAATTATTCATATAACAATAACTAAACAAAAAACTTAACGCGAAAATAACTTTTCACCGTCTATTCAACCTAATAATTTAATAAAATTTACGAGATTTATCAAGAATATCTCTTGGTAGTTTTTTTCTCTATGAGTAAAAATAGGGCAGAAGAAATTGATAATCAATGATCTATCAATCAAGTTAAATGAATGAAATTTTTTGCATAAGTAGAACTGATAGTATTGGTGATGTGGTTTTGACATTGCCTATGGTGGGTTATTTAAAATCGCGGTTTCCTAAAGCGAAAATTATTTTTCTTGGAAGGAATTATACTAAGCCTATCATCGAGATGTGCGGGGTTGTTGATGAAGTGATTCTCTTTGATCAAATTGAAGAGAAATCAACTAAAGAGTTAGCATCATTTTTCCAATCAAAGGAAATTACGCACTTCATTCATGTGTTTCCAGTAAAGAAAATTGCCAAAGCTGCTAAACTGGCTAAGATAAACCATCGGATAGGAACTTCTCACAGATTATTTCATTTAACAACCTGTAATGAAAGAATCAATTTTACTAGAAGAAATTCTGAATTGCACGAATCGCAATTGAATTTTCACCTACTTAAAACAATGGGATTAAAATTTATTCCATCAATCGAAGAAGTTGTCCAATATTTGGATTGTCTTGTTTCCAGAAAAGAATTTGATAAGTCTCGATTTGGAATTGACTCTCGACGTCCAGTTGTGATATTGCATCCCAAATCGAAAGGAAGTGCAGTTGAATGGGGCATTCCAAATTTTATTCAATTGATTGAGTTTTTGAAACCCTATCCAGTAGAAATTATTGTTTCAGGAACTGAGGAAGAATCCAATAGTTTTAGATCGTTAATCCCCAAAGCGGAAAACGTCAAAGATATTTCTGGTAAATTAACACTAGTGGAGTTCATTGATTTGATTGCTTCAAGTAATGCGCTTGTGGCAGCTAGTACTGGACCGTTGCATATTGCAGGAATTCTGGGATTACATGCAGTTGGTTTATTTTGCCCCAAAAGACCTATTCATCCGCAAAGATGGAAGCCTCTAGGTTCTAAGGCAACCTACTTTGTGAAAAATGAACATTGTGAATCTTGCACTAAAGGAAAGGAATGCTTGTGCATTCAGAATATTTCTCCAGAATTGGTGGGGAAATACTTGATAGAAACTTTAACTATTATTACTTCTTAATATATTCCTTGTATTCTGCTTCAGTCCATTCTTTTAACCAGACA
Organism: Crocinitomicaceae bacterium; assembly: GCA_041392305.1. Taxonomy (GTDB): domain Bacteria; phylum Bacteroidota; class Bacteroidia; order Flavobacteriales_D; family Crocinitomicaceae; genus JAGQYP01. The sequence continues at coordinate 128,721 of JAWKMJ010000002.1, forward strand.
CTTCTAAAATCAAGATATTTGATTTCATTAAAATGAAGGTCCCTTACATAAGAATGCAAGATTTGATTGTCCTCATAATACCACAATACAACTACTGGAGCTTCATCCATGAAGATACTTTCAGCTTCGGCATAATATTTAAAACTCTCCTCTTCGGTCGACGACTCGATCGCTTTCTCATAAAGTCGATCAAATTCTGTGTTCACAAAACGCATAGAGTTGGGATGTGAAGGTTTATCTAGAGTTTTTGGTACATGTTTGCCATAACCCAATAATAGCATAGTTTGGGGACTTGGATAATCACCTACCCAAGCAGCTCTGAATAGATCTGTGCGCGCATAGTTAGAATTTTCAACCTTTTTATCAAAACTAACCGCTTCAATTTGTAGGTCAATATTTAACGTTTTTTTAAGTTGTTCTTGTATTTCTGCAGCAACCTTGAAATTTTGATCATTTTGATTGTATTCAATAGTGATTTTCGGAAAACCTTTTCCATCAGGATACCCTGCTTCAGCCATTAATTTGCGGGCTTTTTCTGGGTTGTAGGAATATGAATTTTCTTGCACCTTATCAAAATCATATCCTTTGAACAATTTAATTGGAGGAACGACTCCAGCTTGTCCAGGGGAGTATGCTTGACGCTTTAGAATTTTGTCATAGATACTTTGGCGGTTTATTGCAAAGGATATGGCTTTTCGCACTCTTTTATCCTTAAAATAGGATTTTGTTAAGTTGAAGCCGTAATATTCCACACTTAATTGAGGTTCATGAGCAAGAACATATTTTGGCGGTACTTCATCAAAATTTCGGATGTTTTCTTCAACCATGTATTTGATCTTTCCCGATGGTAAACCATCAATATATTCAATCTCTCCTTCTTCAAAAGAAATAAGCTGATCTATTTTACTGGGAATAACCTTAAAACTTACTGAATCTATATAGGGAAGCTGTACACCTTTCTCATCTTTTAAATAATAATTTGGATTTTTGACTAGTAAAATACCTTTAGAGTTATTGCTCTGAACCATAAATGGACCCGTACCAGCGCCTCTATTCAGTCCTTTGCATTCAATTACCTCCTTTGCTAGGATAGAAGCACTTGGTGAAGCAAGTTGTTTCAGAAAATCAGCATTTGGGTGACTCAATTGAATGGTTACCTTATCTCCATCAACTTGAATTCCTGTGATTTCGTCTGCTCTGCCGGCGACAAAATCTTCAATACCAATAACATTTCCATTGAACACTGTATTGAACGCTACTGACATTTCTTTCGAATCTTGTTTGCAGTAGTATTCAAAAGTATACTTCACATCATTTGCTGTCAATTCCCGTCCTTTTCCTCCCGGGAAACATTCATCATTTTGAAAAAGCACTCCCTTTCTAATTTTAAATGTAAATGTCTTATTGGAATCGGCAATTTCAAAACTTTCCGCAATTAAAGGCTCTATTTCTAATGTCTTGGGATTAAATTTGACAATAGGTTCGTAAATCATGGATACGATTTGGCTTGCATTTACAGCGTAAACAAATTTTGGGTCCAATATGCTTATCTCATCTGAAATAGCCAATCTTAAACTACCTCCCACTTTAATTTCCGAGGAAACTGTTTCCTTTGGTTGCGATTCTGATTCAATTTCTTTCTCCCCTTGACACGAGAATAATGTGATAAATGAAAACGCAAGTGCAAAAGCAACGCCCGATTTATTCATACTCTTTCTAATTTTAAATCCCTGATTAGATTAATGTTTTAACACACAAGGATAAGGAAAAATTATGAATTTCAATTCTTTTTTTTGGATGAAATAATTACAAGTTCAGTATGAATTTAATAGACAGAGTTTCTAGAATTAGTTTCTTAAAGAAGATTTTTTTTGCAACCTTATTTTAAAATTTTCCGTATTTGTTTTCAGAAGTAATAAATTTCTTTTAATATTGCGGTTGTAAAATTCTGTAATTAATTAGAATTTAACGTTTTTTGATGCTTAAGACAAGTTTAATAGTAGTAGTGTTTTTGATGTTTGCGAGTACTGAATCCTTCGCAGCTAAGATATCTGTTGAGGGAATCTATCAAGGCAAAAGTTTGTATGTTCAGAACCCTGAAGGTGAAGAAGGTATCGGATTTTGTGCTTCCGCGGCATATGTAAACGGAGATGCATTAATTGAAGGTACGGCTTCAAGTGCATTTGAAATAGATTTCAAACAGTTCAATCTCCAAATAGGTGATTATGTATTTGTTGAAGTGGAACACGAATTTGGTTGTACACCCAAAATTTTAAATCAAGAAGTTCTTCTTCCTAAAAGTACTTTTACTGTCAGCGAAATGAATTGTTCTGGAGATGGAAAATTGAACTTCACCACTACAGGAGAGCAAGGTAAGCTTCCTTTTGTGGTTGAACAATTTAGATGGAACAAATGGGTTGCAATTGGAGAGGTAGCTGGTAAAGGTACTTCGGGAACTAATAATTATTCATTTGACGTTACCCCTCATAGTGGAACGAATAAAGTAAGGGTAGTTCAAGTAGATCATACAGGAAAAAAACGAGCATCTAATGCTGTTACATTTGATTCGAATGTCCCGGTACCTACATTTACTCCTGTAAAGGTTAAGAAGTCACTTAATTTTTCTGCTGAAACAAAGTATGAAATTTATGATGCTTATGGTGTAATTGTGAAGAAAGGTACAGCTGTTGAGGTTGATTGCAGTAATTTGAAAAAAGGCGCTTATTATATCAATTACGACAATAAGAATGATAAGTTTATCAAAATGTAAATGATTTAATCCTAATATTCAAAAGTCCCATTTGGGACTTTTTTTTTGCCCATGAATAAAATAGAACACCTTGGGATTGCTGTAAGAGACATACAAGAATCCAATGAGTTATTTTCAAAGCTCTTAAATACAAGACCTTATAAACTAGAAGAAGTTGTCTCAGAAAATGTAATTACTAGCTTTTTTAAAGTAGGAGAATCTAAGATTGAGCTTTTACAAGCAACTTCGGAAAATAGTGCTATTCACAAGTTTATTGAGAAGAAAGGGGAAGGTATTCATCACATAGCTTACGATGTTAGTGATATTCATGCAGAAATAAAAAGGTTAAAAGCAGAAGGATTTCAAATGATTCATGATGAACCAAAAGATGGAGCAGATAATAAACTCATTGCTTTCTTGCATCCTAAATCAACAAATGGGGTGTTGATTGAGATTTGTCAGGAAAAGGGCTAATCAGTAAGAAAATCTTCAATTTTTCGATCTACCAAATGAATAGTTTGAATTCCTAATTCTTTAGCTCCCTCAATGTGTTGTATGCTGTCATCAAAAAATAGCGTCTCTGCTGCATCAAATTGATTTTGATCTAAAACATATTCGAAAACATCTTTGTTTGGTTTTCTAAGGCCTATTTCATTAGAATAATAGACGTTTTGAAATACATCATCAAACCAATATTCTCCAAAAGTATTTTTCAGGATATTTCTGAAAGCTCTAACGTGAGTCTCATTCGTGTTACTCAATAAAACGACATTGTATTGCGCCGCATATTTTTTTAGCGTTTCCTTGCGTTCGATTGGAAAATCTAATAACATACTGTTCCAGGCAAGAATAATCTCTTCCTGACTTCTTTGGATATGGAAAAAAGCTTGAAGTTGCGAGATAAATTCACTTTCTGATATTTTTCCTGTTTCAAAGTTGTCAAACAAATGAGATTGTTGGGCTTGAGAAAAAAGTTCATCAAAATGTTGAATACCCATGTCTTTGAACTGATTGATCGTAATGTGATAGTCAATATTCAATAGTACTCCACCTAGATCGAAGATGATGTTTTTAATGTCTTTTGAAATCATTGCCATTATAGAAATTGAATCAATTAATCATTTTTCAAATGTATCGAAAAATTCATGTGCTAAAAAAAAGAGCGAAGATTTAACCTACGCTCTTTTTTTATGCTTTTAGTGTGGGCCCTGTTGGGATCGAACCAACCACCCCCTGATTATGAGTCAGGTGCTCTAACCGACTGAGCTAAGAGCCCAAGAATTTTGAAAAACCCCTTTTGGGTTTAATTAAGAGGTTGCAAATGTATCTTTTTTCAATTAAAAAAGGAAGAAAAATCCAAAATGAGCTAATCCCTAGAGACAAATTCTAAATATCTCCCGAATTTATATTTCGATATATCATTTTTAATTTCTCCATTGGATTCCTTAGACTTCTGCTTAAAAATAATGAAGTCGTCCCCTTGAAGTTCAAACGATCCACTGTATTGGGTGTCTCCATCTAAACCAACATCGAGCAAGTGATGTGAAGACATATACACCTCGCCAGATTTCTTTTCAATACTCTTATATGTCAAGGAGACCTTTCCACTGTTGTAGGCTTCATTTCCTGCAACTTCCAAATATAAAATGATAACTTTATTCCCTTTTTCGACTTTACCTACAGGGACAATATAACCACCACTTAGTGGAGTGAAATCTAAAATAGAATAAAACTCTTCAGGAATTTTTTTTCCAGTTTTGCCTAATTCAGTGAGTTCCTCCGAAGACATAGATTTTGGTATTTCTCCAAAACAGGAAAATAATTTTGTATGTAGTTCCTCTCTAAGGTTTGTAAGTGAAACCAAAACAGCACTTGAAAGTACTATAAATAATAACTTTAACATTTTAGTTTATCTTAATAAATGTTTTAATTGGCGCAACATATTTTGTTCCAACGTATCGAAATTACCATCTGAGAGAAACAACTCTTTTATATCGTTGATTAATCCGTTGATGTCGTTCTCAGTATATCCTAATCTTTTTATGGTATTGAGTATTTTCTCTAGGCTTTGATAGTCGTTATCTTTGTCGATTTCTTTATGAATTTTTTTATATATCTCTCGGTCTACCTTTGAGATGATCAACTCTTTATCCTCATCCGTTTCTTCTATATGACAATGCGTACAATATAAAAGAAGATAAGCTTTTAATTCATCAGAGGTCCAATCCGTTGTAAAATCTTTCATTTTTTATGATTTGGAATTTTAGGTAAATATAAAAAAATAGACTTCTAGTTGACTTGACGAATTCAATTTAGACTCCGTTAAAATTAAATGATTATTGGAATGTAAACAAAAAAGGAAGGAGCTAAGCGGGTGCTTAACTCCTTTCCTAAACCTAACCTACCTTTTACAACTAAACTGTATCAAATTTAATGTTTTATTTACAATCTATCAAGAAATATTCGTGAAAAATTGTTAAGATTAGACATTATTTGAAGCCAATAAAATCGGTTGTAAAACTTTTATCGCTGATTCAATACTATCTATTTGATTGTATACTAATCTTAGCTTTTCGTTCTTTTCATTCATTACTACATTATATTTCCCTGCTTGCACATAGGTTAAAACACTCGTAAATATTGGAGATTGGTAATAAGTTGATTGAGGGTTTTTAATAAAATACCCAATCATTTTTTCGTTCTTTAATACGAGCTTTTCAAATCCAATTTTCTTTGCCATTAATCTTAAACGAATCGAGTTAGTCATTTCTATTGCTTGATTTGGTAGTTCTCCAAATCGATCTTCAAGTTTTTTTATATAGTCTGTAATTTCTACTTCATTTTCAAGATTATCCAATTCTTGATATAAGCTCAATCGCTCTGCAATATTGTTAACATAAAAGTCAGGCAACAGTAATTCCAGATCGGTCTCCAAGATGCACTCTTTTATAAAATCACTCTCGTTAATTTTCTTTTGATCCGCGAAAAAATCTTTAAATTCTTCCTCTCTTAACTCTTCTACAGCTTCTGATAATAGTTTTTGATACATCTCAATTCCAATATCGGCCATAAATCCACTTTGCTCACCCCCTAGTAGATTTCCTGCACCTCGAATATCCAAATCTCGCATGGCAATATTGAAACCCGATCCGATATCAGAAAATTGAACAATAGCTTCCAACCTTTTTCTAGCTTCAGTTGACAGAGTATTTAACCTTGGTGACAACAAATAGCAGAATGCTTTTTTGTTTGATCTACCCACTCTTCCCCTTAATTGATGCAGATCACTTAAGCCAAAATTTTGAGCATCATTAATGATGATTGTATTGGCATTGGGGATGTCAATTCCCGACTCAATTATGGTAGTCGCAATCAAAACATCATACTCATGCTCAATGAATCCCATCATAAGCTTTTCTAATTTCGCACCATCCATTTGGCCATGCCCTATTGCGACTCGAATCTCTGGGACAAGTTTTAGGATTAGATTAGCTATTTCTTCAATATTTTGGATTTTATTATGTACAAAATATACCTGTCCCCCTCTAGAGATTTCATAACCAATAGCATCTCTAATTTTCTCCTCATTAAACTGCAATAATTCGGTTAGAATTGGTTGCCTATTGGGAGGTGGTGTGTTTATAATTGAAAGGTCACGTGCACCCATCAAACTGAATTGAAGAGTTCTTGGTATAGGTGTTGCTGTTAAAGTAAGTGTATCTATTGTTTCTCTTAATGTTTTCAATTTATCCTTTACTGAAACTCCAAATTTTTGTTCTTCATCAATAATGAGTAATCCTAAATCTTTAAATTTCACGTTTTTTCCAACAATTTTATGTGTGCCGATTAGGATGTCGATTTTGCCTTCTGCTAACCTTTTTAATGTATCAGTAACTTGTTTTTGACTTTTAAATCTGTTTAGGTAATCAACCGTCACCGGAAAATCAACAAGTCTTTCTTTAAAACTTCGATAATGTTGAATGGACAAAATTGTAGTAGGAACCAATACAGCAACTTGCTTACCATCTGTTGCTGCTTTAAAGGCTGCTCGAATAGCCACTTCTGTTTTTCCAAACCCCACGTCTCCACATACAAGTCTGTCCATTGGAGCCTGATTTTCCATGTCTTCCTTAACGGCGGTGGTTGCTTTTAATTGGTCTGGGGTGTCTTCGTAGATAAATGAAGCCTCTAATTCAGTTTGAAGGTAGGTGTCAGGGGCAAATGCAAATCCTGGATTAGATTTCCTTTTAGCATAAAGTTTAATCAAATCAAAGGCGAGCTCTTTGATTCTTTTTTTGGTTTTTTGCTTTAAATTGGACCATTGAGGGGATCCCAATTTGTTCATTTTTGGAGCTACTCCTTCTTTACCTGTAAATTTCGAAATTCGATGTAATGAATGAATACTTACGTACAAAACATCGTCATCTTTGTAGATCAACCTAACGGCTTCCTGGGGTTTACCATTCACATCTATAGTCTCAAGTCCCGAAAATCTCCCAACACCATGATCTATATGAGTTACAAAATCACCTTTTTGAAGATTCTTAATTTCTTTCAGAGTAATGGCTTGTTTGTTTTTAGAATAGCCTTCCTTTAATCTGAATCGATTATAACGTTCAAATAATTGATGATCTGTATAGATTAATGTTTTTATACTTTCATCAACAAAACCTGAAGACAAAGCAAAATTTAATGTTGTAAATTCATCTTTTGCTCCAATATCTTCAAATATGGCATAAAGTCTTTCAATTTGTTTGGGTTGATTGGATACAATAATATTTTGATATCCTTTTGCTTTATGTTCCAATAGATCTTTATTCAGAAGCTCGAAGTTCTTATTAAAAGAAGGTTGTGGTTTTTGGTTGAACAGGATCTTTTCACTTGCAACAAAGCAGGCATGATTCCCAATCTCTATAACATTAAATCTATCTATTTGGGATTCAAAGTCCTTGTAGTAGAGATACATTTCATTTGGAGGTAGATGATTGATTCCAGTATCAGGTAATCTTGAATAAATAGTTTGTGCTTCTTTATATTGTTTTTTTATGGAAGCTAAAACTAATTTTGAATCAACAGTCCAAATCGTAGTTTGATCTGAAATAAACTGCAAAAAGCTCTCTCTTTGTTTCAAAAGAATTTTGTTCTGAACATTTGGAACTATGACAAATTTAACATGATTTGAAACAGATAATTGGCTAACCGTGTCGAAAGTTCTAATTGATTCGATTTCATCTCCAAAAAACTCTATTCTAAAAGGTAGGTCGTTTGAATAAGAATAGATGTCGATGATTCCTCCTCTTACAGAAAATTGTCCAGGTTCATAAACGAAATCAACTTTTTCAAAGTGATATTCGAGAAGTAATTCATTTATAAAATCGATGGAGTATTCTTTGCCTTTTTCAATTTCAAAAACATTTTCAATTAATTGTTTTTGAGTTAGGACCTTCTCAAAGAGTGCTTTACTATATGTAATGATTATCAAATTTTGTTCTCTCGATAGTCTTTCTAAAGTCTCCGCCCGTTGAACAACATTGTAATTTTCTGTTTCATCCAGTTCATAAAGATTTTTATATGAATCCGGAAAGAATAGAATTCTGTTTGAAGTTTCTGCAATGGATTCTAAATCGTTCATGAAATAGGCAGCCACCTCTTTATCTTCTAAAATAAAAACATGGTTGCCAGGAACTTGTGTCAAGGTTGCATAGGCATATAAGGCATTGGCAGAGCCCACCAATTGCTCCCAACCTATTTTTTTGCTTGAATATTTGAGTAATTCCAGGGTCTGTGCTACCTGGGGAGTCTGACTTATTAATTCGACAAGATCTCCTGGCTTCATTAATTATTAGATTTAACCAAATCGTGTTCTTGAATATATTTCATAGCTTTCTCAACCATGTTTTTGGAACCAACGAAGTAAGGAACCCTTTGATGTAGAGTTTTTGGTTCGATCTCCATAATTCTTTCTTTACCTGTAGTAGCCAAACCGCCAGCCTGTTCTGCGATAAATGCCAAGGGGTTGCATTCGTATAGCAATCTTAGTTTTCCATTTGGTGCTGCATCGGTTGCAGGATAAATATAAATTCCTCCTTTAATCAAATTTCTATGAAAATCAGCTACAAGAGAGCCGATATATCTTCCTGAATAAGGACGATTAGTTGACTTATCAATTTCCTGACAATAATTGATATATGCTTGAACACCTACAGAGGATCTTTTAATATTTCCTTCGTTCATTGAATAGATTTTTCCATTTTCTGGAATGATCATGTCGGGATGAGAAAGGCAAAACTCACCAATTGAGGGCTCCAACGTAAATCCATTTACGCCATGGCCTGTTGTATAGACTAGCATAGTTGAGGATCCATATATCACATATCCAGCGGCTACTTGATCCTTACCTTTTTGAAGCATATCATCAAGATTAGCTTGAGAACCAGGTTTAGATTTCCTTCTATAGATAGAAAAGATAGTGCCAATAGAAACATTTACATCGATATTTGAACTTCCGTCTAGTGGGTCAAACAAAACTACATATTTTCCACTTTTAGAGATTTCTGAAGAAAAAGGCATGTAGTCCTCATTTTCTTCTGAACCAATCCCACAGATTTCACCACCAGATTTGAAGACCTGAATAAAGGCGTTGTCGGCATATACATCTAGTTTTTGTTGTTCTTCTCCTTGAATATTGACATCACCATGTGCACCGAGAATATCCTCTCCGAGTCCGGCTCGATTAGTTTCTCGATTTACAACTTTGGCCGCGATTGCTATATCTCTTAGAATTGCAGTCAGGTCGCCAGTAGCATATTTGAATTCTGTTTGTCTTTCGATTACAAATTCGGTGAGTGTCTTGTATTTGATCATGCTATTTGGAATTGTTTTGGCAAATATCGGAATTCAATTATAAAATCAGTAAATTTGGTGGATGAATTCACGTATCCAACGCATATCCTTGGTGGTATTCACCTTGTTATTTTCTCTCAACTACGGATGGAATCAATGCGCTATGTGTAAAGCAACAGTTGAAAGTGGAACCGATGGTGGGGCTACAATTGGAGAAACCGATTATGGCAATTACATCAATATTGGAATTCTATTTTTAATGATTATTCCGTACATTATTCTATTCTTTGCCTTTCGCAAGAAAATCTTCAAACTTTTTAGAGATATTCGTCAGGCTAAGGGTTGATTTTTATCAGAAACATCACAGGAAAACAAGCAATTACGAATTTAAATTTGTTCTAAATAAGACAGATGACAATTTTATGACAATCTGAAATCGTAAATCATCGATTTTTGTCTCTATTAAAACAGACACGATTGAAGAGTTTTAAAGTCATTGCTATCACACACAAGAATTTTGACCTCACTGAGTTGGGCAAGTTTCACATTGATGAGCGCAATCAAAAGGAAGTACTCACCCAGATTAAGGTGGATTTAGATCTAGATGAATTGATGTATTTATCTACTTGTAATCGTGTCGAATTTTTTATCCGTTCTGAATTTGATTTTGACTTCAAATTTTTCAGAAGATTTTTTCAGTATTTCATGGATGAATGTACTGAAGACCTTACGTATCAACTTATCACAAAGACGGATGTTTTCCATGGTATTTTAGCCGTTGAACACGTGCTTAAAGTAGCGTCCTCCATTGATTCCATGGTTGTGGGAGAACGAGAGATTATCACTCAGGTAAGAAATGCTTTTGAACGATGTAAAAAGAATGGACTTACAAGTGATTTTATCCGTCTTTTGATCAGACACACGGTAGAAACGGCAAAAAGAGTGTATACAGAAACAAGCATTTCAACAAGACCGGTTTCAATTGTATCACTTTCTTTTCATAGTTTGAAGCAGCTGCAATTGCCTTTGGATTCAAGGGTACTTTTTATTGGTGCGGGAATGACAAATCGCAACATGTTACGGTTTGTTCAGAAATATGGATTTTCTAACATAAAAATCTTTAATCGTACAAAAGAAAATGCGGTTAAATTGGCAAAAGAGTATGGTGTTGAGGGCTATGATCTTGATGAATTAGAAAAGTATTCAAATGGATTTGACATTCTCATTTCGTGTACTGGTTCAGAAGGAGCCATTGTTAACTCAAAATTATATGAGAAATTGCTAAACGGGGAAACGGATCGAAAAGTAATTATTGATTTAGCCATTCCAACTGATATTGCGCAAGAAGTTATTGAACACAATAAAGTTGAATATATCTGTGTAGAAAAGCTAAGGATTATTTCTGAAAAGAACCTAAAGGAGAGAGCCAAAGAAATTGCAAGTGTGGAGGAGATTATTGCCTCTGCGTTGGAAGAATTTTTGGATCGTCACAGAGAGCGAGAAGTGGAATTGGCCATGCGAGAAGTACCAGAAATGGTAAAAAATATTAAAAATAGAGCAATGACTGATGTTTTTGCAACAGAGCTTCAATCCATTGATGAAGAATCCAGAGAAGTCCTGGAAAAAGTTATTGCCTACATGGAAAAGAAATACATAAGTATGCCGATGATCATGGCAAAGGAGATCATGACCAAGCATAAATCTTAACTTTTATGGAAAGAAATGTAATTATTGGATCGAGAGGAAGTGAGCTTGCTCTCTGGCAGGCCAATTTTGTTCAATCAAGACTTAAAAAACTTGGAATTCGATCTGAAATTAAAATTATCAAAACGCAAGGAGATAAGATTCAAGATTTAAGTTTTGATAAAATGGAGGGAAAAGGATTTTTCACCAAAGAAATTGAAGAGGCCCTCCTTAAAAAGGAAATCGATCTTGCAGTTCATTCCCATAAAGATTTAGAAACCAACCAACCTTACGGATTGAAAATTGCAGCAGTTTCTGATCGAGAAGATCCGAGGGAATTGATTTTGATAAAAAAATCATCGTTTAATCCGGAAATTGAATTTGGGGTGAAGTTTGGAGGTGTGATTGGGACTTCTTCTGCCCGAAGGCAAACACAATTACTCGCGTCAAGATCAGATATTAAGTTAAAAGATCTTCGAGGAAATGTACCTACAAGAATAGATAAGTTGAGAAATCAGGATTACGATGCTATTGTACTCGCTTATGCAGGAGTAAAAAGGCTGAAAATCGATCTTTCGGAATTTGAGACCCAGCTTTTAGATCCGAAAAAATTTGTTCCAGCTCCCGCACAAGGTGCTCTTGGAATTCAGATTCGAAAGGAGGATGAGGAATTGGATCAGCTATTACAAGCATTAAATTCTCCGGATGTTCAAATCCAAATAGGGGTAGAAAGGGCTATTTTGAATAGAATGGAAGGAGGATGTCAATTACCGCTGGGGGTATATTGTCAGAAGGATAAGACATTTAAGGTATATTTGAGTTATGCAAAAACTAAAGGTGAAGTTGCTCAATATCTTGAATTGGAAGGAGAAGAGGCGGATATTTTAGTTGAAGGTTCGATTCGAGAATTAAGAAAGTTGTGATTCCTGATCTTTTTATATCCAGAGACATCAATGAAGATTCAATTTTTTTAGAACTTGAGGCAAATATCTTTGCTGCTTCACAAATTCAAATTCATTTCAATTCGCAATCTATAGATCTTGAACCTTTTGACTGGATTTTTTTCTCTTCTAAAAATGCGGTTAAATGGGCATTAATGAACAGTTTGGATCTGAAGAAAATTAAAATTGGATCTATTGGAGGATCGACGGCAGATTTTATTGAGGCAAATGGTTTGAAAGTAGATTACAAAGGAGCTGATGAGGGAATGATTTCATCAATTTCAAAAGATTTTAATGATCTTGTTGATTCTACTGAGAAAGTCCTTTTCCCTTTAAGTTCGATCTCAAAAAAGTCGATTTTGAGCCATTTTAATAAAACATATGAGGAGGTGATTGCTTATCAGACTGAGTATGATCCAATTTTATTTGATATCAATTTTGATATTCTTGTATTTACATCTCCTTCCAATTTTAGAGCTTTTTTTAGCGCAAATCAGATTCAACCTAGAGCTCAAATCATAGCTATTGGGGAGACGACAAAAGCAGAGATTAGTAAGTATTTAAATATTTCTATTTTTACACCAAAGCACAGAACAGAAAACGCTATATATGAATTACTTAAACAAATTATTTCTACTTCTTATACCGATTACTAGTTTTGGACAGATTCAAGGAGACTGGCATGGCATGTTGGAAGTGGGTCCAGCTCAAATTCCTTTAGATATCCATATTGATATTAACAAGATGCAATTAACTCTGGATAGTCCGGACCAACAAGTTATGGGAAAAAATGTAGACACACTGGACTTAAGTGATTCAACAGTTTATTTTGAAATAAGGGCTTGGAAAGTGGTTTACAAAGGCAAATACCATTCTGAGACGGAGCAGATAAAGGGAGAGTTTTTTCAAGCTGGAGTGACATTTCCTTTGATATTTGGAAGGGATGAAATCAAAAAGAAAGAAATCAAAAGACCGCAAAATCCACCGGATGAAGTGAATTATGAAGTGATAGAAGTAAGCTTTAAGAACAAAAAAGGAAAGTTTGAACTTCATGGAACGCTCACAGTTCCTAAAGGAGAAGGCCCTTTCCCAGCTGTGGTTTTGGCTTCAGGTACGGGTCAACAAGATCGAAATGAAGAAATGATCAAACACAAACCATTTCATGTACTCGCTCATCATTTAACAAATAATAATATCATCGTATTGCGTTTTGATGATCGCTATTTTGGAGAATCCCAGCCCAAATTTTTTAATAGTACGATGGAAGATTTCGCATCTGATGTGAGCGCTGCCATTGACTTTTTGTTCAAACAGAAAAAAGTAAACAAAGAGAAACTTGGCATAGTTGGTCATTCAGAAGGAGGAATTCACGGCCCTATTGCTGCTTCACAGAACAAGAAAATCAAGTTTATTGTATCTATGGCTGGAGTAGGCGTAAGAGGGGTAGATTTGCTCATTCGCCAGCGAAGACTTTTGTTAGGTCAGGAAGGGGTTACTTTGGAATCTACATTTGTCAAGGATAGTTTGATGCTGCTTAAGATTTATGATGAAATCAAATCCGAAAATGGTTTGGAATATGAGGAGACAAAACAGATTGTGAAAGATTTTTTTGACAATCTTTCACAGGAAGAGATCAAAGAATTTGGTGATTCACCAGAGATTGTCAAGCAACAGATTCCTCAATTTTTTGCCATGAAAGCCATCCAATCGTTTTTAGAATATGATCCAAATTTGTATTGGGATAAGGTCCTTATTCCTGTCTTGGCATTAAATGGATCCAAAGACATTCAAGTTGAACCTAGTCAAAATTTGGGTGGATTTAAAAACTTGTTCAATCACCCAAAATGCGAAATTTACCTTTTTGAAGGACTGAATCATTTGTTTCAAAAATGTCAGTCCTGTACAATAGCAGAATACGGATTAATTGAAACGACAATAGAGCCAGAGGTTTTAGATAAAATTGCTGATTGGATCAACAAGCTTTGATGAATAGTAGGCCATATGGTATATCGGTTTTAATCATTACTTTAAATGAAGAACGAAATATTGGTAGAGCTATTCAGTCCGTGTTAACTTTCGCTGATGAAATAATTATTTTAGATGCAGAAAGTACAGATCGGACGAAGGAAATTGCTGAGCAATACGACTCTGTTCAATTCATTGTACGGCCCTGGGAAGGCTATTCAAAGACAAAAAACTACTTACATTCACTTGCAAAATATTCCTACATTTTTTCATTGGATGCGGATGAAGCTCCCAATGACGAAATGCAATTTGCTATTCGAAAGGCTAAAGAAAAGGGGCTAGTGGGCCTATACGAAGTCAACCGACTTACGAATTATTGTGGATCCTGGATCAGACACTCGGGCTGGTTTCCAGATATTAAGAAAAGACTTTTTCCTGCGGATTCCGCAAGTTGGAATGGAGCTATTGTACATGAGGAATTGATTTTTGATAGAGAATACACCACCCATCTACTTAACGGTTATTTGGAGCATTATTCTTATTATTCCTTTGAAGAACATCAGCAGAGGGCAGACAAATACTCACTTTTAACCGCAAGAAAATTTTTTGAAAATGGGAAAAATGCGGGAGTATGTAAGCCTTATATTAGCGGTGGAATGCGATTTGTTTCAATGTACTTAATCAAACTTGGTTTTCTTGACGGAAAAATGGGGTTTCATATTGCAAGAATATCGGCTAAGTCAAATGTGTTGAAATACAAAGAGTTAAGAAGACTAAACAAGAAGATTTAGAATGTGGGAAACTGAAATTTTTATCATTCAGGTATTTATTTTGTTTCACGCGTAATAGTTTTTGAATAATTTCGTTTGTTAAAGAGATGAAAAATTCAATGTTGCGTACTTTATCTTTATTACTATTTATTGGTGTAGCCACTTTCAGTTATTCTCAATTGGGAATTGGAAAATGGAGATCACATCCTGCTGGGCACCAAGGTTATTTAGTGGATCAGTCCGAAACAACTGTATTCCTATCTTTGGGAAGCAGTATTTTAACTTATGACAAAGAAACCGGTGAAATTGACAACTGGAATTCCATAAATTCTTTGACTGATGTAAAAATTACAGCATTACAATACGACAAATCCACTCAAACCCTTTATATAGGCTATGAAAATGGGAATCTAGATTTAATTAGAAATAATACGGTGTATAACATTCCGTCTATTCGATTGAGTAATATCATTGGACTGAAATCGATTCAGAGATTTACGTTTAAAGATCAACTAGCCTATGTTTCAACTGGTTTTGGTGTTGTGGTTGTAGATCCGATAAAGTTTGAAATAAAAGACACTTACTATCCTACATCCGGAAATTATTTTGTTTATGATTTAGATTTTTTCCAAGGACGAATTTATGTTTCTACCGAAAATGGTATTTATTCTGGACAAATTGGAGACCCTTTACTTCCCGCTCCTGGGGCTTGGACACTTTTACCGGGTGCTGATCAAACCACTTATACGGAGTTAGAAACCTCTGGAAATAGATTGTTTTTTTTAAGGAATAATAGTTCTGGTACGGGGGATTCGTTGTACTATCTTGAAAATTCTTCAGTTGTATTGGATCCGACCTTTGATATTTTGGATTATGAAAACGTTGCAAATCATAATGATAGTTTAATACTCTCCTACAGAGGAGGGATTTATGTATATGATTCTTCTTTTAATTTGGTAGAGAGTATTTTCCAATACCCTTTTGACACGTATCCTCTAGCAAATCAAACAATTAAGGATGGTGAATTTTATTGGGTTGCTGATTCAAAATATGGATTAGTAAAATCGAAAAACGCATTTTGGGCTACACCGTTTAATGGGGGTGGACCTTACAGAACGGGTTCTTTCAAATTGGATTATGCGGAAGGAAAAATTGGCGTTGTAGGAGGATATATTGATGCAATTGGGGGAAGCAGCTTTAACCAATCTGGTGTGAATTTGTTCGAAGAAGAATCATGGATTAACTTTCATAGAGATTTCACAACTGCATTTGATTCCGATACAGTGTATGATTTTACATCAATTGCAATTAATCCCGACAATACCAATCAAGTTTTTTGTGGTACCGCGTCAGGTGGTGGAATGTTTGAAATAAACGGATCACAGGTCATTACACAATACACTGAGAACAATAGTACATTACAGAAAAGAGCAATTATAGACGACTATTACCTAATTAGTGATATGAGTTATGATTATGAAGGGAACTTGTGGGTAGCCAATTCGATGTGTTCAGAAGAATTATTGTGTCGGACACCGGACGGACAGTGGTATTCTTATGAATTAGGAGCAACAGGAAAGAATGTGCTATTGTATGAGTTATTTGTTGATTATTACAACCTTAAATGGATTGGGACAAGGCAAAATGGTATTATTGTTTATGATGACAATGAAACTCCTGATAACCTGACTGATGACAGGATTAAAACACTTTCTACAACAGAAGGAAATGGTGCGTTACCTAGTGGCGATGTTTTTTGTATCACAATGGATTTTGATGAAGAAATTTGGATTGGAACAAGTGCTGGGTTGGCAGTGATTTATAGTCCTCAGCTTATTTGGGATGGAGAACCAGGCGAGTATGATGCACAGCGAATATTGGTAGAAAGAGACGGTTTTGTTGAAACCCTATTGGGTGAAACTCCTATCACAGATATAGAAGTTGATGGAGCGAACCGAAAATGGATTGCAACTCAGGGATCAGGAGTCTTTTTGATTTCTGAAGATGGAACGGAGGAGATACATCATTTTACCGTTTCTAACAGCCCATTATTATCCAATGATGTTTTTGATTTGGATATTAATCACGTAACAGGAGAAGTCTTTTTTGGAACCGAATTGGGGTTATGTTCCTATCGATCTGATGCCACTTATGGAGATTATGAGTTTTCGGATGTTTATTCTTATCCAAATCCTGTTAAACCTGATTTTACTGGTAATATTACAATTACTGGTTTTGCCTTTGATTCAGATGTACGCATAACGGATATTGCTGGAAATTTAGTATATCGCACGACTTCAAATGGAGGAACGGTTTTGTGGAATGGGAAGACTACTCAAGGTGATCGGGTACAAACTGGAGTATATATTGTGTGGGCTGGAGAAAAGAATGATAAAGGGAAGGCAGTCACTAAAATTCTATTTATTAATTAATGCAGAAGAAGGATTACGGCATCATTCTTTCCAAGGTCGATTATTCAGAAAGTTCAATTATCATTAGAATTTATACCTCTCAGAACGGAACACTTCCATTCATTTACAGAGGTGCTAAGAACAAAAAAAGAGATCAGTTTAAGATTTATCCTTTATCCATTGTTGAATTCGAATATGGTGGGCAACCTAGATCTGAAATTAAGTATTTGAATTCTATTTCCACTTATGTCAATATTTCAAATTGCTTTTTTGATCCAATCAAATCTTCAATTCTCTTCTTTTTGAACGAAGTACTTCAAAAAACACTTCAGGATGCAGATTCAGATTCAGAGCTTTTGTCTTTTTTGATTGGTAGATTGAAACTTTTGGATTTGGAGGAAAGACCTGCTAGTTTTCATTTGAAATTTCTTGCAGACTATACAAAATTTTTAGGATGCTTCCCCGAAGTTTCCGTTAAAAAGGTAAATTATTTTGATCTTCAAGAAGGAGCACTTGTCACTTTACAACCAAAACATCTAAATTACATTACAGGTCATGAATTAGAAGCTTTTCATTCGATTGTGAACGCTTCGGCAGAACATTTGGATGCAATTAATTTATGTGGGGTGAAACGTTCTAGAATGCTACACATATTTTTGGAATACTATTCACTACAGATAGAATCCTTTGGGAAATGTAAAACCCTAGAAATACTGGAAACTATTTTTAGGGACTAGTTCTCCTCTATTTGCATTTGATGGATTAAGTATCTTCCACCTACATCTTTCATATTGAAGGTTACCCGAAATTCTTTTCCATTTTTGGTTTTAAGTGTCCCGATTCGATAAGCCACGTTCATTGTAGAAGATCCCTTGTGTATAATAGTAAAACTTGTAGGCATATTCTTGGCAAAGAAATTCTTCAGGATCATTTCAGCTTGAGTTTTGCTGTAAACGTCTTCGTTATCTTCAACCAATAGGTCTACATTCCCTGTAAAATAGGAACTTAATCCTGCAGCGTTCCCTGTAGAAAGATGTCCTTTTACTTTTTCAGTTACATCATCTTGGGAATATGCAGATAGACAAAAAAGTAAAGCAAAACCGTAGATTAAAATTTTCATGACATAAGTTTTAACAAATCGATAACAAAGTTTAAGCCAAAAAATAAACTTGAGAAGATTAAAGATAGTAATTTATAGTGAGTCCTTTTTGTCTTCAATGTATTCTTTTCGTTAAATAACATAGAAACATTGGGATTCAGATGAAATTTAAAATATTTTTACAATTAATTATAACTCACCAAGCAATTCAAAGGCAGCCCTTTCTAAATCTTCTTGATGGCTGGGGTCTGCAATTTCTATCATTGCCTTCGCTCTTTCTCTCAAATTCTTGCCATAGAGATCCACTCTACCATTTTCCGTTACAATCCAATGCACATGTGCTCTTGTAGTGACCACACTTGCTCCTTTTGCCAGAGTCGATA
Organism: Crocinitomicaceae bacterium; assembly: GCA_041392305.1. GTDB lineage: Bacteria > Bacteroidota > Bacteroidia > Flavobacteriales_D > Crocinitomicaceae > JAGQYP01. Next base: position 147,565 of record JAWKMJ010000002.1, read on the forward strand.
CAATCTTAGATTTTCCTTTAGAAGTCACTGAAGGCAAAGCAATAATTGGCTTTCCTCCTTCAGAAAGGGCGGCACCTCGGATGAAATCCATTTGGCCTCCAACACCACTATATTGCATTGGCCCAATTGAATCAGCGCATACTTGCCCAAAAATGTCAACTTCAATGGCACTATTTATAGCTGTAACTTTTGGATTGGCACGAATATTTTTTGTGTCGTTAACGAAAGCTGTATCTCTAAACTCGAACATAGGATTGTCATGTACATAATCATAAAGATTTTGACTTCCTAGTGCAAAACCAGTAACTATTTTTTCTGTAAAGGTATTTTTCAGTTTACCATTCAGTACTCCACGTTCCACAAGGTCGATGATGCCATCTGAGAACATTTCTGTATGCATACCTAGATTCTTATGATTTTTTAAGCAGGCGAGGGCGGCATCAGGAATAGCTCCAATTCCAGTTTGGAGAGTTGCTCCATCTTCGATCAGCTCAGCAATCTGCATTCCAATTTTCATGTGCAATTCAGAAATGGGCTTGGGCTCATGTTGGAATAGGGGTCTATCCACTTCAACTAGAGCATCAATTTTGGAAACATGAATGATTCCATCGCCAAAGGTACGTGGTACATTTGGGTTTAATTGGGCGATTACAATTTTAGCTTTGTGAATGGCTGCATTACTTACATCAACTGAAACACCTAAAGAACAGTATCCGTGTCGATCCGGAGGGGAAACTTGAATTAAAGCAACATCAATGTGTATAATTCCATTTTTAAATGCTAAAGGAATTTCACTTAAAAACATCGGAATATAGTCTGCTCGACCTTCGTTAACCGCTTCTCTTATATTGCTTCCAACAAAGAATGTATTGATTTTAATTTTATGCTCAAATTTTTCACTCGCATAAGGGGTGGATCCTTCTGTATGTATTGAAACAATTTGCAAATCATCGATGTCATTTCGTTCAGCCAGATGATCAATCAGGACGGTTGGAGTTGACGCGGCACTTTGAAGGAAAACACTATCTCCGTTTTTTATTAAAGCAACTGCTTCTTCTGCCGTTTTTAATTTATTTGTCAAATGATTGTTCATGTTTACCGGTTTACAAGTTCGATTTTATCCTCCCAAATGATGCATTCAAGGATGACTTCAGTATTTATAGATCTGAATCGAGCGGAATAATAATTATTTGAGCCAGCAAGATCAGCATAATTCGTTTTTAAAACGTTTTCTAATTGTTTAGAAAAAGCTAAAATATCTTTATTTTCTCCTTTCCAGATTATCTTCCAAGAGCTTATTTTATGGGGTCCTGAGACAATTATTTGAACGGATAGATTTTGAAATACACCTTTGAAGTAGTCATTTTCTTGAATGAATCCTCTTTTTTCCAATTCTAATAAAGTTGAATCGTAATCTGCACCGATTTGAAGTCCGTAGTTTAACATTTCCAAAGTAAGCTCTTGCTCTTTTGGTTCACTACTGGTTACCTCTGAACTACATCCTAAAAGGAAGATACTAATGCACAGAAATATTATCTTCTTTGACCAATTCATTTCCTTGAAATTTCAGAAAGAGATTGATCAATGCGATCACATCTTTTTCACAATAGGTAACAATTCTTTTTAGATTTCCTTCTTCGTAATATACTCGAGCCACATCTGCGCCAGAAATATCATCCTTCGGGGTAGGGATTCCGAAGACATGTGTTAGTAAATTCAGAGAAGTATAGGCTTTGTAATCTCCAAATTTCCATAGTTCCATTGTGTCTAAATGCGGAATTTCCCATGGTTTTTTACCAGCCAAGTTGAGCGGACCAGGTAATTTAAGTCCATTGATCAAAATTCGCCTAGCAATGTAAGGAAAATCGAATTCTTTGGCATTGTGACCACACATCAACATTAATTTTCCAGTACCAAAGCTTTCATTACACATTTCAATAAAGCCATTGAGCAGTTTTACCTCATCATCATCTGCAAAAGATTTTAGACGAACTTTTGCTCCTTGAATGCTGTGTTGAACAATTCCACAAGTAATACAAACGATTTTTCCAAATTCAGCATAAATTCCGGCTCTTTCATAGATTTCCTCATCTGTGGTATCCTCTTTTTTCATCCACTGCGTTTTTTGCTGATAAAGTGCTGCAGTCTTTGGGTCCAGATCTGCAAAATGGTAAACTTGAGGAACCGTTTCTATGTCCAGAAACAGGATTTTTTCAATATTAACGGATTCTAACATGGTATTTGATTTAAGTGATTAATATTCCCTTTTTATTCATCAAAGGAATAGTGGTGAGGTTTTGATTGTTAATGGATTCGGCAAGAAAGATAAATTTTTTATCATACATCTGATCTCTGATAAAATAACTTACCCAATATTCGTTATGTAAGCCAAAGAGATCTTCAATGATCGGTTCAATTTTAACAAATGATTTTGGATCAACATCGTTGAGTGCATGACGAAGTACACTTGTTTTGACTTGTTCACCAGTTGCCGCATTTTCACCATAACCTTTCGAGGAGACAAGAACAGTCTCCAGTTTGTCCGTACCGGTATTCAGCAAATAAACATTGTAAACTTCTTCATTCTCCTCGTTGGTCTCGTGTACAACTGCCACGCCAACATTTTCTACTTCTGGAAGATTAATGTCTTTCTTCATCCCTTTGTTGTTAGAGGGCAAAAATAATCAATTTAAAGAGTTTTTCTGGGCAAGAAATTCATAAGCAATGTCAATGTAATGGAAAAGATCAGCAGGATGTCCAATTCGCTCTATATATTTTTCATACTGTGGCATGATCCCTTGCATATTTTTAAAATCTTCCAAATTATATTTTTCGTCTCGATTGTGACCTGTGCGAACTATAATCAGATTCTGAGTAGGGATACTAATCACATATTGTCCTAAAATACCACGTGCGTAATAGACAGGATCCTTTCCGGACGGGTACAACCAATAGAAGAGTCCATATTGATCATTTTGATTCTCTTCGTCTTCTAAAATTCTTGCTGGAGTAAGCATTTCTGAAATGTAACTCGTACTCAATATTTTTTTACCCTTATAGAATCCATTTTCATTAATTAATCTGCCTAAGCGGGCAAAATCTCTTGTTGTTGCGTACAAACAGCAAAATGCTTTTTCCATACCTCCATCATCATCCAAAGACCAATGGGCATTGTTTTCTGTGCCTATACGAGACCAAAGAAATTCTTCTGCAAACTCTGAAATCGACATTCCAGTTGCTTCTTTCAGGACAAAACCAACGATCTGGGTGTTTCCACTTTGATAGTCAAGCATTTTTCCCGGGGGATTAACGGCGCTAAGTGTTTTCACAAGACCTAAAAGATCCCATCCGTAATAACCCTCAGCATTATGAGATAAAGGATTTCCTCCACTTTCACCCCAATCTAGTCCAGCAGACATCTCAAGTAAATGTCGAATCGTAATTTTATCTTTACCCTCTCCAGTAAACCAATCCAAATATTTGCTGGCTGGCTCATCTATAGAACCAATAAATCCCTGATCAATAGCAATTCCTACAAGTACACTGATATATGATTTTGCAACCGAAAACGAGTTAGATACAGTTTCTTTAGAATGTTCATCCCAGTATTCTTCATAAATGATCTCGTTATTATGTATGACCAGTAAACTAGTAGTTTCTAGTTCTTCCAAATATTTTTTTTGATTCTGAGTTAGGGTCATCTTATCTATTTCAGAGTAGACTTTCCATGGTTCGGGATGATCTGAGGCATTGATTGTGGAATAATAAAAAACGTCAAGGTCATAAATCCCTGGGCCAGTTTGTCCTCTAAAATAGGTTGACCAAACCGCTTTGAAAATGTAGTGTTTTCCACTGATCAGAATGGTTGCGCTAATTAGGAGTAAAAGACCTAAAATGGACAATCCAGTATATTTAAGAATTTTCCTGATCATAATTATTCCGAGTAATCAAAATCGAAAATATTTGAAAGATTGATTTTTAAAATGGATTTAACTTCTTCCATGTCAATCTTTCTCCCCAATTCATTCTGCATTGAAGTTACGGCTTTATCGTCTATTCCACAAGGAATTATATTGTTGAAATAGTTTAAATCGCTATTGATATTAAAACCGATTCCGTGCATAGTTACCCAACGCGCGCACTTAACTCCCATGGCGCAAATTTTTCTGGGACCTTTTTCATCGTTGATCCAAACACCCGTTAAACCTTCTACACGCGTTCCATTGATTCCATATTCCTTTAGAGTCATGATCACAGCTTCCTCAAGAAATCTAAGGTATTTGTGAATATCTGAAAAGAAATGATCCAAATCGAAAATAGGGTATGCCACTAGTTGCCCGGGACCATGATAGGTAATGTCGCCCCCTCTATTTATTTTATAGAAAGTGGCATCTGCTTCTTCGAGTTGTTTGCCCTGGATGAGCAGGTTTTCTTCTTTTCCGCTTTTTCCTAAGGTATAGACATGAGGATGTTCGCAAAAAAGCAAATAGTTTTGAGTTTCAATTGGATTGTCAGTGTTTCGATTTGCCATTTTTTGATCCACAGTAGCCTTAAAGAGTTTTTCTTGATAATCCCAGGCTTCTTTGTAGTCGATTAGACCAAGGTCTTGAAAATGGACTTTTCGCATTAAATTTTAGACAATTCTGATTTTAAATGGATGATCACATCGATTTCAATAGGATCAACTTTTTTGTTGTCTGCCAAATAAACAGAAACTAGATCTGTAAGGTGAATCAGGTAAATATACCTTTCGATTCTAGTTTTTCCTTTGGCATGTACTTCAGTGATATGTGAAGTGAATTTTTTCATTTGTTCGATGGAAATATCGATACGTTTTTCAGTACGATAATAGTCTTCCTCGGTTCTGAAAATGATGACGGACAAATCGTTTGTTCCAGAAGCCCAGCCAACTAATTCGTTATGATTCAACTCCGGGAAAACATGATGCCAACACAGTTGTTTTGCATTTTCATTCAATTGTTGTCTGAAACGGATCAAAACGGATTCGAAAAGCGGGGAAGCATACAAAACTGGAGTTCTTCCGTGCAAAGCATCTGCAAGTTTTTTTGCTTCCGCCTTGATGTCCGCTTCATTATCTTGAATTAATTGCACACCTGATTTCACTTCATTGATAAAATCCGAAGAAATGATACCGTAATGGTGCAAAATAAACTGCAATTCCACAAAGGAATAACCTAGTGCAGCTCTTGGCGGATAGCCTTCAGGGATTTGAATATGATTGTATCCTTTTTCCTTAGCAATGTCAATAATTTTACCGCCGGAGCTTACAACAGCTATTTCAGAACCTGCAGAAGCTGCCTTTTCCATTGCTTCCAAGGTTTCTTCAGTATTTCCCGAATAAGAACAGGCAATGGTAAGGGTATTTTTCCCAACTGATTTTGGAATGAAATAATCGTTTGAAATGGTCACCGGTTGTTCAATTTTGTCCCAATACAACTGAGACACCAATTTTCCACCGATTCCAGATCCTCCTAAACCACAAATAAAAATGTTGTCAAAAGACTTATTTGTATTGTTAAATGCTGATTTTGAACCGATTTCCAGTCCTTCAATTAAATGTTTTGAAAACTCTTCAATATAGTCTTTCATTCCTTAATCAAAAATTTGTGTTCAAATATACACATTCGCTCTATCGATACAATACAGATGCGCATGTTTGCTTAGAAAAACGGAAAATTGAAGAAAAAGTTGCGGAAATTAAGCACATAGTTTCTATTTCAACTTTTGAATGTCCTCCATCAATTTGTCTACTTCAGTCGGACTCGTTCCATCATAGTATCCTCTTATTCGTCCTTTTTGGTCGATGAGTACAAAATTATTGGTATGAATGAAATCACTTCCCGCATCTCCTGGTTCACCAACTTCAGCAGGTTTTAAGACGAAATAAGATTGACGAGCTAAACGATATAATTCTTCTTTTTCTCCTGTCAAGAAATACCACTTTTTGGAAATTGCTCCGTGTCTTTGAGCGTATCTCGCCATCACTTCAACCGTATCGTTTTCGGGATGTACGGTATGAGATAAAATCAAAATTTCAGGATCGTCTTTGTATTTTTCCTGAACTCTTTCAAGCTGTGCAGTCATTTTCGGACAAATCGTTGGGCATGTAGTAAAGAAGTAATCTGCCACATAGATTTTTCCTTCTACATCCTTCTTTGTAATGGTATCTCCTTCTTGATCTAAGAAAGCAAACTGACCTATTCTGTGGTTTTTTTCATTGTAATTGATAGTGTTGTCTTTCAATTCTGGATTGACATCTTTGGGTTGGTAAACTTTAAGTTCATCTGGTCCATAATCCTTCGTATTTAGAAAAACTGCAACAGAAATTCCAACAATTAAAATGATAAGAAATAATACAATTCGAGTTACCATGAATTTTTTTTGCAAAGATAGGGAGTGAAATTTTTAATTATGAATTATCAACGATTAATTATCAATTATCAATTGAAAATTGAAAAGGTTCCTTGTGAATAGTTTTTTGTAAAAAGTTCCTTGTACCTAGTTCCTTGTGAATAGCCCTTTGTATTTTTTTGAACACGGAACACGGAACACGGAACAATTCTAAGATTTTAGAAAAATTCTGAAAGTGGTGCCTACGTTTTTCTCGCTTTTAAGCACAAATACTTTTCCTTTGTGGTATTCTTCTACAATTCTTTTTACCAAACTTAGTCCAAGACCCCACCCTCTCTTTTTTGTTGTATATCCAGGGTTGAAAACTGTTTTGAGGTTTCCGGCAGGAATACCTTTTCCGGTATCTGAAATGTCGATGAGCAGATCATCCATTTTTCTATGAATTTCAACGGTGATTTTTCCCTGACCTTCCATGGCATCTATCGCATTTTTGCAAATATTTTCGATGACCCATTCAAAGAGGACCGGGCTGAATCTTGCAATCATTTTAGGTTCTTCAAATTTGGTGCTGAATTCAATTTTGTCTGATGATCTTTTGTCTAAATAATCCACAATCCCTTGAATGGTTTCGCAAATATTGAGTTCCTCTAATTTAGTTTCGGATCCAATTTTCGAGAAGCGATCGGCAATCGTATTCAGTCTATTAACATCTTTCTCCAGTTCCGAAAGCAATTGAGGATCCGTTCCATTGGCTTCCAGGAGTTGAATCCAAGCCATTAAGGAAGAAATGGGAGTTCCCAACTGGTGCGCTGTTTCCTTAGACATTCCTGCCCAAACTTGATTTTGTTCTGCTTTTTTGAAAACTGAAAAAGCCAGGTAAGCAATTAAAATGAATAAAGAGATCATGATGATCTGCACGATGGGAAAGTATTTGAGGTAGGTTAGTTCGACACTATTCTTATAAAAAACAATTCCTTCTCGGTCATCAATTTTCACGTCAATTCCGTCATTTTCAGACATAAATTCCTTCATTTTTGCTGATATTTTCTCTGGTGAGTCAATTTCTGAAGAATCCAGATTGGAGGCAATGACGGAATAATCGGCTTTATCTAAGAACAAAACTGGAACCAAATTCGGATTATCAATGATTTCTTTATTGAAGCCTTCGATCAACTGATTTCTTTGTTCTACTAGGTCCTGAATCTTTCTGGAATCACTGTAAAAGACGTACTGTTTTTGATTTTTATCAATATTTACGACGATGGGCACATGGGTTTTAGACCACATTCTCACTTTTTCCAATAAAATCTGATTGATTATTTTTTTAGAGCTGTCTGGAAATTGAAGTTTGATAGAGTCCAAATTGAAATCATAAATATTCAGGTAATTCAAGATCGAGGAATCTTTGTCCATTAAAATCACAGGAATGTTCTTGTTATGCTGAATGATTTCGATGTAGAAAGTATAATCTACATTGGAATTCGGATCGAAAGGTTTTACAAGTTCTTCCGTGGCTTTGGCCCACAATTTCATTTTTTCCCTTTCCTCGTGTTTGAGCTCTTCAAAAGTTCTATTTGTTAGGGTGATTAATTCGGCTTTTTTCTGAAGGGTTTCAGTCCATTGTTTTACGGGAATTTTCTCTCTTTTGCGTAAGCTATCTACTAGATAATTACTATAGATCAAAGAAAAACAGATTAAGACCACAGCTGAGATCAGCAAAGCAATTTTCCACTTTTGTTTTTTCGAGTATAAATTCATTCTTCTTTAATTCTCTATATCAAACTCAATTTTTTCTTCATTCTTATTTTCTTCCTTGATTTTGTTGAAGAATGAATTAATCTTGTTTTTCTTTTTCTTTTCCGTTTTAACGCTATCTGATTCAATCAGGTTGGGTTCGCCTTTTTGATCAAATTCTCCATCATACATTAAAAATTCTTCTTCTTTCTTCTCTATTTCATATGCCTTAACGGTACTGTCTTTTTTGAAGAGTCCAAAATCTCTTTTCAGCATGGATTTCAGATCTTCTTTTTCCTGAGCCAAATCTTGTTTTACTTTTTCCTTTTTCGAAGTTTTATCCCATTCAATGATAGGATTATCAACCGTTCCATACATTTTCAAAAAGACCCTGAATCCTGTTCCATCGTCTTCAATTTTACCAAATTCTGTGTATTCAGGTGTGGTTTTCAATTCTCTAAACCTGAAATTAAAGCTATAATCGATGCGGTTGTCAAACCAATGTTCTCCCTCCACATTAATATCGAATGCATTGGTTTTAATTTCCATTTCCGGGATACGAATTTTAGAATCCTGAACTACGATGGTATTTTGCAATCTTTCAAATTTCAGGTTCAGCAGTTTCTGTTCGAGAGGTCCAATGTGCTTTTTCAAAAATAGATTGACCATTTTCGTTTCGCGCATGCTTTGCGTAATGGATTTCATCGCAGCCAAATTGTTGAGTTCTCCATTCTGAATATCAAAGCTAACTTGAGCATACAACTGATCTTTCACTAAAGCTTTGGCCTGATTGAATGGAATCAATAAATGCGCTTTGATGTTTGAAGTTCCTTTGATATTTTGAGAAGTTATAGTTTTCTGATCAAAATTATTCCAATCTGCAAAAACTTCCTGAATATTGATTCCTTTCAAATTGGTAGCAATCTCCAACAGGGAATTCGGACTATTGCGGTTGTCAAAGTCAATCTTTCCAGAGATCCTACCTCCGTAGGCGTTGCATCGGAAATTAGAAACAATTAATCTCCGATTCAGCATTTTTGCTTCCAAATCGATATTGGCTATGGTGTGTTTGTAGTAATCGAATTTTTTGCAGCTGAGGTCCACGTTAAGGTTTACATTTTCCGGCAAAATTCCGGTCTGACTCGTATACTTCTCATTGGTAAAAGTAAAATCATCCAGATTGATATAGTTGCTTTTTACAGAGGCTATCAAACTTAAAGTTCCCTGTTTATTGATATATTTTCTGAAGTTTTTCAGGGCTCCGGATAGGGCGATGTCGGAGGATCCAAAAAGCAAGGTAAAGTCTTTCAATGCAATGTTATCATTATTGACGGCCAACTTTCCAGTAACGTTTTGCACTTTTTTCTTTTGGAAGATCATACCCACATTATTCAGATCAAAATTTCCTTGAATATGTTCCAGTGTTTTTCCTTCTTTAATCTTCAAATTTGTGGATAGAGCAACTGAGCCTGTCGGGTTTTGAATTCCTTCAAATTTGAATATTTTTCCCACTGCAGAAAGGTCGAGATTGCCTTTGGCTTTGATTTGTATGTCGGGTTTATTCAAGTTTTGGATTTTGGCATTTCCTTGTAGAAATCCGTTGAAGATTTTCATGTCAAAGGTTTTCAGATTGAGTTCATTGCCTTGTTCGTTCTGACTAAAATGACCATCCAAAGTGATGTCCGAGACCTGAATTTTATTGGAAGGTTCAAAAATCTGACCCTTTTCAATTTTGAAATTCGAATTCATCTTGAGATCCGAATAGGCACCATGTATGGCAAAATCAAAGTCCACAATTCCGTTGGCTTGATAGCTGTACATGTCATTAAAAATCTGACCAGAGAAAGAATTCACAAACTCCTGAAAGGTAATTTGATCCCCTTTGATGTCTAGATCGATAGAGTCTTTGGACAACTTCCCATTCACGTCAAATTTCATCTCCTCAACTTGGAGTTTACTTTCTTTGAGGTAGAATTTTTCATTGTTTTCGACATGCAGATGTACATTCGCATTGAAATTTCGATTTTCAATAAAGCCAATTTTACCAGTGGCTAATTGTTTCACATTCCCTTGAACCGTAGACACCACATCATATTCTTTTTCGTTGAAATTCCCTTCAGCAATCATTTTATCCACGAAAATATTTTCGTAATGTCCTGTTTGTTTGCTGTGAAATTGAAAGCGGAAGTTGAGTAGTTTGACACTTTCCAGATCGAAGTCAAATTCGGTGTCTGTCGTATCTTCGGAAGGTTTAAGAAAATGAAAATTACCTAATCCCTCTTCATTAACTTTCAAATTGAGAAAGCCATTGATGGATTCAATTTTGGTTACTTTGTAGTCGCCATCCAAAAGATCCCAAACCGAAAACTGAAGGTACATGTTCTCTGCATAAAGCAAGGTGTCTGAAGTATTCAGAGAAGGATCCAAATGAGCATCGTTAATTAGGACACCTTTGAAATTCAAACAAGCGTATGGAAATTTGTCCCACAATGAAAGCTCGATGGAATGCACACGCACTTTGGCGTTGAGTTGTTTGTTGAGTCGATCTACTGCATATTGTTTGATATCATCCTCAAAAAAATAAACCAGTACAGTAGCTGAAGTAAAAAGGGTAAGCAGACCCAATCCGATCCAGCCGAGTACTTTTAAGGTGATATTTAATATTTTACGATACATCCAACCGATTAAGATAAGATTAAGGGTTTTAGATATAACGCGGCTTTGGTTTATTTATTCACTTAGGAGTATTGATAGTGTGTGTTTTTAAACCGCAGAGGGCGCAGAGTTTTTCGCAGAGAGCTCTGTGACCTCTATGGTTCAATAAAATTAATGTTTTTCCAAAGTAGGATTGTATTTTCTTGCCCAATTGAGACCTATCGAAAGCTTCAAATATTGGTTTGGGAAATAGTTTCCAATTGTTTTATTTTGGTAATAGTATCCTAAACCATAATGATAAGTCATACGCAAGATCATTTTGAGGTTCTCCTTAAGAGGGATTTTCATGCCTATACTAGCTAAAACTCCTCCAGAAACTCCATTTCCGATATGAAATTTTTGATTTTCAGAAATGCTAGAATACGTATAACTCCAATAGTGAACATCACCTAAACCATTGAAAATTGTATTTTCCATATATGGACCTAATTCGAAAACAACTTTATTTTTTCTGCCAACATTAAATCTTAGAATCAAAGGAATTGTAAAATTATGTAGCTGATGTATGGCGTTGCGATAAGTTGTATGTCCCTCCCCATAATATTTGAGGTACTGACTTGTATAATTGTATTCGAAGCCAAGAAGGATATTAAAAAAAGAAGGTTCCAAAAACACATGATAAATGCCTAATCCACCTCCAAATTTATTGGTTGTATTGGTATTGGAGATAGTTGAAATATTGCCACTTATATTTACTTCATTAACAATCTGACTAAAAATAAAGTCATCCGGAATTTCATTTTGAGAAAAAGTAATCGAAGAAAATGTAATGAAGAATATTAGGCCAAGTTTTTTCATTAGGTTGATTTGTTTGATAAAGATAACGGAAAATCCTTTGATTGGTTTGGGGAAACCGCAGAGGGCGCTGAGTTTTTCGCAGAGAACTTTGAGAACTTTGTGCGTTCTCGGTTTTCTCTGTTGCTAAACAATTGCGCAATCCAAAAGAAACACCGACCTTTGTCAAAATTTTAGTGATGCGCGCGAATAAAAAGGGACCAAAATCCAACGACGGTAAGCCAAAAAGTGGAGGGAGAAGAACATCGGGAGGAAGCAAACCGATTCATAAGAAGAAGCAAAAGTTCAATGCTTACAAGGACAAATTGGAGAGACAAAAGAAGGGCGATCCCGTTCCTTCGATGAGCGAGGATATTCGTTTGAATAAATATTTATCCAATGCAGGAATTTGTTCGCGTCGTGAAGCAGATGTATTGATCCAAACCGGGGTGGTGAAAGTCAATGATGAAGTTGTCACTGAATTAGGATATAAAGTAAAACCAAGCGATAAGGTTCAATATGATGGAGAAACTATTTCGCCTGATACAAAGAGATACTTCCTTTTAAATAAACCAAAAGGATATTCGGTTACCAATTCCATTCGAGAAAAAAATGTCATGCATTTGATTGCCAAGGCGTGTAAAGAGGATATTTATCCCATCGATCGTATGGATAAAAATACAACAGGACTCCTTCTATTCACCAACGATACCGATTTGATGAAGAAAATGGGTCACCCTAAATACGAATTGACTCAAATTTTTCAAGTAAGTATCACCAAACCCATGACTGTTGAGCATTTGCAACATTTACGAACAGGTGTTGAATTGGAAGATGGAAAAGTTTGGGCGGATGCAGCCGAGTTTGTGGAAAATGACCCAAGAGAAATCGGAGTGGAAATTCACAGTAACAAAAGAAAGGGAGTCCAAAGGATGATCGAAGCATTAGGCTATGAGATCAAAAAAGTAGACCGAGTTGCCTATGCAGGATTAACCAAAAAAGATTTACCACGATCGTATTACAGAGCTCTTACAGAGAAAGAAATTGCTTTCTTGAGAATGAGTAAGAAATTGAAGTAGTTTTAGTGCAAAGTTAAAAGTGCAAAATTCAAAATGAGTGAAGTCAATTTTTCATTTTGAACTTTGCATTTCACATTCTCACCTAACTCCCGCTCCGTTCACCATTTCTTTTTCTGGGGAAACGAAGGATAGTTCGCCGTCTGGGTTTTCGGACATTAAGATCATTTCTAAAAGATACTATGATACGAATCCCTAGAAATTATTAATGGATTCTCCTCACTAGTAATTAACTATATAGTTCATTTCACCGCACATCCCAAATCCTGAAAGAGTATCATAAAAAGTTGTTGTTGCTCCATTTTTTGTTACCTCATAACTAATATAGGTTGGATCGAAAATAGCTCCAGATGTTATTAAACTATCACATCCATAATTTTGCCCACCTGAATTTGTGGAATTCATACCAACTAATTCATAAATGGGTGAAGAAAATTGGAATTGAATGTGATCATTTTGATCAAAACAGTTTGCGTTATAGGCCTTGATATTCAATTTTTTATATGGATAGCAAATTATATTGAAAGTATTAGTTTCATAATTTTTTGGAGAGGCGGTCACACCTTCATAGGCATATTGATAGCATGAGGAATATGATGAGAAATTTATGTTACTATTTTCATTTTGATAGAGACTCATAGCTGGGTCCGTTGACTCAACAATAATCGTTAACATACCGGTTTTCCTATCAATAAAATCTAGATAATATTCACCATTTGAATCACTTGTTGTTTCTCCAACAAGTTTTTGAGAAGAGTGCATGCCGATTATTATTGGAGAAAAGGGATCATAATAAATATCAAAAATGTCACTATCGGATTTGTATACAAGTATACGTACGTTCGGAAGAGGAATCCCAGTACCATATTCGGTTATTTTTCCTTGGATAATCGTAGGATTATTTCTCTTACAAGACGAAAAAAATACTGCTATTACAACAAAAATAAATATAGTTTTCATGATTTTTGGTTAAAGGTAAATTAATTGTTTCGTAGAAAGTTACGGAAAAACGCAAACAATCAAAATTAGTTCATCGTATAATTATTGCTGCGATATAAGGTGCATTATTTCGAGTCCAACTTGATGCACTTCGAAAATTGGAAGATTTTTAATTAATGAATCTTCAAATTGACTAATCTTCAAATCACCTAACTCCCGCTCCGTTTACCATTTCTTTTTCTGGGGAAACGAAGGATAGTTCACCGTCTTGGTTTTCAGACATTAAGATCATACCGTTAGATTCAACTCCTCTTATGTTTCTCGGTGCCAAATTGAGAAGAACGGTTACCTTTTTTCCTATGATGTCTTCTGGTTCGTAATGTTCAGCAATTCCAGAAACGATGGTTCTTGTTTCGAATCCTAAATCGACTTGCAGTTGTAGTAATTTGTTTGCTTTTTTTACTTTTTCAGCTTTTACGATTTGTCCAATTCGGATGTCCATTTTCACAAATTCTTCAAAAGAAACTTCATCTTTCACTGGGTCGTAATTCAATTGTGTTTCTTTAGAAGCTTCAAGTTTTGCAAATTCAGCTTCTATAAAAGCATCATCAATTTTTTGGAATAGAATCTCAGGTGAGTTGATTTTATTTCCGGATTGCAATAAATCTTCTTGACCTACTTTCGACCAATTATTGGTTTCGATATTCAAGAAACCGGCAATTTTTGCAGCAGATTTTGGCAAGAAGGGATAGATCAATACAGAAAGATTGGCAGTAACTTCCAAAGCCAAATTCATGATCGTTTCCACTCTTTTTGGATCTTCTTTCACTAATTTCCATGGCTCATTATCAGCCAAATATTTATTTCCAGCTCGAGCCAGATTCATCACTTCAGATTGAGCTTCACGAATCTTGTAACGGTACATTAAATCTTCTACTTTCGCTCTTGTACTTCCAATCGTTTCTAGCAAAGCTTTGTCCTCAGCAGTTAATTCTCCTCTAGTTGGAATTCCTCCTTCGTAGTATTTATTCGTCAAAACCAAAGCACGATTCACAAAATTCCCTAGTACATCAGCCAATTCATTATTTACTCTGGCTTGAAACTCTTTCCACGTGAATTCGCTGTCTTTGCTTTCCGGAGCAATAGCAGTGAGTGTATACTTCAACTCATCCACTTTATCCGGATGGTCATTCATGAATTCATGCAACCAAACTGCCCAGTTTCTTGATGTAGAGAATTTATCTCCTTCCAAATTCAGGAATTCAGATGCAGGAACATTGCTTGGCAAAACTAAACCTCCATATTCTTTCAATAAAATTGGGAAAATGATGCAGTGAAAAACGATATTGTCTTTTCCAATAAAATGAACCAATTCTCGGTCACCTGTCCAGTAATCTTCCCAGTTTTTATTGTTATCTAAGCACCATTGTTTGGTGGCAGAAACGTATCCAATAGGTGCATCCAACCAAACGTAAAGCACTTTCCCTTCTGCGCCTTCGAGAGGAACTTTCACACCCCAGTCAAGGTCACGAGTCATGGCTCTGGGCTGCAATCCACCGTCGATCCAGCTCATGCACTGACCTACAACTTGATTTCTCCAGGTTTTAGGGTCGTGTTGTTGCTTGCCATCTAATATTCCGTCTTTGATCCACTCTTTAAGCCATTTTTCATGCTGATCCATTGGTAAATACCAGTGTGTGGTTGTTTTCAAAACAGGTGTGGCTCCGCTTAAAGTAGATTTGGGGTTGATTAATTCGGTTGGACTCAAACTACTTCCACATTTCTCACATTGATCTCCATAAGCCGATGGATTGTGACACTTTGGACATTCGCCCGTAATGTATCGATCCGCCAAAAACTGTTGGTGTTCTTCGTCAAAATATTGTTCCGAAACCTGCTTGGTGAATTTGCCTTCTTTTTCCAGTTTGGCAAACCATTCACTTGCTGTTTCATGATGAAGAGGAGTGGAAGTTCTGTGAAAAATATCAAAATCAATCTGAAAATCTACAAAAGCCTTTTTGATGATTTCATGGTATTTGTCAACGATTTCTTGCGGACTAATTCCTTCCTTTTTAGCTCTTAAAGTAATGGCCGCTCCATGCTCATCCGAACCACACACAAAAAGTACGTCATCACCCATCATTCTTGCAAAACGGTTGAAAATGTCTGCTGGAAGATACACCCCTGCCACATGACCTAAATGAAGAGGTCCGTTTGCATAAGGAAGTGCTGCTGTGATTGTAAACTTTTTGCCCATAAATGTGAAATTAGGCTGCAAAGATATTTAAAAGCCTTGTACATTTTGAGGATTGTAATGTTTTTTAGGCTATTTTTAGGAACAGAATTTTATGAGACCCGAAAGATTAAGAGCAGGTGATAAAGTAATTATTGTTTCTCCAGCGGGGGCTTTAGACGAGAATTACTTGATTGAAGCAAAAGATCTTTTGGAAAATTGGGGTTTAAATCCTGTCATTTCAGAGAATTCTAAGCAAAAGTGGGGGAAGTTTTCGGGGGAAGACGAAATTCGTTTAAATGCTTTTCAAGAAGCTTTGGACGATCCAGAGATTAGGGCGATCTTTTGTGCCAGAGGAGGTTATGGAAGTACGCGAATCCTGGACGAATTGAATTGGGATCGATTTCTTAAATGCCCGAAATGGATTATTGGATATAGCGATATCACTACATTTCACAACCGACTCCACCAATTGAATTGTGAATCCTTACATGCGACGATGCCTGTAAATTATAAAACGAATAACTCATTTACTATGGAAAGCTTGAAAAACTCATTATTCAAAGAACCATCGAAGTATGCTTTAGATGGGATGAATTATAACAAGCCTGGTAAGGCAACTGGAAAAATGGTTGGTGGGAATTTGTCTATTGTACATAATTTAATCGGAACAAAATTCAATATTCAGTTTAAGGATAATATTTTGTTTATTGAGGAAGTTGGAGAGTATTATTATGCAATAGATCGAATGCTTTGGGCATTAAAGCATGCTGGGGTATTTGATGAGATTTCCGGTTTAATTGTAGGTTCGTTTACAGAATTGAAGCAAGATGAAACCGAGTTCCCTGAGTCCTTAGAGCAAATGATCTTGAAGTTTGTAGCTCATAGAAACATTCCAGTATATTTTAAATTTCCAGCTGGTCATCAGGATGAAAACTGGACTTTGGTAATGGCGGGAAGATATAAGATGGAAGTAACCGAAACGGATGCAACTATCGAATATGTTTTGCCGGGACACGATTAATTTTTCTGATATACCAGAAAGCGCCAAAGGCAAAATCCATTTCACCATACAAGAAGACTTGTCGAGCATAATGAGGCTTTCCTGTATCAGTATTTACCTTAGGCAAGTGTATTAGACCACCTCCGAAATTGTATTGCAAGAATAAAAAGTTGATGAAATCCACTCTTACAGCTGCATGTAAGGACATTCCCCAACCTGATACAGCAAAATCATTTTTATGAGGTAAGGCACCTAAGCCAAAATCATTTCTAGTAATTACCATTCCTGTTGAAAATCCAAAAAGGGTATTGAAAGCTACAATTCCTTTCTTTTCTCTCCACCATTGATCTGCGCGATGAATTTCGACTCGTGCATAATTTAATCCATCCGTATTTTCATAGTGAAAGTATTCATATTGAACATCTAAAGGGTCATTGTCGTAAACTCCAGCCCAATCCGCATAGGCACTAGAATCAACCACTCCAGTAAAGTTGTAGATCCCATCTTGTAAAACATATTTCATATGATCCCACCCCACAGAAATCACCCAATTATCCGCAAAATAGTAGCCTAACTTACAAGAGAATTGAGGCACGGACCATGAATTTGGAGAGAAGTAGGTTTTGAATGAAAATTTCGAAGGAGAATCGATTCCTTTTGCATCGTGAACTGTAAAGGAATATCCTGGACCATAAAAAGATAATTCGCTTTTTGTATAAGCCGATCGATTCCAGCCATAGCGAAGGTAAAAAGTGCCTTTTCCGCCTGAGTAACGTTGTTGCCATCGATTTTTTTCTTTCTTCTTAGGAGCTTCCTCCTGACTGAAAATCAGACTAGAAGTCAAGAATAGAAGTAAAAAAAAGACTATTTTCATACCGCAAATATAACCAAAAAACCACTTAAATCATGTCCAAACACCTAGAACTAGGGAGAGAAGGAGAGGCTCTCGCTGTTAAACATTTAGAAGAAAATGGCTTTCACATTTTAGATCGAAACTACCGATTTAAGCACTTGGAATTAGACATAGTTTGTGAAAAAGACAATACGCTTGTTATTGTAGAAGTCAAAACAAGAACCACCAGAAAGCTAGGAGAACCCTATATGATTAGCAGGGCTAAACAAAAGCAAATTCTTAAAGCAACCACTCATTACGTGCAGGAAAGAGGAGTAGATTCAGAAATAAGACTGGATGTCATTGGGATTATCAAGAATCAGTTTGAAGTGAGTTTAGAACATATTGAGGGAGCTTTTGTGGGGTAGGGAATTTAGAACCCAACAACAAAAAAGACCACCTATTGGCAGTCTTTCTTAAATATCTTTGATTAGCGGAAATTACATAATTCCACCTTCTTCTTTTGCTTGTTTGGTGTATTTACCTTGAAGTCTAAGCCAGATGAATAATCCAACAAACCCAAGTACGATTACTCCCATGTTCAAGAAATCCCAAAGGAAATACCAGTCGAATGGAGTAAGTAACAAAGCTAAGAAATCACCTAATGCCCAAATTGCGTCCGGACTCATAATCGTAAATTTTTAGAGTTATTGGTCAAAAATAGCAATCAAAATCATTTAATAAAAATTATTGCCTTTTTTTTCTGTTATTTATAACTAGTTCAAACAAGATTTCCTTTTATCTTTGAGTACATGTTGCTCCGTTTTTACAAATCTTACAACACTTTAGCACTAATTAGTGTACCCTTTATTGTTGCGGGTTTGTGGTTGTTTTCATTTTACACGGAAGCCCAGGAACAATACCATTATTCTTTGCCATTTATGGGAGAGATTTTTGAGCGGATCAACCAAAATAGCTTATTGGCCTACTTACTTTCAATCCTTTTTATATCCTTGGGTAGTTTTTTGATCAATTCTATCTTTAATAAGTACGAGTATTTTGACCGTTTTATTTTTTTGCCTGCTTTGCTTTATGCTTTGGGGATGTCATCTACCGGACATTTACTCTATTTTAATCCTATTATTATTTCCAATTTGTTTGTTTTATTGGCTTATCAACAGTTGTTGAAGATTGATAGAAAGGAAGGAGCAAAAAGTCAGGTATTTAATTTTGGATTACTCATCGGGGTTTCTTCAATTTTTTATATTACAAATGTGATTCTTTTTCCCGCTGTACTATTTGTTTTGATCAGTGTAAAGGGATTTAATTTTAAGGAGATTATTTTGGCCTTCGCAGGGATTTTCACGCCCTTGATATACATTTTGGTATACGCCTATTTGTTTGCGGGTGAAAAATTTACTGATTACTATTCACAACTCGAATTTACTGTTCATTTCAAAACGGATTGGACTTATTACGAGATCGTGTTTTATTCTGGTTTAATACTCATTTCAATAATAGCACTATTTATGCTGGTTCCGAGATACGCTAAAGCTGGTCTTCGTTATAAAAAGATCATTAAAGTGTACATTCATTTTTCATTTTGGATTCTAATCTGGACCATCTTTAATTTCTTCTATCTTGAAGCAATCAATTTTACTGCTTTTTTAACAATTCCATTGACATTTTTGCTGACTTTCTATTTGGTTTACCTTAAGAGTGAGTCCCTAGCTTCTTGGATGTTCAATTTAGGTTTAGCTAGTTTAGGACTCATGATATACTTTGGATAATGAAGGTTTCAGGTTGATCATCCTAACCTCAGAAAAATAGAAAATATTATGCATTACGAATGATTTCTTCCATTTCCACAATGGTTTTCGCATCTTCAATTTTAAAACTTCCTGATCGTGTTCTTCTCAGTTCTATTAACGTGGCTCCACATCCCAATATTTGACCATAATCATGGGCGATGGAACGAATATAAGTACCTTTGGAACAGACTATTCTAAACATAATCTCTGGAAAATTCGAAGTATAAATCTCGAAGGTGGAGATTTGGACTAAATTCTTTTTCATTTCCACTTCTTTTCCTTGTCGAGCTAAATCATAAGCCCTTTTTCCACCTACCCATTTAGCAGAAAAGCTAGGGGGAGCTTGCCGAATCTTACCAGTCAGTTCTTGAGCAGCTTCTTGCATTTGTTTTTTAGTGATCCCCTCGGTGGAATTCTCTGAATTGTACTCCGTTTCAAGATCGAAAGAAGGAGTGGTTTTTCCTAAGAGAAAGGTTCCAGTATATTCTTTTTCTTCTCCAATAAAGGAATCAATTTCTTTGGTTTTTTTACCTATACAAATTACCAAAAGCCCCGTAGCAAGAGGGTCCAGTGTTCCGGCATGACCCACTTTATAATTTTTGATTCTTTTTTTGATATCGTATTGGTTTTCACCTAAAAAGAGAGGATTCTCTTTTAGTTTTGATTTGATGATCCATCTTAATTTATTGACGACATCGAAAGAAGTCCAATGAAGTGGTTTATCGACCAAAAGGATTTCGCCATGTTCAAAATCCATTCTAACCGTATTTTACAAAAGCGAGAATGATTGCTCCAATTCCAGCAGCAATGCAGTAATAAGAAAAGTATCTAAGCTTTGATTTTCGAACCAAACGAATCATCCAGGTACAAGCGAAATATCCTGAAACAAAGGCCGCAATAAATCCTGCAATCAGACCTATTCCTTCAGTACCAGAGATACTCGTTGATCCGGAATTGAGATCTAATATTTTCTTTGCCATAGCTCCTAAAATTACAGGTAGAGCCATTAAGAATGAAAATCGAGCAGCTTTCTTTTTATTTATTCCAAGTAAAAGTGAAGCAGCAATTGTTGAACCTGAACGAGAGACTCCGGGAATAATTGCAACAGCTTGAGCTAAACCAATCACAAAAGATTTCCAATAGTTGATGATTCCTTTTTTTACCCGAACTACATCGGAAACAAAAAGTACGAATGCAGTAAAAAACAAGCTGATGCCTACAAGCATCAATTGGGCAAAAGAGTTAGCCGGATTGGTCATGAAATTGTCGATTAAATCCTCCAAAGTAAAACCAACTGCAGCAGCTGGAATCATTGAAATGAGGATAAATAGGCTAAAATTGTAGGAGTCATTCCATTTAAAAGTAATGAGATCAAGGAATATATTTGCCAGATCCTTGCGGTAAACCATAATGGTGGAAAGTGCGGTTGCTGCGTGAACTGTGATAATAAATAACACACTCCCTTCTGTATCCTGATTTAAAAGATGCTGACCCAAGAGCAAATGACCAGAAGAACTTACAGGCAAAAATTCGGATAATCCTTGAACTATACCAAGGATTATGGCTTCTATAATCTCCATTAGATTTCTGTAGCTTCGTCTTCTTTCTTTTCAGAAGGGGTAACTACATTTTTCTTTCCCCCTTTTTTTCCTTTCATAATCGCGTAGATTACCACAGCATAACCAGCTATAACTAAGAATGGAGCCAATGTGATTCTAACATGCGAATATAATGCATCAGCGTTAAATTCGTTTGGATCTTCAGCAGCCCCACCAATCATCAATAAAAAACCTAGAATGGTAATTCCAATTCCTATGAAAAGAAACTTATAGTTCTCTTTATCGAAAGCAAATGCCGTATTCTTAGTTGACATATAGTTTTGTTTTAATATAAATCTTCCAATTTCAATCTTAGGAATTTCCTAAGCGCAAACCAAGTAGCTACAACAGAGATCAAAATTCCGGTCAGAGTGATCCCGATGTAAATCTTGAGGAACAAATATACGTTTAATAATTTTGAAATATCTAGTAAATAAACTTGAATCAAGTATAAAAGTCCGACTAGCAAGGCCATTCCAATAACTGATGCGATTAGTCCCTGGAGTATAGATTGCACAATCATCGGACGGTTGATGAAGGTATTTGTGGCACCAACAAGTTGCATGGTTTTAATGAGGAAGCGTTTGCTGTACAAAGCTAAGCGAATGGTATTATTGATCATGGCAATCGAAATCACCAACAGCAGAATGGCAATAAAAAGAACGAAATAAGTAGTTTTAAAAAGCTTGTCATTTGTATTTTCCAATCCCTCTTCGGAATAGTTCACATCTGTTATTTGAGTCGGATATTTGGCTAGCATCTGTTTTTCAATGCTTCGAATCGAATCCAGATTGAAATAACTTTCATTAATTGTCACTTTAATTGAAGGTTCAATAGGAATTTCTCCTTCAATTACGTCCAATGGATTTTCTCCAAATTCATTTTTTATCTCGGCCCAAGCCTCTTCACTTGATACATATTCTGCCTTAATCGAAAACCCCATTTGATTCACTTCTGCTTCAATTACTTTGAGGTCTGCCTCAGGAATTTCTTCATTGAAAAAAAGATCAATCTGGTAATTTTCTTTTACTTGTTTTTGTAGTTTACGAATCACCAGACCCGACATGGCCACAATTCCAAGCATGAACAAAACCAAGGAGATTCCAACAATGGTGGAAACATAAGCAGTCTGTGCTCTTCGTCTGGTATATTTGTCTAATCCTTCCTGCATGGAGATGCGAATTTAGAGTTTTATATGATTTGTTAAATCCAAATTATGTTAATCTATTTCTGTTGTTGGAATTGATCCGATTTATCCTGATCACTTGGGTTGGTAAATACTGGAGGACAGGCATTTGGATCTTTTTTCCAAAGAATCGCCAATTTTACTCCAACCGCAAAAGGCATGTACCAAGAAGACCACCATTGGATTACTGGTTTCCCTTTATTCCATTCATAAGCTGTAAACAAGGGAATTTCAACCCAAGGCTCAAGGAACCATCCTTCTTTTAATTTGATTCCAAAGCCTAAACGATAGTGCAAACCAGTAATTAGTTTTCCCTGAAATTTTTCATTGTCTCCAATATGATCTCCACGGTATTGGTCATTGTGTTTGTATCCATAAATCTGATAGTCCACATTCCATCCAAAGGAATTATCAATAAAATTCCATTTACTAATTTGAATCACATTATGAATATTGATTCGAGCAAAAGCATAGCCATTGTCCCATTTTCCTGTACCATCCAAAGTCCCAACTTCCTGTCCGCTTGAGGTAGTTGTGGAACCCTTCAAATCTTCAGCTCCGGCATAATGTTTCAAACCTAAAGCCCAGTCCCAGTAGTGCACCACGGGGTTTCTCTTTTTGAAAATATGTAATAAACCAATATCAAAATAATACCCCAATCTCCCTCTTGGATCGTGTTTGAAAGTAGTTGTGGTATCTACTCCTGCAGATCGTGAAAATTCATCTGGGTTGAGGTCGGTAAAAGTATAAGTAGCTCCAAGGGAAAAGTGCAGTCCCCATGGTTTGCAAGTTGACTGAGAAACCGAGTAAATCGGATCTACCATTCTTTTAGAAAAGTGTTCGTTCCGTTTGTTTTTGTATTTGTATTTCCCTCTTTTTTGCGCCTGAGCACCCAAAGTAAAGCTAAATACAAGAAGGAGCAGTATCCATTTCTTCATGTTCATAGACTTGTGATTTACGAAAATAACAATAATCCGATGATGTCCGATTTAGGATGAATTTTGTAATGAACAATTCGGTTTCGATAAGTATAACGAAATACGAAGTACGAAATTTGGAGGTAAAGGGAGCGGTTACCGGTGACCAGTTAACAGTTTAGAATGTCATGTCCTGAAAAAAGGAGACACAAATTAATACTTATAACTATGCTGCACTCAAGTAGACCTCTTGAGGAGTTTTCAGATTAATACTCCAATGTGGTCTTTTTTGGTTATATACTCTTATGGCTTGACTTACAGCTTTCTTTGCTTGATTTAGGTTTTTAAAGTTAGCATTTAAATTAAATTCTGATTTCAATATTCCATTCATTCTTTCTGCAATGGCATTTTCATAACAGTTTCCATTGTCGGTCATACTAATTTTCACTCCTTTACTTTTTAGTTTATCTGTGTAAGCATATGAGCAATACTGACTTCCTCGATCAGAATGATGGATCTCAGGAGTCGCTAATTGTAAAGCGTTATTTAATGCTTTCAGAGTTCCAGTAAGTTCTAATGTATTGTTCACATTAAAACCAACGATTTTACGACTGTAAACATCTGTTATTAAGAAAAGAAAACAAAAACTATCTCCCATTCTTAGGTAAGTAATATCCGCTTACCCATAACTGATTCACTCTTGTTATTTCTTTTCCTTTTATCAAGTTAGAGTGCTTTTTGAAAGGATGATTACTATTAGTTGTCACAGCATACTTTCTCTTTCTTTTCTAAGTAAATCATGATCTTTCAACAGTCTAAACAATCGATCTCTCCCTAAAAATGTATGTCCTGATTTTAACAGAACTCTCCTTAGAAGTTCATAAATTTTACGTCCACCAATATTGGGCATTATTTGTTTGATTTCAATAACCTTAACCAATACCTTTTTGATCCACTTCTTTTCTTTTCTGTTCCGAACTTTCTCTTTATAAAAAGACCTATTATACTTTAAAAGCTTACAACTTCTGCTTACAGCATAGCCTTTTACTTTGTTTTCGCGATTGTCTTTCTTCTACTTTTTTAATCTCCTCTAAATCAACTCAAAAATCTTCTGCGATTACTTCTGCCATACTGCCTTAGTAACGGCTACTAAAGTTTGATGTGCTAGAGCTTTTTAAGTCTTTCAACTTCTTTTTCAAGCTCTTTTATTCTGTTCTTTCGTTTGGCTTTTCCACTCTTACTATTCTATTTTGGGAACTCTGGGATCCATACTTATTAATCCAGTTGCAAATCGTACTTCCTCCTTTGATACCATATTTTAAACTCAGTTCTTTCCTGGTAAGATAGCTCTCTTCATACTCTTTTACAACTTGAAGCTTAAAACTTTCACTATACCTTAAGATTACTTTTTTATTCATAAACACTCTTTTTAAAGTGTCTACTTTTTTTCAGGACGATACAGAATTCTATCCTACTATCATAAGGTCATAAAATCCTATTATCATAACGTCATAAATCAATAACCCCACAATTACTATCTTTAAAACAAAAAACACATGAAATTTCTTGCAATCTTATTTTTTCTGCCTCTTTCGATTTTTGGTCAAGCCTATACAGCTGGTGATGAAACATTAAAACGCATGAACGAAATGCCGATTATTTATGAAGAAATGGAAAAGCTGGCGAGTTTGCCTTTGGAATGTGTTGGAAAGGAGTATCCAAATAAGTTGAATCAGGTTTTGGGGGAAGCTTCGGATTTGAAGTCGCCTAAGGAGTTGCATCCTATCTTTTATGGTTGTTTTGATTGGCATTCGGCTTGCCATGGTTATTGGTTGTTGGCCAAAGGGATGAATGCCTTTCCCAAATCGAAATTGGAAAAAGAAGTAGTGGCATTATTGAATGCAAATTTGACCGCAGACAATGTGATGAAGGAATTGGAGTATTTCAAACCTAAATTAAATCAGTCTTTTGAAAGAACCTATGGTTGGGCTTGGTTACTGAAACTGCATGCAGAACTATCCAACTCCAAACTGAATAAAAAGCACAAATGGACAGAAAAATTGCAGCCTTTAACGGATCATATTGTGAAAGGCTATCTTGAATTTTTACCTAAGTTGGTTTATCCCATTCGAGTGGGGGAACATACGAATACAGCTTTTGGTTTGACCCTTGCATACGAATACGCAACTACCGTGAAAGATCAGGAATTGAAAGAAATGATTGAAAAAAGAGCCCGGGAATTTTACTTGAAAGACATTAATTGTCCAATTTCCTACGAACCATCAGGATTTGATTTCATTTCTCCTTGTTTGCAGGAAGCTCATCTGATGTCCAAAATTCTAA
Source organism: Crocinitomicaceae bacterium (assembly GCA_041392305.1). GTDB lineage: Bacteria > Bacteroidota > Bacteroidia > Flavobacteriales_D > Crocinitomicaceae > JAGQYP01. The sequence goes on from JAWKMJ010000002.1 coordinate 173,098, forward strand.
CTCCAGCTGAATTTGAAAAATGGATGCAGCAGTTCATGCCTTTTATTTTTCAGGAAGATTTTACATTGGAACCTGGAAAAGTTTTGGATCGAACAGACGGAAAATTAGTGCATTTGGATGGATTAAATTTCTCTAGAGCCTGGTGTTTGTACGGAATAGCCAAAAAAGTAAGTAAAAACAAGGAGCAAATTCAAAAAGTTGCGGATCAACACATCGAAGCCTCGAAAGAATATGTAGTGGGGTCTGACTATATGGGAAGTCATTGGTTGGCCAGTTTTATGGTGTATGCGGTTTTTAGTTCCAAGTAGACAGTAGTCAGTTCCAAGAAAAAAATATTTTTAAAAACGTGGAACGTGGAACTTAGAACTTAAAATGGTACTCCGTTCCAGAGGAGGTTAGTTTTCTTTCGAAGGTGCCTTGAATTTGTTCTGTCAACAAGCCTATTAGTTCTAATCCGAATGAGTTTGTTTCGCTCCCTTTTTTCCATTTTCCTGAATCCTTGTAGAAGAGGCTTGTATGCCCCTCATTTTTCATAAATTCTATTTCGATTGAACCCCTTTGTTCTTCTCCAAAAGCATGTTTTAATGAATTGGAGATAAGTTCATTCAAAATAAGGGCGAATGAAACGATAAAATCATTGTTGATCTCTTCAACATTAGATTTAATTTTCAGATTTATACGACTTTCAACCGCGTTGGATTGGATTAGACTATTAGTCAGAGATTCAATATAATCCTGGACATTGAATTTAGAAATGTTCTTGGATTGATAAATTTTTTGATGTAGAATAGCCATGGATTGTATGCGGTCTATAGTCGTGTCAAATAAATTTTTTGCTTTGACGTCAGTAAGGTCATGTGATCTTAATCTTAGTAGGCTAATAATGATCTGTAGATTATTTTTTACACGATGATGAATTTCTCGCATCATCAATTGAATTTCTTCGTTTTGGATGGACACCGTGTTTCTTGCTTTCTTATATTTTGAATCTGCCACATTCAATGATTGTTCACCAAGCCATGTGATAAAATAGAGCTCCGTCAATATAAATATCAAAGTGCCAATAATTGTAGCAGTTCTTAAGTATTCAGCCTTTGGTAAATTAGGAAAGGAATATGCAAGCAAGTTGCTTTCAGTAAGTCCGATTAATACACTTGCAATCATCACAGGGATTAGAGAATAATAAATTTCTTTCCTAGAAAAACAAATGATGTTAGCCACAATTACATTCAAACTTGCCAGATGAAATGCATATTCCTTTCCTAAAAATATAGAAGGAATTCCGCCACCTAGCATTACCAAAGAAAAGCTATAAACACGAGCTAAAGTGAATTTTTCATAAGTATGTAGTATAAGTCCAATGACAACACCAATTGGGCCAATGAACATCCACATTCCCAAAAAAGGATCGGCTATTGAAAAAAATATGGCTTGGAGCAACATAAAAATTCCTCCAAAAAAACTAATCTGATTGAAAAAAATATGGATTTTCTTCTCGTGTGTGGTCAGGCCATCATGAACACCTAAATATGAAATTTTCTTTATCACAAAAGCCTAAAATACATCATTCCAATCCCTTTTCCAAAGCCTGTCCAAAACGATATACATCTTCGTAAGAATTGTACAACGGAGCAGGAGCAATGCGAATTACATTGGGTTCTCTCCAATCTGCTACCACACCTTCTTTCGAAATATTATCAAAGAGTTGTTTCCCTTGTCCGTGAGCCAAAATGGACAATTGAGCTCCTCTTTGGTTTTTGTCTTTTGGGGTAATAATTTCAAAATTGGCTTTGTCGTTTCTTTCAGAAATATCGTTGATAATGAATTCCAAATAAGCAGTTAGATCGTCTCTTTTTGCGCATAGATTGTCCATACCTGCTTCATCAAAAATATCCAGTGAAGCCAAATGAGCCGCCATTCCTAAAACGGGAGCATTACTCAATTGCCAACCTTCCGCTCCTTTCATCGGAACAAATCCAGGTTTCATTTGGAATCTAGTTTCTTTATCGTATCCCCACCATCCTGCAAAACGAGGCAATTCTGGTTCGAATTCATGATTTTCATGAACAAACATTCCAGACACTCCGCCTGGGGATGAATTCAAATATTTGTAAGAACACCAAGCAGCAAAATCTACTTTCCAATCGTGTAACTGTAATTTGATGTTTCCAGCTGCGTGAGCTAAATCGAAACCTACGATTGCTCCAACTTTGTGTCCGGCAGCCGTGATTTTTTCCATGTCGAAAAGCTGTCCTGTGTAGTAATTGACTCCACCGATCATGATGGTAGCTAAAGAATCCGCATTGTCTTCGATTGCTTTTAGAATGTCTTCTTCTCGAATTAGATGTTCTCCGTCTCTTGGTCCAACTTCAATAATAGCCTCTTCCGGAGTAAATCCATGAAATTTAACTTGAGATTCCAAAGCATATTGATCTGAAGGGAAGGCTTTTTTCTCGCACAGAATCTTAAATCTTTGCTTCGTTGGTCGGTAAAAAGAAACCAATAACAAATGAAGATTTGTGGTTAAGGAATGCGTAATAACCACTTCTGAATTTTTGGCACCTACAACTTTTGCCGCTTTCTCAGTAAGAAATTCATGGTAGGCGAACCAAGGTCTTTCAGCATCAAAGTGACCTTCAACACCCCATTTTGCCCAATCGTTCAATTCTCTGTTGATATATTCTCGCGTTCGTTTTGGCATCAATCCAAGAGAATTTCCGGTGAAATAAATCACTTCATTTTCGGTAAAAGTTGGGAATTCAAACTCATCTCGAAATTTTCTTAAAGGATCTTGTGCATCTTTTTGGCGAGCGTATTCAAGGGAATTGTTGTAGTTACTCATTGGTTATTGTTATTTTTGCAGCAAATATACAGAATCTAAATTTAGAGAAAATGAAAAGAACAAATTCTGAAGCACTATATACCAAAGCCAAAACTTTGTTTCCGGGAGGAGTAAATTCACCAGTTAGAGCCTTTAAATCCGTGGATGGAGTTCCTTTATTCATGAAAAAGGGAGATGGAGCAAAGATTTGGGATGAAGATGGGAATGAATTTGTGGATTTTTGTTGTTCTTGGGGTCCGCTTATTTTAGGGCACAATAATAGATATGTAAGAGAAAAAATTACCGAAGCATTGGCTAATGGTTCAAGTTTTGGAGCTCCAACAAAATTGGAAAATGAATTAGCTGAATTGATTCTTTCCAACAATAAATTTCTAGAAAAGATTCGATTTACTTCTTCAGGAACAGAAGCAGTGATGTCTGGAATTAGACTTGCAAGAGGTTATACTGGAAGAGATAAGATCATCAAGTTTGATGGATGTTACCACGGACATGCCGACTCCCTTTTAGTCAAAGCGGGATCTGGTTTAGCTACCTTCGGAACAAGTTCTTCGGCCGGAGTACCTGAAGCATTTTCTCATGAAACCATCGTATTGCCATTGAATGATGAAGAAGCTGTAAAGGAAGCGGTTTCAAAGTATGGAAAAGAAATTGCGACCATCATCATTGAACCAATTCCAGCAAACAATGGATTGTTATTGCAGCGACCAGAATTCTTAAAATTCCTTCGAGAGATCTGTACTGAAAATGGAATTTTATTATTTTTTGATGAGGTAATTTCTGGTTTTAGAGTAGGATTTGAAGGGGCTGCTGGGTTGTATGATATTCAGCCAGATATTATTACCTACGGGAAGATTATTGGAGGTGGTTTGCCTGTTGGAGCTTATGGCGCATCTCATGAAATCATGGGTCATATTGCTCCGGAAGGAAATGTATACCAGGCAGGAACACTTTCTGGAAACCCAGTGGCCATGGCAGCTGGTTTGGCTCAATTACAAGAATGCTTGAAGCCCGGATTTTATAAAGATCAGGAAAATAGAACCCGATATTTTGTAGATCAGATTAATGCACATTGCCTGGATAAAGGCTATAATTTCGAGATATTCACCATTGGATCTATTTTCTGGTTAGCTTTTTCAGATGCAGAAGCGATCCGTTCAGCGGCTGAGATTCGATCTGAATCCATGGAGGACTTCAAAAAATTATACAGCTTGTTGTTAGAGGAGGGAATCTATTTAGGCCCTTCAGGATATGAAGTTGGATTTATTTCTGAGGCACATACCAAAGAAATTCTTCAAGCCGTAGCATTAAAATTCAAATCTGCTCTGGATCAACTTTTTGTCACGGCTTAGTTGAAAAAAATATTTTTACAGCTTCGTCATTTCGAATTGAACTTTTTCTATCTTAAAAGGGATTATTAAATTATTAATTCTCAAAAGGAAAAGTTCCAAAGCGTTGGACGTATTGCCTGAATTTACTGCAATTCTTATTGAAGAAAAGGTTAAGAATTTCATCTTTACATTAAGAAATATTTTTGTATATACTTGAAAATGAGATGATTTCAAAAACACATTGTTAATACAATACAATTGCTTTAAAAAGGCCGCCTGAAATAATTTCTAATTTAGGAATATGTCTTACAAATATTAAAACCAGTTCAATGACGAAAGCAACGAGTAAAACAACCGCTAAAAGAAAACTTAAAAAAATTTTTGTTCTAGATACCTCCGTTCTACTTTTTGATCATAATTCGATCAACAATTTTGCTGAGCATGATGTGGCTATTCCCATCACGGTATTAGAAGAATTGGATAAGTTTAAAGTAGGAAACGACACCAAAAACTATGAAGCTCGTGAAGTCATACGTTTTTTAGATAAACTTTCAGGTAGTGAAAGTTTGCAGGACTGGATTCCCTTAGGCAAAAGTAAAGGGAATTTTAAAGTGATTATGAATACTTCCCTAACAGATTTGGATGCGGAAGAGGTTTATGGCATTGGAAAGAATGATCATAAAATACTTAATGCGGCTTTAACAATTGAAAAAAATAATAAGTCGAAAAAGGTCATTATGGTATCGAAAGATATCAACTTAAGGCTGAAAGCTAAAGCTGTCGGATTGGTAGCAGAGGATTATTTGACAGGGAAGGTTGAGGATGTAAAGGAGATCAACAAGAGTCTGATTACCATCTCGGATTTGGATTCAGACATTATTCGGGAACTCTTCCAAAAAGGAGTGCATGAAAATGCGGATATTCTTGGAGATCAAAAAGTGGCAAATGGATACTACGTTTTGAAAAATGGATCGTCTTCTTCACTAGCCTTTTACAATCCTAGAGAACGGGTGATAGAAAGAGTTGAAAAACAATTGTGTTATGGGATAAAACCTAAAAATGCAGAACAAACTTTTGCAATCAATGCAATTTTGAATCCAGAAATCAAACTTATTTCAATGCAAGGAGTGGCCGGTACGGGAAAAACACTTTTGGCATTGGCAGGGGCTTTAGAGCAGCGAAAACAATACAATCAGATCATTTTAGCACGTCCAATTGTTCCACTTTCAAATCGTGATATAGGTTATTTACCTGGAGATGCTAGTGAAAAAATATCGCCGTATATGGAACCTCTTTGGGATAATTTAAAATTTATTAAAAACCAGTTCAAAGAAACTTCCAAACAGCATAAACAAATTCTGGAAATGGAAGAAAATGGAAAGATCATCATCACTCCATTGGCTTACATTAGAGGAAGGTCGTTTTCAAACATAATCTTCATCATTGATGAAGCACAAAACTTGACTCCACATGAGGTAAAAACGATCATTACGCGTGCAGGGGAAAACACTAAAATCATATTTACAGGAGATATTGCTCAGATTGACACTCCTTATCTGGATGAACAATCAAATGGATTGGCTTATCTCATTGACAGATTGAAAGGACATCCAATATTCGCACATATCAAATTAGAGAAGGGAGAAAGATCTGAATTGGCCAATGTAGCCAATGAGTTACTTTAATTCGTGTCTGTGGTTTATACCAAAAAGAAAGCCTCAATTTGAGGCTTTTTTTATTTTCTATTGAATTTGAACACTGTCTTCCAATCAGATTTCATGTCAGTAACAATCCATCCCTTTGCATTTGCTTCCTCAAGGCCTTTATCGAGTTTACCAATATGCGATTTTTTGTCATATGCCCATTCTCTCACTTCATCCGTATGATGAATATAGATTGGGAGAGATGGTAGTTCATTGTCATCACAAAACTGCAACATAGCCAAATCCCCATCTGAATTACCAACTGCAATAACAGGCTTTTTTCCGATAAACTTTTGGATAGAAATGGGTTTGCCATCCTTGTCATCAATAAATTCCAATTCTGCAACTTTGGTGATTTGAACAGAACTGTCTGTTTTGGTTAATTCTGATTTCATGGTAGAACCAATGATTTGTTCCGTCGGTATTCCATAAACTTCCGGAGCCCAAGCACGCATGAAATCCACTCCGCCACCAGAAACGATATACACTTTAAATTCATTTGCCTTTAGATAATCTATCAATTCTTGCATTGGCAGATAAGTCATTTCAGTATATAAAACATTGTGTGTTGGATGTTTGGTTACTTTAAGCCAATCTTTTACTTGCTTTTGAAATTCCTCCACTGTAATGCCTGAATGCGTCGCCATTACGATTTTTAACAGACCACTTTCACCTTCCTTCATTAAAGATTCCATGTCGTTATTTAAAACGTGCTTGAAAGGGGCTTCGTCTTTCCACTCGGGATGGTCTGCTGCCATTTTATGAATTTGTCCTAAAGCAAAAATCAATTGAAAATAAACAGGTTGTTCTGCCCAAAGGGTTCCGTCATTATCAAAAGTTGCAATTCGATTTTCTATTGGAATAAAGTTTTTATTTTTTTCATCGATGGCATTTTCAACAAATTGAATGATTCGTTTTTTGTTTTCTCCTTCATTCCAAGAGGGAAGGGGATCTGTTTTTTGTGCAGAGGGATTTTCCTTTGCCTTTTCATCTGATTTCTGTTCTTGGCATCCAAATGCAAATGCTAAGAATGCAAAAGCTATTAGTGACTTTTTCATGCTATACAAAGTTAAAAAAACCCGATTCTAAATGAACCGGGTTGGATGTAAGATTATCTATCTCCAGGGGAGGAAAGTTTTTCCATTACTTTATCTAAACTAAAGCTAGCTGCTTTCATTCTCGGAGGGAATTCTTTGAATGTCATTAAGAAATTTCCTACAATTTCTTGAGCAGGAACAAGCATAAAGGCATGATCCAATAACCAATCATAATAGGTATTAGAAGTAATTGTTGCTTGCTCATAAGGATCTCTTCTTAAATTGAAAATCAATGGAAGTCTAAGTGGGGTAAAAGGATTAGCCCAAACACCTAAGGTTCCAGCCATTCTTTGTTCCATGAAAATAAATTTCCAGTCCTTAAATCTATAGGCAGTTAAATCTCCGTCATCAGAAAAATAGAAGATTTCTTTACGTGGAGATTTTTTCTCTACATCTCCCAAATGATCCATGATATTGTAACCATCCAAATGAACCTTATAAGTTTTTCCGTTAATGGTATGTCCTTTTTTCAGTTTTTCTTTAATATCTGCATCTCCTGCAGCGGCTAAGAAAGTAGGCATCCAGTCCATTCCAGAAACGATTTCATTGGAAATGCTTCCAGCTTTTATTTTGCTCGGCCATCTAATCATGGCAGGAACTCTCCATCCACCTTCCCAGTTGGTATTCTTTTCGCCTCGGAAAGGATTCAAACCAGCATCTGGCCAGGTGTTTTTATGCGGACCATTATCCGTACCGTAGACTACGATCGTATTGTCCGTAATTTTCAATTCATCCAATAACTTCAAGAATTGTCCAATGTGAAGATCGTGTTCAACCATTCCATCTGCATATTCATGCTGACCTGAAATTCCTCTATTTTCTTTCTTTACGTGCGTTCTGAAGTGCATTCTTGTTCCGTTCCACCAAACAAAAAATGGTTTTCCTTCTTTAACTGCTTTACGGATAAAATCCATGGCAGCTTTAGAAGTTTCGTCGTCAACAACTTCCATTCTTTTCTTAGTTAGAGGTCCTGTATCTTCTACTTTTCCATCTGCCCATGAATGAATCACTCCTCTTGGTCCATATTTCTTTCTGAACTCAGGATATTCTTCTGGATTTGGGTAATCTTCTAATTCTGGTTCTTCTTCCGCATTTAAGTGGTAAAGATTTCCATAGAATTCATCAAAACCATGATTTGTCGGTAAGTGTTCATCGCGATCTCCCAAGTGGTTTTTACCAAATTGACCAGTAGCATAACCGTGCGGCTTCAATAGTTCTGCAATTGTTGGGTCTTCTGTAGATAATCCTTCTTTTGCACCCGGTAAACCAACTTTGGATAAACCTGTACGGAATACACTTTGTCCAGTAATGAATGAAGATCTACCTGCAGTACAAGATTGTTCTGCATAATAATCGGTAAACATCATTCCTTCCTTGGCGATTCGATCTATGTTGGGCGTTTTATAGCCCACTAATCCGTGCGTATAAGCACTAATATTAGATTGCCCAATATCATCTCCCCACAGGACTAAAATATTAGGTTTTTTAGCCTTTTGAGCATGAGTATTTGTTCCTAAGGCAAAAACACTCAGGAGTAAACTCACTTTAACTAAATTTTTGATTTTGTTCATATTATAAAATTTGTTTGAACAATGATAAGAAGAATTTTTTATTTACCTATTCGACTTCATTTAACATTTTGAATACCTCATCCAGGTTGGGTGAAATAATCACTTCAATTCGTCTGTTTTTCGATTTATCGTTTTCGTCAACAGGATGAAATTCGGATCTACCTGCCGCTGAAATAGACTGAGGTTTCATCTCAGAATTGTCTAACATGATTTCGACTACTGCTGTTGCTCTCAAAACACTTAATTCCCAATTATTTTTCGGGTGTGAAGATCTTTTCATGGGGTCGGTATCGGTGTGTCCTTCAACTATGATTTCGAGATCAGATTGCTCTTGTAAGACTTTGGCGAGCTGAATAATAGCGTCTTTTCCTTCAGGATCGACGGAAGTAGAACCTGAAGCAAATAGTAATTTCGCTTCCATCGAAACATAGATTTTCCCATCTCTTTCTTCAACTGTTATTCCTTTTCCTTCAAATCCTCTTAATGCGTTCAATACTTTTTGCTTTAGTTCTCTCAGCGCATCTTTTTGTTTTTTGAGCATTGCTTCTAATTCTTGAACTCTCTTTTCTCGATCAGCCAATGCAGCTTCTTTTCCACGTAATTCTTTTTCCAACTGTCTCAGTTCCTCTTCCTTACGTTGCAATTCTATATTTTTTGCTTCTAATTCTGCAGTCAAAACGGCATTCTCTCTAGCACCACGTTGTTGCAAATTTTTAAATTTTTGATCTAATGCCTCATTGATTTCTTTTATTTTTTCGTACTCTGCTTTCAAATCCCGGAGTTCTTTACCCAAGCGAGTAGTGTCCTTTTTTAATTGATCCACATCCTTTATAAGTACATCATACTTTTCCTTGAACTCTTTGTACTTGCCTTCATAGTCCAATGCCATGGATTTGTATTTGTTCAACTCCTCGTTACAAGCTTCTTGCTGGGATAATAGATCCTTGTATTTTTTTGCTGAAACACAGGAAAATAGACTGAGACTAATCAATACAAAAGCGAAATACTTCATTTTTGAGATTTTAAACGTTTTAGTCTACAAAGTTGATAAAGAATTTTCCCATTTTGTAAGGACAGATTAGAAATTATGAACAAAGGATTTTTGATGCCCACTTTGATTGAATTCCTTTCCCTTTATAATTTTTTGATTCTTGGATTTCCTATTTTTCTAAATTTGTTATATGAATTTAAAAATTGTAGATCACGTTATAAAAAACGCTTTAAACGAGGATATTGGGCCAGGCGATTATTCTTCATTAGCATCTGTACCAAAAAATGCAGTAGGGAAGGCCAAACTTTTAGTTAAAGATGAAGGAATTATTGCTGGAATTGATTTAGCCAAAAGGATAATGGAATTGTACGATCCCAATCTTCAAATGGAAATTTTTATTGAAGATGGGTCAAAAGTAAAGCCTGGAGATATTGCCTTTACCGTTGAAGGCAGTTCTATTTCAATTTTATCTACCGAAAGATTAATGTTGAACTTCATGCAAAGAATGTCCGGCATTGCGACTTTGACGAATAAATATGTCCAATTAATCCAAGGGAGTAAAACCAAACTTCTAGATACTCGAAAAACAACTCCAGGAATTCGCTACATGGAAAAATGGGCTGTTAGAATAGGTGGAGGACACAATCACAGATACGCTTTATACGATATGATCATGCTCAAAGACAATCACATCGATTACGCAGGGGGAATTCAGCAAGCCATCGAAAAAACCAATCAGTATCTAAAAGAAAATAATCTGGACCTTAAAATTGAAATCGAAGTCAGAGATTTTGATGAATTGAATCAAGTTTTAAAAGTAGGTCAGGTAGATAGAATCATGCTTGACAATTTCACCCCTTCCCAATTAAAAGAAGCGCTGATTTTAATAAATGGCCAATATGAAACCGAAGCTTCGGGTGGAATTACTGAAGTTACTCTTAAAGATTACGCCGCTACGAATGTCGATTATATTAGTGTTGGTGCACTTACACATTCTTTTAAGAGTCTGGATATGAGCTTGAAGGCGGATTTCAAAAAATAGAAAAATATTCAAAACCAGCAAAAACACCGTCTTCGCGAAATTCAATGGGATAGTGGTCGAGATATAAACCGTGCCCTCTTCCCGTTTCTAATGAAAAGCGATATTGGTGAAACGGACAAACGACATAATTGCCTTCACATTTGGCTTCTTTCATGGATAAGCCTTGGTGAGGGCATTTGTCTTTAATCAGGTGAAATTGATCTTCATTTCGAAGTAAAATCAAATTCTTTCCATTTACCTCTAGGCAAAGACTGTTTCTCTTTCCAAGGGTCTCCAATAATTCTTCTTTGGATGAAAAAAACTTCACCCACTTGGTCTTCATATTGAACATTAATTAATTTTACAATCAAAATCCGACAATGGCAAAGGTCAAAACAACTTTTTTCTGTCAAAACTGTGGGCAAGAGTCTCCAAAATGGCTTGGAAGATGTCCGTCCTGTAACGAATGGAATACTTTCGTGGAAGAAGTTGTGGCTAAAGACACTAAGTCGGTAGTAGCGTTTTCTAAAAGTGATTCCCGAACTACGAAATCTGTCAACCTGAAAGATATTCAACAAAAGGAAGAAGCACGAATTCTACTGTCTGACAATGAGATGAACAGAGTTTTGGGTGGTGGATTGGTTCCAGGTTCTTTAGTCCTTTTTGGGGGAGAGCCAGGAATAGGAAAATCAACTTTACTTTTGCAAATTGCTGTACAAAGCTCAAAGCAAAAAATCCTCTATGTTTCAGGTGAAGAAAGTGAATCACAAATCAAAATGAGGGCCGAAAGAATTGGCATTCAACATGAAAATTGCTTCATTCTCACAGAAACCAATGTTCAAAATATTTTCAAACAAATTGAGGAGATTGAACCGGATTTATTGATTGTAGATTCCATTCAAACAGTCTACTCTTCCTATATCGAATCAAGTCCTGGTTCCATTTCTCAAATTAGAGAATGCACCGCTGAACTCCTTCGATTTGCCAAGGAAACTGAAACACCGGTTTTCCTGATCGGACATATAACCAAGGAAGGCGTGCTGGCTGGACCAAAAGTTTTAGAACACATGGTAGATTGTGTACTCCAATTTGAAGGAGATCGAAACCATGTCTATAGATTACTTCGAAGCATCAAGAATAGATTTGGTTCTACCAATGAATTAGGAATCTACGAGATGTTAGGGAATGGTCTGCGGCAAGTTGAAAATCCAAGCGAAATCTTAATTTCTGGGAATAAAGAAAGTTTGAGTGGAGTGGCAATTGCCGCTACTCTTGAGGGATTAAGGCCCATATTAATCGAAGTTCAAGCCCTCGTTTCAACAGCTGCTTATGGTACACCACAAAGAAGTTCTACTGGGTTTGATCTGAAAAGATTGAATATGCTTCTCGCTGTTTTGGAAAAAAGATGTGGATTCAAATTGGCGGCAAAGGATGTCTTCATCAATATCGCTGGTGGAATCAAAGTTGACGACCCCGCTATTGATTTAGCTGTCGTATGCGCGGTCCTATCATCCAACGCCGATATTTCAATAAATAATAATGTATGCCTAGCAGCTGAGGTGGGGTTATCAGGAGAAATCAGACCCGTAAATCGCATCGATCAAAGAATCTCTGAAGCTGAAAAATTAGGCTATGAAAAAATCATCGTTTCTTGCTTCAATAAAGGGATTGAACAAAAGAATTTTGGAATCGAAATCATACAAGTCTCTAAAATAGAAGAGGTTTTCAAAGATTTGTTCGCTTAAATTTAGATTTTCTTAGATATTTCGTACTTTTGATTCGACGAATTTTTATTTCCACCAACCTTATGGATTTGTTTTTCGTCATGAATATGAACTTCATATTCAGAATGTTTGAGGTTGATTTTCTTAATTAGAACAAAATATGAAAACAAAATTACTACTGCTGTTTCTTGTCTCCCTTCCATTTGCCGGATTTTCACAAGATTGGGCAAAATTGGATACCAGTCAAATAAGTGCTAATGATAAAGCATTGGCTGTAAATGATCAAGGATTTGTTCTGCGTTTTTTTACTGAGAATGTTGGAAACAATGGGTTTGTGCACATTTGGAATCCAAACACCGAGCAATGGAGCAATATAACAGGGCCTTTTTCAGGGGTGCCTTTATTTGACGTAGATGTAGAAACGGATGGACAAGATTTTTACATTTCTTGTATGAATAATTACACACCTTCTGTATATCAGGTTTCTCCAATAGGGTCTGTGACCGATATCTCAGCGGGAATGACACAATATTCTTTGAATGAACCTTCAGATCTTTTTATTAGTAAAACTTCAAATGAATTGTACCTGGCAGGAGTAACTGATTATGGAGATGATATCATTGTATTGAAATACAGCGGGAGTTCATGGGATACTTTAGATTATTCTCCTATTTGGAATATTGGACCTTATACGCCTTCTTCTATTAATTCTATTTCAGGATATGTTACGCCAACAGATGTTTTTCTTGGGATAACTATTTTTAATGGAGGTGCGAAATCAACTCAAGATGATGCTTTACTCTTACGAAGTGATCCTGCTACAGGACCCTTTTTGCATCCTTCTGGTATTGGCGGGCCACTTCCTTTTCATGCAGATCGAATTTCAATTGATGGAGATGGAACTGAAACACCATGGATCATAACAAATAATGCAGTGGCTTATGATTCAGTTCATGTGTATAAATACACTGGTGGTGGTCTTGGAAATGTACAAGGAATGCAGTTTAGTTTTGATATTTCTAATGTTCAGATTTCAAGAACACATGGACAACCTCAAATCTTGATTTCGACCTATGGCGGAGTTGAGAATACTGATATTTTTGTCTACAATGGTGCTCAATTTGAGAATGTACATCCATCCCAGTTGGGATTGGGTCAAATTGATGATGATTATCCTGAATTTGCTCAACATCCCGTAAACGGGAATCCTTATGTAATTACTGAATTTGTTTCAGATTCTGTTGCAGTTTTTGCCTTGAATGACCTTCCGTACATTGATTCATATCAGGTACATGACGTTTGTCCAAGCGGAGGAACTTTCCTCGAGAACTTGGCGATTCGAGACATGGATAGAGATAGTGTATGGATTATTGGAACTTCAAGTAATCAGACTATTGTAAGTGATTTCGATATTTATGTTTACCATAATTTCTATTCTCCCGATTCAACCTTGTCTTATTTCGATATCGATTTTGGGTTTGCACAAACTGGAACTTGTGATATTTATTTAGACATATATGATGGTATTTCTCATCAAAGAGACACCATTCCCGTAACAATCCTTTCCGACCCGATTCTGGACGAAACAGGAATCAATAATTTATCGGTCTGTGATAATCAAGGACCAATTAATTTAGATGGACTGGTTTTACCAACAGGAGGGACCTATTCGGGTCCTGCAATTAATGGGAATTTTTTGGATGCTCAAATTGCTCAGGCTATTGGTGTGATTTATTATGATTATACTGATGGGAATGGATGTTCTGTTAGCTCAGAAATTACTTTGAATACATTTAATGCACCCTCTTTATCGCTCGGCGCTGGAATTACAGCTGCAAATTGTGGAACTGCTGATGGAGCAGCCGAAGTAACGGTAACTGCAGGATCTTCAAATGATTATTATTTCTATTGGAGTACAGGTGCAACTACAACTTTAATCAATAATATTGCTTCAGGCCAATATGTTGCGAATGTGATCGACACCAATGATTGTCAGGTTTCCCTTCCTGTTGTGGTGCCATCTTTGGCTATTACTATCACGGAAAATAATACTGCACCGACTTGTCACAATAGTTCGAATGGGGCAATAGATCTTACTTTATCAGGCTCTGGACCTTTCGAATATTACTGGATTACTGGAGATACAACTGAAGATTTAACGAATTTATCTGTAGGCTTTTATTCAGTAATGATTACAGATAATAATGGATGTTCAACTTCACATTTAGTCAATTTAGAACCAGCAACACCAAGCTTGTATTTGGATGCTGTTGTAAATGATGGGAATTGCGGATCCAATAATGGTGGTGTGACTATAAATCAGGTAATTGGAGGATCAGGTTCATTCTCATTTTTATGGAGTAACGCCCAAACTACGCAAAGTTTGACAAACGTTGCCCCTGGAATTTACTCTGTTACTGTTACGGACGGTGCATGTACCTATATGGAAGAATTTACAGTTAGTACTTTTGATGGTCCTTATATTTCAACTGAATCAGTTACTAATGTAGATTGTAATCAAAATAATGGAGCCATAGATATTTCAATTTATTCAGGTGCGAATAATGTACAGTCTATTTTGTGGTCTAATTCATCAGCGACTGAAGATTTAACTGGATTATCTGCTGGGACTTATAACGTGGTCGTTACTGATGTGACTGGTTGTGAAACTTATAGTTCTTTCTTGATAGAAGGGGTGAAACCAGCTCAGCAACCAATCTGTGTGGTTACCGTGGATTCAACCACTACTACAAATTTATTAGTTTGGGAAAGAGTTCAAGCTACAGGGATTTCTCACTACAATATTTACAGAGAGACGGGAGCTATTGATAATTACACATTGGTTGGGACTGTTAATGCTACGGATGAATCTATTTGGAATGATGTCAATGCTTCACCAGTTGTAACTTCTTGGAGATATAAACTTTCTTCAGTGGATGACTGTGGTGTGGAAAGTGATTTATCGGCTCATCACAAGACAATTCATGTTACGATCAACAAAGGAACTGGAACCAATTACAATGTTTTCTGGGATGATTATGAAGGGATCAATTATTCTACAGTAAATCTGTATAGATATGATGCAGTCAATGGAGCTATTGTTTTGGCAACTTTACCATCCAATATTTACTCATATACGGACAACCCTGGAACAGATACTCTGGGATTGGATTATTTTGTTGGCTTTGATTTAGTTTCTCCTTGTACATCCTCGAGAGCTCAGGATTACAATGGAACGAGATCAAACAGATCCGCAGGGATTTTCGACCCGGGAAATGGAGTGAATCTCTCTATCGAAGAATATGAGGATATCAATGACCAATTTGTGGTTTATCCTAATCCAAACAATGGAGTGTTTACCATAGATTTTAGTCTCATGAACGGTTCTAAACAAATTAAACTAATCGATTCAAGAGGAAGAATTGTAGCCTATAAAACAACATCTCAAAATACCTACAATTTGACTATGAACCATTTGGAATCAGGAATGTACTTCGTTGAGGTCATTTATAATAATCAAAAAGGAATTAAGAAAATAATTATTCAATAAAACACTCACTATGAAAAGATTGCTCTTCGCGATTACACTGCTCACTAGCCTAAATCAACTTAACTCTCAATCTTGGCATAATGTAGGTCCAATTGGAACTCCTGTTGCTACAAACGTGACAGAATCAGAGTTTATCATTGCTGCTGATGGAACACCTTATGTGTTTTATGTTTCTAGTGATACGCAAAAGGGAAGTGTTAAAAAATGGGATGGATCAAGCTGGATCAACTTTGGTCCTGCTAATTTTACGGAAACTTTACCTTACAATATTAGACTTGAAAGTTATGGGTCTTCGGTTTTTGTATCCTACTATTGGTTCGATTCTGGTAATGACTTCATAAAAGTCCATGAAGTTACAGCTTCTGGTACGGTAGATATGTCTAGTTATATTGGACAAGGTGTAATTCTCACTAACTCCAATGATCCTTATGATTTCAATGTATCACCATCTGGAGAGGTTCAACTAGCATTTTTCGAGAATTATTGGGAAAATTCATTTCTTTTTTGTGTTTGGAATGGATCTCATTTTAATGATCCATATAATTACCTGCCAGGGAACACCCAAAATGCAATACAAATAGAGACAGACATGTTTGGAAACGATTGGGTAAGTGTGTGTACTGGTAGTCAAATTGAACTGCTAAAAAGAAGTGGAAATACTTGGACAAATCAAATTAATGCTTTTCAGGGAGGAACGTATACTAAAATCGATCTTTCTTATAATTATGAGTTTGGTGCTAGTGATGTACGAGTAAATACATTTTGTACTCATCAAAACCAGCATGACTTAAAATTAACACAATATGAAAATGCAACAATGAACTATCAAAACTCAGGTGTAATATCGTCTAATATTGAATACTTTGATATCGCATCAGATTCAAATAGAACGTTCATTTTTGCTTCAGAAGGAACATCTGGTGGGAATTACTATCTTGGTTACTATGATCATATTACTGATGGTTTTTCTCCTATTCTAAATCCTTTTTTGCCTGAATACACTTACACAGAGGTAGAACTTAAACAAAATGGTGAACCTGTTGTTTCCTATATAGATGCTAGTGGAAGTTTATGGGTAATTGAGTCTTGGCAAAATGTTTCTTTTACATGTCAAAATTTGTCTACTTGTGGGGGGAATACGGAGACTTTTACCAATGTAATTAATTTAACAAGTGAAAACTTGGATAATAATGACTTGACTTGGGGGATAGCAACTTCAAACACCACAATTGTTCCTGTGGCTTCTGTAGTAGCCGGTAGTTATCCCGATTATGATATTTTGCTGACTACAAATAAGGTCTATAATGCAAACTTACCGGTTACATTGACTATTTCTGTTGAAGACGAATTAGGAATTGGGAATCAAACTTCAAACCACAATCTGAGTGTGAAATATGTAGACTCCTTAATCAACTATTTTACTTCTACATCGGTTTGCAGTAATGTAGGACCAATTGACTTTAACGATTATGTATATCCGCTAGGGGGTAATTTTACTGGAATTCCGTCTACAGGTATAGTAAATCCCGCAACTTCTGGAAACCCAGTCACATTCTCTTATTCCACAGTTAGTGCAGTTGGATGCTATAATCAGATGAATATCGGATTTGGAATTAGTGCCGCTCCATCCGCAACCGTAAATGTTACTAATGCCGGATGTAGCGATTCTACTGGTACTGCAATTGTTAGTGCAACAGGAGGATCTTCTCCATATACTTATTATTGGAATACTGGTGCGGATTCGGTCAATTTGGCTGATTTACCTGCAGGTCAGTATTTTGTAACGGTAACAGATAACAATGGATGCATGGCAACAGGAGTTGGGAATGTTGGAAATACAAGTATTAATTTGATGGCTTCAGCAAATGGGGTCAGTTGCCCAGGAGATAATAATGGGAGTATCGATTTAACAATTGCTGGAGTTGGTCCGTACGATATTCTTTGGTCTAATGGATACTGGACAGAAGATATTACCGGATTGGAACCTGGATTTTACGATGTTACTGTAACCGATGCCAACGGATGTGAGGTAACTGGAACTTATGAAGTATCAGGTCCTAATGAATTTACTGTCTCGGAATCCAATACTGCCTCTACGTGTGGAGCTTCCACAGGAGCAATTACATTGTTGGTTTCTGGTGGAACAGGTACTTTGGATTACCAATGGTATGATTCTGGAAGCAATGCGATTGGAACAAATTCCAATTCAATTTCAAATATTGGAGGAGGATCTTACAGTGTTGAAATTTCAGATGCGAATGGATGTACCTATAATTATAGCACTACGGTAAGTGAGGCTGGAGCTCCAACAGTTACTGTCGATCAGGTAGTAAAAGCGACTTGTGCCAATGATGGGGCGATCAACATAACAATTACTGGAACTCCTACTTCTATTAACTGGAGCAACGGTGCAACAACTGAAGATATTTCTGGTCTGGCACCGGGAACATATACTGTAACAGTTTTAGATGCAGGAGGATGCCAATCGATCAAAAATGTTACTGTAAATCCACAACTACCCGCTACGCCACAAATATGTGTAGTAACAGTAGACTCGATTACCACCTCGAATGTGGTGGTATGGGAAAAGGTTGTGACATCGAACATTTCTCATTACAATATCTACAGAGAAGGTTCACAAGCAGGTCAGTACTTGAAAATTGATTCAGTATTATATAGTGAAGATTCGGAATTTAACGATTTGGTAGCTTCTCCAATGGTAAGATCATGGAGATATAAGATTTCAGCGGTAGATAACTGTGGAAATGAGTCAGCAAAGAGTGCCTACCATAAAACGATTCACGCTACAATCAATTTAGGATTGGGATCTAACATCAATATTCTATGGGATTCTTATGAAGGATTAAGCTATTCTTCCTGGTCTTGCTGGAGATATACCACAACCAATGGATTTGAATTAATCTGGACCAATAGTTCAAATGTATTTTCTTACACAGATACTCCTCCATCAACACAAGGATTGATTATGTGATTGGATTCCCATTGGGAACAACCTGTTCATCTAGCTTATTGAAGGCACAGGATTACAATGGAACAAGATCAAATAGATCAGCTGGAGTGTTTAATGGAAGTGGATTGGGAATAGAGGAGAACGAAGCGACAGACTTTGATGTAGTGGTGTTCCCAAATCCAAGTTCAGGCAACTTCCAGGTTAGATTAACAGGAACAGCAAATGGAACCTTTGACTATCAGATTATTGACATCACAGGAAAGATCATTGAAGATGGAAATCAGACTCAAAGAAGTTTCGATATGGATTTAACAAATCTTGAAAGTGGAATTTACTATCTTCGCATAGTAAATAACGGAGTTGCTAAAATTAATAAGCTGATAATAAAATAATTGTAATACTGAATTAAAATATTTTATCAAATGAAAAAGTTCTTATTTATCACCTTAGTATCACTTTTTTCTACAATATCTGTTGCACAAGATTGGCACACTGTTGGAAATAATTTTACTGGGATCCAAGAAAAGAAAATAGTTGTAAATAATGACGGCTATGTTGGAATGTTTTTTAAAGATAATGCTGGAGGTAATGGATTTTTCTGGATTTATGACCCAAACTCTATGAGTTGGGGTGAAGTGAATGGGAATTTTAATAGTGAATCCGTTCTTGAAATGGATTTGGAAACTGATGGGGTTGATTTTTTTATCGCGTATCAAAATTCCTCTCAAAGCACAATTGTCTGGCGAGTTTCTGCAACGGGATCCTTAACTGATTATACTTCTGGAATTGCTCCATCATTTTTTAGTAATGGAGCGTTTGATATGTTTTTTGATAAATCAACTGGACAGAAATATATAGCCGGGATTAATGGAGACTTAACAGGTTATCATATCCTTGAACACAATGGTTCTAATTGGGACACCTTGGCATTGGATTTCACAAGTTCTTTGGGAATATTTCCTTTTAGTTTTTATAGTGTTTCAGGTTATGTAAATGATCAGGATATCTATTTGGCCATGTCATTCAATGCGGGAAATGATGAAATTGCTTTTGTTCATTCTCAAGTTGGTACAGGTGTGTTTAATTATGCAAATGGTTTACCTGGAACGACTCCAATTTCATCAAGTAAAATTATTCTTGCAGGAGATGGAACAGGATATCCGGTTTTGGTAATGAATAAATTTACGGTCCCTGATTCTTTACTCTATTATGAGTACGATGGAGGAGGTTTTAGCGTAATGACTGGACTCAATTTTCCTGGAAATAATGTCATCAATTATGATGTAGCTGTTGAAGGAGGTAAGAAAATGGTTTTGGCTACAATTGATGCTGCTTCTGATGCTTCACAAGTTTTCGAGTGGACAGGATCAAATTTTCAAAACGCGCATCCTGGAATGGTGGGATTAGGTTTTATTGATGATTATGAGACTGATTTGGCCTTGCATCCTTTGACTGGAAAAGCCTATGTGATTGTTGAAAAGCAAACTGATTTTATTCAGACTTATGCCTTAAATAGTATGCCGTATGTTGACAATATCACTTTAGCAGGCACATGTATTGGTTCTTACACATACATACTTGATCCAATATACGTGAAAGATGATGATTCTGATTCGACATGGATTAGGGTAACTTCAACTATGCAGGCGATTATTGCAGATAGCGACATTTACACATATTTTGTGAATCGGAATGGCCAAATTACTTCTTATGAAACAGAAGCCTTTGGAATGTCGGATGGCACAGTAGATATAAAGGTTGTATTATCTGATGGAATTATCAGAGATACTTTAACTTACCAAGTAACCGTATTTCCAGCCCCATCCATTGATGTTTCATCAATTGCAGGTTATTCAGTTTGTAATACAAATGGACCTTTAGATTTAAATCCACTAATTTCTCCTGCTGGAGGATATTGGGGCGGTAGCGCAGTGGATAACGAAGGAATTTTAGATCCAATTCAGGTTCAACAAGACCCAACTGTATTTTATGATTATTATGATGCAAATGGATGCTATGCATTTGAAGAAATCACTTTAAATCCGGTTACAGGCCCGGAAATTCAAGCTTTAGCTGCTACCCCAGCATCTTGTGGAAATGCCGATGGATCAGGTGAGATTCAGGTTGTTGCAGGATCTACAAATGATTATTTTATTCAATGGTCTACTGGAGACACGAATGTAACCATGGTTAACAATCTTGAATCCGGACAGTATGTAATTACCGTTGTAGATACTAACAATTGCACAAATTCAAAAAATTACATTGTTCCTTCCGCAGATATAACTGTGACTTACAGCACAACGAATCCAAGTTGTTACAATTCTACAAATGGAGCAATTGATCTCACGGTTTCTGGAAATGGGCCTTTTACATATTACTGGATCAATGGGGAAACAACTGAGGATCTAAACAATATTTCGGGTGGTTTCTACTCTGTAATGATTACGGATAACAATGGATGTACAACTGAAGAGATTGTAAACCTACAATCTCCTTCAGGAATGCTTAGTCTCGATGATTCCTCTCCTTATGATGGACAATGTTTAGCCAATGATGGAGGAGTAAGTTTAAGTGTAAGTGGTGGAGTCACACCTTATTCCTTTCTATGGAGTAATGCTCAAACAAGTCAAAATTTAACAAATGTTGCTCCAGGGACATATAGTGTTACTGTGACTGATGCGAATAATTGTCAAGTTACAGAGACCTACACGGTGTCAACATATGATGGACCTTATATCTATCTTGAATCAGTTACAAATGCATCTTGTAATCAAAATGATGGTGAAATTGATATTACAATTTCAACAAGTCAAAACCCTGTAGCTTCTATATCATGGTCTAATGGACCTTCAACTGAAGATATTACAGGATTAGCTGCCGGATCTTATACGGTGGTTGCAACAGATGTAGCGGGATGTGAAGGTCATGCGACTTTCGTAGTAGCTCCGGTAAAACCTGCGGTTCAACCACTTTGTTTGGTTACGGTGGATTCCTTAACTACAACAAATGTTCTGGTATGGGAAAGAACAAATTTAACTGGAATTTCTCATTACAATATTTACAGGGAGACAGGTGCAATTGGAAATTATCCACTAGTAGGAACGGTAAGTGCCACTAATGAGTCTATTTGGAATGATGTGAGTGCTTCTCCTTTAGTTACATCATGGAGATATAAATTAACTCAAGTAGATGATTGTGGAATTGAAAGTAATAAGTCTCCTCACCATAAAACGATGCATGTTTCTATAAGCAAAGGGCTAGGAACGAACTACAATATTTTTTGGGATGATTATGAAGGAATTCCTTATTCAACAATAAATCTTTGGAGATATGATCTTACCAATGGTCTTCAATTATTGCAGAATTTACCCGCAAATGTATATTCTTACACAGATGATCCTGGAATTGATACTCTTGGATTGGATTATTTCGTAGGATTTGATTTGGCAGCCCCATGTACTTCATCAAGGGCACAGGATTACAATGGAACGAGATCGAATCGCTCTGCTGGAGTTTTTAACCCTGGAAGTGGCACTGGACTATCCATTTTTGAAAATAACGACTTGAGTGATCAAATTCTGATTTATCCAAACCCTAACAATGGAGAGTTCACCCTTCAATTTGGGAATACTTTGGTAGGAGAGAAGAAAATTAGAGTGATTGATGCTCGAGGAAAAATCGTTACCTATAAGAAAGCTTTTAACTCTACATACGACTTAAATATGGTTCACGTAGAACCAGGCATTTATTTTGTTGAAGTCTTTAATGGAAACAAAAAAGGTGTTCAGAAAATTGTTGTTCAGTAAAAACATGACTATGAGAAAATTACTTTTTGCCTTAGCCTTATTAACAGGTACTTTAGCCTCAACTCAAACCTTTCAAAAAGTTGGCTCAGCTTCTTTGCCCGTTGCCTCTTCAGTTATTGAAATGGATTTTGATATTGAAAATGGCGTTCCTTATGTGTTTTATGTTACTTCATCTACTAACAAAGGGACAGTAAAAAAATGGAACGGATTGGTCTGGGAAACCATTGGTACTCCGGATTTCACATCTTCCGATCCTTTTGAATTGGATATTGAAGTTGAAGGTACTACGGTATATGTAGCCTATAAATATGTTCAAGGAACGGGTGCTACCAGTGATAGATTGGGTGTCCACAGATATGAAGGAGCTTCCTGGATCGGAATGAGTTCCTATTTTTATCCTGGATTAGGTAGTGGACCAATGACTTGTGATCATAATAGACCTTTTGACCTCGAAGTCGAATATAGTAATGTGAGGCTTGCTTTCTTTGATGAATATCAACAAAATAAATTTAAGTATACAACTTGGAACAATACTCTTGGATACTTTAATGAAGTGGCAGCCTCTCTCGATTTGAATGATGATGATAATGACATAGTAATCAATGAACTAAAAGTGCATCTGGATGCAGATGGATATGAGTATTATGCATGTTCTGTTGTAGGAATGGGTTTTGAATCACTTTTGTTTCGAAGATCAGGTGCTTCTTGGACGAGTTATGGTGATATCTGGGGAGCTGCATCTAGTGAAAGTAATAAAGGAGTTGATATGGTCTCCTACTGGGATTCAAACGGTGATTACATTGAAGTTTCTGTTGGAGCAATAAGAGATGATGCATCTAAAAAATTGTATCATGCAAACTTTTATTCAGATCCAACGCCAGGTTGGCAAATGAATTATACTCAAATCAATTCAACTACCAATGTAAGTGAATTTAATATGGCTGCAAATAGCTCGGAAACATTTTATTTTTATAACCAATCTAGCGTTGCTTACCTAGATGAAGTTGATCACTTTGGGAATAATGTTTCTACATATACGAATTTTGGTATCTCTGGAACTAAATCAAATTTAAGGGTAGATACTAGATATGATGGAAGGCCCGTTCTTGCCTTTTTAGTATCAGGAAATTTATGGGTTGTTGAGGAATGGAGTCCAGTTTCATTTACTATGACAGATCCGGAAACTTGTTCTGGTCAGACGGAAGTTTTTACGAGTCATGTAACAGTAAGTTCAAGCAATTTGGATAATAGTGATTTATCTTGGATAGTTACTCCTGATCAACCAAATGTTATGCACTCTTCTACAATCACTGGGTTTTATCCTGATTTTGATCTGAATTTAGGAACCTACTATCAATCAAGCAATGTGACGGTTGAGTTGGATGTTCAAATTTTTGATGAAACAAATGCGCTCAATTATGACAATCAATTTTATCCTCTTGTAAAAGCGAATGATTCTATAATTAACTACTTTACAGCGAGTCAAATATGTCGAAATAATGGTCCAATTAGTTTTATGGATTATGTCTATCCTCTTGGAGGAATTTTTTCTGGTACAATTGCTTCCAGTGGAAATTTTAGCCCTATCCTTGCTGGTGTGGGAGCCCATACAATTTCTTATACGACCTACAATGCGATTTCTGGATGTTCGAATTCGTTGAATATTCCAATTCAAGTAGTAGGTGCTCCTGTTGCTACGGTAGTAGCTACAAATGCTTCATGTAATGATTCTACGGGTACCGCTACAGTTGCAGCTGCTGGGGGAGCTTCTCCCTACACTTATTATTGGAATACTGGTGCGGATTCGGTCAATTTGGCTGATTTACCTGCAGGTCAATATTTTGTTACAGTAACAGATAACAATGGATGTATGGCAACAGGAGTTGGGAATGTCGGAAATACAAGTATCAATCTATTAGCAAATGTGAGCACTTTGAATTGTGCAACCGATAATAATGGAAGTATTGACCTTACAGTAGCAGGTGTTGGACCATTTGATATTTTATGGTCTAATGGTTACGGTACTGAAGATATTACAGGTCTGGTAGCTGGTATGTATGATGTCACGGTTACTGATGCAAATGGATGTACTGCTACAGAAACTTATGAGGTTACAGCTCCTGACGAAATGCAGGTTACAGCTTCGATTTCTAATGCTTCTTGTGGAGCTACTGATGGTCAAATAGCACTGGCTGTTAGCGGTGGTAATGGAACATATACCTATCAGTGGTTTGATGAAGACAATAATGCCGTTGGCTCGAATTCCCCGACTTTCTCTAATGCTTTTGGAGGGTTTTATACATGCCAGATTTCGGATGGAAATGGATGTGGATATACTTGGACAGGTGTCGTAAATGACAATGGGGCACCAGTTGTAACTATTAATTCGGTTACCAACGCTTCTTGTTCGAATGATGGGGCTATTGATATGTCCTACACTGCTTCTGCTGCGCTAGATCACATTATTTGGAGTAATGGAGCCGGAACAGAGGATATTTCAGGATTGGCTCCAGGGAATTATGCAGTTTGGGTAGTCGATGTAAACGGATGTACAGGTATGGGTAATGTAACCGTAAATCCACAACTACCCGCTACGCCACAAATATGTGTAGTAACAGTAGACTCGATTACCACCTCGAATGTGGTGGTATGGGAAAAGGCTGTGACATCGAACATTTCTCATTACAATATCTACAGAGAAGGTTCACAAGCAGGTCAGTACTTGAAAATTGATTCAGTATTATATAGTGAAGATTCGGAATTTAACGATTTGGTAGCTTCTCCAATGGTAAGATCATGGAGATATAAGATTTCAGCGGTAGATAACTGTGGAAATGAGTCAGCAAAGAGTGCCTACCATAAAACGATTCACGCTACAATCAATTTAGGATTGGGATCTAACATCAATATTCTATGGGATTCTTATGAAGGATTAAGCTATTCTTCCTGGTCTTGCTGGAGATATACCACAACTAATGGATTTGAATTAATCTGGACCAATAGTTCAAATGTATTTTCTTACACAGATACTCCTCCATCAACACAAGGATTGGATTATGTGATTGGATTCCCATTGGGAACAACCTGTTCATCTAGCTTATTGAAGGCACAGGATTACAATGGAACAAGATCAAATAGATCAGCTGGAGTGTTTAATGGAAGTGGATTGGGAATAGAGGAGAACGAAGCGACAGACTTTGATGTAGTGGTGTTCCCAAATCCAAGTTCAGGCAACTTCCAGGTTAGATTAACAGGAACAGCAAATGGAACCTTTGACTATCAGATTATTGACATCACAGGAAAGATCATTGAAGATGGAAATCAGACTCAAAGAAGTTTCGATATGGATTTAACAAATCTTGAAAGTGGAATTTACTATTTGAATATCATCAATAACGGTTTAGTTAAAACGAGTAAATTAATTATTCAATAAGTTGAATTTATTATAACTTTGAAGCCGTCCCAATGTGGACGGCTTTTTTTATTCTATGGCGCAAATTTTAGTAACAGGTGGAGCGGGATATATTGGTTCTCATACAATTGTTGAATTAATTCAATCGGGTTATGAACCCATCATCTTAGATGATTTTCGAAATTCTGAAAGATTTGTAATAGATCGACTCGAAAAACTGACCCAGATAAAAATTAAATGTTACGATCTTGATTGCAATAACCATGACAATTTAGAGCAGGTTTTTACAGAAAATAAAATCGTTGGAGTAATCCATTTTGCGGCCTATAAAGCCGTTGGAGAGTCTGTAAAGCAACCTGTAAAATACTATGAAAATAATATAGGAAGTCTTTTGAAACTTCTCCAGGTAATGGAAAAGTTTAAAGTTAATCATTTAGTGTTTTCATCCTCATGTACCGTTTATGGCGAGCCGAAATCAGGGATTGTTTCTGAACAATCTCCCTTAGCACAACCTAAGTCTCCTTATGGACATACAAAGTTGATCTGTGAGGATATCTTGAAAGGTATTATTGAGTTAGGCTCATCATCATTAAAAGTAGTTTTGCTCAGATACTTTAATCCCATTGGCGCGCACGAGTCTGGATTAATTGGTGAATTACCATTAGGTAAACCGAATAATTTAGTTCCATTTATAACTCAATCAGCCTCTGGAAAAAGAGGAGAATTGCAAGTTTTTGGTAATGACTATCAGACTCCTGATGGTACTTGTATTAGAGATTTTATACATGTGTCAGATCTTGCTGAAGCACATGTTCGTTCTCTCGAACTCATATTAAATGAAAATTCAAATCGTTTGGAGATATTTAATGTTGGAACCGGAAATGGAGTATCCGTATTGGAATTGATCGAAAGATTTGAACAGGTGAATGCACTCGATTTGAATTGGAGCTTTGCAGAAAGAAGACCCGGGGATGTCGAAAAAATATACGCTGACAATACGAAAATAAAAAATTCATTAAATTGGTCTTGCAGATTCACATTAGATGATGCTTTGAAACACGCATGGAATTGGGAAAAATCTTTAAAATAATGCTCGTATTCTTTTTGGTTTTTCTGACTAATGTGCAGGGACATGCCCAGAAGGAAGACGAAAACCCAAAAATGCCAAGTAGATATAAACCCGGTATCTTGTGGCATTTCACCGGACTTCATGCTCCAAAAGATACATTCGTTCATAAGTATGATAGAATTCATGCATCCATATTTTATAATGATTTTATTGGCGATAAAAACGGGGCAAAATCAAAATGGTATTCGATTGGATTTAATATAGGTGCACTTTGGGATCAGCCTTTTGGAAAAAGTCCGGTGGGGATAGCGATTGGAATCGGATTTAGCCATTTTCAATGGCATTACAATGGAGAATTTGGATTTCAGAATGATACCATTTCTGGTCAAGATTATACCACTTTGGGGCCTTATACCGGAACGGAAGCATTAAAAAAGAATCAGTTTACTTCAAACTATATTGAAGTTCCATTTGAATTTAGAATACGCACACAGGGAAAGGTAATGTTTAAGTTTTATCCGGGTTTTAAATTTGGTGTTCGAACAAATTCCTACGCAAAATGGAAACTGGAGAATGGAGATCGATTTAAAGAATTTAATTTTCCAGATTTGAATCGAATTCGTTTTGGACCTACCCTTAGGATAGGAATCAATTGGTTTCAGCTTTGGGCAGGGTACTATTTTAGTAAAACATTTCAAGATCCCAATAGCCCCAAATTGCAGCAATTCGAAGCCGGTTTTACTATAAGTATTTTATAGGAAAAATATTTTTTCGTAACTTATTCGTTTCATAAACGTTTAAGCACTCATTAACATTAACCAAAATATTTTTTGATTATGGAAAAATCATGTTTGAATTGCGGGAACGAATTTGATGGAAGACTCAATCAGAAATTCTGTGACGCAAAATGTAAAAACCATTTTCACAACCTGAGAAACAGAGAGAAAGAATCAGTGTTGATACAACTTAATAAAGTGCTTCATAAAAATTGGTCTGTATTGAACAGTATGTATCATGTCTATAGATCAAAACCAATAAATATGAACATTTTGGAAGCGAATGGTTTTAACTCAAAATATCATACACATACCTTTAACTCACCCATTGGAGAGAAGTACACGATGATTTATGATCTAGGGTATAAATCCCATTTCGACAATCAAATTCAAATTGTCCAAGCGGACGTTTAAAGAATGATGAAAAAATATTTACTTGTATTTTCAGCCCTCTTTTTGGGGGCTTTGGTTTTTGGCCAGAAAAAAAATATTCAAATTGAAGATTACTTCAAATGGAACACCATAGATTCTTATCAAATTGGGGAAACTGGGAAGATTATAATTTATGAGCTTTCTAAGCTTAGAAATGATGGGTTCCTAGTGATCTACAATAAAGAAAAAGAAACCCGAGATACGATTCCACGAGGAACTAAAGCCAAAATCAATTCGGAAGAAAATTATGTGGTTTTTAAAATTGAACCAGAATACGATACAATCCGTCAACTGAAAATTAAAAAGGAAAAGAAATCTAAGTATCCGAAAGATACTTTGGGGATTTACCTTGTTAACGAAGACAGTATTATCAAAATCCCCAAACTAAAAGACTTCTATTTACCTGAGTCTGGAGAGTGGATGGCATACATGTTAGATGATAACAAAGAAATCATCCCAGAGGGTCTTTCCAAAAAGGAATGGGACAAAAAGAAAAAGAAACAAGAAAAGATTCGTAAAAAAAATGGTGATCCTAAGATTTCAACTAAGGGTCATCGAATATGTTTCCTTAACCCAATAGATAATTTGAAAAAGGAGTTCAATGATGTTAAGCAAGTTTATACTGGTAAGTACGATCAACTTTTTGCTTTTAGAACTCATCAGCAATTTGACACTTTAGACAGTAATTTTGTTTTTCTTTTTAATACGAAAACATTGGAAGCAGCAAAGTTATTTTCTGGAGTGGAAGCAGGCTCAATAAAATTTGACCATGATATGCAGCAATTAGCATTTCACGGGACACAAGATACCTCGGAAGTAAAGGTTTTTGATTTGTTTTATTGGAATACAACTGATGGACTGAAAAAGTTAATGGATACAACGCATCAATTTCTGCAAAAAGGATATTCTATAAGTGATGATGCTTTTCCACTTTTTAGTGAAGATGGGAGTAAGCTCTATTTTGGTATATGGGAAATAAAAAGAGAAGAACCCGAAGATACTGTTCCATCCGATGAAAAATTTAAAGTTGATATTTGGAATTGGAAAGATAAAAGAGTTCAACCAGATCAATTACTTTCAGCAAAAAAAGATAGTAAAAAGTATTTTAGATCTGTTTATCACCTCTCGAGTAATCAAGTGGTTCAGTTGGAGAATGACACATTAAATGATGGATATTACTTGGATGAGGGAAATGCTAGTTGGTATTTTGCTCGATCTAATCAGAAATATGAACATTCTTATAGTTGGGACTATCCATGGAAACAAGATCTCTATTTAGTCAATACAAATTCTGGTGAAAAGAGGTTGGCAGCTGAAGGAGCAGGGTTTCAATATTCTACTTCCCCATCTGGAAGGTACTTGGTTCATTGGGATTATGAGAATGAACAGATCAAATTTTTTGATGTAGTCAAAAATGAAACGCAAATTTTAGATACCAAAGGAATTGCAGTAGTGAACAAAGGGAATGGAATTCCTGCAAAGGATGGTTGTAATGGATTTGCAGGTTGGACGAAGGAAGAGGATCTGTTGTTCTACAGTGAGAAAGATATTTGGATTTACCGGCATTCAGAAAAAAAGATCAATCGAGTTACGAGATACAGGGAGTTTAATTTTTTCAATCCTGATGAAGAATTGAGATTAATTAAACTGGACAAAGACTCTAGTTATTACGACTTAGATAGATGTCTAATTAAAGCTTTTAATAAAAAAAACAAGAATACCTCTTTGTACAGTATTCATGATGGAGAATATACTAAATTGATCGAATCAGCTCATAACTATACCTATCCGGTTAAGGCGAAAAGAGCAGATGCTATGTTATTTAGAAGATCTAACTATTACGAGTGTAGGGATTTATATTTCACCAAAGATTTCAAGAAGATTGAAAAATTAACTGATATCAATCCACAACAAGATGAATACAATTGGGGAAATGTAGAACTAGTTGAATGGGTGAATGGGAACCGTGATACACTTGAGGGACTTTTTTATACTCCAGAGAATTTAGATCAACAGAAGAAGTACCCCATGATTGTTTATTTTTACGAAGAATATTCAGATGATATCCATAATTATTATCGACCGAAGCCAACGGCATCTATTGTTTATCCAACAGAGTATGTCAGTAACGGATATATTGTTTTCATTCCCAATATCAAATATGAAGTGGGTCATCCAGCCCAATCAGCATACGACTGTATTGTTAGTGGAACAGATACCATGATCAAAAGATATAATTATATCGACTCAAATAAGCTTGGATTACAGGGGCAATCATGGGGAGGGTATCAAACGGCCCAATTGGTTACGATGACAGATAAATATGAAGCTGCAATGGCTGGAGCTCCTGTTTCAAATATGTTCTCTGCTTATGGAGGTATCAGATGGAATTCAGGATTAAGCAGAGAGTTTCAATATGAGAAAACACAATCCAGAATTGGTGCAACCATTTGGGAAAAACCGGAGTTATACATAGAGAATTCACCTCTTTTCCACTTGCCTAAGGTGAAAACTCCTTTACTCATTATGCACAATGATGATGATGGAGCCGTACCTTGGTATCAAGGAATAGAGATGTTTATGGGGTTAAGACGATTGGGAAAACCAGTTTGGATGTTGAACTACAACGGAGATGAACACAATCTCATGAAAACAGCCAACAGGATAGACCTCTCGATTCGAATGAAACAGTTTTTTGACCATTTTCTAATGGGAAAACCAATGCCAGAATGGCTAGAGAAAGGAATTCCCGCAACAGAAAAAGGAAAAATTACAGGGTATTAAGACATTGAAATTTGATAATTTTAAATTATATTTAACGAAGAGCCAATTCAACTAACGTGAAAAAAATTGTTCAAATAGCAATATTGTTGGGAGGTTTGTCCTTTGCAAATCAAGTATTTTCGCAAACTGTGCAATTCCCAAATGTGATCACTCCAAATGGTGATGGGATTAACGATTTTTTCTATGTCACTTGCACAGGTTATGTTCAAATGGAAGGTGTGATCCTTAACAGAAGGGGTGAACCAATCACAAATTTTTATGGGATCAATGCCAGGTGGGATGGTCGAAATTCTTCAGGAGAACGCGTGATGGATGGGGTCTATTTTTATAAAATTGTCCTAACCCGCGAAGATGGAGAGCAAGAAAGCTTCATGGGAAATATTCAGGTACTGGGAAGAAAATAATTTCCTAAAGTCATTCAATAATTTTGCTAAATTTGTTCCAATAAACTTATTATATGGGATGCGCGACTTGTAGTAATGGTGAAAAGCCGCGTGGTTGTAGAAGTAATGGGGCATGTGCCACAACTGGGTGTAATAAATTAGAGGTTTTTGATTGGTTGGCAAATATAGAATTGCCCGGAGATCAAACTCCTTTCGATATAGTTGAAGTTCGATTTAAAAACAGTCGAAAAGTTTTTTACAGAAATATTAAAAACTTTCGATTGAATCAAGGCGATGTTGTTGTCGTTGAAAGTAGTCCGGGATACGATATTGGTGTTGTATCTATATCGGGTGAACTTGCCAGAATTCAATTGAAGAAGAAAACCCAGAATTTCAAACCACACGAAGCCAGAAAGATCTTCAGAATTGCTAATCAAGAAGATATTGATAAATGGATCGAATCGAGGGAGAGAGAGAAGGAAACAATGTTCAGAGCCCGGGTTATTGCTGATCGTCTTAAACTAAATATGAAAATCTCTGATGTAGAATATCAGGGAGATGGGACCAAAGCAACGTTTTACTATACTGCCGAAGATCGGGTGGATTTCAGACAATTAATTAAAGATCTTGCTGATGCATTTAAAATACGTATAGAAATGCGTCAAATTGGAGCAAGACAGGAATCTGGTCGTCTTGGTGGAATTGGTTCATGTGGAAGAGAATTATGTTGTTCTACATGGCTTACAGATTTTAGATCGGTTTCTACGGCTGCTGCCCGATACCAGCAATTGGCCTTGAATCCACAAAAATTGGCAGGACAATGCGGCAAGCTGAAGTGCTGTCTGAATTATGAACTTGATATGTATATCGAGGGAATTAAATCCTTTCCATCAACGGACATTAAACTTGAAACTAAGAAGGGAAGGGCTTATCACGTCAAAACAGATGTTTTCAAAAGAACGCTTTGGTATGCGTATGAGCCTGGTTCTGAAGGACCTCCTGGATTGATTCCACTTATTCCAGAGCGCGCTCATGAGATTATCGAAATGAATAAAAAAGGTAAAAAGCCGGAAGATCTTAATGACTACATAGAGGAAGTATTGATAGAAGAGCCTGATTATACAAATGTGGTTGGTCAAGATAGTTTAAACAGATTCGAACATATCTTCAAAAAGAAGAAAAAAAAGAAAGGCAAAAAAGGGTCGCCTGGTGGGGCAAATCGGAATCAAAATAACCCTCAGAATACGGTAAACCAAGGAAATAGACCTAATCAAGGACAAAAGAACCAAGGAGGTGGTAACAAACCAAAAGGAAAACGTTTTAACAAGAACAAGAATCAACAGAAAAAAAATAATAATCCGTAGCAATCTTAATGAAACCAATAATTTATCTATTCGCAATTTCTTTAATTCTGTTAAGTTGTTCAGATAACAGTCTCTATACAAAAAGCTATGAAATAGAGGGAAGGGAGTGGCACGTGGATCAAAAACTGGATTTTGAATTTACAATTGAAGACAATTCAAAAAACAATATCATTTCATTGACATTGAGATTGAATGAGGACTATCCTTATTCCAATATGTATATCTTTTTAGAAACAATAGGAGCAAATCAGCAAAGTAGAAAAGATACATTAAAATTACTTCTTGCTGAATCGGACGGTAAATGGAAAGGTGAGAAAAAGGGCTCTCTGGTTGAATTTGTTATTCCTATTTTTAATGGTCAGTTTCCGGATAAAGGGACGTATCATTTAACGATGCAGCATGGTATGCGGGATGAATACCTACCTGGGGTCTTAGATGTTGGAGTAAAGGTAGACTAGGCCTTGTGTAGTTCGCGCATAACTTGGAATGTTAGACCGGTCAAAATAATTTTAGGATTGCAATTTCTTTGAATATAATAGGAAGCCTGATTCAATTCTTCATAGATTTTCAGCACATTGTTTCCATTAATAAATCGCGCAAATTTATCAAGAAACTGTCCTTCGTCAGTAGAATAATTGGTTAACTCAGCCTGGTAATTGCGCATCAAGCTCTGTCGAGTCATATAAAGAGCGTAATTTAAGAAATCAACTAGGCCATCTCGACCAAGTTTACTGGCAGATTCTGACCAATCAAGCATTTTTGAAACATCTTTGGTATAGCAAGCTCGCATGAGACCGATAAATTGGCTAAGGAAAATTTCTTTTTTTTGACTACCCTTTACAATTTCCATTGCCTCAAGTAAATCACCATTTGCCCTTCGAGAAATTTCAGAAGCTTCCATGTTTCCAATGCCTTTCCCTTCCAATGCTTTTAAAATATCTTGTTCCTTTAGTTTAGGAACATTTATAATTTGAGTTCTGGAAATAATAGTTGGAAGTGAATTTTCTGTATTTTCACTAATAAGTATAAATAAGGTTTTTGGTGGGGGCTCTTCTAAAATTTTTAGTAGGTTATTGGCACAAGTTGCATTCATTAATTCTTGTAACCAAATAATCATGATTTTATATCCACCAGCAAATGATTTTAAACTAAGTTTTTTAGATATAGTATCCCCTTCAAACCTTCCTAAACTAAGTAATTTACCCCCAGCCTCCATAATATCAGACCAGCCCTCATAATCAAACAAAGGATTTTCTTTTAGATTGTTAAGCCATTTTCTCTCACGTTCAGCATGGGAAGCTTGACGTTCCTTGTCCGCACCAAAAACGGGATAGGCAAAATGAAGATCTGGATGAGAATATGTTTGGACTTGTTTACAGGATTCGCACTGTCCACATGAATCTATCTCCGACGGTTTTTCGCAAAGTAAGAGTTGACTGAATGCGATAGCTAGTGGAAGCTTATTCGCTCCTCTAGGTCCCAAAAACATCTGTGCATGACTGATTCGATTTGAATGGTATTCTTGAAGTAAATGGGATTTAATAGATTCCTGCCCGAGAACATCCTTAAATTGCATGTTCAAATTTAGGAATAATTATTGTTGATATTCCGTATGAATAGAATTATATTTACGTTCAACGCATTACTAATTAAATTAAAATCATGAAGAATATTTTTACACTCATTTGCATCTTATTCACTTTTATATCCTTTGCTCAGGATTCTATCAAAATACAGGAAAGACAAGAAAATTTTTCAGTTGGGATGAAGAATTCTTTGGTGTCTAATATTCCTTTAGGCACAGTTGATCTTGCTATGGATGTTGTAAAGGATGTGGTGAAAAAATTCAAAGGTAAAATAAATGGGAAGGACGAAATTTTTGTAGAACAAGCTACTAAGAGTACCATTTCAGAAAAAGCTATTGACATCTATATCAAAGTTATTGAAAATGCGGGTAATAGATTAGAACTTGCTGTTGCCGTGGACCTAGGAGGAGCCTATTTAAGTAAAGAGAAACATCCTGATATGTACCGCAATGCAGAAAGAAAAATCTATGAAATTGTTAAGAGAATCGCTACAGAAGCAGTAGATCTAGAAGTGAAAGAAGAAGAAAAAAAACTGAGTGATCTTGAAAAGGATTTAGATAATTTGGTCAAGGATAAAGAGAAACTCGAAAAGTCGATAGAAAAAAATAATGAAGATATTGCTGGATACAAAAATGAAATCAAATTGAATGAGGCCTCACAAGAAGGGACGAAAAAGGAAATTGAAACACTTCACGGGCATTCCAATACGGACGCGGATGCACTAAAGGATAAAAATAAAGAATTAGATAAACTAATAAAGGATAAAGAAAAGCTAGAGAAAAAAATCGAAGGTGCTGAAAAGGATATCAAGAAAGCACAAGATGATATTAAAACAAATGAAAGTTCCCAAGAATCTAAAAAGAAAGAAATCGAAGACCAAAAAAAGCATATAGAGGAAAATGTTAAATCAAAATATGCTAAGATTAAGTAGATAAGTTTCACAAATTAGAAATACTTTAGCCTCGATTTTTTCGGGGCTTTTTTATGCTTCAAACTTTTAAATATCAAATATTATTACACTTTATTGTTTTCATCTGGGGTTTCACAGCAATCCTAGGCGAATACATAAGTCTGGATTCTTATGAATTGGTTTGGTATCGAATGCTCATAGCATTTAGCTCTTTATTTCTCGTTGCACTTGTAATGAGGAAAAGTCCATTTTTCCCTAATAAACGGAACTTTATTAAGGTATTACTTGTTGGAGGAATAGTAGGTCTGCATTGGATCACATTTTTTGGGGCAATTAAAGTTTCGTCTGTTTCAGTTGCCGTTGTAGCTATGAGTTCGAGTACTTTTTTTATGGCACTTTTAGAACCGCTGGTTTTTAAGAGAAAAATCCGTATTTATGAAATCCTATTGTCCTTGTCTATTTTGGCTGGAATTTTTATGATACAGTATTTTATGGAATCCGATACAAATAGGACAAATGGAGGAAATGTTGCACTAGGAATAGCTTTAGCTTTGACGTCGTCATTTTTAGCTACTGTATTTACTGTTATAAACGGAACTTTTATTCAATCTATGGATTCACTTCGAATCACAATCTGGGAAATGATGGGTGGATTTATTGTTACGAGCGTTGCAATTGCTTTTTCAACAGGTTTCCAAATGGAAAGATTTAGTATGACATCTGAGGAATGGGTCGCAGTAGTTCTTCTAGCAATTGTATGCACATCCTTCGCATTTATGGCTTCAACTTGGGTAATGAAATTTGTTACCCCATTCACGGTTTCAGTTTCTGTGAATATGGAACCAATCTATGCAATGATTTTAGCGATATTTATATTTCCCGAAAGTGAGACAATGAATTTCGAATTTTATATTGGGGCAGGTATCATTATTTTAGCAGTCTTTTTAAATGCTTTTTTTAAATCTAAATTTTCAACTAAATAAAAATTTACTTACTTTGTGGCTTGAATTTCGGTAGGATTTGTATCTTCCGTAATTCAAGGAAAACTATAAGAAAACCAAAAGAAAACCAGAGTATGGGGAAGAAAAAATTCGTTGTTCCACATGATTTTACTCATGTTGCAGATATAGCTTTAAGTCATGCAGTAGCAACAGCCAAACAAGTTGGTGCTGAAATTGAACTATTGCACGTTGTTGCTAAAGAGAAACAAATTCCAGAAACAGAAGATAAGCTGGCGTATGTGATTTCTAAGGTGCAAGACAAAGATGTTGTTATCAATCCTAATGTAACTGTAGGTAGTATTTTTGATGATATTGGAGGTTTTGCAGCGGAAAAGAAAGCTGATTTGATTTTCATGGGGACTCATGGAGCAAGCGGATGGCAACATATTGTTGGTTCAAAAGCGTTAAAAGTGATTACTTCCTCTGAAGTTCCTTTCATTGTGGTTCAGGAAAAGGACATCAACGAGAATGGATATGACAGCATTGTTGTTCCATTAGACCTTCATAAGGAGACCAAACAAAAGTTGTCTTTGGTTGCAAATATGGCCAACTATTTCAAGTCTGATGTTCATGTTGTGATTCCTGATGAATCGGATGAATTTTTGAAAAACAAAGCCCAAGCCAATATCAAATTTGCGAAAACATTTTTTGGAGAACGTGGAATTAAATTAACAGTAGACCTTGTACCAAGTTCAGGATTTGATAAGGAAATTGTCAAATTAGGAGTGAAGTATGATGCTGATTTGATTGCCATTATGAACAACCAGAAAAATGCTCTTTTTGGTGTTCTTGGGGCGAATTATGAGCAATACATGATTACAAATGATGCGAAGATTCCTGTTATGATGGTGAATCCGGTCACTACAAGTAATGCGAGATCTGTATTGTTTACGTAATGGAATTTAGAAATAGAACTTAAATAGGGCGATTTTTAATCGCCTTTTTTTGTTTTTTATATTTACCTATATTTACACAAGAGAAGTCTTACAATGCACAGTATCTTTTTTTTGGTTTTACTCTTTTTTACTGGTTCTGGAGATGAAGAATTAAATTACCATTCTCTCCATGAAAAGGAGGTAGAATATATGGGAATTAATTTCTCCAAAGCAAAATTTATAGGAACCTCTCATTTTACTTCAGGAAAGATTCTTACTGAAGGTTACATGTCCTATTGGAATGATCATGTAACCAATCACTACCATCAGAATAATCTAAACAATGCTTTGGATATCAAAGAGATGATTAATAGGAATTCTATATGTGGAAATTCTTATGCCAAAATAGATCCTTACAGTTTGATCACAGATGATCCCTACAGGCTGCGAACAGATCAAATTCAGGAATGCATCGATGACTTGGAATATCAACATCAAAATAAGGTTGGAATTTGCTTGGTCGTGGAATCATTCAATTTTAATACACAGACGATCACTATTTGGTTCACATTGGTGGATATGAATAAAAATCAAGTGTTTTTTCAAAAAAAGCTAATCACAGCCGTTGGTAAAGGAAAAGATAGAGATCTATGGGCCAATGGAATTTCTAAATTCATTTCAAAAACACTAGCCAATGCTGCAAAATCTTGGAAATAGGTGAGAGTATTTTACGCCAGATTTTATCCCTTTTTACATTTTATATTTGCCATCGGTTTAACGATTCTTTTATTTTTAGCCAATAGGGTTGCATTTCGTGAGCCGGAAGTTTATGAAATCACCTTTATTATCGTTTTATGTATTAGAGGAAGTCTTTTTATCGGTGTTCCGTATTTTGAATTTTTTGAACGGGAATTGGTGATCTACAATCGCTTTTTTGGAAAACAAAAAGTCTACAAGTTCGATTCACTATCAGATTTTCATTTTGAAGGATATAAACTTTATATGAAAACTGTCAATAAATCTAAAAAAGTAAGTATTTCAAGGATGTTTATTTCTCAAAATGATTGGGATCTAATGGTCATGTACCTAAAAGAAAGTGATCTAACAAAAGAGCTTCACTAATAACGTTTTCGAAATACAAATAAACCATAAAATAGACTAAAAAATGAAATACCACTCTGGGTTTCAAGGGTATCCTCTGGTAAAAAGGAAAGACACATCAATACGAGAAAAATAACATGTAAGTATTCAATAGATTGTGATTTTCTAAACAGGGGATAAAATAAAAATAGGATGAATACGAATAGTCCAATAATTCCAAAACTAACACCTATACTTAAAAACTGGTTATGGCTGCGGTGTCTGTTTTCAAGTAGTAATTGGCTATTCGACTTCTCATAATAACGATTAAATGATTGCTGAATATCTCCGGTACCAACACCAAATATAAAGTTTGTTTTAAAAATATTCCATCCAGCTTCCCAATAAGATAAACGTTGAAATAAGGTTTTATTGTTTGGATTGGGGTCAAGTTTCCATTCTTCAAAATCGTATAGAAGTTCAAAAATTCTGGCTTTTATGCCACCTTTGGCTTGAAGTGGACTTGTATACCCCAGAAGAATATTATGAATATCTTGATCACTCAATTCGTGAATACCAGCCGAATCTTTGGCAAAACCAAGCCCCGTCATATAGCGAATCAAAGTATAACGAATAGGCACAGTTCTACCAGGTAATGTGCTATCGATGTCAATTTCAGTTCTTTTTACCCATTCTTTTTCCAATTCTACATCACAAATGCGATAGAATATTAATTTTCCATTTTCTCTAAGTTGATTAGATAAGTTGTGAGTATAGGGTCTTCCGTTTAAAGTAAACTCTTCATGAATTTCTATGTGCTCTTCGGGGATGGAATAAAACTCCTTGATGTTGACTACAATCCAAGTAAAGCCAACGGCAACTAAAGCAAGAGAAAAGGAAAAGACGCTTACTTTTAAAGTTCGATTTTTGGATTTGATTGCATAGAAAAGTCCACTAACAAAAACTAAGATGATTAAGTAGATAAAACCGGTAATAATTTGTGAAAAATAGGTGTAGTAAATTAACCAAAATAAAATCGGAATAAAATATGGTATTTTCTTTTTATCCTTGACCATAAAGTAGATCAACAGGAAAAAGGCAAAATCAATCATCAAAGAAAAGCGAATATGGGAGATGAAAAAGGAATAATCTCTATAATTATTTATTTCGAATCCTATTTGTAAAATTCCCTTAGCAATCATTACGTTCAAAATAGAAGTCGTTACGACGGCTGAAATAAAAGCATAGCTGATTAGCTTGAATTCAAATTTAGTGATCGCCGGAATACTTCCCAGAACAAATGGAATAACCAATATTGGGAGCTTCGCACGTAGATCATGAAATCCATAATTAAAGTCTGTCGTCCAAAGTAATCCGACTAAGTGCAAGATGTAAAATGAAATACCAATCCAAAAAATCCGGGATTGTTTCATTCGAGTCCATTTGCATTGAAAGTCTCCTTCTAATACCCAACTGGAAATTAACATAATGGTACCCACTGACATCACCACCTTATTCAGACATACTCCTATGGCGATCAGTACTAGTGCCGTTATATAAAAAAAGCGATGAAGAGGTAATCCAGAAAATCTGTCAAGCATAGAGTCCTATTTCCCTGAAAGTAACTTTTTGTACCTATCAGTATCTTTTAGAACGGAAATTGCTTCTTTTATTGTGCGATCGTTAAACAAATTTTCTTCAATTCTTCCAACCTCATAATAATATCTTGAAACAATTTCATTTCCAAGAATACGTATAATCTGATCTTTGAATTTTAAGAGGTCCTTTTCTTTGGAGGGCTTTAGTTTAGCTAATAATGCTTCATATTCAGCTTTTGCTTCATCGAAATATTGTTCGTTTTCAGCCACTTTTTTTAAATCATCCAGTACTTTTTCACTTCTAGTACTGTATTCATATTCTTTGTCTGAAAGATAACTCACAAAATCCTGATACATTTCATCTGAGACCTTAAAATCTCTAGCTGGGGGAATGGATTCGTGTGTATAAAAGTAGTGCGTAGCGTACTTGAAAATAAAAAAGTTTTGAATCAAAGTTGCTGTTATTCCTGCAAATTCATCAAGATCCACATGAATATCGGGTTCAATTCCTCTACCATCAATCACTTCTCTGCCATTGGCTGTTTTAAATTTTTGAATTAGTGAATCAGGAACTTCATCTACAGAACCTAAGTCATCGCGGTGTGTATAGTCTAGTTTTTGAATGCATCTTCCACTTGGGGTGTAATATTTTGCAATTGTAAGCTTTAATTTAGCATTGTATTTAAGATCTTTTGTTTGTTGTACTAGTCCTTTTCCATAAGACTGTGTGCCAACGATTACAGCCCGATCCAAATCTTGTAAGGAACCTGATACGATCTCGGAAGCACTTGCAGAATTTCCATCAATTAAAACCACTATTGGCATTTGACTATCAATGGTTTCGAATTGCGTTGTGTAAACTCGATTTTGTTGTTCAATTCTACCTTTTGTTCTCACTACTTCAATACCATTTTCAACAAAAAAATTAACAATTTTTACCGATTCTACAAGTAGTCCTCCTCCATTCCCTCGTAAATCAAAAATTAATTTTTTCATCCCCTGTTTTTTCAGGTCTTTTATTGCTTTTCCTACATCAGCCGAGGCAGTTTGCGTAAAAGAATTCAATTTAACATAGCCAATTTCATCATCTAGCATACCTGTATAAGGAACGTCTGGAATTTTTATTTCATCACGAGTAATGCTTGTAGACATTTTCTCTCCATTTCGCTCAAACTCTACTTTTATGGTTGTCCCTTTTTGTCCTTTCAGCATCGTACTTACATCAGAAGTAGAAAGTCCTTCAACAGATTTTCCTTCTATTTTCAACAACTTATCTCCTGCGCGCAGTCCAGCTTTTTGAGCCGGATTATTTTCATAAGGTTCAGAAATGTAAACACCATCATCCATCTTTTGAATTATGGCACCAATTCCTCCATACTCACCTGTAGTCATGAATCGAAAATCTTCAATACGTGATTCTGGAATGTATACAGTATAGGGGTCTAGTGTTTCCAACATGGCGTCTATTCCATCTTTGATCAACTTTCCAGAAGATGGAGCATCTACATAATACAAATCCAGATTTTTATATATCAGTTCAAAAATTTCAAGGTTTTTTAAAACTTCAAAATTATTTTCTTGAGCTTTAATTGATGCATTTCCAATCAGAAGGATGGTTATCAGAAGAATGATGTTTTTCATCAGCTTATTATTTAATTTCTTTCAAAAGTAAGATAAATTTAGATTCAAGTTTTTGGTATTCTAACTCTTCTTTTCCAGTATATATGATAAATAGGTCAAAGCAATGACCATTATTATTTTTTATTTCCTCCCTATTTTTTCTCCAAATTTCGCGAAGCTGTCTTTTGATTCTATTGCGATCGACTGCTTTTTTAAAATTTCTCTTTGGTACAGATACAACGATACGATGAAAGGGTTCAGAATTTATACCAAAATAGATGAGCAAGGGATACTTCTTTAAAGTATTTTTCTCTTCAAACAATCTATTAATCACTTGTTTTTCGGAGATTAACTCTTTTTTGGAAAGTCTCTGTTTTTTCACAGGGTCAAAAATAGGCATTCTACGCAAG
This sequence comes from Crocinitomicaceae bacterium, assembly GCA_041392305.1. Taxonomy (GTDB): domain Bacteria; phylum Bacteroidota; class Bacteroidia; order Flavobacteriales_D; family Crocinitomicaceae; genus JAGQYP01. Next base: position 215,005 of record JAWKMJ010000002.1, read on the forward strand.
GGTAGAACCTTACATTTTATTTATAATATACTCCTCATTGTTAATTTCTAAAATATAGGTTCCAATTTGTAGAAATGAAAGATCCAGAATTCTAGTTCTACTTTTTATATGCTCAAACTGCTGACGATCTTCAGTATAGAGAATTATTTCTTTGATACTTCCGTAATCAATATCCAAAATCAATAAATTAGAAAAATTCGGCTGAAAGAGTTTAGTTTTTTGATCTACCTCCTCGACCATTTCAAAGACAAACTTGAGGGTTTTCATGGATGAATCACTCGTAATTTCAATATTTACGGTGTCTCGGGATCCTTGACTGGAGATTGTTTTAAAGAAAGCGCGGACAAGTGCTTTTTCACCTCTGCAAAGAGTTTTTTTTGCTTTTTCGGTTTCAAAACTTTCATTTTCAATTCCAATTTTTATTAAAGTTGTTTCCTTTTGGGCGTAGGCTCGTATTTCGAAAGCTTGTTCCAAATTTTCAGTTGAAATATAAAATTCAAACCAATAAAATTGATCCGAACTCCAGATATATAGTTGATCATGGCTAATAATATCTGTATTGATTTGGGTGTTTCCATTCACAGAAAAAAATAGAATAACAAGATATTTTCCGATTGTTCTAAGCATATTTTTATAATACTTTAGACTGCCTTTGTTACAATGGAATATTCCCATTAAATTTGTTCCGAAATAATCAAACAAAAATGAACTAGTATTATGAAAAAAATATTTTTTGTACTTATTACCTCTTCACTACTATTAAATGCATGTTCCTCGGAAGAAAAAAAGGAGGAAAAGAAAGCACAGAAAGAAGAAAAAAAAGAGACCCCTGAAGAATGCACATTTAAAATCGATGCTGAAAATATTTCAGTTGGATTTACAGCATATAAATTTGCCGAGCCGAATAAAAAAGGTGTTGATGGCAAGTTTGAAAAAATATCAATTGCGGGAGTTTCAGCTTCGAATGATCCAATGATGGCAGCTTCAGGAATTAGCTTTGAAATTCCAATCACTTCAATTTACACAGGTGATCCTTCGAGAGATAAGAAAATCAAAGAGAGCTTTTTTGGAACTATGATTGCTACTGAAAATCTTGTAGGTTCAGTAAAATCAGTAGAAGGAGATCAAGTAACTATTGAATTGAAGATGAATGAAATAAGTTTTGAATTTAAAGCCAGTCAAGTTATAGAAGAGGATCAGATTACTCTTAATGCTGAAATCAATACAGATAATTGGAATGGACAAGATGCGATTGGGGCATTGAATAAAGTTTGTGAAGCAAATCACAAGGCTCCTGAAGGTGGAGAATCTGTGCTTTGGCCTAACGTGACCTTGAAGATTCAAGGTAAACTGATTAAAGAATGCAAATAATTTCTTTTTGCAAAGTGGGTTAGACAGACAATAAAACCCACTTTTTTCTGTTATTCCCTCTACAGAATTTACAATTGCGCTTGAAAAAAAGACTTAATATATTATTCGCTTCATCCATTTTGTTTGGTTTAATTTGGGCATGCTCAACCGAAAAGAATTCCTTCGTAAATAGGACGTTTCACAATCTCAACTCTAAATACAACGGTCTTTTTAATGCTAATGAGATTTATAATGAATCTCTGAATATGTTCACAGAGAACTACAAAGATAATTACGAGGAAATTTTACCTATTGAAGTATATCCAAACCTTGAAGAATCAAAAGGCTTTAAATCGGACATGGATACGGTCATAGGAAAATGTGAGAATGTTATTGCCAAACATTCAATGCCGAATCCTTATTTGGCCGCCAAATCTAAAGAGGAGGAACATTGTGTATGGATTGATGAAACCTGGTTGCAGATTTCTAAATCACATTTTGTTTTAAGGGAGTATAAAGAGGCCATGGATAAATTCAACTTTGTTGCTAATTTCTATAAGGGTGATAAATCATCTTATGAGGCTAAAATCTGGCTTACCAAAGTACATGTCATTAATCGAGAATTTCCTCAGGCAAAAATTTTACTGAAGGAATTAGAGGATATGATTGAAAGACAGGAAGAGGCGAAGAAGGATAAAAAAGAAAAATCTTCAAAAAAACGATCTAAAAGCAAAAGAGCACGAGCTGCAGCAAAGAAAAAGGCAAAAGAAGATAAAAAGAACCAACCAGACCCTTTTCCAAAAAAGCTAATGGATGATTTCTATCTCGCAAAAGCGAATTATGACATTGCAAAGGAAGACCTAGAAGGTGCTGCTGAAAATTTGGAAAAAGCTATAGAATACAAGGTAAATAGTAAAAGAAAAGCGAGATACTACTACATTTTGGGTCAAATCTACCAGAGGTTAGGAAATTCTGAAAAAGCTGTGGAAAATTATTCCAAATGCCTGAAGAAAAATGCGAATTATACTATGCAGTTCTATGCAAAGATCAACCGAGCACTAGCTTCTGGTGCCGCTTCAGGAGAAAAGCTGAAAAAGGGATTGAAAAAAATGCTCAAAGACGAAAAAAATAGTGAGTTTAAGGATCAGATTTATTATGCCTTAGCAAAAATTGCTTTTAACGAAGCAAATGATACACTTGGGATTAGTTACCTTGAAAATTCTATTGAATCCTCAGTAAATAACAATCGTCAATTAGCAAAATCTCATATTTATCTCGGGGATGTTTATTTTGCTAAGAAGAGCTATGTAGATGCGCAAGAAAATTACGCTGCTGCAGCTGAAGTCATGCCGGAAGATTATCCCAACTATGAAGGGATCAAAAACAAAGCTGAAGGTTTGTATGAATTAGTTCAAAACATTAAGACTGTGCAGCTAGAAGATAGCCTACAGATGATTGCAGGAATGGATGAAAATAAAAGAATTAAATTCCTGGAAGGTGTTATTAAGGACATTGAAGAACAAGAGAGAATTCGAAAAGAAGAAGAAAAACAAAGATTATTGGAACTGCAGCAAAAAAACAACTTTGTTCAATCGGGAAATTCGGGTAAGTTTTGGGTGTACAACGCGAAATTAAGAGCGGACGGACTTCAAGATTTCAGGAAAAACTGGGGAAATAGGGAACTAGAGGACAATTGGAGGAGATCCAACAAATCAACGATTAAAACCGATTTAGGGAATGAAGAACTGGTCGAGGATGTAGATAGTTTGCAACAAGAAAAGGACACACTTACGGTAGATCAGCTTTTATCGGATATTCCATTGACTGAAGCTGATATAGATTCGTCCAATAATCGTATAATAAATGCTCTTTATAATCTGGGGAATATCTATAAAAATGATCTTCATGAGGAAAAACTAGCTATCAATAGTTTTAAAGACATTATGAATAGAAAAATTCCTCATGAATTGGTTTTGCCAGCGGCTTATCAACTATATCGAATTTATGATGCTTCTGGGAAGCCTGAAAAAGAGGAGTATAAGAATTATATCTTGAACAACTATCCAAATTCCGATTATGCGAACATTATTCGTGATCCTAATTATTTTAAAGACAAGGAACTAAAAGATAATGCGGATGAAAAGGAATATTCAGAACTTGTAGAAAGATATCGGAATAAAATGTATGGACTTGTAATTGCAAAATGCAATAAAGTAATAGCATCCGATACAACTAACCTCTACTTACCAAAGTATTATTTGCTCAAGGCATTTGCTATTGGGAAAACAAGTCAAAATACAGAATCTGCCTTGCGCTCTCCTTTAGAAGATCTGATTGCTAAGTTTCCAGGCACACCTGAGGCGAAACAAGCTGAAGCACTGATCGCGCGAATGTCAAAAATTAAAGAGATTGAAGAGAAGAATGCTCAAATCAAGTCTACAATGGTATATGATGAAGATATGGAGCAAATCCAATATTTTATGATGGTCAGTTTGTATGCCGTTGACGACACCCAAACTAAAGTGAAATTGTCGAATTTCGATAAAGAATACTTTAGAGGAAAACCTTTAAAAGTGACTTCTTCTATTCTAACAGGAGACAAACAAATTTACTTGGTATCTAGTTTTGATAATACAGATGATGCGATGGATTTTTATCAGACTTTCGTCCAGGATAAAAAGTACTTCCCAATTAAAAGTGACTTCGAATATTTTATTATTTCCAAGTCTAATTTCACTAAGTTGTACGTAGACAAAGACGTAAAGCACTACCTAGATTTCTTCAACGAAAAATATAAGTAAGTTATTTCTTTCAGTTTATCGAGTTTTAGGCTTTGTTGGGATAATAAATTTTTCTTTCCATGAAAAATCCCGTATTTTTACCTAACTAATTAAATGTGAGAGGAAATGTTTAAAGGAGGAAATCAAATAAAACCCTCAGATAACAATTCACCCGACCGACTAAACAGAATCGTTGAGGGGACTGAGGTGACTGGAAACGTTAAGACGGAAAGTAACATTCGAATTGATGGTATTTTAAATGGAAATCTTTATACAAGTGGCAGACTTGTAATTGGGCCTTCTGGATTCATTAAGGGAGAAATTGTATGCTCTGATGCTGATGTTGAAGGAACTATCGAGGGAAACATTAAGGTATCAAATATTTTGACTCTGAGATCTACTGCCAAAGTTCTCGGAAATATTTCAACAGGTAAAATTGTTATTGAGAATGGGGCTGATTTCGATGGGAATTGTAGAATGTCTAACGGAAGCAATGTTTCAGAATTAGCGAAAGACCTTCCAGAAGTAACTGTTGAAGAAGAAACGTCTGTAGTTTACTAGTAAGTTGAAGTGCAGCTGCAATGAATAAATGGGTCCGATTTTCTGGAATGGGATTCCAAATGGGATTAGTGATCTTTCTTGGGGTCTGGGGTGGATCTAAGTTAGATGAAAAATTCCCCAACGAACACAAACTCTGGACGATTATTCTATCTTTGCTGTCCGTTTTTATTGCCCTTTATTTGGTTATAAAAGAAGTAAAGAATTTATCTGATAACGATGACAGCGATTCCAAATCTTAGAAGTTTTGCTTCCGTATTTCTTGTGTTTTTAGGGATGCATTTAGCTTTGTTTAATAGCTTACACTTAAAGTACCAACAATTTGAAATCATTTACGCCCATATCGGTCTTTTTCTAGCGGCATTGCTTCTAGATTTTCTATTAAATCGAGTAAAAAAAATTGACGATACGCTAATCGGAAAAACCTTTCTTGCTTTTTCAACTTTTAAAATAATTGGAGGCTTCTTGTTTCTACTTCCTTGGATCCTGCACAAAGACGAATCTTCTTATCCGTTTATCATCCAATTCTTTATTGTATATTTTCTTTATTTGACAACAGAGGCGATCATTTTTATTCGATTTTATTTATCGAAGGTTTGACTCCCTTAATCTGTGATTTTCATTGAGTTATCGTAGGTTTAATTTTTCTTTTACATTTTCTTCATTTTCTTCCAGTTTTTCTCAGGTTAATATCCATTAATTATATACCTTTGCCCGAAATTTTTGAGAGGACATTATTAAAGAATAATTGCAAATGACCTTAAATACATTCATTAACAGACTATTAGTATTAGTTTTTACATTCGGAATCTCGAATGGTTCCTTCGCTTCGGAACATAAAGAAGAAAAGGGGTTCAATACAGCTGAGTTTGCTTTACATCACGTTCAGGATTCACACGGTTTTCACCTTTGGGGTGAAGGGGACGATGCAGTAACTATTCCTCTTCCAGTGATTTTGTTCGGAACAAACGGAATGGCGATCTTTAGTTCTTCGGAATTCGGACACGGTGAAAAGATGGTGGAGAAAAATGGATCAAAATTTGTCTTGTTTCACGGTAAAATTTACGAATTAAATAAAGGTGAATCACATATCAAATTAGATCATGAAACACACGAGGTTAAAAATGCTTCAAAACCTATTGATCTATCAATCACAAAAAATGTAGCCACCTTATTCATAGTAGCCATTTTGATGCTGTTAATCTTTTTAAATGTTGCAAAGTCTTATAAGAAGAATGATAAAGCACCAAAAGGTTTAGCTGGTTGGATGGAACCATTAGTGGTATTTGTAAGGGATGATATCGCCATTCCAAATATTGGACACAAGTATGGGAAGTTCATGCCTTATCTCTTAACGGTTTTCTTCTTTATTTGGATTGGGAATTTATTGGGATTGATTCCGATGTTAGGGAATCCAAACTTAACAGGTAACATTTCTGTGACATTAACATTGGCAGTAGTTACTTTGGTGATTCAATTGATTTTCGCAAATAAAGGTTTCTGGAGTCACATTTTCATGCCTCCAGGAATGCCTAAAGTTTTATGGTTGATTTTGGTACCGATTGAATTCGCAGGGATATTCATTAAAGCCGGAGCCTTAATGATTCGTTTGTTTGCGAATATTACAGCTGGGCACATTATTGTGATTTCATTGGTAAGTATCATCTTCGTTAAGGAAAGTGTTGCTTGGTCAGGATTATCTGTACCAATGACTCTATTTATATCTGCATTGGAGTTGTTGGTGGCAGCGCTTCAGGCATATATTTTTACGATGTTATCCGCTCTGTTTATAGGACAGGCAGTAGAGGATGCGCATCATTAATTGTGTAATTTTTTTAATAATCTATAATAAATTAAATTATGGGAGTAGCAGCAATTGGAGCCGGAATCGCAGTACTAGGTGCTGGGGTTGGTATCGGTAGAATTGGTGGATCTGCGATGGATGCTATCGCAAGACAACCAGAAGCTCATGGTAAAATTCAATCAACAATGATTATCGCTGCGGCACTTGTAGAAGGTGTTGCACTTTTCGGAGTTGTTGTTGCCATGCTTCAAGGATAATAAAGAAAGTGTTGCAGGGATTGCCTGCAACCTTCTTTTTGATTTCAAAAATTATTTAAAAAAAGAAATAAAATGGATTTAGTTACGCCTTCGTTAGGACTTATATTCTGGACAACGTTAATCTTCGTTATTCTTTTAATGCTTTTGGCTAAGTATGCTTGGAAACCAATTCTAGGTGCAGTTAAAGCAAGAGAAGAAAAGATCAATAATGCATTGGAAGCTGCTGAAAAAGCGCAAAAAGAAATGCAGGAATTGCAGTCTAAGAATGAAGATCTTTTGAAAGAAGCTAGAGCAGAAAGAGATACAATGATGAAAGAAGCGAAAGAAACTTCCATCAGACTTGTAGAAGAAGCTAAAGCAAAATCAAAAGAAGAGGCTGGTAAAATTATCGAGGATGCTCGTAAGTCAATTGAAATGGAAAAGACAGCTGCGATTGCTGAGTTGAAAGCTCAAGTTGCTTCTATCTCATTGGAGATTGCTGAAAGAATTCTTGAAGGAGAATTAGCTTCAGATTCAAAGCAAAAAGCATTGGCTGATAAATTGGCTGAGGACATCAACTTAAATTAATCAAGAGATGAAAGGAACAAAAGTAGCTTCACGTTTTGCCAAATCTCTTTTGGAACTTGCGATCGAACAAAAATCGGAAGACAAGGTGCTAAAAGACATGGAGATGGTAGACGAGTTATGCGAAGAATCTAAGGATTTCAATAACCTTTTGAAAAATCCTATCATCAATGCTTCTAAAAAGATCGCGATTACAGATACGATCTTCAAAGGTAAAATTGAAAAGATCTCGGATAATTTCATCAATTTGATCATCAAACACAACAGAGAACAGTATTTGGAAGAGATTGCTGAATCATACATTCTTCAATACAAAGAATACAAAGGAATTATCGATGTTGAGGTGATTTCAGCGATCAAATTAGATAAGAAAACAATGGACTCCGTAATGGAGAAAGTAAAGGCAAAATACTCTGGTACTTTTAATATAAAAGAAACGGTCAATAAAGACGTGATTGGTGGATTTATTTTAAGAGTGGGTCACGAACAGATCGACATGAGTATTGCGAGAAAGATTAATGATTATAAACATATATTATTACAGTAGTCTGGTAAGCAGACTCAAATTTTAAAACTTAAGTTATGGCTGATATCAAACCAGCAGAAGTTTCTGCAATTTTAAGAGAACAGCTTTCAGGATTCAAATCTGAATCAGAATTAGAAGAAGTAGGTACTGTACTTCAAGTAGGGGATGGTGTTGCCAGAATCTATGGTCTTAATGGCGTAGGTTATGGTGAGTTGATTGAATTCGATGGAGGTATCGAAGGAATCGCACTTAACCTTGAAGAAGATAATGTAGGGGCGGTACTTCTTGGTTCGTCAGAAGTCGTGAAAGAAGGTTCTACTGTTAAAAGAACAAAAAGAATTGCATCGATCAATGTTGGAGAAGGTGTAGTTGGAAGAGTAGTAAATACTTTGGGTGAACCAATCGATGGTAAAGGTCCAATTCAAGGTGAATTATTCGAAATGCCAATCGAAAGAAAAGCTCCTTCTGTAATCTACAGACAACCGGTAAACGAACCTCTTCAAACAGGTATCAAGGCGGTTGACTCAATGATTCCAATTGGTAGAGGTCAACGTGAGTTGGTTATTGGTGATAGACAAACTGGTAAAACAACGGTTTGTATCGATACAATTATCAATCAGAAAGAATTTTATGATGCAGGTGAGCCTGTGTTCTGTATATATGTTGCTATTGGGCAAAAAGCTTCTACAGTGGCAGGAATTACTAAGAAATTAGAAGAAGCTGGTGCAATGGCTTATACAACTGTTGTTGCTGCAAATGCTTCTGACCCTGCTCCAATGCAGTTTTACGCTCCTTTCTCAGGTGCTGCGATCGGTGAGTATTTTAGAGATACTGGTAGACCAGCTTTGATCATTTATGATGATTTATCTAAGCAAGCGGTTGCGTATAGAGAGGTTTCACTTCTTTTAAGAAGACCTCCAGGACGTGAGGCTTACCCTGGTGATGTATTCTACTTACACTCAAGATTGTTAGAAAGAGCTGCGAAAGTGATCAACTCGGATGATATCGCTGGTCAAATGAACGACCTTCCTGAGTCCTTGAAAGGAAAAGTAAAAGGTGGAGGATCTTTAACTGCACTTCCAATCATTGAAACTCAAGCAGGAGACGTTTCAGCTTATATTCCAACAAACGTAATTTCGATTACAGATGGTCAGATCTTCTTGGAGTCTAACTTGTTTAACGCAGGTGTGAGACCAGCGATTAACGTAGGTATCTCGGTATCTCGTGTTGGTGGATCTGCTCAAATTAAGTCGATGAAGAAGGTTGCTGGTACTTTGAAATTGGATCAAGCACAATATAGAGAGCTAGAGGCTTTCGCTAAGTTTGGTTCTGATTTGGATGCAGCTACTAAGTCGATCTTGGATAAAGGTGCGAAAAACGTGGAAATTCTTAAGCAAAAAGAAGGAGATCCATATACAGTAGAAAATCAGATTGCGATCATTTACGCTGGTACTAAAGGTCTTTTAGGAAAAGTTCCAGTAGCGAAAGTAAAAGAATTTGAAGCTGAATTCTTACACTTCTTGAACGCAAAACATAGAGATACTTTAGATCAGTTGAAAGCTGGTAAATATACTGATGAGCAAACTTCAGTATTGGAAAAAGTAGCTCTTGAAATTGCTGATAAATACGGAAATTAATAAGATTAAATGAGCGTTTTCGGACGCTCTTTTAAAACAACTTATAAAGAAAGATGGCAAATCTTAAGGAAATAAGAAGCAGAATTACCTCAGTAGCTTCAACAATGCAGATCACTTCAGCAATGAAGATGGTTTCTGCTGCTAAGTTGAAAAAAGCACAGGATGGGATCACGCAAATGCGTCCTTATTCTGAAAAATTGCAGGAAATTCTGTCTAATTTGACTTCTTCTCTGGATATGTCTGAGAACCAATACGCTCAGGATCGTGAGGTGAAAAATGTATTGATTGTGGCCGTAACTTCTAACAGAGGTTTGTGTGGTGGTTTTAACAACAACATCATCAAAGGAACCAATCAGTACATCAAAAACAATCCAAACGAAAATATTCAGGTATTAGGATTAGGAAAGAAGGCTCAGGATGCTTTCAAAAGAGCAGATTTTTACCATACTGCCTACGGTGAAGATTTGACTAAGGTATACGATGACATCAAATTTGAAAACATCGAACACCTTGGAGAATACCTAATGGAACAATACAAAGAAGGAAAATTTGATAAAATCTATTTGTTCTACAACAGTTTTAAAAATGCGGCTACACAAGAGGTGAAGAATGAACAATTCCTGCCTGTAGAGCAAACTGCAAGTGAAACAAAAACAACATCAATTGACTACATTTTCGAGCCTTCCAAGGAGGAGATTGTGGATGAATTGATTCCAAAATCATTAAAAACTCAGTTGTACAAGGCAGTGTTGGATTCTTGGGCTTCAGAACATGGAGCAAGGATGACAGCTATGCATAAAGCAACAGATAATGCAGACGCTTTAAGAAAAGAGTTGACTTTGTCTTACAATAAAGCTAGACAAGCAGCTATTACCAACGAGATCTTGGAGATTGTTGGTGGTGCAGAAGCGCTGAACAACTAATAATATTTGTTTATATTCAAACCCAGGCTTTCGAGTCTGGGTTTTTTTGTACCCATGCTTTTAGAATTAGATGATAAAATATTAAGTGTTGATCTGCTCAACGAAAAGTTTACCTGCAATTTGGATAAGTGCAAAGGAGCTTGTTGTGTGGAAGGAACAGATGGTGCACCTCTTGAAGATAAGGAAGTAGAAACAATCAAAGAGTTGCTACCAAAGATTCAACCTTACATGCGCCCAGAAGCCATTGAGTATGTGAATGAAATGGGTGTTTCATACCTGGACTGGGAAAATGAACCTGTTACCCAAATCATCAACGGAAAAGAATGCGTATTTGTCTATTTTGATGAAAAAGGCATTGCTAAATGCGCCATAGAAAAAGGATTCGAAAACGGAGATTACTCATTTAAAAAACCAATCTCTTGTTATTTGTACCCGATTAGAATCAAGAAGTATGAAAAGTTCACTGCTTTGAATTATCATCAATGGGATATTTGTGAGGATGCAAGGGAATTTGGAAAGGAAACCCAGTTAAATGTATTTGAGTTCCTGAAACAACCTATTATAGATCGATTTGGGGAAGAATTTTATCATGAATTGGTTCAGGTGAAGAAGGATTTGTGATTCTATTCTTTAATAAATCTTTCTTGGATTATCCTGTTTTCCATTTCAAGCACTAAAAAATATACCCCAGAGTTTAGATGTTGAACCCTAATACTTCCATTTGTTTTTTCATCTAATAATAATTCACCTTTTAACGAATAGATTTTTGTAGGTATATCGATTTTGCCACCTGTTTGATAGTAAAGTAATTCTCTAGTGGGAATTGGTCCACAGTCAATCCATCCTTGATCATTTTCGGGAATACTCAATACAGGATTGTATTTCCAAGTTTCATTGGTTCTGTTTTGAGTACTATCTAATCCACATGAATAAAATATTGTCTGATTGGATCGAAAAACCTGTCCGCCTCTTCTAGGAATACTTGGCAAGGGGTCTAAACTTGTCCAGTTTGAAGTTAAGGTATCAAATTGCCAGAGATCATTGTAAAAGGTTCCGCTACTATCTGTCCCAAACAATAAAAATATTTTGCTATCAATCATTGTGATTTTGCAATAAGATCTACCCAAACCAGAGAAAGTTGTAAGAGGATTCCATGATGGATTACTTGGATTGAATTCATATAAAATGTTGGAGTAATTTCCTGCATCATCCACTCCTCCAAACAAATATCCTTTTTGATCATTTGAACAGGCCGTACTCCTCCAATTTTCAATAGGCAAATCTCCTTCTTGTGTCAATGAATTGAATATGGGATCGAAGGACCAAACTTCTTTAATCGCATTTTGATTGTTTGTTTTTCCACCTAATATATAAGCGATACCATTCAGTGTGAAACAACTTGCTCCAGATCTTCCCAAACCAGGTAATGTATCTTTTGGACTCCATTGGTCTGAAATTGGATCATATTCCCATAAATCATTTAAAAATTGTCCACCGCGTATTCCACCAAAAACATATCCTTTTCCATTTATTGAAAAACCACAAGCATATTGTCTTTCTTGATTTGCTGGAAGAAAGGCAATCTGAGTCCATATTTCACCTACATGATCAAAGCAATAAAACTCGCCTAATTCTGACCACCATGGACTAAGTCCACTGCCAATATAACTTTTGTTTCCAATGGTAAAAGCAACTCCATCATCCATGGCAGTACCTGGATAATTTGCTGTCATCCCCCAATTCTGTGAGAAAGATGGAATTGTGGATTGAAAAAAGAGGAAGAACAAAAAATGCTTCATGGTAAAGAAATGATTTATTTTAACGAAAATATATTTGAACTATTGCTTTCTATTTTTGTACAGAATGATGATATTCAATTTACTAAACTTTAAAATTATTTTTATGAGACATTTATCGTTAATCGTTTTTTTATTCTTTGGATTAGCAATGTTCGCTCAAAACGATGAAAAATTTAAACCTTCTAAAGATATGGTGTCGATAGATGCTCTTCGAGGAGAATTGGAGGTTAAAGTGGGAACCAAAATCTATTATACGGGAAGTGTACATGGATCGGTTGGGTCAACCTTCTCGATTGGAGCAGATCCAGAAATAAAATTTGTCAGAAAGTATTTTCACTATAATGATCCCAAAAAAGCAGAGATGAATGGAGGAGATGCTGGAAAAGAGACTTATGTATATGAAGCAAGCAAGACTGGTGAATATACGGTAACTATTAAGGAAAGGTTTAGGGGAGAAGTTCAATATACCCATAACGTTAAAGTTAAGGTAGTGGAATAATATTCTGACACCTTATATCATTTAAGTTGGCTTTGATTCATATATAGTTTGCGGTTGACAAAAAGTCTTTCAACTTTAGCAACCGCAAACATGAATCAACATTAAACCCCGACAGTTCGCTGTTGTCTAGAATTGAATGATTTATTTGGTCGAAGATTAATTGTGAAACTAATTTCTCCAAGAGTGTTTTCCGGTAATTTTTCTGAAAAAAGTTGTTTCAACTCTTCCTTTTTTGTTTCCAGTGCTTTAATTTTATTTTTTGTTTCACTTGAAGAGAGAGAATGATCTTTTTCCCAGTTTATTAAATACTGAAGTTTGTAATCTTTGATTTGATCATCAATCATATTGAGAATCAATTTTCGCGAAGTTGGATTGGAAAGATCCAATTTATCGATAACAACTTTTCTTGTTTCCATGCTTATAGAATTAAATGGTTTGTAAATATTTTTGATTCATTTTTGTTTTTTCTTCTAAGAGTTTTCCCCAATTTCCTTTTCTATCATATTTCCAGGAAATTTGCCCATGTTCATTTACAACTAATAAATTCATCCATCCATTCTTAAATAGTTGTTTCAAATTATCATTTTTCTCTAATATTTCAGAAATGGCGGATATGGGTGCTTCAATGATTACATTTAACCTATGCGGTTTGTGTTCATCTTTTTGAGCTCGAGAAACTGATTGAAATGGAAGACCAATTTTAAGATCACCTCCGGAACCTTCTAGAACTCCAAAACCACCTATTACGTTGTGAAGTGTTTTATTCCCCGCACCAAAATTTTCTTTGTCCACTGTACTTGCATAGTATTGAAGATTAATCCAACTGGTCACTACCATTGGAGCCGTCATAATGGCTTCTAATATTTTGAATTCTTCGTCCGATTGCCAATCATAAGAATGCATGAAAGCTTTGCCTTGTAGGTTAATACCCTTTGTTCGTTTCCTAGGCGCTATGATGAAGGAGTTACAACCTGCCAATCCCCATTCCGGTCTTACTTCAGACCAATCTCTGCTTCTGTTGAGAAATGCTGATTTTAGATTCATGGTTTTTGAAAGAGAAATATCCAAACGCTCACTTCTTTCTACTCGGGAGCGCGTGCTTGCCTTGTCAAGCTGTGCTTGAATTTCATTAAGTTTTTGGCGGACATTGCTCGGGATCAAGTCTTCATTCACATAGCTTATTTCATCCGTGGTTGTATTGTGAAGACATGCAACAAAAACGGTATCACTTGGTATTTCGATATCCATTTTTGCTAAAGCGATTCTAACTTTTTCGTCATTAAGAATTTCCTGCGCAGTTAATGCATTAACATCACCAGCATGTCCACCGCATGCGCCACATTCCAATCCAGATCCATGGGGATTATTTGTTGTGGAAGCTCCATGACCTGCAATGAGTACAATCGGTGCCATTTTGCCCTTTAAACCCATTGCAGTAAGTGCATTTTTGGCCATTTCAGCCTTCTGCTGTGTTGGAATGGAGGATAGATCAAGCCTAATTTTATTTGAGGTTTTCGATTTTGATGGTATTGGTAATTTAGCTCGGAATCCAAAGGATTGGGCCAGGATTCTTGGTAAATAACTTACACCAAGGGGGCTTACATAGCCAAATGAGGAGATTGCTCCTATTCGAAACTTTTTTAATACTGTTTTGGTCTGCTCGTTTGAAATCGCTTTTACTTCAGACTCTCTAGGATTGTTTGAAGTTTGACATACATGCGTTGAACTTGGAATCAATACAGGGCATTGATTTCTCCCTATTATTTGTCCAAATTCTTTGTATTCAATTGGAAATCCAAAGAACCCTGCAAATCCCAGTGTTTCAATTTGTGGGGCCACTTCCTCCAAATGTCTTCTATATACTTCAGAACGTACATCTATGCAAAAAACCATTTGAGCCTTTGGACGACTCTGTTTATCTACAACAGTATGATTCTCAAATGCTTGGATGATTTCATTTTGTCCCGACAAATCATACGCTTCCTGAAGAATGACCCGAGCTTCAATGATTTCATCTATTTCTGAGTATTGGAGTTCACTTTCGTGAAGCTGCTTAAACCAAGCGGCCTTAATAGTTCCTTTATCGTATCTCTCAAAAAAGTAGGCCTCCCAGGCTAATCGGATAGCTAAAAATTCTTCCAGATTCTTGGTATATCCTCCATAGTTTTTATTATTAAAATCGATTCCTGAGATATAAGATGACCATCCAAGGATATCTAATAAAACAGAATGGAGATAAGTTTCGATTTCAGATTCACTTATTTTTAATTGGGTCACTATTTTTTCTATAGAGTCCATATATTTTACAGGAAGCTGTTCGACGTAAGATCGATACTCTTTCATTCCCATAATTTCTGGGGATCTATCAATTGATGCATAAGACAACCAAGCTTCATAAAGATTTTTTGAGGAAGATTGTAACTCCCAGGTTGCTATAGTATTATCAAAATAAGATGCACAAAAGGCAGATATTGATTCGATCATGAGTCTTTTAAAATCAACTTTTGCATCTATTGAAGCGATTCTCACCAAATTTAGGTTATCTTCTTGAATGGAATGATCCTTTTGCTCAAGTTGGACTAATTCCTGTAAAAATTCGGAACTGGATTTTTCTTCGATTTCTCTAATTCTTAAAGCTTTTTCTATATGGTTTAGCGAAATTTCTCCAGAATCAATTAATTCACGGTAAAACGAAATAGGTTTTGTTAGAGAAATTCCTCCAGTTTTTGCAAGAAATTGTGCAGTATCTCCGAATTCGTTTTCTAGGAATCCAAGAAAAGGGTTGACTGCAACAAAATTTTTCAAAGGCCAAGCAGGTGCAATCTTACTCATTGAATTTGAAATACTATTTTCAAGTTTAATTCGGTTCATAAATGTGCGTTTTAAAGATTGTTGATTCTGTAAGCATTAAATTTTTTATTCAGAAAGTGATTGATATATAGTCCATTGGTGAAATGAATCTGCCATTTAGTAAGTGCTTTGGAACTTCTACTCGAAGCAACGATAGATAACATGACTACGATTGTTAAATAGGATAAAAACACTAGGGAACTAAACACTATCAAAATAGTATTAGCTTCGCGAATTTCAGGTATCTGATTGCCTAATAAATGGGATACAATGGATTCAAGAAGAAAAAAGCTATTGATCAGAATCAAGGAAAAGAGAGTTAAAACAATGAACGATCTGCTTTTTAATCTTGCATCCCAGATACTTATTTGAAGGGTCAAAACACCTAAGAAAATAATCCCACTTATAAATAATAATTGGAAGTCCGTTTTCAGTGTAACTCCCCAAATTCTCGAGATGGCTGAAAATACTATAAAAGAGACGAGCGTACCTACTATTATTGATGTAAAATTATTTCGTCTTTGATAGGTATAGGGGTTGTGTTTTCGAAGTTGATCTACGATACTTCCAGAAGAAAGAAAGGAATAGGCTTTGTAAAATGAATGTGCTACTAAATGGAGTAAAGCTGCTGAGTATACTCCCAATCCACAAAGTAGTAAAGTGAATCCCATGTGACCAACACTTGAGTAGGCTAGTTTTGTTTTAATACTAGTTTGAGCTGCAGAGGTCATTGCACCGAAAAGTGCACTCATGGAGCCGATTCCAATCAAAGTAATCGTAGCAATAGTCATGTGATCAAATAGATGTGCGAAACGGATAATCAAAAATGGACCCGCATTAAGCAGTCCAGCATGCAATAAAGCAGATACTGGGGTAGGAGCCTCCATGACTTCCAGAATCCAACTATGAAAAGGTATTTGAACCGATTTAAGGCTTGCACTCAGCATCAATAATATGCCGGCAATCTCAAGTTGTATGGGCAAGTTGTTCGTTTCTAGTTGCGCAGCTTTTTCAAAAATTACAGCGAAATTTCCGGTATGAAAATACTGGTAGATGATTATGAAGGAGGCAAGTAAACAAACATCTGCCAAACGAGCAATAATGAATTTCTTACGAGCAACTAGCTGGGCTTTTGGTCGTTCAGAGTAATAGAGAAGTAGTTTATGTAATCCAATACTTGTTCCAATCCAAGCTAGATAAAACGTCATTAAGTTTCCCGAACTAACAAGAATTTGAACACAGCCCAGAGTGAATGCCAAACGCTGGACAAATGCAGTTTGTTTGGATTCTCCAGAAAGGTAGTTTTTAGAATATTGGACTACAATTAGACCAATGATACAGATCATAATTACCATAATAATACTCAGAGCATCAAATCTCAACTCAAGACCAAGCCCTTGAAAATTGACTAGGTCAGATTCAATAGTCCCGTTTTCAAAATTGATAAAAGCTAGAATTAGAATAGTAAAAAGAGATAGTCCTAGTACAGTGATGACATATTTAAATGTTCGCTTGAAATAACTTGGATTCTTCGGAAACACAAATGTTAGTAGCAGTAGAAAAGGAAGCAATGCTAGCCCAAAGTTAATTATTAGTGGTGTTTTCATTCTTTTAATTTTTACAAAGTTAGATAGCATGAATGATTTATTTTTATTTATATTTATTATGAAAAACATTAATAAAATTTATGAATTACACAATCAACCAGCTACGCATTTATATCAAAGTGACAGAATTAGAGAGTATTACAAAGGCAGCAGAAGAATTATTCATGACGCAGCCAGCAGTTTCTATCCAACTAAAAAATTTTCAAGATCAGTTTGATATTCCACTCACAGAGGTTGTCGGGAGAAGTCTTCATGTTACTGAATTTGGACAGGAAATTGCTGAAATAGCCAAAAGGATATACAGCGAATTAGAGGAACTACAGTATAAAACCAATGAATATAAAGGCATTTTAACGGGTAGTTTGAAAATCTCATCAGCATCGACTGGAAAATATGTTATTCCCTATTTTCTAACTCAGTTTATAAAACAGCATGAGGGAATTGATTTGATCTTGGATGTCACAAATAAATCCAAGGTTGTAGAGTCATTAAAATTAAACGAAATTGATTTTGCTCTTGTATCTGTATTGCCAGAGGACCTGGAGGTGGAGGAAGAGTTATTACTCGAAAATAAACTTTATTTGGTAGGAACACCAGAAAACCAAAAAGTGAAGAAAACCTTAATATTTAGGGAAAATGGGTCGGCAACAAGAAAGGAAATGGAAAAGTTCTTTAATGAAGGAAAATCATCCAAACGAAAAAAAATGGAACTTACATCTAATGAGGCAGTTAAACAGGCTGTAATTGCTGGTTTGGGTCATTCAATTTTACCAATAATTGGGATAAGAGATGAAATTAAAAGTGGTTCATTAAAGATCATTGATAGAAAAGGACTGCCTTTAAAAACAGACTGGAGATTAATTTGGTTAAAAAACAAAAAGCTCTCACCCGTTGCTAAGGCCTATTTAGATCACATTAGGTTAGAAAAAGAACAAATTTTATCCAAGCATTTTAGCTGGTATCTCGAACACTAATTAGAAAGATATTCTGTTTGTTAATTAGGACTTCTCCTACTTATTCGGTTTATATTTGATTTGACATCCCTGTAAAAAGGAGCGTAGAAATTGATCTAAACATTTTCGATAATGTTTATGATCAGGTCTTCTGAAAAAAGCATTTAATTCGGGTTTACTGATTCTCATATCAGCCAGATCCATGATTTCAATAATATCAACATCTTTCAAATCTAAGGCAATCTTTAATTTTCTTAAGATGATGTTATTGTTGAGCGTTTTTTCAGGTTTTGGAAGTTCTCCTTCTCTTTGTCCACGTTTTGCGGTAATAAATCCATTTAGAAAAATAGCAAGATCCTTATCAAACAAACTGCCTTGATCCGGATGGTCATCTTTCAACAACCATTTATCGATCTGTGACCGACTAATTTCTTTATCATAGGCACCAAAATACTCAACGATCTCCGTGTCTCTTATATCAAAAATATAGCGGACTCGCCGCATGACATCATTATTATTCATTCCTCAAAGATAGCTTTAGAATTGGACTTTTTATAGATATATTCTGACACAATAATGAATGAAGGGTCAATATCAACCCGTGTCGACTCACTTGACCAAGAAGATGTTTGATTGGTGCCAATTCAGCCTAAATCAAAATGCCATAATTATAAATAATGAAATCAATACAAATTCGAGACTGGAAATGAATTTAATCAGAACTCAGAAAAAAGGAGTATATTAAAAAGTTGAAGTCAATGAAAACCATATTACGCACAGAGATTGAATTCAAGGATTATTCAAGTTCTTTAGAAGAACTTACAATAAAATTGTATTCTTCTTATATCCAAAGGGACAGAAAATCAGTTCAACAATACACTTATACATTACCTGAGTTGCCTTCTGGGTACGAGGCAAGTGTTGAAGGGAAATTTAATTCAGAGCTCCAAACCCCTATTGTTCATAAAAGATGTTATCGTGAGTTTGGATCTAGAGGTGGGTATACTTTTTATTTGAATGTATTTAAAGTGGAGGAGGCAAATTTTGAAGTAAAAGTTAGACATCCAGATTTCTCAATAACGATCGAATGCCCTAGCGCAGATTTTGATTATATCAATGAGTTTATTCGAGATTTGAATCAGGAAAATATAAATGTAGGTACACAGTTTAAAATTGATCAAAAACCTATAAAGAATGGTCTAACATATCAGTATTTTAACCAAACTTTAGACAACATAAAATTCTTAAGTGAATCATTCGAATTTCCTAATGATTTTAAGCCTCCTGTTTTAGATGTTAATAGCGAGGATCGAAAAGAAGTAATTTTTACCAGTACAGACAACACCTCTCAAATAAAAGTAATTTTTTGGAGAGATTTTCAACCTAACAATAATAGAAATTATTCGGGTCTGGTAGTTGAGATAGATCAAACAAGAAATCCAGAGATACCAAGAATATTTCAATTCTTTTTTCATCATCATGATTCACATGCTATTGGGCAAATCGACCTTACAGTTGATCGTTGCACACTAGTAGTCGAGGAATTTTTAAATAAATCAAAAATGAAAAACATTGAGATCGCTCTACAAACTTATCTTATTGGTATCGGAGCTCTATAAATGAAATGATAGAACATACTTGATCTACATTAGCCTAATTTCTTCAACATAAAATATAGAATTTTGACACAAAAAAAGAGCGAAGACTCATTCTCCGCTCTCATTCTCATTCTGTTGACCCATACTGATGAGTTTCAACTAAACCTAAATTACATTCAGGTAAGTTTTAATCTATCAGCACAAGCTAGAAAAAAATTAGGCACAAAAAAAGAGCGAAGACTCATTCTCCGCTCTCATTCTCATTCTGTTGACCCATACTGATGAGTTTCAACTAAACCTACATTACATTCAGGTAAGTTTCAATCTATCAGCACAAGCTAGAAAAAAATTAGGCACAAAAAAAGAGCGAAGACTCATTCTCCGCTCTCATTCTCATTCTGTGTTGACCCACTAGGGCTCGAACCTAGACTCTTCTGAACCAAAATCAGACGTGTTGCCAGTTACACCATGGGTCAATTGCGCAATGCGGACGCAAAAATAAACCTTTTTTTGTAAAACGAAAATTCGGAACAAAAAAAAATGAAAGGTAAATCCTCTTTTTTCTCTAGTGATTTCAGCCAGTTTGATTTAGAAAATTTAAGATAACGAAATTAGAAACCTAATCAAAATAGCTTTATATTCGCAACTCAAACTAAAAGAATAATGGATTATAAGAAGCTTAATAACTACACAGGATGGGGTGTTTTTGTAATTGCGACCCTTGTCTATCTTTTAACTCTTGAACCTACTGTGAGTTTATGGGATTGTGGAGAATATATTACAACGGCCTATAAATTGGAAGTAGGTCACCCTCCTGGTGCACCTTTGTTTATGATGTTGGGTAGACTCTTTTCTTTCTTTGTGAGTACTGAGTCTGCAGCATTTATGATCAACTTTATGTCTGCTCTTTCAAGTAGTGCTTCTATTTTGTTTTTGTTCTGGACAATAACGATGATTGCAAAAAAAATGTATACCAATGATGGGGTTTTCGAATTCAATAAAGGGCAGACATTTGCAATTCTGGGTTCAGGAGTTATCGGTGGATTAGCTTACACATTCTCAGATTCTTTCTGGTTTTCTGCAGTTGAAGGGGAGGTTTATGCGATGTCATCTTTCTTTACTGCAGTAGTATTTTGGGCGGCTCTGAAATGGGATGAAGAAGTTACATTAAGAAAAAATGATCTTCTTAACCATTCGAAATCTGACTTACGATGGATGGTATTTATCATGTTTATGTTTGGTTTGTCAATTGGAGTCCACTTACTTTCATTACTGGTAATTCCTTCCTTTGCTTTCATTATTTATTTTCAGAAATATCTTAAGGTTACGCCTATTGGATTTGTGATTACAGGAATAGCTGGTCTTTTCACTTTGGTTGTCATACAAGACATGATTATTCCAAAGACTATCGAATGGGCATCAATATTTGAAATTTCTTTTGTCAACTCTATGGGTCTTCCTTTTTATTCAGGAGCAATGTTCTTTTTTTTGATTCTAATTGGATTAATTGTTGGAGGAATTATCATTTCTAGAAGGAAGAACTGGCCTATGGTCAATGCAGGCTTTCTTGGTTTAGCAACTCTTTTCATAGGCTATGGTTGTTTTGCAATGATCATTATTCGTTCAAATGCAAACACACCTTTGAATGAAAATGCACCTAAAAATTTGGTGGCTTTAACCTCTTATTTGAAAAGGGAGCAATATGGAGATTGGCCAATTCTGCGTGGTCCTTATTGGAACTCAGAAAGAGACCCATCAGCGGGGAAAGACATTTCTCCTGTTTATTTAAGAAAATGGGTAGTTCAAAGTGGAGATAAAGATCTAAAAGGATTTGAAGAGAAAGAGTCTGCCGAGAAATGGAAAGCTGAAAATGAAACACAATACTCAAGTTTAGATATCACGGAAAAGTATTACATGACTTTCGATGGATTAAACGCCAGACCTGAGTATAAGGAAGAACATAAAACTTTTTTCCCTAGAATGTGGTCTCCAGATGCTAGACATGTGAGCAGATACAAAGCTTGGTCTAATTATAAAGGGAACAAAAAAATTACCGTTACCTACAGAGGACAACAAGAATATCTTCCGACGATGGCCGAGAATTTGAGATTCTTTTTTCATTATCAATTGAACTGGATGTATTTCCGATATTTCTTTTGGAATTTTGCGGGAAGACAAAATGATGAACAAGGCCATGGGAATGTTTATGACGGTAACTGGCAGTCGGGCTTAAATTTTATCGATAAGCACCGATTGGGTGACCAGAATCTTCTGCCAGAGTATCAAAAACAAAATCCATCGAATAACAAGTTTTTCTTTTTACCTCTTATTTTGGGACTAATTGGTTTGGCTTTTCATTTCCTTCGAGATAAGAAAACGGCATGGGTAGTAAGTTTACTTTTTATAATGACAGGGGTCGCAATTATCGTTTTCTTGAATCAAAAGCCACTTGAGCCAAGAGAAAGAGATTATGCTTACGCAGCTTCTTTTTACGCATTTGCTGTTTGGATTGGACTGAGTGTAATGGCACTTTATGAATCTTATGTACGAATGACTCAAAAAGATTTTGTTACAGTTGCAGGTACCCTTGCTGGAGTTTCCGTAGTAAGTTTCCTTGGTGGAATGGCTCTTGGTCTATCTATGTTATATATGTCCATTGTTGCCTTAGTAATGCTTGCAGTTATGTTCTTAATGAAAGGCAGGGTCAAGCAGGAAATGCAAGCGGCAATTGTAGCCCTTTTAATCGCAATTCCAGCTCCAACAATAATGATGATTGACGGATGGGATGATCACAATAGATCTAATCGATATTCTGCTCGTGCTTTGGCTGAAAATTATCTGAACCCTCTTCCAGATCAAGCCATTATTTTCACAAATGGCGATAATGATACATTCCCATTGTGGTATTTGCAAGAGGTCGAGGGGAAAAAGACATCCGTACGCGTTTGTAATCTTTCCTTATTAAATACAGATTGGTACACCAAGCAAATGGCGGAAAAACAGAATGATTCAGAAGCACTGCCAATTAAGTTTACATTAGATCAATATCTCCAACAAAAAGGATATTTAGATGCGATTGTTGTGAAAGTTGGTGGGGATCAAATGTCGGATCAAGAAGTAAGCAGTAACCCTCAGTACACGAAACAAATTCTAATGAGTTACATGAGTTGGAGTGAAGAACAGTACAAGGAATACGTAAAGATGCTTTTCAAAAATAACAGAGATAGTTTTGATCCTGTTTATAAGCAAGCCATTACTCAACTTTCTGGTTATTTGACAGCTAAATTTTACGGAGGAGACACAAGTAAAACGGCTCAAATTAGAGCTCTAGCGATATCGGAAAATATCAATGAAAACAGCTTCTTTCAATTGGAAAAGCTGATTGTTAGCGAGATTTTAGAAAAGGTTGGAAATAAAATGGCAGATCAGGAAAAAGAAAGCATTGTTCGTCTATATGGTCAAGTATGGCAATCTATGAATTATATTCCTTTGGATTGGTTCATGAATACTTTCCTAAAAGATGAGAAAAATTTGGCTTCAAATGCAAATGGATCGCAACAGTTCTTTGTCTCTCCAGGAGTCAACTTTTTGATCAATGTTGACAAAGAGGCAGTGTTAAAAAACAACTATGTTCACGAGTCGTTTAAAGATAAGATTGTAGATAAAATGCGATTTACGATTAATGCACCAGGTGGACAGTTAATGAAAGCTGGAATTATTCAATTAGAAATTATCGCGAACAATAACTGGGAAAGAGCAATTCACTTTGCGAATTCTGGTGGATCTGATTCTTATGTTGGATTGGATAATTATTTGATTCTTGAAGGACTTTCCTATAAATTGTCTCCCGTAAGAGTGGAAAGAGTTAGAAATCCATATGTTCGAGGAGGGGTCAATAAAGAAGTTATGTATGAAAACTTGATGAATGTTTGGACTTTTGGGAATCTTGAAAAACCAGGTGTTTTGGTTGATTACTACAATAGACGACACATAAATAATTACCGTCTTCAGTATTGGATTCTTGGTGAGGTTTTGGCTGATGAATACACAAAGGCAAAAGCTACTGGGGATCAGGCGAAAATGACGGAAAATAAAGAGAAAGTAGTCGCACTGATGAAACGTTGTTTGGAAATGATGCCTCTAGAAAAGATTGCTCCTGAATCATATATGATTAACATGGTAGGGATTCTTTATCAAGTTGACGAGAATGAAAAAGGAGCTGAATTAGGTAATCAATTAATGGATTTTGCAGATCAACGTTTGAATTACTTCACGAATCTTGAAAATGAATTTTTCCACGGAGAATTAATGCAATATTTCTTTGATTCTTATGGTCAGATCTATCAAGGTTTATCTTTTGTTCAATCTTTCGGATTAGATGAAAATGATGCCTTTGCTGCTAAGGTATATGATTTACGTGAAAAGTATAATGGCAATGTGAAGTCAAAGCTTGCGAGTCTGCAAAGTTCAAAGGAAATTCAGCTTGAAACAAATACTCTGAAAAGGTTCTTTGATCTACTAGGAGCAGAGGATCAAATGATGAATCCGCAGCCAGTTCCCCAACCTATAAATGGAGGAGGTCAACCCGTACCTGGTAACGGACAATAAGATCATCTTGATGAAATTAACGAAAGTCCCAAATTGGATCAGAAAAGTAAAATCTGGTCGGATTTGGGACTTTTCTGTTACAAAAAAGGAGGTTTTTCTGACCTTTGATGATGGACCCCAACCTGAAGTTACTGACTGGGTACTGGATCTTTTACTTAAGCACGAAATCAAAGCAACTTTTTTTTGTGTTGGAGCAAATGTTCGAAAACATCCAGAAATTTATGCAAGAATGTTAAATGAAGGACATGCGATCGGAAACCATACTTTTTCTCATCAAAATGCCTGGAAAGCTAGTAAAAAGGAATATCTCGAAGACATTCAAAAGGCTTCTGAATTAATAGAATCTAAGCTATTTCGGCCGCCTTATGGAAAGATCTCCAATGCCTTGGTAAAGGATATTAAAGAAATGGGAAACGAGGTGATCATGTGGTCCATATTGTCCTATGATTTTAAAACCAATTTGAATACCGAATCGCAATTAAAAATCTTGAAGCGGAAAACTTCTCCTGGCTCTATTTTGGTATTTCATGATTCGATGAAATCCTTTCACAATCTAAAAAAAATGTTACCTTCATTTATTGAGTACGGCAAGACTCAAGGTTGGGATTTTAAAAGAATTGAATTACAATGAAACTGAAATTAGAATCAGGAAAATTCATCGATACTACAAAAGGAATTGATATAAGCATTCCATTAAGAGCAGGGATACCAAATGTAAATGCATGGTATGTTGATCCAGTGACCATTGAACCCGTGAGGACAGAGCATTTTACTGGATCTGTAGCTGAAGGTGGATCAGTAAATTTTAGAAATATTGCGTTTAATCCGCATGGAAATGGAACGCATACAGAATGCGTGGGACATATCTCTAAAAAGGTGGAAAGCATTAACCAACATCTTAAAGAGTTTCATTTCATGGCGCAACTCATTTCATTAAAACCGGAAGTTAATGGAGAAGATAAAGTAATCACAGTAAATCAAGTAAAGTCTGCAACAAAGAATTTTAATTCGCAGGCACTTATTCTTCGTACGCTTCCTAACGCTATTTCAAAGCGAGATTTTCAGTATTCCAATACCAATCCACCCTATTTGGAAAAAGGTGTTTTAGCGTATTTAAATTCAATTGGAGTGGATCATTTTTTGATAGATTTACCCAGTGTGGATAAAGAATTTGATGATGGAGAATTACAAGAGCACCATGCGTTTTGGAATTATCCTTCGGATCAGATTCATTTTCATAAAACGATCACCGAGCTAGTTTATATTCCAGATGAGGTAGAAGATGGAGTTTATTTTATGAATCTTCAAATTGCTCCTTTTGAAAACGATGCTTCACCAAGTAAACCTGTTCTTTATCAGCTCTTTGATGCATAAGTTTTGCAGATCAGAAAAAATGTAGTACATTTGCAGTGAAAATATTTAATAGTGAGGGGACGCGAGTCCCCTCTTTTTATAGCCTAAAATGATTGCAAAAGAGAAAGTAAGAGAGCTTGCTGAACAAAGGATTCAAGAACTGGAAAAGCCTTTGTATATCGTAGATATTACGATTTCTAGTGCAAATCATATTTTGGTTGAATTGGACAATGAAGTGGAGCCAGTTTCGATTGAAGATTGTGTGTCGGTTTCACGTAACATTGAACACAATTTGGACAGAGAAGTGGAAGACTTTCAGTTGGAAGTTTCCTCTGCCGGGTTGGATAAACCTTTGAGAAACTACAGACAATTTAAAAAAAATGTGGGTAGAGAGTTAAAGGTAAAGCTTGCTGATCAAGGAAAAATTGAAGGAAAATTGATTGAAGCAAACGAAAGCCAAATCACGTTAGAAACTGAAAAGAGAGAACGTGTTGAAGGTAAAAAGAAGAAATTAAAAGTTGTAGAAAATATTGTTTTGCCGTACGATAAAATCGGTGAAGCGAAAGTGGTAATATCATTTAAATAAACAAAAATGAACAGTTTAGATCTTATTGAATCGTTTTCGGAATTCAAAGAGTTTAAGAACATCGACAGAGAAACGATGATGAACATTATTGAGGATGTTTTCAGATCGATGTTAAAGAAAAGATATGGAACAGATGATCATATTGATATCGTAATCAATATTGATAAAGGAGATTTGGAGATTTGGGTTAACAGAGAAATCGTTCCTGACGGAGAGGTTGAGGATCCGAATATTGAAATTTCTTACTCTGATGCAATTAAAATTGAACCTGATTTTGAAATCGGTGAAGAAGTGTCGGAGCAAATCTATTTCGAGGATTTCGGAAGAAGAAATATTTTATCACTAAGACAAAACTTGATCTCAAGAATTCTTGAATTAGAGAAAGATCATATTTATAAGAAATATAGAGAGAGAATCGGAGAGATCGTTGCTGGTGAAGTATACCAAGTTTGGAAAAAAGAAATCATGGTTTTGGATGATGAAGGTAATGAATTGATTCTTCCAAAATCAGAGCAAATTCCTTCAGACTACTTCAAGAAAGGGGAGACTGTAAGAGCAGTTGTTTCTAAAGTAGATATGAGAAACTCAAATCCAGTAATTATTCTTTCAAGAACAGCACCAGAATTCCTAGAAAGATTGTTCGAATTGGAGGTTCCTGAAGTATTTGACGGATTGATTACAATTAAGAAGATCGTTAGAGAGCCAGGTGAAAGAGCAAAAGTTGCTGTAGAATCCTATGACGATAGAATTGATCCAGTTGGAGCTTGTGTCGGAATGAAAGGAGCTAGAATTCACGGAATTGTTCGTGAATTAAGAAACGAAAACATTGATGTAATCAATTACACGGCAAATCCACAATTATTCATCCAAAGAGCCTTGTCGCCAGCTAAGATTTCTTCTATTGAAATTCACGAAGAACAGAGTAGAGCGGATGTATTTTTAAAACCGGATCAGGTATCTCTAGCGATTGGTAAAGGAGGTCACAATATCAAACTTGCAGGAAAACTTACAGGATACGAATTAGATGTCTACAGAGAAGGAGCAGAGGATATTGATGATGTAGATTTAGAAGAATTTGCAGATGAAATCGATGGATGGATTCTTGACGAATTAAAAGCTATCGGTTGTGATACAGCAAAATCAGTTTTAGAGTTGAATATTGAGGATCTAGAAAAAAGAACAGACCTCGAGAGAGAGACGATTGAAGAAGTGATGAAGATCTTTAAAGCTGAATTTGAATAAAACTTTTTAACTTTAAAAACGTATAGAACTCAGGAAACAGGCGAAATTTTTATGGCAGAAAAAGTAAAAAGACTAAGTAAAGTTGCACGAGAATTGAACGTGGGAATTTCTACAATTGTGGAGTTCCTATCAAGTAAAAATGTAAATATCGAATCGAGTCCGAATACCAAGATCGAACCTGATGTTTATGATTTACTCTTGAATGAATTTGGTGCAGACCTTTCAGTAAAAGAAAAGGCGAAAGCAACCGTTATCAAAAGGGAAAAGAGAGAAACGATTTCCTTAAAAGATAGCAAAGATGAAGAAGAAGAGAGTGATGACGAGGACGTAGAAGAGGTAGAGGTTGAATCTGTAAAAGAAGAGCCCGCTAAAGTGACTCAAGTCGAGGAGGATGTTAAGCCTAAGGTTCAAGTTATTGGAAAGATTGATTTGGATTCAATCAACCAGAAAACTCGTCCTGAAAAGAAAAAAGAGGAGCCTGTCACTCCGAAAGAAGAGCCTGTAAAAGAGGAGCCAGTTAAAGAAGAAAAGCCTGTTGTTCAAGAAACAAAAACTGAAGAAACTCCAAAAAAAGAAGAGGAAGATGTTGAGACCATTAAAGTTCAAACTAAAAAACTTAGCGGTCCCACAGTTGTAGGAAAAATTGAATTACCTGCCGAAAGAGAAAGATCAAAGCCTTCTTCTTCTGATGATGATTCTGCTGATGGAAAACGCAAAAGAAAGCGCATCAAAAAGGTGAATGTTGAAAAACAAGCCAAATTCAATAAGCAGAATCCACCAAAACAACAAGGAGGTAAGAAGAAAATAGAAAAAGCTGAGGTTTCGGAAGCCGATATTCAGAAGGAAGTAAAAGAAACTCTTGCAAGATTGAGTGGTCAGGGTGGAAAATCCAAGGCGGCAAAATTAAGAAGAGAAAAAAGAGAATCAATTGCTGCCAAGAAGGAAGAAGAATTAATGAAAGCGGAAGCTGAAAAGAATATTCTGAAACTTTCTGAATTTGTTACGGTTTCGGAATTAGCCTCCATGATGAGTGTTTCACCAACTGAGGTAATTTCAACTCTGATGTCCATTGGAATTTTTGCTTCGATCAACCAAAGATTGGATGCAGAAACTATCACAATGGTAGCGGAAGATTATGGTTATGCAACTGAATTTGTTTCGGCTGAAGTTCAGGAATCTATTCCAGTTGTGGAAGACCAAGAAGATGAATTGAAACCAAGACCGCCAATTG
This sequence comes from Crocinitomicaceae bacterium, assembly GCA_041392305.1. Taxonomy (GTDB): domain Bacteria; phylum Bacteroidota; class Bacteroidia; order Flavobacteriales_D; family Crocinitomicaceae; genus JAGQYP01. The sequence continues at coordinate 243,730 of JAWKMJ010000002.1, forward strand.
TAACGGTGATGGGGCACGTTGACCATGGTAAAACTTCTCTTTTGGATTATGTTCGAAACGCAGATGTAACTTCTGGAGAAGCAGGAGGGATTACTCAGCATATTGGGGCGTATCAAGTGAAGTTGAAAGATGGAAATGTCATTACGTTCTTAGATACTCCGGGTCACGAAGCGTTTACAGCGATGAGAGCTCGTGGAGCAAATGTTACGGATGTTGCAATCATCATTATTGCAGCGGATGACAATGTCATGCCTCAAACCAAAGAAGCGATTTCTCACGCTCAAGCTGCAGGAGTACCAATGGTATTCGCGATTAATAAAATTGACGTAGCTGGAGCAAATCCTGATCGTATTCGAGAAGAATTATCTACCATGAATATTTTGGTAGAAGATTGGGGAGGAAAATACCAATGTCAGGAGATTTCAGCTAAAAAAGGTACCGGAGTGGATGAGTTATTGGAAAAGGTCTTACTTGAAGCAGAAATGCTTGATCTTAAAGCAAATCCAGATAAGAATGCACTTGGAACTGTTATCGAATCTTCTTTGGATAAGGGTCGTGGTTATGTGACCACTGTTTTGGTAGAGGCTGGTACATTGAGAGTTGGAGATATCATTCTGGCAGGTAGATTTTACGGAAAAGTAAAAGCCATGCAAGATGAAAGAGGAAAACGAATTAAAGAAGTGGGGCCTTCAGGACCGGTTTCGATACTTGGTTTGAATGGATCACCTTCGGCTGGAGATAAGTTCCACATTTTTGATGATGAGAAAGAAGCCAAAACAATTGCAAATAAACGTGAACAACTGTTCAGAGAGCAGGGTCTAAGAACTCAAAAGCACATTACGCTTGATGAAATTGGTAGACGTTTGGCAATTGGTGACTTCCAGGAATTGAACGTTATCGTTAAAGGTGACGTGGATGGTTCTGTAGAAGCACTTTCTGATTCCTTATTGAAATTATCTACTGATCAAATCCAAGTGAATATTGTTCACAAAGGGGTAGGTCAGATTTCAGAGTCAGATGTATTGCTCGCAACGGCTTCTGATGCCATTATTATTGGATTCCAGGTTAGACCTTCGGCTTCGGCAAGAAAGTTGGCTGAGAACGAAGAAATCGATATCAGAATGTATTCTGTAATTTATAAAGCAATCGAAGAAATTAAATCGGCAATGGAAGGAATGTTGTCTCCGGATATTGAAGAAAAAATTACGGGATCTGCTGAAATTAGAGAAACTTTTAAAATTTCTAAGGTTGGAACAATTGCCGGATGTTTTGTTACAGAAGGTAATATCAATAGAAACTCAAATGTTCGTATCATTCGAGATGGTATTGTAATCTACACTGGAGAACTTGGTTCATTGAAACGTTTCAAAGATGACGTGAAAGAAGTGAAACACGGTTATGAGTGTGGATTGAACATCGATAAATTCAACGATATTAAAGTAGGTGACGTAGTAGAAGCCTTCGAAGAAGTAGAAGTTGAAAAGAAACTTTAGAATGCAAAACTAAAAGTTCAAAATTCAAAATAATAGAGCCTCCTTTTCGGAGGCTTTTTTATACCCAAACCCATCTAACGTTTAGCGCTCGTTTCAAACGAGTGCTTATCTTCGGGGCGTTTCTAACGCCAAAAAATCAGCACAAAAAAAGCACTACTCCAATATTTCAGGAAGTAGTGCTCACCTATTCTTTTAAAAAGAGCCTATTTACAAGCGTCCATTCGCTTTTTCAATTCCGCATCAATGGCATCAAGATCTGAACTGTCTTCCAGACCGGCTTTAATTTCTTTCATCACCTCAGCTCTATATTTATGACAAGCATCAGATCGATCATTTATGGAAGCATTCAAACATTCGCATTTTTCAGCATCTGTCATTCCTTTTTTCTCATCTTTTTTTTCGTCTTCTCCACCACAAGCAAAAAGTAGGGCAGATACTGACATCATCAGAATCATTTTCTTCATTTCTAGTTTTTTGTACCAAATTATAAAAATTTAGATTGCCAATGGGCTGAGAACAAATTTATTATCTAAAAATTGAGACATAAAGCTTCTAGTGACATAGGCTTTTTGCTGTGGTCAATGATAGCTCGTTTACATATTGTGATAAAAGTCCCAAATCCCTTAATTTCAAACCTTTAACTTTGTCTTACAAAATGAAATTCAATGGCATATTTTATTAATAAAGAAATTAAAAATTCTGGGTTCGATGAAGTGATCGATCAGGTAACGGAGGAACTTAAAAAAGAAGGATTCGGAGTTTTAACAGATATTGACATTCAGTCTACTTTTAAAAAGAAATTGGATGTTGATTTTAGAAAATATCGAATTCTAGGAGCGTGTAACCCTAATTTTGCTCATAAAGCTTTATCTAACGAAGATAAAATTGGGGTTTTTCTTCCCTGTAATGTGATTGTACAAGAGTTAGAAACTGGCTCCATAGAAGTTGCCGCTGTTGACCCGATAGCTTCAATGATTTCAGTTGAAAATGATCAACTACCAATTTTAGCTCAAGAAGTGAAAGATAAATTAATGAGAGTTATTGAAAGCCTATAAAGGAACAAGAAAAGCATCTTTATAGCCGCCATTCTGGGCATTTTTCATGGCATCTTCTGCTTCAGATTTACTTTTGAAAGGACCTAAATAGTATTTGTACTTAACTTTTCCAGAAACTTCTACTTGATGAACCTTATATTTCAGATGTGAAAATTTATCACCATCGGTTGGAAAATTCGCAGATGAAGAACAGATTTGAACCTTGAATCTTGCCTCCTTTTCTGCGATTTCAGACTTAGGATCTTCTGTTTTGGGTTCAGAATTCTGGGGAATTTGAAAACTAATATTTGGATATTTTTTTTGAAGATAGGTCCGAGTTGCTCTAAATAATGCTGAAGCAATCAAATCCTGCCCTTTAGAGCTATTCAAATAAACGGCTTCTGTTGGGTTAGATAAAAATCCACATTCTACTAATATCGACGTTCCTTTCGTGTATTTCAAGACTTGCAAGGTATTCCCTCGGTCACTATTTGTTTTAATTCCACGTGAATGTCTTCCCGCTCTGGATTTAAATTCTTTTTCAATCAGTTTTGCCCATTTCATGGATTCTTTCGAACTTCTATCATAAATATGGGTTTCTGTTCCATAACTGTTTTCAGATGGACTTCCATTGCAGTGAATACTTATGAAAAGGTCCACGCCTTTTTGGTTGGCAATTTCCACTCTTCTGTCCAAACTTGGATAAATATCTGTGGTTCGTGTATAAATCACTTTTACATTTTGAATATTGTTTTCAAGATAATGCCCTAATTTCATGGCAATTTTCAGGTTGATTTCTTTTTCCTGCAAATGTTTACCATCATGAGATAAATGCCCTGGATCACTTCCGCCATGTCCAGGATCGATTACTACGATAATCGGATTTCCGGCAAATAGTGAGGCAGACAAGAACAATATGATCCCTAAAAACAATTTCATCCTACAAAGTTATAATGTGAGAATAGTAGATCTGGTTACATCTCAAACAAAATATTCACATCAAACTATTAATTCCCTATACACAGTTTTCGCTCTATCACTCAATTCCGAATTCCACATTTCGAATTCCGAATTAAAAAAGCCCCGATTTCTCGAGGCCTTTAAACTAAAATCAAAAACTATGAAAAATGTATGTGAATTCCAGACTCTAGTGATCCCTTCTTCGTATTACCCAGATTTTAAATCTGTACAACATCAAATACATGGCTGGTACAATAACCAATGTTAGGAAGGTGGCGAAAGTTAAACCATAAATGATGGTTTTGGACATCGGACCAAAAAACATGTTGTTATCTCCACCTATGTAAAAATTGGCTCCACCACCGGCAAACAAGCTTTCAAAGTCGATATTAATCCCTTCAGCTAATGGAATCAGACCCAGAATGGTGGTAATAGCTGTTAGTAATACAGGTCGAAGACGAGTTTTACCACCTTCTACGATAGAGGCAATTACTTCTTCTAGCTGCAAACGTTGATGTTCCGCCAAACCTTGTTCTGCCTTTTTCCTTTCTATGATCAAATTGGTATAATCGATCAGTACAATGGCATTGTTTACCACAACTCCCGCAAGCGAAATAATTCCAATCATGGTCATAATGATTACAAATTCTTCACCAGTGATTAATAATCCTAGCAGTACTCCGATTAAACTAAATACAACAGAGAACATGATGATGGTTGGTGTTGAATAAGAGTTGAACTGAGTAACAATAATTAAAAGAATTAAGAAAACTGCAATCATTAATGCTTTACTAAGAAATGCCATTTCTTTTTGTTGCTCTTCCTGTTGCCCAGTAAATTTGTAAGAAATACCTTCGGAAACCCCAAATTCTGTCTCATACTGTTGCATGTATCCTTTGAGTTCTTTTATAACCTCATCTGGATTGGCATCAATAACATCGGATACAATGGTAACCATTGGAACAAGGTCTTTTCTTACTACCGCGGAATAAGAGTTAATCTCCTTAGGAGGATGAACCACTGATCGAATTGGAATTCGCAATAATTGACCTTTGTTGTTTCTAAAAATTAACTTCTGATCCAATAAAGCGTCCAAATTATTTCTATTTTCCTCATCAAATCGAACTACGATATCATAGTTGTCATCACCCTTCTTATAGACACTTACATCTTGTCCAAAAAGAGCCTTTCTTATCGCCATTGATATCTGACCCGTAGAGGCGTTTAATTTTCGAGCCTCTTTTCGATCTACGTATATTGGAATTTCAGGTTTTCCAGTTTCTACATCCAATTTCAATTTTTCTACCCCTTTTACTTTTTTTCGATCAAGGTAATTTTTGATCTTATCGGCTTCTTCAATCAGAGCTTCATAAGGAACAGAGCCAGAAACTTCGATGTTAATTGCAGGAGGAAGAGGAGGGCCTTCCTTATTTTTAATTGCAGAAATTTGAATATCTGCTGGGAAATCTTCCTTGATTTTGTTGATTTCAGAAAGAATGTCTGAAGTAGAAACTCCATTTCTATATTGAAACTCTGCAAACTGTACAATCACACGACCTTTGTGTGGAGTATTTCCCATTGAAACTCCTTGTCTTGGATCACTTGTTCCATCACCAACTTGGGCGATAATTGATTGAATCATTTTGTGATCTTCGTCCATAGCGGAAGAATCCTTCTCCAAATATGGCGCAAGAATTTCATTCAACTTGGCTTCGACTTCTAGTGTGGTTTTATTGGTTTCTTTGATATCCGTTCCAATTGGATGTTGTATGAAAATATTCACATAGTTAGGCTCATTCTCTGGGAAGAACAAAACTTTCGGTGGAATAACAGCCATCAATATGAATGAAATAACCAGAAGCCCAAGAGTTCCTGCGAAGAATATTTGGGGATTAGGGCCTTTCAACGTGATTCTTAAAAATCTATCGTATGCATTTTCAAGTATCGGAAGAATTTTATTTTGAAAGTATTTAGCTGCCGGAGAAAGAGCAAATACTTCAAGCAGCCCAAACAAACCTCCAACAACTAAAATATTCCCTGCCGTTGGACCAACTGCGAAATGAGCTAAAATTCCTAAAACTGTAATGGTTCCAGAAACGATTATCACCCGTTTCTTGTTTACTTTTTTCTCACCACGTCTCATAAAAACAGCAGCGATTGCAGGATTAATGACAAGAGCAACGAAAAGCGATGACCCCAATACAATCATCAAGGTAATCGGAAGGTATTTCATAAATTCACCCATTAATCCTGGCCAAAGCGCTAGTGGAATGAATGCAGCCAAAGTAGTGGCAGTAGATGCAATAATCGGCCAGGCTACTTCACCCACTCCTTTTTTGGCGGCTTGAATCGGGTCATACCCTTCATCTAACAAGCGGTAAATATTTTCAATTACCACAATTCCGTTGTCTACTAGCATTCCCAAAGCCAATACTAGGGAGAAAAGTACCATAACATTTAGTGTAACCCCCATTGCAGAAAGAATGAGAAAGGACATAAACATGGACAAAGGAATAGCGATACCAACAAATATAGCGTTACGCAAACCTAAGAAGAAGAGTAAGACCATGACCACTAAAATGATTCCAAAAATGATGGAGTTCACCAAATCCGACACCATCGTTCTGGTTTTATTTGATCGGTCATTTGTTAAACTCACTTTGACATTTGCAGGAATGGTTCCATCAGCTTGTGCTTTCTTAACGAGCATTCGAATTTTATCCGCTGCATCCAAAAGGTTTTTGCCTGCCTGCTTCTTGATGTCAAGCATGATTACATCTTCACCCCATTCACGAGCATAGGAAGTGGTATCGGCGTTGCCAAAATAGACATCAGCAACATCTTTTAAATATACAGGATCATAATCATCTTGTTTGACTATGATTTGCTTTAATTCCTCTGCATCAGCAAATTCTCCTTCGATTCGAATGGACTTTCGCATTCCATAGGCCAATAGTTCTCCTCCTGATACGGTCATGTGCTCAGCCGAAATAGCATTTTGAATGTCATCCAAAGAAACATTTACAGCTTCCGCTTTCAGTCGGTCTACATCAATACGCATTTCTTCTTCCTGAACACCTCTAATGTCGACTTCAGAAATCTCGGATAGATCTTCAATTCGATCTTGCAGTTCTTCTCCAACCTCTTTAAGAATTTTTGCATCTGCTCCACGTAAATTGATATTCAATATTGGCATGTCTGAGGGATCCAATTCGAATACATTTGGTTCTACGGGTAATTCCGGAAATTCTGGTTCTGCGCGAGCTTTATCAATAGCATCCTTTACTTTTCGAAGGGCTTCGTCTACATTCACCGAGAAATCAAATTTGATTCGAATAGTGGCATACCCGTGTATTGAAGTAGAGGATATCTCATCTATGTTTTTGATAGTGTTGATCTCTTTTTCAATCGGTTTTGTTATTTCCTTTTCAATTACTTTTGGCGAGCTGCCTGGCTTTGCAATTCCAACATAGATTTCTGGAATTTGAAGCTCAGGAAAATTCTCTTTTGGCATTCCAGTGTATGAAATGAACCCTCCGAGAACAATAATTGCAGCGATAAGGAATACGGTTTTGAGATTGGAAACCGACCAATTGGAGAGACCAAATTCCTTTTCCACTTTATGCGTATTTTCTTCTTTCATTATTTCTCAGTTTGGGCAATTTCTTTGTTTTGTTTGACAATGACACGATCATTTTCTGTGATCCCTTTCGCACCTTGATCGACAATCTTAGAGGATTCAGTTAGTAGAATATCATTGCGGTTTACTTTTATTGCACTTTGGTCTTTGTAAGTACTCAAAATCTCTACTTCCACTTTAGTAATGTTAGACTTACCTTCCGGAGCATTTTCATCGACTAGGTATATAAAGTAGTTGTTATTTCGATCCTGTACAATCACCCTTCTGTCCACGGTTAAAGCATTTTTCATTTGAAAATCAACTATTTTCATTATTGCTACCATATTTGGAATAAGAAACTTATTTCCTTTGATTTCAGTTTGAACTTTAAGAGTTCGGTTGGTTGGATTGATGTAGTTTCCTATGTTTGTTAATTCGCTTATCAATGTAGTATCATTGAATGACGGAATAACTAATTCAACTTCAGTACCTTGCTTAATATTTGCTAAATGGGTTGCCGATATTTCGGCAATTGCCTTTACATTATCTGCATTCACAATTCTCGCAAATGGCTGCTGTGGAGAAGCCATTTCTCCTAGGTTGAGGAATATTTCATCTAAAACTCCTGTTATGGGGGCTTTAATAACGGTTTTACCTTGTTGCGACTGAAGAGTAATCAATTTCTTCTCCAAGGATTCTTTTTGGTTTTTGGCAGATTCATAATCCAATTCTGATCCGATTCCTTTTTCATGCAATGCTTTTTGTTTTTGATATACAAAATCGGCCAATTCCATTGCTTTTTTAACTTCATTGATGTTGTCCTGAAGTATTTCAGAGTCTATAATTGCAAGTGTTTGTCCCTTTTTTACTGCCTGACCTTCACTTGCTACAATCTTTCTGATAATACCTTGTGATTCTGCAACAACAAGTGCATTGAGGTCTGTTTCAATGTTGGCTTGTACTTCAATTTTATGAACAAAATCCTGAATTTTAGGCGATATAGCTGTCACATTAAGAGTAGCAACATGATCAATTGTATCCAATTCATTCAGATCTTGATTTAAAATGGCAAGTTCTTCTTTTAGATCTTTCAACTTAGTATTTAGTTCTTCTATTTCAGAAAGAATCTCTTTTTTTCTGGACTGCTTGGTCTCCAATTCCGATTGTTCACCGGAACAAGAAAACAAAAGTCCTGAGAATAAAACGACGATTAAATTTCTTTTAGTTTTCATTTTATAAGATTTGAATATTTTGGTTTTTATTTTTGCGTGTAATTATTGAACAGTTTGTCCAAATTAGTTTTGGCCTGGAGTACATCAAAAATGGCCTGAATATAGGTTCCTTGAGCAGAAATGTATTGGCTTTGGGTCTGACTTACTTCTAATGAATTTACCATTCCTTCACTTCTTTTTATAATGGTTCTCTCATAGATCTTTTTCGACAGATCTACATTATCCTTCTCTCTTAAAAGTTGATCAAAAGCATCGTTGTATTGTGTTTTAGCCTGTACTTCCTGGTATTTTAAACTTCGAACCAATAAGTCCATTTTATTACTTGTCTGTTGGACTACTATTTTCGCTCTCTGTTCTTTCGCCCATCTATTCCCAGAACTAGTGATGGGGATATTCAAACTTAGACCCCACATCGAGTTGGCGTACCATGGTTTGTTTTGAAAAAAGTCGAAATTATTTCTTCCAGCGGCTGTGTTCAATTGGAAAAAGGCTGCAATTGATGGCAGATTTTTAAATTTCTCATTTTTCACATTAAACTCATCTAATTTTTGCTTTCTTTTGAGAAGTATAAAGTCCAGATTATTTTCGACATCTAACAATTTTTGAGTTGGGTTATTTGCCCTCAAAGTTTCTAAAATTGAATACAAGTCATCGGTGAGCTCAATGTCTTGTTCCATATCATATGCCATAGACATCTTCAATAGATTTTTGGAATTTTCAAATTGTCTTTTTGCTAAAATTCTTTGAGTTTCTACCCTAGATAAAGCGAGTTCCAGTTGATCCACTTCCGTTTCGTCGATTAATCCAGATTTGAATAGTTCCTTTGTATCCTCTAATAATTTCTTTGTAATTTCTACTGTGGAATCGATTAGTTGAAGGTTTTCCTCGGCGATTAGCCCCAAATAATAGGCTTGGGATATATTGTACATAACATCCTGTTTTGCTAAATCAATTGAAGTGGAAGTAAATTCTTTATAGTACTTTGAGACTTGAATTCCGACAATATAGGACCCCTCAAAAATGAGCTGATTAACCTGAAATCCAAAGTCCACGTTGTAGTTGGTCCCAAATTTTAATGCAACCAACTCATCAGCAGGTGCCGCGGGGTTAAACGCGTTAGCTGGAACAATAGATTTCGGAATAATTATATTGTGTCTAAATTGTCCTGATGCACTTACTTGGGGTAATCCGTATGAGGTAGCCTCCCAAACTTGTTTTTCTGCGGATTTATATTCCAACTCTTCATTCTTGATAGATTCATGGCGTTGCAAACCATAATCTAGAGCCTGTTGGAGACTGAATTTAGTGGAATCCGCCTGTTCTTGTCCGAAAGCTGAAATGCCTGTAAACAAGAGAATACTTAATATTTTAAATGCCTTATTCATATAACTTTTCTAATTGTTTTTTGAATTCTTTAATTCCTTTTTCTGTTGAAATTCCGTAAATATGATACTTGATCTTTTCAATAAGTATTGTCGGAAAGTCATAGGTCGACATGATTCGCACCATTTCATCCGAGAAGAGAACATCTACACTTTGTATATATAGCATGGCCGTTACATCTGGGTGGATATCTTCTCTATACAAACCTTCTTTCATTCCCGATAATATATTATCCTTGATCGTTTTAAAAACTTCTTCATGTTTATGGCATTGATACATGTTCCAAGCTTCGGGATAGTATTTCTTTAAGTCGTAGAATACTGCCGGCTGTACATGTTTCATTTGAGCAATAACACTTTTAGATATTGTAATGTGTTCCTCAATGGCATTTTTTGCAGATTCTGCACTCATCTTAATACGACACATTTCATTTTCAAGCTGATTTTCAATAGTCTTGTTGACCAAATCAGTTTTATCCGTGACATATTTATAGAGCGTTTTTTTTGAAATACCTAGATGTCGAGCCATATCATCCATAGTCACACTTTTTATTCCATATCTCATGTAAATTTCTTGTGCTCGATTAATTATGTCTGCATATTTTTCTTCCATGGCGCAAATGTATAACAACTTTCACATAGGAAACAAAAAAAAAGTAAAATGTTTCCAATGTTTATTTTGTTTCTTAGTTAAAGGAATACAATTAAAGTCTATCTTTGTTCATGCCAAGATTAGAAATTTACACGGATGGTTCTGCTCAGGGAAATCCTGGGAATGGGGGGTATGGTGTGGTGCTAAAGTTTGGCGATAAGATCAAAAAACTCAATCAAGGTTATCGCAAAACGACCAATAATCGAATGGAGTTATTAGCTGTCATTGTTGCAATAGAGAATTTAAAAACAAATAAATTTCCGATACATATTTATAGTGATTCCAAGTATGTTGTAGATGCAATTAACAAAAAATGGCTTCATGGTTGGGTCAAAAAAGATTTTAAAGGAAAAGCAAATGTTGATCTTTGGAAAAGATATTTAGATGTTTCAAATGGATTTGAATTACACTTTCACTGGGTAAAAGGTCATGATGGCCACTATTATAACGAAATGTGTGATCGGCTGGCAGTTGCGGCTGCTGAATCCAATGAACTCCTAATTGACGAAGGTTACGAAGTGGAAGACTAAATTACTTTGGGAATAAGTTTCGCTTTAAGGATGTCTTCAATGAAAGTGGTAAAAATGGGATGAGGCAGAGCTTCCGAAGATAGTACTTGGGGTGCAAACATGCAAAACTTAAAATAGGGTTTTTCCTTATCTGCAAAGGCAAGTAAATTACCGTTTTCCTCTTTCGCAAGTACATTAATCACATTATGCTCCAAGAACTTTTGAATTTCTGGGTTCAAGGAATATCGAACAGAAGCATATTCAACCAAAGGTCGGGAACCGTACATTTTGAGTAATTGTCCATTGGGATCATGTAAATATAATTTTTCAAAATGATTGGACTTGTTTTCGTTTTCCGAAATCAAGTCCCGTGCGCTTTCTGAGTAGTATTTAGAACCTAAATATTCTATATACATTCTGAATGGCTCACCTGTACCTAAAACAGGAATTTCTTTGTGAGCGATTTTTTTTATCACCAATCTCATGAAGAAATCGTTTTGATAAGGTCCAGGAGCAATGATTAATCCATCAAAATTATCTAACACATTATCTTGACCATCAGCAATTTCTGAAGTTCTGATCCAATAGTAATCAAGATTCGCTTCAAATAATTTACGTGAATGTTCTAAAGCATGATTGGTTGCGTGATGCGCATTGTACATAAAACTGAAATCGCCTACAATTCCTACTTTAACGGAAGCATCCATTTTATTAGTTTTAAGCAATTTAACAAAAAAAAAGACCGAATCAAAAAATTCGGTCTTTAGTAGAGATATCTTAATTCAGAATTAAATCTGAGGTAACATCATTGCGTTCTTCTTCTGAATGCACCATTGAAAATTCCATTCTGAACTACAATAGAGTCCGTTCCATTATAGTTCCACAACTCAGCTGTAAATAGAGCGGACCATTTAACATATTCATTGTCGTTGTCAGCTTCATAAGTGACATTATTAAGGACGAAGAATGTTCCTGGATAAGTCGATGTGTCTCTTGAGTAAAAAGCGATACCGTTCTCATCAACCCAAGTGATTTGAACACCATTTGCTCCACCATTACTAAAAGGAAGATTTACAGAATCTCCGAATTGAGCCATTAAATTTGCTCCTGAGAAGAAAGTTTGAAATTCGGACATGGACGGATTATTCGATCCATCATCAACCCAATCAAAACTTCCAAGATCAAGTCGAATACCATGATCAATGGAAGCAGATGTACTACCTAAAGAGTCCGTGTATATAGCACTAGATATTAGCGGTGAAGGCTGAATGTTTTTAGTTACTAACAGATTACAGGCAAAACTGTTGGTTCCTTCTTGTAATGTGTAGTCGGTGGTATCTACATGCCCTTGAAACATACAATCGACCTCCACTTGGTCAACTGGGGGTTCAGGAGCAGGTACGATCTGATGTCTTTGACAAGAAATACCGATATAGGTTAGCCCCAAAACTGCAAACAAAGTACTCTTCGTAATGGTCATAGTAAAATAGTTTTAGTAAACAGTAAAAATAATACTTTTCTATGAAAACGAAAAATATGCTAAAAAGTTGGCTTGATTTCGATATCCAAATTTTCAAAAGGCAAATATTTATTCAAGGAGATGGAATTGATTGTTCCCACTATTTTCGACCCTAACCCCCAGAAGCCAAAATCAATAGCATCAAGAGTTCCGATTTTTCGGTTATTGTAAATTACCCAAGTAATCTTATTTTTATCATCATGACTTAACTCTACCGAATCTCCTACATTCATCTTGTCAAAGACATAAATGAGTTCGTGACGTGTAAGATTATTTACCTTGCTAATGATTTTCATGATTACGCGATTATTTGTCGAATACTATTTGATTTGAAAAACGAACTGAGATCTAATTTTTGAATACCGGATTTTGTTAAATCAATCTGATAAAAACTTGATTGCTTATCGATGGTGTGGCATTCTATACTGAGTTCTGCTGTAAGAACTCTTTTTAATGCAAAGATTAACTTGTTCAAATCAGACATTGAGATAATTAGTTTAGAATCTCGTGCCTTTTTATTTTCTTCTATTTTGCAGTCAATAAGTGCTTCATTATCACCAGTTTCAAAAGTGATGTAGTTGATGATTACGTCTTTAAAATTTCTAGCTTTCTTATCCATAATTACGATGTTTTAATGCAATAATATGTTGGTAGATCGTAAAGTATTTACGGAGTATCTAGTTTTTAATAATTTTTGTTTTTCTTACATTAGACCAAAATTTGTGCTAATGAAATACGATCTAATAGATAATGCGCTTTTTAAAAGAAATCGCGCAGAATTCATCAAACATCTGAAACCATTAAGTTTGGCGGTATTCAATTCCAATGATATCATTACTACTTCCGCTGATAGTACATTGCCGTTTAATCAGCACAGAGATATATTTCATTTGTCCGGGGTTGATCAGGAGGAGAGTATTCTAGTCCTATTCCCTGATGCATCCAATTCGAAACATAGAGAAATTCTTTTCTTAAAAGAGACTTCCGAATTAATAGCAATTTGGGAAGGAGAAAAGTTGACTAAGGAAAAGGCAACCAAAGTATCAGGTATTGAAACTGTTTATTGGTTGGATCAATTTGAAACTGTTTTTAAAAACTTAATGTCTGAAGTTCAAAATGTTTATCTGAATACAAATGAACATTTGAGAGCAAATACGGAAGGTCAGACACGAGAAGATCGTTTCATACTTTGGTGTAAAGAGCATTATCCACTTCATGATTTTAAGAGATCTGCTCCAATCATGCATGCTATTCGATCGATAAAACATCCTATAGAAATTGAGCTAATGCAACATGCGTGCAAGATAACGGAAAGTGCGGTGAGAAGAATATTGGGGTTTGTACAGCCAGGGGTATGGGAGTATGAAATCGAAGCAGAAATTATTCATGAATTCATCAGAAACCGATCTAAAGGATTCGCCTACACTCCGATCATTGCTTCTGGAAGAAATGCATGTGTTTTACATTATATTGAAAATAATCAGCAATGCAAGGATGGAGAGGTTATTTTGATGGATTTTGGTGCGGAATATGCGAATTATGCATCGGATTTAACTCGTTGTATTCCAGTAAGCGGGAAATTTACTCCACGACAAAAAGATGTCTATAATGCCGTTTTAAGAGTGAAAAAAGAAGCGGAAAAAATGTTGAGACCTGGGACCTTATTGGGAGAGTACCATACGGAGGTGGGACGATTGATGGAGTCTGAACTTCTAGGACTTAAGTTGATTGATCAAACAGACATTAAGAATCAAGATCCAAATTGGCCGGCTTACAAAAAGTATTTTATGCACGGAACCTCTCATTATATAGGTCTGGACACACATGATGTAGGCTCATGGACTGAACCAATTAAGGCTGGAATGGCATTTACTTGTGAACCAGGGATCTACATTGCGGAGGAAAATCTTGGAATTCGAATTGAAGATGATTTGGTTGTACAGGAAAATGGCACGCCTATCAATCTAATGAGTTCTATCCCGATTGAAGCAGAAGAGATCGAAGACCTGATGAATTCCTAGATTTTTGAAAAAAGTACCTTTACATACTCATTTGATAGGAAAAGGGAGTCCTGTTGTCTTTTTGCACGGATTTTTGGAAGATTCAACTATGTGGCATGATGTAATAAGTACATTTCCAAAAAATCAACTTGTATTTTTGGATTTACCCGGACATGGGAAAAGCCCTTCATATGAACTTGATGCATATTCCATGAAATTTATGGCGGAAAAGGTAGATGAAGCGCTTTGTATTACAAATATCGAGAATCCTGTAGTCATTGGTCATTCTATGGGAGGGTATGTAGGATTGGAACTATTTAAGATTCGAAAACTTGATAAGCTTATTCTATTCAATTCAAATTTTTGGGAAGATTCCAAAGAACGTATTCAAAACAGAAATCGAGTGATTGAGGTGGTTCAAAATAATAAGTTAGTTTTTCTAAATGAAGCCATCAGAAACTTGTTTTACATTGAAAATGAATTTACCCTAAATACGATTCAAGACCTAGTTTGCAGAGCCAAAGAAATGGAAGAAATAGATATTGTAAGATCCACAAAAGGATTAAGAGATAGATTGAATAATAGTGATTTTGTAAAAAATCATGCAAATAAAATAACCATTGTTCAGGCTGAAAATGATCCGATTATTCCCTTGGAGCAGATGGTCTTAAATATAGAGCAGCTCGAAAAAAAGCCCAAGTTTCATCTAGTTGAAAACTCGGGCCACATGTCTGTCTGGGAAAATCTTAAAGCAACAAAAAGAATTCTGACAGCAATTATTTCTAATTGAAAATAGGACTAACCCCCACAATCAATAAAAATCCAAATCTCATTTTTCGTTTGTGCGTGTAATATTGAAGTCATAAGAACAATTTTTTAGTTACTTATCTAATTTACTGATTTGATTTCTATTCAAATAGGCTGAAAGAGTGTTGTGTAGAGAAGATTTATTCTAGTGTACAGTGTAATAATTCTCAGTTTTGTATATTTACAAGAGAAGTGTGTTGATAAATCCTTCGACAAGAACCTTACAAACTAGTTATTATGAAATTGAAAACACTGATTGTAGATGATGAAGAATTGGCCAGAAATAATCTGGAAATGTTAATTAGTGATTTTTGTCCCGATCTAGAAGTTTTTGCAAAAGCAGATTCAAAGGAGGATGCTATAAATATAATAAATGAAGAGAAACCAGATGTTGTGTTTTTGGATATACGAATGCCCAGTGGAGCTGAAGGTTTCGAAATTTTGGAAGAAGTCGAGCATAGAAATTTTCTAGTTGTTTTCGTAACCGCGTTTAAAGATTATGCGGTAAAAGCATTTAATGCTAATGCGGTTTACTACATTCTCAAACCAATTGATATTGATGAGTTAAAAGCCGCAGGTGAGAAAATTTCTGCTGCCTATGAAGCGTTTAAAACAGCCCCTGATAATTATGAAATATACTTTGAATCCCTGCGAAATCTTTCTGATAAATTGGTCAAAGGGAAATCCTCTGGTAAAGTTGTTATCTCACATTCCAAAGGATTGAAAATTGTAGAAGACGATGAAATCACGTACCTAGAAGCTAATGGGAATTGTACAATGCTTTATTTTCAAGATGGGAGTAGATATTTAGACACACGGACTTTAAAAATTTATGAAAATTTGCTCGATCAGTCAAAATTTTACAGAGTTCATAAATCCTACATCATCAATTTAAACCAACTCAAAGAATATCTGAATGAAGATGGACATTATGCAGTATTGAAAAATGGAAAGCAGATTCCAATCGCGAGAAACCGAATAACCAGTTTTACTCAAATGCTGAAGAGTCTGTGAGGGGGTTTTTATTTGTCTTGTTCCTTTTACTTCAAGGGCACTTTCTATTCGCTCAGCAATACAGCTTTGATTCCTATTCCACAAATTCGGGATTGAGCCAATCTCAAGTTTATGATATTGTTCAGGATGAACAAGGATTTTTATGGATTGCGACCGAAGGAGGACTGAATCGATTTGATGGCAGAGAGTTCAAAATATTTACAGCAGAAGATGGTTTGATTCGTGATGCTATTCGCTCTCTACTGATCGTTAAAAACGAATTATATATTGGCTCGAAAGGCGGGGTTAGTGTTTATAGTAATAAAACGTTCAAGCAAATACCATTTGCAGAGGAGCATGAAAAGTTTCGTGTAGATTGCATTCAATTTTTTAATGATACACTTTTTGTTGGCACAAATGGAGCCTCAATATTTTATATGGATAATAAGCAGTTATTGCCTTATCCTTTTTTCCCAAAAGATCAAAAAATACGAGATTTATTTGCAGATGAGGGGCATTTTTTAGTTACTACGAAGGAAGGTTTATACGTCAAAACCAAAGAATCTGGGTTTTTGCTAAGGAATAAAGACATTTCTTTTGGAAGAATAAAGAAAGAAAATGATCATATATACATAGGTTCCTACAAACCTACAGGAGTATATTCCTTTCAAGATAATAAGCTCAACAAATTGGATTTCTTGAAAGAAGTGGAAACGATACGTGATTTTCAAATAAACGGAGAAAATTTATATGTGATCACAAAATCTGATATGGTTTGTTACAATCTTGTAAGTCAAACCAAAGAATATGAGGTTTCTTCTGAAAACGGAATGCCAAATGCTCAGCTATTAAGATTATTTAAAGATCGAGAAGCAAATTTATGGATAGCAACTGATGGCAAAGGATTTACTCGATTTGTTGGTGAAACGTTTGTAAGTTATTCTACTAAAGAAGGTATAGGAAGTAATCAAATTATGTATATCACAAAAAAGGATTCAGTTTTCTATTTGGGATCCTACAACAACGGACTGACGATTTGGAAGAATAAAAACGAACATAAAATTCTTAATGAGTCAAATGGATTACCAAGTAATACAGTTTGGACCATGTGCGTTGAAGATGAATACAATTTTTTAATTGGAACGCAACAAGGCTTAAGTATTGTCAGTCAAGGAAAAATGAAAAACTATTTTGAAAAAGATGGGTTGTATTCTGATAAAATTACGGCCATTGCTAAAATAGATCAAAACCAGTATCTGATTGGAGGACCGAATGGAGTGAATTTTTACGATGGAAAGGAATTCAAAAAAGAATTTTTTGGGCAGCATTTAAATGTTTGGGTGAGAGACATAAAGATTGGGTTAAATGGAAATATTTGGTTTGCAACCTTGAACGGAGTTTACCTTTATGACGGAACCCATCTAATTCAAATCGGAGATAATCAATTTTTTAATGAAGTCAACGCCATAGATATTATCGACGATGATCTTGTTGTAATTGGCACGGAAAGAGGAATTTATTTTGTTCAAAATAAGAAAATTTTAAAGCCCGATGTAAAGTTGTCCAAAACATCCAAAGAAGTAAATATGGTGAAGTACTTCGATGGAAATTTGTGCTTTGGTACTAATTCTGGATTCTATATTGCACAGCTAGACAAACCGACCTTAGAAGTTTCCGAATTAAAAAGATTCTCAGCAATTGATGGTCTACCAGGGTCAGAAGTAAATCTGAATGCAGTTTATGTGGAAAACAAAGAGATTTGGTTTGGAATGGAAGAAGCTCTGGTGAAATTTAGATATGATAAAATCCATGATTTGGATGACTATATTGAACCCACAATTTCGATAGCGGATCTCAAAATATTTTTGGAAAATAAAGACCTTTCTGACTTCAGTACTTCTATTGGAACAGATGGACTTCCAATTGATCTTAAATTACCCTTCAAATATAATTATGTTACAATTGAATTCTCAGGGTTAAGTTTCAAGAATAATAATGAGCTAAAATATCAATATAAGCTTGAAGGATTTGGGGAGGAATGGACTCCATATTTGGAAAATGATTTTGCCACTTTTACCTCCTTGTCACCTGGAAAATATACTTTCAAAGTAAGAGCAATCAATAAAAGTGGTTTAATTTCAGAAACGGCTTCTTTTTCATTTGAGATACTCCCACCATTTTGGTTGACATGGTGGTTTATTTCCTCATCCATTCTGGGTTTGATTGGAATTGTGGTATTCATTGTGAATTACAGAACTAAAATAATCAAGCAGAAAAAAGACAATGAAAACCTCATATATAAGTCTAAATTACTTCAGTTAGAGCAACAAAGTTTGAATGCCTCGATGAATCGACATTTCATTTTTAATTCACTGAATTCAATTCAATATTTTATTAATGTTTCTGATAAAATTTCTGCGAACAAATACCTCACCAATTTTGCAAAATTGATTCGGAAAAATTTGGATAGTACAACCAATGAAAATAATATGGTTGTTTTAAGTGATGAGATCAGTAGGTTAGAATTGTACTTATCGTTGGAGAGTATGAGATTTTCAGGGAAATTTGAATATAAGATTGAAATTGATCCCAGTGTGGATATAGATATTATTGAGGTGCCTTCCATGATGCTACAGCCTTTTGTTGAAAACAGCATAATTCATGGGATTTTACCAAAAAAGGAGAAGGGAGAGATATCCATTAAAATCTTTGTCAAAGATGAATTTATAGTATTTGAAATTTTGGACAATGGTATTGGAATCATTGAAAGTCAAAAATCCAAGAAAAACTATGATAGTGAACACGACTCAAAGGGAATGGAGATAACTGCAAACAGAGTAGATATTTTAAAACGTATTTTGAGAAAGGATTTAAAAATTGTTGGCCCGAATGAAATCTATGAGAAAGATGGGGCTATTTCTGGGACTCTAGTTCAGATCTATTTAAAAATTGATTAATATTTTTGATTATTTAATTAATTTTCCTATATTTGGAGTTAATGAAGACATTTAGAAACATATTTGTAATTGTTTTTGCTTTAGGGCTTGTTGCAAGTTGTAGCAAGGAAGTGATAGTTCCTCAGGGAGCCATTGAAGGTCATTCAACGAAGAAAAATGGTTCTGCTCAAGGAGAAACAAATACAAATAATTCTGTTAATCTAAATGATATCGAAGAGGGTGAAGTGAATATCTCAGGTCAAAATGACGGAGAAATTACAGATCCCGAAAATGATTTGGATTTCGATTAATTTTTCACTTTTATTCTATAATTTTCTTTTTATTTTACTGTAGAATTATTTATTCTATGGTTATTCTTGGTTAGTGCTTGGATATTAAACTATGCATCTGTTTTCCTACCTTTAGGAAAAACCCAAATATTCATTTTAATGTCTAATAAAGCTTCATCTGATCTTTTTGAATTAATAAAATCGCTTTCAAAGTCGGAGAAAAGGTATTTTAAAGTTCTTTCCAATAAGCACATTATAGGAAGTGAGAACAAGTATGTGCAATTATTTGATTTCATTGAATCTTTGGTTGAATATGATGAGCAAACCGTATTGGATCATTTTAAGGGTGAAGCATTTTTAAATAAATTTTCAATAACAAAGGCACGCTTATATGATCGAATTTTAGATAGCCTTGAGCAATTTCATTCTACAAATAGTGTGGATGCTCAATTATATAAACTAATGAATAGTGCAGAGATTTTACAAAATAAATCCTTGTATAAGCAGGCAGGTAAACTACTTAGGTCTGCAGAAAAACTAGCTCAAAAAAATCATAAATATGCGCTTTTAATGGATATTAGTTTGCGAAGAAAAAAACTCATGGAATCCCTAAATTATTCCGGTATTAATAAAGCAGAGTTAGACGCAATTTTAAATGAGGATAAACATCATCTAGCGAAACTTGAAAATTATGTGATGTTATGGAATGTTAAAAGTGATTTGTTTTTTCATGTCAACAGAAAGAATAGAACAGCTATTACAAAGGATCTTGAAGAGGTAAGAGAAGCTATTGCTAGTTTGGATCGTATCCCCGAAATGGATTTGTTTTTTGATTCGCAATATTTGAAAAATCACATCAACTCAGCCTATAATTTTTACATTGGAGAATTCAATAAATCTCTCGAATTCTTGCTTAAAAACAGAGGTTTATTTCGAAATAGTAAATCGAAAATTTCACAAGATCCAAATTTGTATATTTCTATCCTTGTGAATGCTGCTTTTATTGCTCACAAAATTGATTCAAAACAAATGTTTAAAGAAATATTCATTGAGCTAAGGACATTTTCTGAAACATATAAGATTTATTTAACTGAAGATCTTGAGATTAAAATGTTTACTTCAATAACCTCTTTGGAATTATCTCTTTTTATTAATTCAGGCGATTTTGATAAGGCACAAACACGCTTGCCAGAAATTGAGTCTCAATTAGAAAAATTTGATGAGAAGATCAATGTTGTAAGGAAGACTTTTCTTTATTTTCAGCTGGCTTATGTCCATTTTGGAAATGGTAATTTTAAGAGAAGTTTGTATTGGGTTAATCAGATACTAAACATTAATAGCCCTGAAATTGAAGAAATTATTGGTTATACTAATTTATTTAATCTCATACTGCACTACGAATTACAAAATGATCGACTATTACCGTACACACTGAAAGCAGTTGAACGATTTTATAGCAAGTTTTCGGATCAAAAATCTTTTGAGAGACTCTTTCTAGAATATTTTAAGCAAATAATCAGAAAGGAAAAAGAAATAAATCGAAAGGAATTGTTCTATGATCTATACGAAAATATCCAAAAGTCAGATACTCAGAGTAGCATACCCATGGAGTATTTTCGATTTGATTATTGGGTTGAAGCCAAAGCAAAAAACAAAAGTTTTGCTTCTCTTTTCAAGTAATTGTTATTCTTTGAAGTGATTCCAACCTTGTGCTTCAATCGGAACGGCTTGACCTTCTTTTGTCATCATATAAACTCCATTATTTGCGTCAGTGATGTGGCCAATCACAGATAAATGAGGATTTCCTTTCACTTTGTCATAATCCTCTTGTTTGATGGTAAACAGAAGTTCGTAATCTTCCCCTCCATTTAATGCTGAAGTATAAGGATCTAAATTGAAATCTACTGCGGTATGATAAGTATCTGGGTCTATTGGAATTTTTTCATCATAAATTGCGGCGCCTACATTCGAGGCTTGACATATATGCAATAGCTCGGAAGCCAAACCATCAGATATATCAATCATTGAAGTAGGAATCAATTCCATTTTTTCCAATAATTCAACGATATCTTTTCTAGCTTCTGGTTTTAATTGACGCTCTAGTAGATAATCTTTGCCTTCAAATTCGGGTTGCGCTTGTGGGTTCGACTTGAAAACTTCTTTTTCTCTTTCCAAAAGTTGCAGTCCCATGTAAGCCCCTCCAAGATCCCCTGAAACAACGATAAGGTCATTTTCCTTTGCTCCAGATCTGTAGACAATTTTTTTCTTGTCTACCTCTCCAATGGCCGTTATACTAATTCCCAAACCGGCATAGGATGAAGTGATATCTCCACCAACAATATCTACTTCATATTTTTCGGCCGCCAGCTTCATTCCATCATAAATTTCTTTAATCGCTTCCACAGAAAAACGATTGCCTATGGCTAAATTAATCAACACTTGTTTAGCTTGACCATTCATGGCATAGATGTCAGATAAATTAACCGCGATGGATTTGTAGCCTAAATGCTTTAAAGGCTGGTACATCAAGTCAAAATGAATCCCTTGCATGAGCGTGTCTGAAGAGGTGATGGTAAAAGTAGTTTTATTGCGCTCTAAAACAGCACAATCATCCCCGACACCCGCTATGGTGCTTGAATTTTTGATTTGAATATCTTCAGTAAGTTCTTTGATTAATCCGAACTCACCTAACTCGGATAGAGGCGTCGTTTTTTCCATCTTTCATCATTTGTTCTCCACACTTAATACTCTCTTCTCGGATTAAATCCCTTGCTCCTTCTTCATCCTGGTATTTCAATGCAATGGAATGCATGATCTCCTGACATTCGGAATCTTCAAATCCTTTTTCAGAAATGCATTCACAATGCTCTTTCATGTCCTCAGCAATTCTATCTTCCAGAGAACCACAGGAAAAAAGTAGACCTAAACCAACTAATAAGGCGATTTTATTCTTCATTATTGACAATTTTCTAATTCATCCATGAAGTTCTTATATACTCTAGGTTGTTTTTCAATGGCTTTAATTTCATCTTTAAAATCCTCTTCACATTCCCCAATTAGGAGAACGTCTCCTTTAGCAGAAGAAATACATTTGCAGTATTCTCGGGCCAATTCTTTCCCGTCATCAGTGGAACATCCACTTAAGAAAAGTACTATTGAAAAAATCTGTAAAAACTTCATTCTGCTGCAAAGTTAGACGGATTTACTGATAAGTGAACCTTCAAATAAGATTTCTTCTCTGAATTCTTAGGGAATAAAAGGGATTTTTCTTTGTGTCAATACCACATTTTTGGTAAATTTGCTGAACAATTTTGGCTTATTTAAATTTAATCTAAATAAGATTTAGAATGATAAAAGTAACAGAAAGTGCTAAAAATAAGGCCTTGCAGTTGATGTCGGAAGACCACAAAGATGGATATTTTATCCGTGTTGGGGTAAAAGGAGGAGGATGTTCAGGACTCATGTACGACCTCGAATTTGACAATCAAGAGTCAGAGAGCGATAAGGTGTTTGAAGATAACGGAATGAAGGTAGTTGTTGACAAAAAGAGCTATTTGTATTTAGTTGGAACCACTTTGGACTATTCAGGTGGTTTGAACGGGAAAGGCTTCATATTTGTCAATCCAAATGCCAACAGAACTTGTGGATGCGGGGAAAGCTTCTCACTTTAAAAAGAATTTATGGCGGATTATACAGAAAACGAGTTAGCTAAGGATCTCGAAAATAAGGAATACGAATACGGGTTTACGACCAATATCGAATCTGAGAAAATTCCCAATGGATTGAATGAGGACATTATCAGACTCATTTCTTCCAAAAAAAATGAACCAGATTGGTTGTTGGAATTCAGATTGAAGTCTTTCAAAATGTGGGAACAAATGGAAGAACCAGATTGGGCGCATGTAAAATATCAAAAGCCAGATTTTCAAGGAATTTCTTATTACGCAGCTCCGAAGAAACAGAAATACGAGTCTTGGGATGATGTAGATCCAGAAATGAAAGAAACCATGAGTAAATTGGGGATTTCACTGGAAGAACAGAAAAGACTAACAGGAGTAGCGGTTGATTTTGTGATGGATTCTGTTTCCGTAGCAACTTCCTTTAAAGAAAAATTATCCGAGCTTGGGATTATCTTTTGTTCTTTTTCAGAGGCCGTTCAGGAACATCCGGATTTAGTTAAGAAATATTTGGGAACTGTTGTTCCACAGTCGGATAACTTTTACGCAGCATTGAATTCAGCGGTATTTTCAGACGGTTCGTTTTGCTACATCCCAAAAGGAGTGAAATGTCCGATGGAATTATCCACTTATTTTAGAATAAATGAAGCAGGTACGGGGCAATTTGAAAGAACTTTATTGATAGCTGATGAAAATGCCTATGTAAGTTATCTGGAAGGTTGTACTGCACCGCAAAGAGATGAGAATCAATTGCATGCTGCTGTTGTGGAGTTGATTTCTTTAGATGGAGCTGAGATCAAATATTCTACAGTTCAAAACTGGTTCCCTGGAGACAAAGAAGGGAAAGGTGGAGTATTCAATTTCGTTACTAAAAGAGGAATTTGCCACAAGGGGGCAAAAATTTCTTGGACACAAGTTGAGACAGGCTCAGCGGTTACTTGGAAATATCCATCTTGCATTTTGAAAGGGGATGATTCGGTTGGAGAATTTTATTCAGTTGCCGTGACCAATAACCACCAAATGGCGGATACTGGAACGAAAATGATCCATCTGGGCAAAAACACGAAAAGCACGATCATCTCTAAAGGAATTTCAGCAGGAAAATCGCAGAATTCTTACCGAGGATTGGTGAAGATTGATCGTAAAGCAGACAACGCAAGAAACTTTACTCAATGTGATAGTTTGTTGATGACGGATAGATGTGGAGCACATACTTTCCCTTATATCGAATGTGAGAATCCAACAGCTCAATTAGAGCATGAGGCCACTACGTCGAAAATTGGAGAAGATCAGATCTTTTATTGTTTACAAAGAGGAATTGATGAAGAGAAGGCGATCGGTTTGATCGTAAATGGATATTGTAAAGATGTATTGAATAAGCTTCCGATGGAGTTTGCAGTGGAGGCGCAAAAATTATTAACGATTTCCCTTGAGGGAAGTGTAGGATAAAATCAGATTATGCTTAAGATTCAAAATTTACATGCCGAAATAGACGGCAAAGAGATATTAAAAGGCTTGAACCTTGAAGTGAAAGCGGGAGAAGTTCATGCAATCATGGGTCCAAATGGTGCTGGGAAGTCTACTTTAGCTTCTGTTTTGGCTGGGAAAGAAGATTATGAGATTACTGAAGGTTCGGTTGAATTTGAAGGAAAAGATCTTTTGGATATGGAAACGGATGAAAGAGCCAAAGAAGGATTGTTCCTGGCTTTTCAATATCCGGTAGAAATTCCTGGAGTTTCCAATATTAATTTCTTGAGGACTGCCATCAATGAAAAAAGAGAATATTTAGGACAAGAGCCTATTTCAGCAAAAGATTTCATGGCCATGGTTCGTGAAAGATCAAAGTTGGTTGAGTTAGATTCGAAATTGGCGAATAGATCTGTAAATGTTGGTTTTTCGGGAGGAGAGAAAAAGCGAAATGAAATTTTCCAAATGGCCATGTTAGAACCGAAATTATCTGTTTTGGATGAAACGGATTCAGGATTGGATATCGACGCTTTAAGAATTGTGGCAAAAGGAGTGAATGCATTGAAGAAAGAAGATACCGCTTCTATTGTAATTACGCATTACCAAAGACTTCTAGACTACATAGTTCCTGATTTTGTACATGTATTGTATGATGGGAAAATTGTGAAGTCGGGTCCAAAAGAATTGGCTCTAGAATTAGAAGAAAAAGGATACGACTGGATTAAGGAAGAAGTCGTTAATCACTAAAAAACATTCGAATGAGTGTAGCGGAATTTGTAAAGAATTTAAAACCCAATAATTCAGAATTTGGTCTGAAGTCAAAAGCTCTTTTAGAGGGAAAGGATTTCCCAACGACCAAAGATGAGTATTGGAAATATACTAGGTTAAGAAAGCTGACCAAGAACGAATTTTACCAGAAAGATGGTTCTATTTCTACTGATTTAAATTCTATTTGGAAGGAGGATATTCCAAATAGATTGGTTGTTGTGAATGGAATCTATTCTCCCGAACTTTCTAAGCATAATTTAAACATCACATCTGGGATTGAGTCCATCGCAAAAGAGATTCCTGGAAAAGACGAAATCAATAGTGGAGATGATCAGATTTTCTCCCTTATTGGAAAAGCCTATGCACTAGATGGTTTGAAGATCGATTTAAACAATACAAAGGAATGGGATCAATTACAAATCATATTTGTAAATACTCAAAATGGCGCCATTGCGAATTCATTGATCAGAATAAAAGCAACTAAAAATGCCAATGCGAGAGTACTTTGTAATTATGTAAGTGAAGGAGCAGGTGTTGGTTTTACCAATAGTTATTTCAACCTTGAAACAGAGGCAAATGCGAATTTAGAACTGATCAATTTGCAAGCTGAAAATCCAAACTGTTTTCATGTTCAATCAGTGAATGGGGTTCAAGCTCGAGATTCAAAGATTTCTGTTTGGAATTTCTCTTCAGGTGCGGATTTGATCAGAAATAATGTCAATATTCGTCAAGATGGAAAAGGTTGTGATACACATGTCAATGGTTTGTATTACGGAGAAGAAAAGCAACATGTTGATAATCATGTTTTCATTGATCATGCTTCAGAAGATTGTGAGTCGAATGAGTTATTCAAAGGAGTAATGAATGGGCAAGCAACGGGTGTTTTCAACGGACGTGTTATCGTCAGAAAGGATTCTCAAAGAATCAATGCGTTCCAACAGAATTCCAATATTTTGCTTTCTGATAAAGCGACCATCAATTCAAAGCCTGAATTAGAGATTTATGCGGATGATGTGAAGTGTTCGCACGGTTCAGTAACAGGCCAATTAGATGAAAATGCCTTGTTTTATCTAAAAGCAAGGGGGATTTCAGAAGATAGAGCTCGAAAAATGTTGGTTTCTTCGTTTTTGGAAGAAGTAGTAGAAACCTTGGCTACGGAAGAATTGAAAAACTATGTAGTTCGTCAAATGGCTCAAAAAATAGATTTGTTGGATCACGAATGAGAAAATTCGATGTCAATACGGTCCGCAAGGATTTTCCATTATTAGCACGTCAAGTTTACGGAAAACCATTAGTGTATTTTGATAATGGAGCAACAGCACAAAAGCCTCAAGTTGTTATTGATCGTATTAATCAATTTTACAAAGAAGAAAACGCCAACATTCATCGTGGAGTGCATCATTTAAGTCAGGTTGGGACCGATCTATATGAAGAATCCAGAAAAACCATCCAAGGCTTTTTGAATGCAAAATTTTCAGAGGAAATCATATTTACAAAAGGGACAACAGATTCCATTAATCTAGTGGCATTTGGCTATTCCAAAATGTTGAAACCCGGAGATGAGGTTTTGATTACTGAAATGGAGCACCACTCGAATATCGTGCCTTGGCAAATGGCATGTGAATATTCTGGAGCTACATGTAAGTATATTCCTTTGAATGAAAAAGGGGAATTGGATCTATCACAAATTGATTCCCTTATCAATTCCAACACAAAAGTGGTGGCAGTTACCCACGTTTCAAATTCTCTCGGAACAATCAATCCGATCGAAAAATTAATTGAAAAAGCCCATAAAGTTGGAGCCAGGATATTGATTGATGGAGCACAATCCTTGCAGCATTTTAAAGTAGATGTGCAGGCCTTAGATGTTGATTTTTACGTTTTCTCAGGGCATAAGTTATTTGGTCCGACAGGAACAGGAATTCTGTATGGAAAAAAAGAAGCTCTAGACCAATTGCCACCCTATCAAGGAGGAGGAGACATGATCAAAGAAGTGAAGATGAGGGGAACAACTTATAATGAACTACCTCATAAATTTGAAGCGGGAACTCCAAATATTGCTGGTGGAATTGCATTAAAGACCGCGATTGACTATTTCGATTCTTTTGATATTCAGGATTTGCAAAAATACGAGCAAGAACTGTTGGAATATGCAGAATCAGAAATTAAAAAACTGGGTGGAATACGCATTATTGGGGAAGCGGATGAGAAAGTGAGTGTACTTTCTTTTGTAGTGGATGGAGCTCATCACTTTGATGTCGGAACTTTATTGGACAAGCAAGGAATTGCAGTTAGAACAGGTCATCATTGTACCCAGCCTGTTATGGATTTCTTTGGGATCAGTGGTACGGTACGAGCCAGTTTTGCATTTTACAATACGAAAGAGGAGATCGATCAATTTATTCAAGCTTTGAAAAGAGCATTAACGATGTTAGGATAGAAATGAAAATTGAAGAGATAGAGAACGAAATCATTGATGAATTTGGGGTCTATGATGACTGGATGGACAAATACGAATACATCATTGAACTTGGCAAAGATCTGGATTTGATCCAAGAAGCGAACAAAACCGACGACAAATTGATTAAAGGGTGTCAGTCGAGAGTTTGGTTGGATTCTGAAATGAAAGATGGTGTATTGAAGTTTTATGCTGACTCAGATGCCATCATTACGAAGGGAATTATATCCTTGTTATTAAGAGTATTTTCAGGCCAAAAACCAGAAGATATTGTTACTGCGGAATTGGATTTTATTGATAAAATTGGTTTGCAAGAGCATTTGAGTCCGACCAGAGCCAACGGACTTTTAAGCATGGTGAAACAGATCAAATTATTGGCTTTACAAAATGTAGAAAAATGATTTCAAGCGCTAAAAATAAAGAACTGCAACAAGAGATTATTGCGGCATTGAAAACAGTGGAGGATCCAGAGATTCCAGTTGATATTTATGAATTGGGATTGATCTACGAAGTAAAATTGGATGATCAAGGAGGAGTAGAGATCGATATGACATTAACTTCACCTCATTGTCCTGTAGCAGAATCTTTACCGGTTGAGGTGGAAGAGAAGGTGAAAGCAATTGATGGAGTAGAGGCGGTCAAAGTAAATATTGTCTGGGATCCAATGTGGGACAAAGACATGATGAGTGAAGAAGCTAAATTAGAATTAGGCTTTTTATAAGCATGGCAGAAGAAATCATCAATAGAGTAGAAAAATCTGGAATCATTCAATTTGATTTGGAAGATTGGTTGAAGGATCTTCAACTAGTTGAGATGGATATTTCTGAGTTTTTGGTTGAAGGATTTCTTTTGAGGGAAAAAGACTTTAGACAAAAGATTAAAGACTTTGATTGGCAACAATTCGAAGGAAAAACACTCATCCTAACCAATAAAGATGAGGCAATTACGACTACTTGGGCGATTATGCTTATTGCTTCAGAGTTACATGAAATTGGAGGAACCTTTTATTTTGGGACAAAGAGTGATTTTTACAATCATTATATATCACAAAGGATAGAAAACCTAAATCTATCAGAATATCAAGATGCAAGAATCATCATTAAAGGTTGTGGCAAGTACGATTTAGATGATAATCTATACGCTCAGTTTGTTGAGAAAATTCAACCTGTGGCAAAAGTACTTATGTTTGGGGAAGCTTGTTCGAGTGTTCCGGTTTTCAAAAAGAAAGTTTAAAATCTCCCCCTGATGCTAAACATCAGAAGGGAAGATTCACAAGATTTTTCGGGCTAGACTAGACTTCTGTATATTGGGACGTGGTGCACAATAAAAAAATGACAGCCGTAAAATGCAGGTGATAAATTCTTCAATAACGTGAGTTCGTACCAAATATAGGAAAGAAAATTTAGAATTCCTTAGAAATTAGAAAGAACTTAAGTCTCACATTTTCAATAAATAAAGTAGCTTATTTACTGAATCCTAAGTAAATCAAGGAATGCCAAGGTTGATTAGGTAATAAATACGTTATAGAAAATAAAAAAGGCCGCAATTGCTTGCGACCTTTTTGGAAATTCGATATAAAGTTTCAATTAGCTTACTTTCACGTTTACTGCATTTAATCCTTTTTTTCCTTCTTGAAGTTCGAATTCAACGTGATCGTTTTCTTTGATCTTGTCAATAATTCCTGTGATGTGAACGAAGTATTCTTTGTCATTCTCATCGTCTTTAATAAAACCGTAACCTTTAGTTTCGTTAAAGAACTTAACTGTACCTGTATTCATTAATTAAAATTTAAATTTGATGCAAAGTAGGGTTTTAATTTGAAATTCCTAAATAATTTGATGTTAAATAAGAATTAAAGTGCATTTCTACCTGTATTTTTTGAGCGAATCAAACTAATTTGTTGATAAAGAGTGTTTAAAATTCCGTTAGCATCATAACCACAATCCGCCCATAATTCTTCCTGACTACCTTGGTTAATAAATTTATCAGGAACTCCTAATCTAACCAGATTAGCTTTATATCCATTTTCAGCCATGAACTCAAGAACAGCTGATCCCATTCCTCCACTAATACAGCCATCTTCCACTGTGATGACATGATCGAACTTGGAGAATACCTCGTGTAATAAGACTTCATCTAATGGCTTTACAAATCGTAAATCGTAAAGTGCAACAGACATATTTTCGGCTTCTGCCTTTTCAATTGCTTTTAAGGCTTCATTTCCGATTGGACCAATTGAAAGAATGGCTAACTCACTTCCATTTTTAATTTTTCGACCTGAGCCAATTTTCACTTCTTTCAAGGGGGTTTTCCAGTTAATCATTTCTCCTTTTCCTCGAGGGTAGCGAATAGCGAAAGGACCCTTATTTTCAATTTGGGCTGTATACATTAAGTTTCTTAACTCTTCCTCATTCATTGGACTGCAAACCGTCATATTGGGAATCATTCGCATATAGGCCAGATCAAAAGTACCATGATGTGTGGCTCCATCGGCTCCAACTAATCCTCCTCTGTCCAAGCAAAAAACAACATTCAGATTTTGAATCGCCACATCATGTATGATCTGATCAAAAGCCCTTTGCATGAAACTAGAGTATATATTGCAAAATGGAATCATTCCTTCTGCTGCCAACCCAGCGGAAAAAGTAACTGCATGTTGTTCGGCAATACCAACATCAAACGTTCTTTCTGGCATGGCTTTCATCATGAAATTTAGGGAGCAGCCTGTTGCCATCGCTGGAGTGATACCCATTATTTTTTCATTTTTTTCTGCCAATTCAACAATGGTATGCCCAAATACATCTTGATATTTTGGTGGCTCTTCAGACTTAGGGGTCACTTTAATAATTTCCCCTGTATCTTTATTGAACACTCCTGGAGCATGCCAAAGCGTCGGGTCGCCCCATTCAGAATGTTCGTATCCTTTTCCTTTTTTTGTAAGTATGTGAAGAATTTTTGGCCCTTTAATCTCTTTTAGATCTTCCAGAATCTGGGTAAGTGCCACCACATCGTGTCCATCAACCGGACCAAAATATCTAAAATTTAAAGATTCAAAGAAGTTACTTTTCTTTAAGAAAGAGCCTTTGATTGTTCTTGAAACTTTAGATGCAATAGACTGTGCATTAGGGCCAAATTTTGAAATTTTCCCTAAGATTTTCCAAACATCATCTTTGACCTTATTGTAGGTTTTTGAAACAGTGATATCTGTTAGATATTCTTTCAAAGCACCAACATTTGGATCTATTGACATACAATTATCATTGAGAATAATCAGCATATCATTATCTAAAGATCCTGCATGATTTAACCCTTCGAAAGACATTCCTCCAGTTAATGCTCCATCTCCAATTACTGCAACATGGTGTCTCTGTTTTCCCTGAGCTTGATCCGCCACCGTCATTCCCAACGTTGCCGAAATCGAAGTTGAACTATGTCCTGTTCCAAAAGGATCAAACTCACTTTCACTTCTTTTAGGGAATCCAGAAATTCCGTCTTTCATTCGATTCGTATGGAACTGATCACGTCTACCGGTAAGGATTTTGTGTCCGTAAGCTTGGTGTCCAACATCCCAAACGATGCGATCATCAGGTGTATTGAAAACATAATGAAGCGCTACAGTGAGTTCAACAACACCTAAACTTGCTCCAAAGTGAGAATTTCCAATATCCGAAAGAACCTCAACAATAAAATCTCTTAATTCATCAGAAATTTGAGGTAATTCTTTCAGGGAGAACTTGTTTCTTAAGTCCTCTGGAAACTCAATTTGAGCCAATTTTTCACCAACGGAGTATTTTTTCATCTACTTAAATGACCAATCATATTTGTCAAGTCCGCTTATACAAGCTGTAAGTAGGTCAATCGACCCTTGAATATCATCACAATGTGCCATTTCAATTACTTGATGTAAATGTCTAGTAGGAATAGATACAGCACCTGCAATGGAACCTCCTTCTGTCATTCTTTGAATACCAGCTGTATCTGTTCCGCCAGCAGTTAAGATTTCAGGTTGCCATTTAATCTTATTTTTATCCGCTGTTTTCTTCATGTAATCCACCATTCTGTAATCACAAATGGTCGAAGCATCCATTATTTTAATAGCAGTACCTTCTCCTAATTTGGTAATTTTTTCATGTTCTGATGCTCCAGGAAGATCAAAAGCGATAGTTGTATCCAAACCAAAACCGAAATCAGGATTCACTCTTAAAGAAGACACATTTGCTCCTCTGATTCCAACCTCTTCTTGAACCGTAAAGACTCCGTATAAATCGAAAGGGATACTTTTTCCTTTCAGATTTTTTAATGTTTCGATCAAAATGAAAACAGCCAATCGATTATCAAGAGATTTAGAATTGACACAGTCTCCCATTTCAATGAACTCTCTTTCTCGGGTAATTGGATCACCTATCTTGATCAATTTTTTCACCTCTTTTCCCGGTAATCCTGTATCAATAAAATAATCTGATAATTTGGCTACTTTATTTCTTTCTTCTGGTGACATAACATGGATCGGTTTGGAAGCCATAACCCCAATTACATCTTTTTTACCGTGTATGATTACCCTTTGAGCTGTTAAAGTTTTTGGATCAAATCCTCCAAGAGTATGAAAACGAATAAATCCATTATCATCAATATGCGTCACAATGAATCCGATTTCGTCCATGTGCGCCCCAACCATAACTTTCTTTGCGTTTTTCCCAGTATTTGTCCCTTTCTTGATTGCATAGACATTTCCCATGTTGTCGACTTCTACTTTGTCTACCAATCCTTTAATTTCTTTAAGGACTAATTCTCTTACTTTTTGTTCAAATCCAGGGGCTCCAGGAGTGGTGCAAATGGTATTTAATAGTTTTTTATTGATTGCCATGATTTATAATTTAGTTTCTGATTTCAAAATAAAACCTAAAATTACGTCATTTTAACCGTATTATCAATCTGATAAATGTTACTTATCTTTAAATCAACATTCTATTTTTATTTCAGCCTATGAAAACGATCTTCATTTTACTGTTTCTTTCGGTTCAATTGGTTTCTTGTCAGGAGAATTCAAATATGGAAGTAAATAAAGTTCAACCAGATACTTCTGCAGCTAAGTCGAGTAGTGATGTTGAGCAAAATAAGGATGAACCCTGGATCAATACCAAGGGGAAAAATATTAAAGAGCGAATATTAATTCCAGAAGGTTATTCAAGAATCTCATTAATACCAGGATCGTTTCATGAATATTTATTGAATTATCCTTTAAAAAGTCATGGTTCTGCTGTTACTTATTTTGATGGGTCGAAGAAAGTGAATCGGAATGTATATTGTGCTGTTTTTGATCAGGAGATAGGAAACAAAGATTTGCATCAATGTGCTGATGCTGTCATGAATTTAAAAGCCAGTTATCATTTTTCAAAAAAAGAGTATGATAAGATACATTTCAATTTTACCTCCGGAGATCGAGCTGATTTCAAGAAATATGCTGAAGGGTATAGAGCATCGATCAAGGGATCGAAAGTGAGCTGGATAAAGAATGCTGAAAGAGATTATTCCGAAAAAACA
This sequence comes from Crocinitomicaceae bacterium, assembly GCA_041392305.1. Taxonomy (GTDB): domain Bacteria; phylum Bacteroidota; class Bacteroidia; order Flavobacteriales_D; family Crocinitomicaceae; genus JAGQYP01. The sequence goes on from JAWKMJ010000002.1 coordinate 277,067, forward strand.
TTTAGAAATTATATGAATTTAATTTATTGTTATTGTGGTACAGCCTCTTTATCAAAAGAAATGGATCCGATTGATTTGAAGGAAATTTTGCCCGGAGATGTATTTATTCTAGGGGGACACCCAGGTCATGCAGTTGTTGTACTCGATGTGATTCTAAATGATGCTGGAGAAAAAGGGTTTTTACTTGCTCAGTCCTATATGCCCGCTCAGCAAACTCAGGTGTTGATCAATCCAAAATCAAACAAACAGTCTCCATGGTACTTTGTAAAAGATTTAAAAGATGGACTCGAAACCCCTGAGTGGAGTTTCGAGCTTAATCAGTTAAAAAGATTCAAAGATTAACGCGTGAGCATTACATTTCCGGATCTTTCAAATATTTGTCCTGTATAGAATTTCCCCCAGATTTTATAAATAAAAACTGCTTGGGGACATGGTTCACCTTTCATAGTGGTTCCAGGCCACTTCACATTTGGTTCTTCCGTTGACCATACTAGTCCACCCCATCGATTGTATATTTCCATTTTAAAATTACTGAAAGAGGGGCCTAAAGGTCCAAACATATCGTTTTGCCCATCACCATTAGGTGAAAATATATTCGGAATGTAAACAGTTATTTCCCCATCAACGAAAATGGTTATCGTGTCTGATGCCGTACAGCCATTTTCATCCATCGCGTTTACGATATAAGTGACATCTTGTGTTGGTGCCACATCTGTAATAGCACAGGTAGAACAATCCAAGAAAGTGCCTGGTGTCCATGAAACAGAGCTTATTGCTGATGCGGATGTTGCCTCAATTGTTGTAACTGCACCAGCTGGAACTGTTTGGTCCGGTCCAGCATCAACATCAAAAGGCGGGAATACTGAAATTTGCACAGTATCGATCAAAGTGTCGCAGTTGGTTATAACCGTTGCTACTACAAATGTATCAGTAGTAGCTGTAAAAGAAATAGTAGCGGTTGTGTCACCTGTACTCCATAAGATGGTTGCATTTGAAGAACCAGTGATAGTTACAAAATCTCCAACACAAGCTGTAATCACAGGAGGAACATCTAAAGTAGGACCTGGAATCCCGGTAACAGAAATTATACCTACAGCCCCTTGGCATCCATTGTCTTCCACCACATAAAATGTATTCGTGCCTAATGGAACTGTAAAAGTAGCATTTGGACCTGTTTGGAATACATTATTCAAGTTTGGATCTGTGTACCAAGTTATTGTTCCGCCACTTCCATTTGCAGTAAGTGTAATATTAGAATTCTCACAAAAAGTGCCGCCTCCAATAAGTGTAGGAGCAGCTGGAGCCGCAGTAACAGTTATAGTAAAGGTGGATGTTGATGAAGGGCAAGAACCTGCCCCAGCGATTGTATATTCGAAAACATAGTTTCCACCTGCCAATCCATTGGCATCGAAAATCCCAGTGGATGCATTGAACTGACCTGAAGAAGTGGTTTCTGTCCATGTTCCTCCTGGATCAGCTCCAGAAAGCAAAGTATTTAAGTTAATGGTTGCTCCGGTGTTGCATAGCGTATCAACTGCATTTGCTCCTGCATTAGGTTGTTCTACAACGTTTACTGTAAATGTTGCCACATCATCTACACATGGAGCAGTTGCCGTTAAAGTATAGGTGAAAGTATAAGTTCCTGCACCAAGATTGGAGGCATCGAAAACTCCAGTTCCGGTATTAAATTGTCCAGAAGATGTAGTTTCTGCCCAAGTCCCACCTGGATCAGCTCCGGAAAGGAGTGTATTCAAATCTAAGGTAGAGCCTGCTGTATTGCACAATGAACTGTTGCCATCTGCTCCTGCATTTACGACTGGATTTATAGTTATTGTCATGGTAGCATTATCGCCCAAACAAGTTCCTGATCCTGCAAGTGTATAATCAAAAGTGAAGGTTCCATTTAATCCAGAGGGATCGAGAGTAGCCGATCCAGCTGTAAACTGACCACTTGGGGTTCCAGAAGTCTCTGTCCAGGTACCTCCAGCATTAGCAGTTGCATCTAATAAAGAGCTTACATCAAAGACACCATTATCGCTACAAATAGTTGCTGAATTATCTGCTCCAGCTGTAACACTTCCTGTCACGGTAATGTCAAAAGTTGCCATATCATCAACACAAGGTGCGGTTGCAATTAAGGTATATGTAAAACTGTACGTTCCAGCAGTTAAACCAGAAGCATCGAAGACACCAGTACCCGCTGTGAATTGTCCTGAAGATGTAGTTTCTGCCCAAGTACCGCCAGCATCAGCACCAGAAAGAAGCGTATTCAGATCTAAAGTGGATCCAGCTGAGTTACAAATTGTAGAAGAAGCATCAGTTCCAGCATTGGGTTGATTTGAGATGGAAACGTCAAAAGTAGCTACAGCATCTACGCAGGGAGCTGTTGCAGTAACCGTATAAGTAAATGTGTAAGTGCCTGCAGCTAATCCCGAGGCGTCTAATACTCCTGTTCCCGTATTGAATTGACCTGAAGAGGTGGTTTCTGCCCATGTCCCTCCCGCATCAGCTCCAGAAAGTAATGTATTTAAGTCTAAAGTAGTTCCAGCAGAATTACAAAGAGTTGTGTTTCCATCCAAACCGGCATTTGGCTGGTTATTTACTACAACATCAAAATTCGCAACGTCGGCAAGACAAGATCCTGAAGCTGCAAAGGAATAGGTAAATGAATAAGTTCCGGCAGATAAAGAAGAGGCATCAAAAACTCCAGTACCTGCAGTAAATTGACCGGATGAAGTTGTTTCAGCCCAAGTTCCTCCAGGATCAGCACCAGACAATAATGTGTTTAAATCTAATGTGGATCCAGCAGAATTACATAAGGTAGAGTTTCCATCACCCCCTGCAACAGGTTGACCGGTTACTGTGATGTCAAAAGTGGCGACATCATCAACACAAGGAGCTGTTCCAATCACAGTGTAAGTAAAAGTATAAGTACCTATGGTCAAACCTGAAGCATCAAAAACCCCAGTACCTGTATTGAACTGACCCGAAGCAGTTGTTTCCATCCAAGTACCACCTGCATCCGCACCAGAAAGAAGAGTATTTAAATCAATTGTTGATCCAGCAGAGTTACAAATTGATGAGTTCCCATCTAGACCAGCGTTTGGTAGCGAATTTACTGTAACCGTCATTGTAGCATCATCTCCCAAACAAGATCCGGATCCAGGGATGGAATACAGGAATGTAAACGTACCATTTAATCCTGTAGGATCAAGAGACGAGGTTCCAGCAGTAAATTGACCACTTGGAGAACCTGAAGTTTCTGACCACGCTCCACCAGCAGTTACTCCAGGATCGAGAAGAGTCGACACATCGAAAGCACCATTATTATCACATATTGTAGTATTATTATCATTCCCGGCATCAACTAAATCCGTTACGGTGACATCAAAGTTGGCTACATCATCCAAACAAGGAGCTGTTCCTGTTACTGTATATGTAAATGAATAAGTTCCAGAAGTTAATCCGGAGGCATCAAATACTCCTGATCCGGGGGTGAATTGCCCCGAAGCAGTAGTTTCTGCCCAAGTACCGCCAGCATCTGCACCCGAAAGAAGAGTATTTAAGTCTAATGTTGATCCAGCCGAATTACACAAAGTTGAGTTGCCATTCGCCCCTGCATTTGCCTCTTGATTGACAACGATATCAAAGTTGGCTACATCATCTAAACAAGGTGCAGTTCCCGAAACTGTATAGGTGAAAGAATAAGTTCCTGCCGTTAAGCCTGATGCATCAAATGTACCAGTTCCAGGAGTAAATTGACCTGAAGCAGTAGTTTCTGCCCAAGTTCCTCCGGGATCTGCACCAGAAAGTAAAGTGTTTAAATCAATCGTTGAACCAGTTGAGTTACATAAAGTTGAGTTGCCATTTCCTCCAGCATTAGGCATTTGATTGACAACTACATCAAAATTTGCAACATCATCCAAGCATGGGGCAGAACCAATAATCGTATAAGTGAAGGAATAAGTTCCACTAGCCAATCCAGAAGCGTCAAAAACCCCTGTTCCAGGAGTAAACTGACCTGAAGCAGTAGTTTCTGCCCAAGTACCGCCAGCATCTGCACCAGAAAGAAGAGTATTTAAGTCTAATGTTGATCCAGCTGAATTACAGATCGTTGAGTTACCATCTAAACCAGCATCTGGTTGATCATTTACAACAATATCAAAAGTTGCAAAATCAGCTAAACAAGAACCTGAAGCAGCAAAAGAATAAGTGAAAGTGTAAGTTCCACCTGTAAGTCCGGCAGCATTGAAAACTCCAGTTCCAGGGGTAAACTGACCAGAAGCAGTTGTTTCAGCCCAGGTACCACCAGCGTCTGCTCCAGAGAGCAAGGTATTTAAATCGATAGTTGATCCAGCAGAATTACATAAAGTAGAGTTGCCGTCTAAACCAGCTTCAGGTTGAGCAGTAATCGTAATATCGAAGGTAGCTACATCATCTAAACAAGGAGCGGTAGCAGTTAATGTATACGTAAAAGAGTAAACTCCAGCTGTTAATCCAGAAGCATCTAAAACACCAGTTCCAGGAGTAAATTGTCCTGAAGCAGTTGTTTCCGCCCAAGTACCACCAGGATCTGCACCAGAAAGTAAAGTATTCAAATCAATTGATGATCCAGCAGAATTACAGATCGTTGAGTTACCATCTAAACCAGCATCTGGTTGATCATTTACAATAATATCAAAAGTTGCGACATCTGGAAGACAAGGTGCGGTTGCCGGAACGGTGTAAGTAAAGGAATAAGTTCCTGCAGTTAATCCAGCGCCGTTAAATACTCCTGTTCCTGTATTGAATTGTCCTGAAGAGGTAGTTTCTGCCCAAGCACCACCCGGATCTGCGCCAGAAAGCAAGGTATTTAAATCAATTGTTGAACCGACGGAATTGCAGATCGTTGAGTTTCCATCATTTCCAGCAGTAGGCTGATCATTAACTACAATATCAAAATTTGCGACATCCGGCACACATGGTGCTGTTGCTGGAACGGTGTAAGTAAAGGAATAAGTTCCCGCAGTTAGCCCTGCTCCATTGAATACTCCTGTTCCAGTATTGAATTGTCCGGAAGAGGTAGTTTCTGCCCAGGTACCACCCGGATCGGCCCCAGAAAGTAATGTGTTTAAATTTATCGTTGAACCAGCGGAATTACAGATGGTTGAGTTTCCGTCATTTCCAGCTGTTGGTTGATCGTTCACCACAATATTAAATGTTGCGAAATCTCCTGGACAAGATCCAACAGCGGCAAAAGAATAAGTAAATGTATAAGTTCCAGCCGTTAGTCCAGCTGCATTGAACACTCCTGTTCCAGTATTGAATTGTCCTGAAGACGTAGTTTCTGCCCAAGTTCCTCCGGGATCAGCTCCAGAAAGTAAGGTATTCAAATTTAATGTAGAACCTGCAGAATTACACAGTGTTGAATTGCCATCATTTCCGGCCGTGGAAACTGGAATAACATTCACCACCACATCTGCAGAGGCATCAGGACAGTTTGGCATTCCAGGTGGATCAGGTACTGTATAGGTGTAAGTTCCAGACCCATCAACTGATGGATCAAAAGTATTTCCTCCCGAATTTAATGCGGGAGACCAAGATCCCCCAGCATCAGGACCTCCTCCCAGTGAGAGAGTCAGATTCACAGGAGCTGCATTGTCGCAGATATCCAAAGTACCATCGGTTCCTGCCCATGCACCATTCACTACAGTGATATTAATTGAATTTGTTGCTGTAATTCCACAAGCGTCGGTAATTGTGCAGGTGTAGGTGTAGGGACCAGGTGCAGGAGCGGACAGCGTAGGTGATTGAATGTTTGGGTTATTTAAGCCAGTAGTTGGAGACCAGGAATAATTATAGGGAGGAACCCCGTAAGATCCATTGGCATTTAAAGTGGTGGTCGATCCTGGACAAATGGAAGTTCCTGCTGAGGAAGTTGGAGGTGCTGGTTCAGTTACAGTTTCACCAGTTATTGTCATCGTCCAGCCTGATGCCGCAGCAATCCAGGTAGATGAGCAACTAGCGCCACCCCAAGCATCGTAAAATTCCATGGTGAAGTTCATATTATAAGGGGCACATTGAGGTGCAGGAACACAGGGTGAAAAATCTGTGAAAATTGAAACATTGTTTCCGTTGCAGGTTCCACCAAATAGTGTGTTATTGCAAAACCAATAAAAACCTGCTGCTGAAGGAGACACACAGCCGCCGTAATAAAACCTCACGGCACCTTCCGACATCGTTGCTCCATTTTGCGCAATATAGGAGAAGGTCCAGGCAATATCTGTAATGGTACAATTTGCGGGAGTAGGAACAGATAGGTTGTAGGTGCATCCAGTAGTAAAGGCGCCAAAATTATTAAGACCTGAACCTGTGATTGATGCTTGTGGTAAGGTATTACTTGAAGTCACTGTAGGGTCAATAATGAAAGGAAAATCTAATTGTTCAATTGTGTTTTGATCCCACGAATAGATTAAAAGGTTATTTTTCAATGTATATGTTCCTTTGGGTCGATCCCTTCCGGTATGCGCATCATAAATTGAAATTTCACCAAAACTATAGGACAATTGATTGTTTTCATAAAAATTGATGACCTCCATGGATTCATTTGAGTTTTCAATTCTTTGCAAAGTCGTTTGATCCAATGTTTCAACTATGCGAAAATCACTTCCAATGGATGACTTGACGATAAAATTTGTTTTTATCGTTGGCCCCATTATGTTGATTTCTAAGTCTGTATTTGGAAAAATATCAATGACTTTCAAACCATCATCACCGGCAGTGATATTTGTCCAATTAGCCTTAAAGCTGTTTAACGGATTCAAATCACCATCGATGGTTTCTAAAACCAAATCCTTGTGAAAACGGATTGGAAGAAAATTTTCATTTTTATTTTCAAATTCTAAATATCCCTTCACAGTGTTGATCCGAATTGTGTAGAATGGATTTGTTACACCAAAAATACCAGAGTCAAGTTTTTTGAGTCTGGGGTCATAGGTAATCCATCTCCCCTGGTCATCCATATAGTGTAAAGGACCATATCCTTTTTGAACTTTGAATTCCTTACCATTCTTCCCAGTAGTGAGAAATTTTCTTGTGAATTGAGTCCGTTCTTCAATGATTTCGATACAATCCTCACATGGAGCATTAAATGGTAAAATGCCGTATTCAGGATGTTGTCTTGCAGATGAAAAAACTGTAAGTTCATTTGATTGGACAACAATTGGAGATGTAAAATGATCCAAATTTTTTTCCGATGGAATCATCTTTTCCTGAGAATAGGAAGCGCCCAAGAAAAGGCCCATTATGAGAACATAGATAAATTTTTTCATAACAAAGAGTAAAAAGTGACAATCCGTATTAAGATAGGAAAAATAAAAACCATTTCCTAGCCCTAAATAATAGACGTTTAGGTGGTTATGGGGTTGTCTGTTTTTAAATATTTAACTATTTCGATCTGAACAATTAAAAAAATAAGTGGTTATATCTTTCAGAATGACTAAATTTAAGTCACTATTTACACATGAATTGTTCGATCCATTCAAGCTTCATTTTTTGAGTTCATTTTTGGCACAAAATTTGTAAGTAAGTCGAACAGAAAAACTATTGAATGAACACGGAAAAAACCGAAGTGGCAGAAAGTCGCAAGACGAGTCACATCGAACTCACGTTTAAGTCTCAGGTTGAAAAGCTTGATGACAGGTTTTATTATGAGCCAATGCTGAGCGGTCATCCTTCAGGTGAATTGGAGCCTGTGGATTTCTGTGGAAAGCAAATGGCTTATCCAATTTGGGTTTCTTCCATGACTGGCGGTGCAGAACTTGCCGGTCAAATCAATAAAAATTTAGCGGAAGCTGTTGCAAAATATGGTCTAGGTATGGGCTTAGGTTCGTGTAGACAATTGTTGGACAGCGACAAATTCTTTGACGATTTTAATTTAAGACCAATTCTTGGTTCTAATGTTCCCTTGTTTGCGAATATCGGTATTGCACAAGTCGAGCAGTTAATCAAATTAGGGGAATTGAAAAGATTAGAAGATATGGTTGGTAAATTAGATGCCGACGGAATTTTCTTGCATGTTAATCCTCTACAAGAGTGGATGCAACCAGAAGGAGATATTTACCACATTTCTCCATTGGAAGCTGTGAAGCAAATGCTTGAAGAGACCTCTTTGAATATTATCGTTAAGGAAGTTGGGCAAGGATTTGGTTATGAAAGTTTGAAGGAACTGTTCAAATTGCCATTGGCTGGTATAGATTTTGCCGCTCATGGCGGAACAAATTTTTCTCAAATCGAACTACACAGAAATACAGAAGAGGCAAATGAATTAATGAGCCCAATGGTGTTTGTTGGTCATACAGCCAATGAAATGGTTGAACTTACAAACAAAGTTGTAGAAGAACTTGGATCTCAAAGAATGTGCAATCAAGTGATCATTTCAGGTGGAATCAAGAATTATTTAGACGGATATTATTTAACTGAAAAGATAAATGTGCCTGCAATTTATGGTCAGGCTTCCAAATTTTTAAAGGCAGCTCTAGAGTCTCCTGAGTATTTAGATCGATATGTCCAAGGACAGATTGAAGGGCTTAAAATTGCCAATGCATTATTAAGAATTAAAAGATAAAATAAGATAAAGATGACTTACATTACAGGATTTTCAAAATTGTCAAAAGACCAGAAAATTGAAGTTGTTTCTTCAAGATTCAGTAATCCAACTATTGTAGAGGAAGAATTCAGATCGTTTCATCATCCAGATGAAAAATTGCAATCTAAATTTGAGGAATTTAGCGAGAATACGATCTCAAATTTTTTCATGCCATTTTCCGTGGCGCCAAACTTTATGATTAATGATCACATGTACATGGTGCCAATGGTGATTGAGGAATCATCTGTTGTTGCCGCTGCTTCAAAAGCCGCTAAATTCTGGAAAGAAAGAGGTGGATTCAGAGCAGAAGTTATAGACACGGAAAAAATTGGGCAAGTTCATTTTGAATGGAAAGGCGAAAAGTCGTTTTTAACAGAAAACTTTGAGGATCTGAAGATTAAATTCTTTGAAGGTACGAAGCAGATAACAGCCAATATGGAAAGACGAGGAGGAGGGATCTCCAGAATCGAATTGGTTGACATGACTGCAAAAGAACCTAATTATTATCAGATCAAAGCTTATTTTCAAACAGTTGACTCCATGGGGGCAAATTTCGTGAATACTTGTTTGGAGGAGTTTGCAAAAATCTTAAAAGCCTATGTTGCTGAGAAAGGACAAAATGAGGACGATCTATATGTGATTATGTCTATTCTTTCGAACTTCACACCAAATTGCTTGGTTAAAGTTTGGGTTGAATGTCCAATCGAAGAATTAGGAATGATTGAAGGAATCGCTCCGCAAGAATTTGCTGAGAAATTTGCAAAAGCAATTAAGATTGCTCACTTAGATCCTTACAGAGCTGCTACACATAATAAAGGAATTTACAATGGTGTGGATTCAGTTGTATTAGCGACTGGAAACGATTTCAGAGCGGTTGAGGCTTGCGGACATACATATGCGTCTAAGGATGGAAACTATAAATCACTTTCTGATGTATCCATTGAAAACGGAATCTTCAACTTTAGTTTGACCATCCCAATGGCTCTTGGTGTTGTTGGAGGATTAACAAACCTTCACCCAATTGTAAAGAGAAGCCTTGAAATGTTGGAAAATCCTTCAGCTAAGGAATTAATGATGATTGCTGCGGCCGCAGGATTGGCAAACAACTTTGCAGCGGTTAAATCTTTGACTACTTCTGGAATTCAGAAAGGTCACATGAAAATGCACTTGATCAATATTTTGACTTCTTACAATGCTACTGAAGAAGAAAAGGCAGCGGCGATTAGATATTTTGAAAATGAAATAGTTACTTTCTCATCGGTAAGAGAGTTTTTGGACGATTGGAGAGATAAATTGATTGTACAATTCTAAGACATTCATGTCAATGGAAATCAGAGCCAACGGAAAATTATTACTTACTGGAGAATACCTTGTGACAAAAGGAGCTAAGGCTTTAGCCATGCCACTGAAATACGGTCAGTCATTGTTTGTTTCACCTAACGAAAACCCAAGAACTTTGATTTGGGATTCGTATGAGATTGATGAAATCTGGTTTCGAGCAGAGATTGATATTTTTGATTTCGAAGTGAAATCTACCTCTGATCAGGTATTAAGCGATCGTCTGATAGAGATTTTGCAGGTAATCAAGGATCTGAAAGGGTCGGAATTTTTCATTTTGGCTAACAAGCATCTAACTACAAGATCGAACTTTAACTTCTTTTTAGGATTAGGTTCATCCTCTACACTTCTAAGCCTTTTAGCCCAGTATTTTGATATCGATATTTTTGATCTCTCAGATAATACATTTGGAGGTTCCGGGTATGATGTGGCATGTGCGACTTCCAAAGGTCCAATTATTTACCAAAATACGGATCATGGTAGGGAAGTGGAGGAAGTGAATTACAATCCTTTTTATAAAGACAATATTCTCTTTGTTTATTTAGGAAATAAGATGAATTCAAGATCCAGTTTGAGTTCGTTTAATTCATTAAACAGATGTAAAGAGGAGGATGTACAAGCTTTTAATGAGATCACAGAAAGATGGTTGAAAGCTGAGTTTATTGAAGAAATTGAAGATCTAATTTTTGAATCTGAAGATAGATTATCCTACCTGCTGAACACAAAAACGGTTAAGGAAACGAGTTTCGACGATTACCCTTATTCGGTTAAGAGCCTAGGAGCATGGGGTGGAGACATGGTACTTGCTACCTATCGTGACCGCAATGAAGCTGTTAAATATTTTAAATCCAAGGGTCATCCTGTAATGTACACTTTTCAGGACATGATCAATAGTCATAAAGTTTTATCATAAATGAATATCGCAACACAAATTGAAAGCTTCAGAAATGAAGGTTTAAGGTTTAATAATATCCCGTCGGGTGAGTTGGTATGCCATTCTCCTTCGAATATTGCATTGGTTAAATATTGGGGTAAAATAGATGCGCAAATTCCTTGCAACCCTTCTATTTCATTCACTTTGAATAATGCAATCTCCAAGACGAAATTAAATTATCAACCTAGTGAAAGTGGTAAATTTGAGCTTGAATTTTTGTTCGAAAACCAAAGAAATCCAAAATTTGAAGAGAAGATCATGAAGTTTTTCCAATCGATTAGTGAGGTATTTCCTTTTATTAATCAATTGAAGTTTTCTTTCGAATCTGAAAATACTTTCCCTCACTCTGCAGGTATTGCTTCTTCGGCAAGCGGAATGAGTGCGATTGCGATGATTCTTTGTGAATTGGAAAAGCAACATTTTGGAACACTTCAAGAGAAAGAAGAATATTTGCAGAAAGCGTCTTTTATTGCGCGTTTAGGATCTGGATCTGCATGTAGATCTGTGTACCCAGAACTTGCTTCTTGGGGAGAGATCAAAGGGTTTGACAACACCAGCAATTTATATGCAACTCAGATGAATGCAGAGGTGGACAATGTATTTGCAACATACCACGACGATATTCTTATTGTAGATAAAAAAGAAAAATCAGTTTCTTCAAGAGCAGGACATGATTTGATGAATGGGAATCCATATGCAGAACCTAGATTTCAGCAGGGAAAAGAAAATGTGGTAAAGATCATTGACATCATGAAAGCAGGTGATTTAGATGCTTTCAATAGCATTGTAGAATCAGAAGCCTTGACTTTACATGCCATGATGATGACGTCGAATCCATATTTTCTTTTGATGAGACCAAATACAGTAAAAATCATAGAGAAAATTTTCGCTTACAGAAATGATACCAAACTTCCAGTCTGTTTCACTTTGGATGCTGGACCAAACATTCATTTGCTTTATCCGGATTCCATCAAGATGGAAATCAAAACTTTCATCGAGGCTGAGTTGAGACCGCTAACCTACGAGAATACTATCATTGAGGATCACGTAGGTCAGGGTTCAAAAATCATCTAAGATGGAAAAAGTAGATCAAACATTCATGTCAAAGATTTTACTCTTCGGAGAGTATAGTCTGATTCATGATTCTATGGCATTGAGTATTCCCTATGATGGGTTTCAAGGAGACTTAACATTTACTCCAAAAATTTTAGTCGGGGAAAAAGCAAAAATTTCTAATCAACATTTAGCCGAGTATGCTGAATTCATTAGAAAAGAGATTAATAACAGTGAGTTTCCTTTTGAATTCGATATAGATGAATTCGAAAAAGATATCAAAAATGGAATAGTTTTTGATAGTAATATTCCGCAGGGATTTGGAGTCGGAAGTTCTGGTGCTTTGATTGCAGTTTTGTACTCAACTTATGCGAAAGACCCGATATCCAATGAAAAGCAAAACACGGAAAAAGAAATGGCTACATTAAAATCACATTTTGCCTATATGGAATCCTATTTCCATGGTGTGAGTTCAGGAATGGATCCTTTGATCTGTTATTTGAACAAGCCAGTTCTTTTGGAAGGTAAACAAAACCTGAATTCAGTTGGTCTCCCAGAATTTAAAGCAGATTCAAAAAGAGCGATTTTCTTAATTGATACCGGCAAGCCCGGTAAAACGCAGCCTCTTGTAAATTTATTTTTGGAAAAATGTAAAGAGGAAGGGTATATCAAGAGCATCAAGGAAGAATTAATCCCTTTCAATAATTCTTGTATTAAATCCTTTTTAAAAGGGGAGGCAACCGAGATGTTCTCAAATTTGAAAGAACTGTCGCGCTATTTGCTTTCCAATTTGACCCCTATGATTCCTGAACAATTTCACAAAGTTTGGGAAAAAGGCATTCAAACTGGGAATTATTATTTGAAACTGTGTGGTTCTGGTGGAGGAGGATTTATCCTTGGGTTTACTGAAGATATTGAAAAAGCGAAAAATGAACTTAAAGAGTATAGCTTAAAAGTTGTACATCAATTTTAATGAATATTGGATATGAAAGTAATGGAAAGAACACAAAGTAATTTACTTCCGGTTTTTGAGACCTACTTGGAAGAAACAGGATTTTCAAAAGAGCCAAAATTACTTTATGATTCCTATCAACATATTATGTCGATTAAAGGAAAAAGAATCAGACCACTTTTAACTTTAATCGCTTGTGAAGCCTTTTCAGGAGATGTTAATAAAGCGTTGCCAGTAGCCGCTGCGATTGAAGTATTCCACAATTTCACTTTGGTTCATGACGATATTATGGACAATGCTGATGTAAGAAGAGGAAAACCTGCTGTTCATACAAAGTTCGGAGTCAACCAAGCAATAATCTGTGGAGATGCTATGGCGTCACACTCTTATAAGCAGTTATGCCATATTAAAGATCATGCAAATTTTGGAGACATTGTTTGTTTGTTTACTCGAACCGCTTCTGAAATCATGGATGGTCAGTAAACGACATGGATTTCGAAACCAGAAATGAAGTAGAAGAGGAGGAGTATTTGACTATGATTAAATACAAAACTTCTGTTCTTTTAGCTGCAGCGCTACAACTTGGAGCTCAGGTAGCTGGAGCTTCTTCAGAGGATCAAGAAAATCTTTACAATTTTGGATTGAATTTGGGATTGGCATTCCAGATTAAAGATGATTGGTTAGATACTTACGGAGAAGCTGATAAAGTTGGTAAAAAGATCGGGGGAGATATTTTAAATAATAAAAAAACACATTTATTGGTTACTGCAATGAATTCAGCATCTGAGGATCAAATGAAAGAATTCGAAAGACTATTTGAAGTGACTAATGAAAATGAAAAAATTGATGGTGTAATGAAATTGTATGATCAATTAGAGATCAATCGAAAGACTTATGCTAAGATGGAGCAGTTATATGCTGATTCCCTCACTTATTTGGAAAAAGTGAATGGGACCAAACAAGGAGGCTTTACAGGATTTAGCTCATTCTGTTTATCACAGAGATTTTTAATTCGCGACGAATACGATTTTCATGTGTAAATAGGCCGGGATTGGAGACTTCGTGTTTCTGCCCGGTTTTTTTGTGTCCAAATGAACCAATTTATTCTTAACTTGTACAGACTGGTATATTATTAAAAATCAGTTTGCTATGAGACTATCAATTGGAACGCCGTGTAATGAGAATTGGGATGAAATGACTCCCCAAGATAAAGGTAGATTTGCCAAAAATGTGAAAAATAGGTTTACGCAGATCTAACCAAAGCAGATGATCGAGAGATTCTTGCATTTTTAGAAAACAAGGACGAAAAGGTTTGTGGTCGTTTAACTCGATTTCAATTGAATCATGATTTTTTGAAAAGTCTCCGGTCTCATCAAATTCTTTAATCGATATATAGCCGCCTCTTTTACTTTATTAGCGCTGTCTCCGGCAGTTGTGGCTCAAAACAATGATTTAAATCTTGCTCATCCTATTGAATTTGCGCAGGTTGACATCCTTCACCAAAAAATGCAAGGAGCTGTGGCGATAACTCATGATTATACCTTGAAGTTAGTAGATCACAACGGTAAGTCTCTTAAAAATGCTTGGGTAAGTGTAGAGGGATATGAAAATCGTATGCAAGCAGATGAGCATGGTGTAATACGTTTTGACTTTCCACAGGGGGTGAAAGAAAATGAGATAACACTTTACATTTCCTTCAATTATCAGCATGGAGAAATCAGTATAGAAAGAACAAATACGCCCATAACGAAAGAAATAAGAGTCGAATTGACGGAGGAAATATTAATGGGAGATATTGCACCTATTGAAGAAACCCCCATTGAACCGGTTAAAAAATGTGAAAAGAAGAAATAAAAAATAGAAACCATGAAAATTCAAATAGATAAACCTTGTCATGAGAATTGGGATGCAATGACTCCAAAGGAGCAAGGAAGATACTGTAAGGCTTGTGAAAAGATAGTAATCGATCTTACGAAATATTCGGATCAAGAGATAATTGATTTTTTTAAGCAAAAGGAATACAATAAATGTGGACAGTTGAATCATTCTCAAATAGATCGACAGTTGATTCCTCATGTTGAAACTAGTGGACAAAAGATCAGAAAAGGATTGATTGCGGCCTCTCTTTTGGGTTCGGTATTCACTTTTACCTCCGCTCAAAACCATGTGCCTCAGAATTATGTGGAAATACAGGATCAGTCTCAGGCGGATGAAACGGATACCCAAGAAAAGAACCTGCTAGAAGAAACGGTATTGTTTCAGATAAAGGGAAAAGTGGTTGATCAAAATGGGAAGCCGATTAAAGATGCTCGTGTGGTGATTAATGTAGACGAGACAAAAACAAATAAAAACGGGGAATTTCAGCTGAGTGTGGGGATTTATGAATCAGAGTCGTTGGATGTTTATGTTCACATTTATGCAAGTGGTATGAATACCAAGAAAATCCCTCTTAGTTTAAATTTTGATGAAACCAATGTAGATATGGGGAACATCAGTATGATGGAGGAAAAGTGCATGGTAAAAGGAAAAATGGAAGTAGTAGATTAAAACAAAAAAGGGCCTCAAATTGAAGCCCTTTTTTTTATGCTATTTCGTATTCTTCTATACTCGGGCAAGTACAAATCAAGTTTCGATCTCCATGAGCATTGTCCACTCTTCTTACCGGAACCCAATATTTCCAATCATTTAAATAACTAACCGGGTAAGCCGCTTGTTCTTTAGAATAAGCATGTTTCCATTCACCTTTGATTAGGCAATCAGCTGTATGAGGAGCATTTTTAAGAACATTGTCTTCCTTGTCTGCTTTTCCTTCCTCAATCTCTCTGATTTCCTCACGAATTTGTTTCATCGCCAAAATGAATCGATCCAATTCTGCTTTGTCCTCTGACTCTGTTGGTTCAACCATCAGGGTGCCAGCAACAGGGAAAGAAACCGTTGGAGCATGGAATCCATAATCGATTAGTCTTTTCGCAATATCTGCTACTTCTACTCCCGCTGTTTTTTTGAAATCTCTACAATCCAAAATCATCTCGTGAGCCACTGTATTGTTTTTACCACTATACAATGTGCTATAATGACCTTCCAATTGTGATTTCAAATAATTCGCATTTACGATTGCCATTTTAGTTGAATCTTTTAGTCCTTCTGCTCCCAACATTTTAATGTAAGCGTAAGAAATCAATGTAACTAATGCCGATCCATGATGAGCTGCAGATATTCCATGAATGGCTTTTGCACCACCTGTCGGAATAACCGCATTAGAAGGTAAAAAGGGAACCAGATGAGCAGCTACACCAATTGGACCAACTCCAGGACCTCCACCACCGTGAGGAATTGCGAATGTTTTATGTAAGTTTAAGTGACAAACATCAGCTCCAATATTTCCTGGATTTGTTAATGCAACTTGCGCATTCATATTTGCTCCATCCATATAAACTTGTCCACCATGTTGGTGAATGATTGCAGTCATTTCTCTTACACCCTCTTCATAAACACCATGTGTTGAAGGATAAGTAATCATTAAAGCTGCTAATTCATTGGAATATTGTTCTGCTTTTTCTTTTAGATCATTGCTATCGATATTTCCATCATCATCGCACTTAACAACCACAACTTCCATTCCAGCCATCACTGCTGAAGCCGGATTCGTTCCGTGTGCAGATGATGGGATTAAAACTATATTTCTATGATGATCTCCATTGTCTTCATGATAGGCTCGGATTACAGCAAGTCCAGCATATTCACCTTGAGCACCTGAGTTCGGTTGCAAAGACATTCCAGCAAATCCTGTTACTTCGCAAAGATCATTTTCTAGCCCTTCAAACATCTCCTGATATCCCTGAGCTTGATCGATCGGTACGAATGGATGAAGATTCGCAAATTCTGGCCACGTAATGGGCATTAATTCACTTGCAGCATTCAATTTCATCGTACAGCTACCTAAAGAAATCATAGAGTGAACCAGTGAAATATCCTTATTCTCTAGTTTTTTCAAATATCTCATCATTTGAGATTCTGAATGATGAGAGTTAAATACTTCATGCGTAAAGATCTCATCTTTTCTTAGGTCTGTACTTAGTGTGATCGCAGCATTATCAAATTCAGCAACTGCAATCGAATTGGCTCCTTTAATTTCGGCAAACACATTATAAAGATTAGCTAAATCCTTAGCTGAAGCAACTTCGTTCATTGCGATTGAAAATCCACCATCAAAATAAGCAAGATTAATTCCATTCTTCTCAGCGATTGCTTTAATGTTCTCAGAAGATTCAAAAGATACGGTATCAAAGTACTTGTTATTGATTCTTTTGTATCCTAATTTATCTAGTTCAGTTGCAATCCAAGAAGTCTTTTTATGAATGCTTTCAGCGATTTCTCGCATTCCTTTTGGTCCATGATAGCATACATACATTCCTGCCATAACAGCCAGTAGAGCCTGCGCAGTACAAATATTTGACGTTGCTTTATCTCTTTTAATATGTTGCTCTCTGGTTTGCAAAGCCATTCTTAAGGCTCTGTTTCCATCCGCATCAATAGATACTCCAATAATTCTACCTGGAATATGTCTTTTATAATCCTCTTTTGTTGCAAAGAAAGCGGCATGTGGTCCTCCATATCCCATTGGAACACCAAATCTTTGTGTATTTCCAAAAACTACATCGGCTCCTAGAGATCCTGGTGATTTCAATAAAACCAAAGACATTACATCGGCACCAACAGCAACTTTTACTTCTTGAGCATGAGCTTTGGCGATGAAACTTTCCAGATTGATTACTTCTCCGTATTTATTGGTGTATTGAACTAATGCTCCAAAAAATTCGTTTCCAATAGCAAAAGATTCAGGATCTTCAATAATCAATTCGATGCCAAGATTTTTTGCCCTTCCTTCAAGACAGTCAATGGTTTGAGGGAAAACATTTTTTGAAATAAAGAATTTATTCTTCCCTTCTTTTATTTCAGCTCTGGATCTGGAATTGAAGAACATGATCATTGCTTCCGTAGCAGCTGTCGCTTCGTCTAATAGGGATGCATTCGCAATTTCCATTCCTGTTAGATCAGATATCATCGTTTGAAAGTTCAACAATGCTTCCAATCTTCCTTGAGAAATTTCTGCTTGGTAAGGTGTGTAGGCTGTATACCATCCTGGATTTTCAAGTACATTTCTTAAAATGACAGAAGGTGTTACCGTTGGATGGTAACCCAATCCAATATAGGTATCATATAATTTGTTCTTAGAGGCTAACTCCTGAATGTGATTTAAATACTCTTGTTCGGTCATAGCTGGTGCCATTTCCAAATCCTTCGCTAAGCGGATCTCAGAAGGAATGGTTTTGTCGATAAGCTCATCTATGCTTTTAACACCAATGGCGGAGATCATTTCTTGAGTCTCTGCTGCGTTTGGACCAATATGTCTGTGTGAAAATTTTGTACTCATAATGCTTTCTCTTTGTTAATTTCAGCCTCTTTCAGAGGAAGACGTAAAGATAATTTATTTTTAACAGATTTCGCAGATTGTAGTTTGTAGAATTTAACGAATTCTGATGATCTTAACATTATTCAAGGTTTTTGTGAAAATAAAAAGAGGGCGAAATGTGCCCCCTTTTAAAGTCAAATTGAAATGTATTTTATTTATTTGATTACTTGAATTTGTTTCGCTTCAGAGATGGAACTACCTGTTGAAACAGTATAGAAATAGCTTCCATTTTCAAATTGATTCACATTTAATTTAATATTCGATTCTCCAGCTTTTATTGATGTCTGGTAAATAATTCTTCCAGTAGCATCTGTAATCTTTAGATCACCATTTTCAGGTAATTCAGAAAAAGAGATAGTAAGATCACTTACAGCTGGATTAGGATAAGCATTTAAATTCAGCATTGCTTGGTCAAATTCTTCTGTTGAAAGAAGACCATAAAACCAGTCATGGCTCATTGCAATAATTTGTTCTCCATTAGTTGCATTCTGTACCATCCCCATATCGATACCAAAGTAAACAGATTTGTGAGAGGTCCATTGTCTGATAGCTCCTATTTTAGAGCCTCCAGAATAATTATAGATAGTAACACCTTGATTGGCCAGAACTAATTCATCCGGATACATATTACCTCCATGGATGTCTACAATCGTCATGGTAGGTGCAGTAGCAAAAACATTATCTGTTACAACTGGATTCATTGTAGAGTTTGCGGTTGAACCATCGGCTGAATATCCAACACCCATGTATGTGTTAAGGTAATTTGAATTTACTGTAGATAGATAAGGGCTTCCTGCATCAAATGTAGACCAAGCAATATCCTGACCTGCCATGAAAATATTTCATTATCGTTGAAAGCAGACATTACAGTGACCATCTCATCATCGAAGCAAGGGAAAGTCCATCCTACATTGTAGTACACATTAATCAGACTTCCCAATTGGTTTAGACTTCCAGCAATTTTAAAGGTTGACGCAGGCATGATTCCATAAGTCGTATTTCCTGCACTGGCCAATCCATTTAAGAAGGTTGATTCTGATAAATCTGCTTCCGCCCCGTTAGTAACTACTAAATCTGTTATACCAGACATTACAGTGTATCTTGCAGTTTGATGAGGCATGGAAGGATCATCCAAAGACTCCAATTCAATTGTGTAAGTCGCTACGTATGGAGTGGAACCAGGATTAACATTAAGATTGAAATTTAATAAACTAGATCCTGAAACGGTTGTGTCCACTGTTGTTGTATAAGTATTTGAACCTATTGCTATCTCAGAAGACCAGTCGTTGGGTTCATCAGTAGTCAATGTTAATCTGTACAGTTCACTTGATCCACCGTCATTCGTTATTCCCCCATTGAAACTGGATGTATTACCAGAATTTCCCCCATTAAATACATCAGAGAAATTGTTTAATTCCAATTTGCATCAAGAGATGACCCAGAGTTGATAATTTCATCTGTACTAATATTTTCCACCCAAGCAATGATATAAATCTCATTTTGATCCCAAGCTGCATCTTCCGTGTAAGTTAAATTATAGGTAACTGAACTTCCAGTCGCTGCAGGAGTATATGGCGATCCTTGCAAGGCATTTGCAATGAATTTTCTGAAAACATTTGGGAATTCCGTTTCACCATTGTTTCCTGGAGGCGTTGCATAAGTTACCATTGCCTCAACCACCGCCGCTCTTAAAACGAAGTTTCCGGTTGGTGGCACCCCAGTAGTATGTACAACAACTTCTACATCATGCGTGCTTCCATTATCTGTGTCTGTCACTTTAACTTTAATAGGTGAACCTGGCGCTGCAGCGGCATCTACTTGAGCTTGAGTCAAGAGCAGGACCACCTGACCATTGATTTCCTAACATGATCATCGTAGAACGCCTGAAATTCCATAATTACTAGTGTAAGTATTAATCTGACTAGCATTATGGGCGTTCATTGGATCTACTCCAGGCCATGACGTGTGGTAAGCAATATGATGGATGTTCCTTCATTATTAGCTCTAATGTTGGCTTCAAATATCGGGTTTTGTTGAGCACATGGGCCACAACTTGCCTGTGTAAAGTGTTCCAACATTACATATTTTTTCGATTGTGCAGAGAGGTGAGATGAGATTAGCAGTAATGAACCTGCTAAGAAAATGCTGATTCTTTTCATGGTTTATAATTTTATATAACAACAAGTAAAGTACTGAAGTTAGAGAATTAATAAGGAATGACCTATTTTATTTCCTTCGATTGTGGGATTCCTAATTGTTATTAATGAAAGATATTGCTTAATTTCGCTAGTATGAGATCGATGCTATTTCAAATTTGATGACAGGAATTTTTCTGTCAGTTCATTATTTTTCTTTTTCTCAAGAGAATAGAGATACGATCTTACTCCAAAATGGAAAACAATTCCCTTGCAATATTACAGATGTAGATGAAATTAGATGGGATTATTTCCAATTCAATAAAAAAAGGAAAGAAAAAATCGGGTTTATTGAGAATGATCGAATCTATGAATACCAGAAGTATTCTGGGGAAAGATCTGTTCTCTACGTTTACGATACTTTGATTGGGAATCATTTTACTGTACCTGAAATGAAAAACTTTGTTTTTGGAGAATTAGACGCTCGCGAAAATTACAAAGATCATTATTGGTTAGCTGCAATGACATTCAGTTTATCCTATGGGGCTGTTTTGTTCGACACTTATCTGACAAAAAAAAATGCAGATCAAATTAATGCCGACAATCCGGATAAAAATTTCAAACCAGGATTTTTTGGGTCGGAACCGTCATATTTTCCACTTTTTGTTCCTGTCGTACTTACTGCGGTTATTTCAATCCCTAGGTTTAAAATTAGAAGGAATCAAGTGGGAAGACTTCATTTGTATGCAGACCCGCATTTTAAATGGGGATATCACAGGATTTCAAGATCGAAGCGACTTTTTTGGCAGTTAGGTGGAGGTTTTGCCGGACTTGGGTTAGGCTATTTATCTTATTATTTATTCAAGAAGAACTAGGGTGATTCGTTGGATACAACATCTGGTTTTTTCAAATATAGTGATCTCGGTAGGTGCTGCGGCACTACTCTTTTTTGCCTTTCAACTAAAAGGGATGCCCAATGATCTGGTTTCTATTGGATTCATCTTTTTTTCCACTCTTTTCATGTATAATCTCCAGCGTATGCACAAGATGGGATATCAAAAGTTAAATTTGGAAAATGCTCGGCACCGATGGATTAATTCCAATGAAAAAAGCATCAGGATATTGATTATATTCTCGGGTTTGACGGTAGGCTCACTTACCTTACTTTTTAGTTTCGATCGAATTTTTATGTTAGGCGGATTAGGAGTCATTTCCTTTTTATATTCTTATCAATCTAAATTAGGAAATCTGCGCAGCATTCCAGGGACAAAGATTTTCTGGATCGCTTTTGTTTGGTCTGTTACCATTTTTGCCCTCACTTTGGATAATTTTCATCCAGACAAGGAAGACTGGCTTCTTTTGCTCTACAACTTTATTTTTATTCTGGCGATTACGATTCCTTTTGATATTCGGGATATTGATTATGATGAAGAAGATTACAAAACAATTCCTCAATTGATAGGAGTGAAGGCTTCACGTATCTTATCTTTCGTGCTCATTGGAGTAGCCTTTGTGATTCTTTCCCTTTTACTTCAAAATTATTCCATTTTCTTATCCCTTATTTACGGTATTTTTGCCCTATTATGCCTTTTTTCTACACCTAGCCGAAAAGAGCTCTATTACTCTGGTATCATGGATTTTACAATTTCCATTTCTGCCATATCACTCTATATGTATCTTCATATTTCTTTTTTCCATTTTTAGAACCGTACGATTAATTTTATTTTAGCCGATTCTTTAACCAAATGAAACGAATTGCGCTCATAGGAAATCCCAATTGTGGGAAAACATCCATATTCAATCTACTTACTGGATTGAATCAAAAGGTGGGTAATTATCCTGGGGTGACAGTCGATAAGAAAACAGGGACTTACAAGTCAGATAAAGGAGAGAAATATCTTCTAATTGATTTACCTGGAACCTATAGTTTAAATCCAATTTCGGAAGATGAGGTAGTTGTCAATCGTTTTCTATTGGATCCAGAGAGTGATCTTTATCCGGATTATGCCATTTATGTTTGTGATGCTTCCAATTTAGAACGAAACCTTATTTTAGCCAGTCAAGTAGCTGATTTAGGGATTCCCATTCTATTCGTTTTGAATATGAGTGATCTTTTAGAAGAAAATGAAATTGGAAAAAGTGTGATGCGAATCCAACATTTGTTTTCAGATTCTGAAGTAGTGGTCATGAGTCTGCTGAAAGGAACAGGAGTGAAGGAATTAAAACTTGCAATTGAAAGAGAACACCTTCCAATTCAGGATTCCTTCTTTAAATCTGATGCAGAGCATTCGACTTATCGAACTTTTAGACTTCAAAAATCAAAAGATCGAGTAAATCCAGAATTGAATAAAAGAGAACTTGCAGATTTAAATCATCGCTTAGCGAGAATCCGGGAAGTATTTAAAGATCGCAAGAAGATAGATCTAAGTTTTACTCATAAACTAGATGCTATTTTAACACACAAAGTTTTGGGTTATCTAGCCATGATGATCATTTTCTTTGTCATGTTTCAATCGGTATTTTGGTTGGCGTCTTACCCAATGGACTGGATTGATTCTGGTTTTGCATGGTTGACAGAAAAAACTGCAGAAGCACTGCCTCCAGGATTTTTTAATGACTTTATTACAGGAGGAATTTTAGCTGGGATTGGGGGCGTGGTCATCTTCTTGCCTCAAATCATGATTTTATTTGGCTTTATTACCATTTTGGAAGATTCAGGATATATGTCCAGAGTTAGTTTCTTGATGGATTCTTTACTTACAAGAGTAGGTTTAGGTGGAAAATCAGTTGTTCCAATTGTTAGTGGTTTTGCTTGTGCCATTCCTGCTATCATGGCGGCTCGTAATATTGAAGACGAAAGAAAGAGACTGATTACGATTTTTATCACCCCTTTTATGAGCTGTTCTGCTCGTTTGCCGGTATATGTTTTTCTAGTTGCCTTTATCGTTCCGGATGAGATTGTTGGTGGAGTATTTCACTTGCAAGGATTATTTATGTTTGGTTTGTATATGCTTGGTCTCTTCATAGCATTGATCATAGCTTTTGTTTTGCAGTTTTTGATTAAGAATAGTTCAAATAACTTGTTTGTACTGGAAATGCCAATTTATAGAGTTCCTAGATGGCGAAATGCACTTGTTTCCATGTATTCGAAAGGAAAAACATTTGTATTTGAAGCAGGGAAAATCATTTTAGCGATTTCTGTATTGTTATGGGTTCTCACAACTTATGGTCCCGCTGATCGCATGGATAGAATTGAGAAGGCTCATGCAGCTCAACTGGAAATGAATCCAAATAATGAAGATTTAAAGAACTTAGTTCAGTCTGAAAAATTACAGTCCTCCTATGCAGGAATCATTGGAAAATTCATTGAACCAGTAATTGAACCTTTGGGATTTGATTGGAAAATAGGGATTGCAGTAATTACCTCTTTTGCTGCTAGAGAAGTCTTCGTTGCAACAGTTTCAACTATCTATGGAAATGGAGATGATGTGGAAAAAATAAGTGAATTGCAAAACCGACTTCAAACGGAAATCAATCCTAAAACTGGAAAAACGGTTTTAAATAAGGCAAATGCGGCTTCTTTGTTGGTGTTTTTTGTTTTTGCACTTCAATGTATGAGTACTATTGCGATTGTCAAAAGAGAAACAAATGGATGGAAATGGCCTATGATTCAGTTAGGATTTATGACCATCTTTGCCTACTTCACAAGTTTTATTACTTATCAGTTACTTGCTTAGGCTTCTTTTTTCTGGATCTCTATTTTTTCAACATCCTTTTTTGAAAGCGCTACAATATTCCCCTCAATTTCATATGAGATAGGTCCTTTCAAGATGGTTTCTTGAATCTTTCGGATTGATTTTCCTGGTAGAACACCAATTTCTATTAACCGAATTTGTTCTGTTTCTGATAATAGATCGAGTGAATCGATGAAGGCGGATTCGTTCTTTTTTAAAGCTGAAAGTTTCATGTGTCAAATATAGGAGGAAACAAAAAAAGGCCACCATTTGGCGACCTTTTTCTTTATCTGAAATTCAATGTTATTTTTCTGAAGAAAGAGAGGCTCTTAAATACTCTCGGTTCATTCTTGCGATATTGTCTAAAGAGATTTCTTTAGGACATTCGATTTCACAAGCTCCTGTATTGGAACAGTTACCGAATCCTTCTTCGTCCATTTTTTCAACCATGTTCAAAACACGCTCCTGTCTTTCTACTTTCCCTTGAGGCAATAAAGCCAATTGAGAAACTTTTGCAGAAACAAAAAGCATTGCTGAGGAGTTTTTACAAGTAGCTACACAAGCACCACATCCAATGCAAGTAGCAGCATCAAATGCTTTGTCAGCATCTGCCTTTGGAACTGGAAGTGAGTTCGCATCTTGTGTATTTCCTGAAGTATTTACAGAAACAAATCCTCCCGCCTGAATGATTCTATCGAATGCGGTTCTGTCTACCACAAGATCCTTAATTACTGGAAAAGCTGCTGCTCTCCAAGGTTCAATTGTGATTGTGTCTCCATCTTTGAATCTTCTCATGTGTAACTGACAAGTAGTAACACCTCTATCAGGTCCGTGAGCTTCCCCATTGATAAACATGGAGCACATTCCGCAGATTCCCTCTCTACAGTCGTGATCAAAAGCTACAGGATCTTTGCCTTCCGCAACCAATTTCTCATTGACTTCATCCAGCATTTCTAAGAATGATTCGTCTGGAGATACGTTTTCCGCCGTATAATTTTCAAATCGACCGCTGTCTTTCGGTCCGTCTTGTCTCCAAATTCTTAAGTTTAATTTCATAACTCTTAGATATTTTGGTCTTACTACTTGTAAGATCTAGTTTTTAATTCAATGTTTTCGTACTTCAACTCTTCTTTGTGAAGTTTTGCTTCAGAAGGATCACCTGTATATTCCCAAGCCGATACAAAAGTAAAGTCTTTATCATTTCTCATTGCCTCACCTTCCTCTGTTTGAGATTCCTCTCTAAAGTGCCCCCCACAAGATTCAGATCTTTCTAGAGCATCTTTACACATTAATTCTCCTAATTCCATGAAATCTGCTACTCTAAGTGCTTTTTCAAGTTCAGGATTCAATCCATCTGCCTTACCAGGGATTTTGACATCTGACCAGAATTCGTTTCTTAATTCTCGAATTTGAGAGATGGCTGTTTTTAATCCTTCAGCATTTCTTGCCATTCCACAGTATTCCCACATGATTTTCCCAAGTCTTCTGTGTAGACTATCTACTGATTTGGAACCTTGGATGGACATTAACTTGTTAATTCTGTCCTGAACTTCTTTTTCAGCTTCATCGAATTCTTTCGAATCTGTTGGAATTGCTCCCGTACGAATATCATCAGCTAAATAATCGCCAACTGTGTAAGGGATAACAAAATAACCATCCGCCAAACCTTGCATTAAAGCAGAAGCTCCTAATCTGTTTGCACCGTGATCGGAGAAATTAGCTTCTCCTAGCGCATAACATCCAGGAATTGTTGTCATCAAGTTATAATCTACCCAAATACCTCCCATAGTGTAGTGTACCGCTGGATAAATTTTCATTGGTGTCTCATACGGGTTGTCATCGGTAATTTTTTCATACATCTGGAACAAGTTACCATATTTGGCTTTTACAACTTCTTTACCAAGTTTTCTTACCAATTCCATATTGTTGGTATCCTCACCATCCTGAATGGCTTTTTCTTTACCGTATCGTTCAATGGCTGAAGCAAAATCCAAGAATACCGCCTCACCAGTTTTATTAACACCAAAACCGGCATCACATCTTTCTTTAGCAGCTCTTGAAGCAACATCTCGAGGAACCAAGTTTCCAAATGCAGGATATCTTCTTTCCAAATAATAATCTCTGTCTTCAGAAGGAATATCTTTTGGTTTTTTAGCTCCAGATCGGATCGCTTCCACATCTTCCATTTTCTTAGGAACCCAAATACGACCATCGTTTCTTAAAGACTCAGACATCAAAGTCAATTTAGACTGATGCTCTGAAGTTCTAGGCAAACAGGTTGGGTGAATTTGAGTATAACAAGGATTTGCGAAATAAGCTCCCTTTTTATGAATTTTCCATGCTGCTGAACCATTTGATCCCATGGCATTGGTAGATAAGTAAAATACATTTCCATATCCTCCTGAAGCAATTAAAACAGCATGGGCTGAATGTCTTTGAATTTCTCCAGTTACTAAGTTTCGGGCAATAATCCCTCTTGCTTTACCATCAACTACTACCAATTCCATCATTTCATGACGAGAAAGCATTTGTATTTTTCCTTTACCAACTTGTCTTGATAAAGCAGAATATGCCCCAAGCAATAACTGTTGACCTGTTTGTCCTTTAGCATAAAAAGTTCTTTGAACCTGAACCCCACCAAAAGATCTATTGTCAAGCAAACCACCGTATTCTCTTGCAAAAGGCACTCCTTGAGCAACACACTGGTCGATGATATTGGCAGAAACTTCTGCTAATCTGTATACATTCGCTTCTCTGGATCTATAATCTCCTCCTTTTACAGTATCGTAAAACAATCTGTAAATTGAGTCACCATCATTCTGGTAATTCTTAGCTGCGTTAATTCCCCCTTGAGCTGCAATCGAGTGCGCTCTTCTGGCAGAATCCTGAAAGCAGAAAGCCTTCACGCTGTATCCCATTTCAGCAAGGGAAGCAGCGGCAGCACCACCAGCCAAACCAGTTCCAACAACGATTACGTCAATTAATCTTTTGTTAGCTGGGTTAACCAGGCGAATATTGTTTTTGTGATTTGTCCATTTATCTTTTAAAGGACCTTCTGGTATTTTAGCATCTAGTTTTGTCATCTTTCCAAAATTTTTTCAGTTCACGATTATTTGAGCATTGCTTTGAGTAGATCTTCGTTTACTTCCAGACCAAAATGAATCCAAATTGGGATGATCGCAAATAGAAGAGGTACGATAATCGCGAATGCAATACCTACTTTATGAATGATGGGTGTATATTTTTTATGTCTCAATCCAACTGACTGGAAGGCACTTGAAAAACCATGAAGAAGGTGAAATGAAAGCGCCACCATTCCTAAAACATAAATAGCAATCCAGAGAAGTGCCAATTCTGAATATTTGAAGAAGTCAATTACTACAGCGTACAAATTATTGAATTCTTCACCTCGAACTTTGTATGTTGGCATATCTCCGTAATGCATTTTCGCCCAGAAATTAACAAGATGAATTGATACAAAAGCAAAAATTAATAACCCCATGGGCATCATTGATCTAGAAAACCAACTAGAGTTTGCATTGGCATTTTCCACTTTGTACTTAACTGGGCGAGCTTTTTGGTTTTGCATGGTTAACAACACCCCGTCAACAGCGTGAAAGAGAATAGCGATTTTCACGATCCAAGCTACAATCTGAACCAGAGGATTTTCAGACATAAATTTTGCGTATTCATTGAAACCTTTGGCAGTTTCTGGTTTGAATTCAAACATTAGTGGAATGTTTCCAGCAAGGTGACCAATCAAGAACAAGATCAGAAAAAGTCCAGTAATCGACATCCAATATTTCTTTGCTAGAGATGATTTTAGTAAAGCAGAATTGCTCATAATTTGTAAGTTTTTAGAATGTAATTTACTCCTTAAAAAGTCAAACAAATTTAACCTGTATTGCGACAAGTACAAACATCCTTTTTTATTTATATTGAATCTAAATAAGGGAATTTAGAGATCCCTTTTGATCAAAATATTTTAGTCTAAAATCACAGGCCTACAACTGAAAGAAAATCAGATTGTTAGAATAGTTTTTTACGCAGTAGATAAATAGAGCTGAAACTAATAAGGCATAAAACGACCAAAATCAGAGCTGTGGTGGTTTCTCCATAAATAAAATTACCGGTTGCAAAAAGAGCTGCATAGATTCCTAAAATACCGGCAATAGCTCCAAAAATTCTGGTTCCGAAATGAGTATATTTATCTTGGCCAAATATTTTAGCATTGAATTTATCCAGAACATTTTTATCCGTTCCTGGTGTTATCAGAGTGACAATAATCCAACTCAAAGTTGTTAAAAGGGTAGAATAAATAATTTCATATTCAGGTGGAATAAATCCGAAATCCATGAAGTGAAAGATCAAAGCAAAAATGAGTGAGAAAACCATTGCAGCAATTTCCGAATAGGCGCTAATTCGAGGCCAAAACCATCTTAAAATGAATAACAATCCTGTTCCCGCACCGATTTTAATAATAAGTTGGAAAGAATCAAGTGCAGATTCCAATGTTAATGCGAGTAAACCACTGAATAACATTAGGATTACGATGGATATTCGGCCGATATTAACAAGTTGTTTTTCCGTTGAAGAAACGTTTATAAAACGTTTATAAACGTCATTAACGAGATAAGACGAGCCCCAATTTAAATGGGTAGAAATTGTAGACATAAAAGCAGCAATCAAAGAAGCTAAAATTAGTCCTTTCAGGCCCGATGGTAGCTGATTAATCATACTGGGGTAGGAAGCATCATGATCGAGTTTATCTATTGGAAGTGAAGGATTTTCCAATTGTAACGCAACCAGCGATTCGAGATCTAATAATTTGGGTGCTTTCTCAAGATCATTTTTACTTTCTTCATTAGTTTTTGATTTAAGTAAGAAAGCAAGTGATCGGACTTGATAGGAATTGATATGAGCAAGAATATAGTTATGGATCCGATCTAGATCTTCATTCTTTGAATTTTGATTAGTTTGAAAAGCAGCAACTTCTTTTAAATAAATCAGATCTTCATTATTTGTGTTTTCATCTAAAAAATAAACAGCTTCGGCAGATATATTTAATCGATCTACTTTATCCATTTGCATCGGAAAATAGATGATGGAGGCCAATGCGATCAAAATCCATGGCCAAGGACGCAATGCATAATGTGCTAAATTAAAAAATAGAGTCGCTCCCGTTGCGTGCTTTTCATTTTTCGCGGACAACATTCTTTGAGCGATATATCCTCCACCTCCAGGCTCCGCTCCAGGGTACCATGCACTCCACCATTGTATAGCAATAGGAATAAGAAAGAGGGGAATCCAAATATCAGGGCTATTGAATGAAGGTAGCATGTCCAATTTCCCAGACTCCTTAATAAAAGGATCCTCTAAAATCCCCTGTACTCCCCCAATCTCAGGCATGTCAAGGATATAAATAGTCGCCCAGATAGATCCGATCATCGCCATCATAAACTGAAAGAAATCCGTAATGAGAACTCCTTTAAGACCTCCGAAAACAGAGTAAACCACCGTCACAACTGAGGCTATTAACAGTGTTTCGACAGGAGAAAAACCAAGTAAAATACCAGCAATTTTAATCATGGCCACACATACTGATGCCATAATCACTACATTGAAAAAGAAGCCTAAATAGATGGCTCTGAATCCTCTCAAAAAGGCGGCAGGTTTCCCTGAATATCTTAATTCATAAAATTCCAGATCGGTTAGCAATTCCGATTTTCTCCAAAGTCGGGCAAAAATGAAAACAGTCATCATACCGGTAAGCAAAAATGCCCACCATGCCCAGTTTCCTGCTACTCCTCCTTTTCGAACTATATCAGCAACAAGATTTGGTGTGTCAGCTGAAAAAGTTGTAGCTACCATTGAAACGCCTAGTAACCACCAAGGCATACTACGTCCAGATAAGAAGAAGTCTGCAGCTGATTTGGATGAGCTTTTGGAAACAGAAATCCCTATAATCAAAGATATTAAAAAGAAACTTCCTATGATAATCCAATCGACAGTGCCTAATTCCATAATTTTTTATAGCAAAAATAAGCCCTGAGTTGAGAAATTACTCCGGGCTGTAAAAGTCTTATAAAAAGAGGGGTGTTAAAAAGAGAGGGTTATTTCACTCTTTTAATACTGCATCCTCGAGGGGCAGATGTGGAAACTGTAATTTTTTTACCTTTTGCAATGGACGATAAGGCATCCATCAAAAAATGTTCGTCTTTCTGTCTTTTGG